>NZ_JBLHZT010000004.1:0-152866 GCF_047631475.1 Sneathiella sp. | reverse complement strand
TCACATTGGTTATTCCAACCTCTTGCAAAAGGCGGGCATTTCCCAAAGGAACCAGCCATTTCGTCGTATTCCCAATGGCTTGGATGGTCGCAAGGTCCATATGATCGTAGTGATTGTGGCTGATAATCACGGCATCAATGTCAGGCAGCTGATCAATGGATAAGGCCGGTGCGGTATACCGTTTTGGACCGGCAAAGGAAAATGGGGAAGCGCGTTCAGAAAACATGGGGTCGGTTAGGATGTTGATCCCGTCAAATTGTATTAACAATGTCGAATGGCCGATCCAGGTGACTTGTAAATCCTTGTTGGGTGGAGAGGTGATCGATGCAATATCGGCCGAAACACGGGGTGTCGGCGGCATCTTTGCCAACGCGTTTTCATCAGGCCAGTCGCTTTGCAAACGAACTTTGAACAAAAAGTCAAAAAAACCCGCTTTTTGGGTGTCATCCAGATAAAGATTACGAAAGCCGCCTTGGATGTGGTGGGCCTTGGGGCGGGTTGGATCAAATGGCTGTGGTTCTTGAGAAGTAGAACAGCCAGAGACAACAAAAAGGATTATGATCAGACCCAGATACCGCATTTATGTCCTGTTCGTTCTTCTTAAATAAGGCAAAGCTTATCCCGGAAAGAGTGGGAGCCAGATCTCGTCAAGACCCTCCTGTTTGCCACAGTTCTCTTATATGAGTAGTATATATATTCTAAAGTGTTTTGTAATGTTTGCTGATTTGGCGTCAATAATGTTAGTTAACCTATAATTGGGAATTGCAGACCGCTTAAAAAACCAAAATTGTTCAAAGGTCTGTCGATATGATTAACTAGGCTTGAATGTTCTATAGTCTGGCTGAAAGGGGTGGAAATGGTTGGAGGTACCCGATGGTTTGCGGCAATACGTCAGACGATCCGGCCACAGCTTATTGAGCTTATTTTCTACTCTTTTTTCGTCAACATACTGGCGCTTGTTATTCCGCTGTTTGTTCTGCAAGTGTATAACCGGGTCGTTGCTTTTGGAAATATCGCAACACTTCAGGGACTCGTGGGCGGTGTTGCACTGGCCCTTCTTTTTGATTTTTTACTGCGCCAAATAAGAAGCAGGCTTATCCAACGTGTCGCGCTGCGATTGGATATGGGCCTTTCCGACTTATTGATGAAAAAGATCTGGGCGTTGCCCTTGCGTCATCTGGAAAGTCGGTCTTCCAGTTACTGGTTAGGACTTTTCCGCGATACGGACACAGTGCGAAATACTGTCGCGGGTCCGCCTTTCCTGCTGCTGGTGGATTTACCCTTTGCCATTTTATTCATTGTTCTGATTTTTATAATTGCCAAACCTATCGCCTGGGTCTTTCTGTCTTTTATCCCAATTTTTATCTTGCTGGCGGCTATTTCCGGGAAGATGGTCGCCAAAGCCAGCGATGCCGAGAAGAACAGTCGGCGCAGCCGGGACTCTATTATCGGCGATATGATCGGCAGCCGGGGGACGGTGAAGGCGTTATCTCTAGACCGTGGGTTGGCGAAAATGTCAGAAGCCGTGTTTGCAGATACGGTTGAACAGTCTTTAAAGCGCGGCGTTCGTCAGGACGGTTTTATCAATGCGGGAACGGTTCTGACCCTTTCAACAACTGTGGTTATTACCAGTTTTGGTGCGCTGGCCATTATTAATCAGGAACTGAGCATCGGTGCCTTGATCGCGGCCAATATGCTGTCAAATCGGGTGATCAGCCCGTTTAGTCAGTTGGTCGGCGCCTGGAAAAACTTTGCGTCTTTTCGTCAATCCATGACCCGCTTGACCGAGGTCATGAAGATGCCAACGGAAAGAGAGGTGGAAACCATTTTCCCGGACCAGCCGACAGGGCATATGAAGGCTGAGAATATCACGTTTAAATATGCTTCTGACGGAGAGCCGGTTCTGGAAAATCTGTCTGTGGACTTTAAATCAAACGCCGTTCATATGCTTATGGGTCCCAATGGGGGTGGTAAAAGTACGCTGGCCAAGCTGTTAAAAGGACTGTACATGCCAGAAGACGGGCGAGTTTTGCTGGATGGGGCAGATATCAGCCAGTTTACTCGGTCGCAGCTATCCCAATGGATCGGGTATGTTCCGCAGGAAACGGTTATGCTGCAAGGCAGTATTCGGGAAAATATTGCCGGACTACGGGATGATATTTCTGATGCGGAAATAATAGAAGCCTGTTCAAAAGTCGGCATCCATCAGATGATTTCCAACTTTCCCGACGGGTATGGGACCGATGTCGGCGAGGCGGGCTCTGCCCTGTCCGGTGGTATCCGGCAGCGATTGTCGATAGCGCGGGTTCTGGTCGGCAAGCCAGCCGTTCTTCTGTTTGATGAGCCGACTGCGAGCCTTGACAGACAGGCTGAAAACGCCTTTCGCGATCTGTTGAAGACTTTATCCGAAGAGGCGACAATTATCGTCATTTCGCATTCACCGATTTTATTGGGGGCAACTGATTATCTTCATCTGGTAGACCGCAAACGCATTATTCTGAGCGGGCCTCGAGATGATGTGTTGAAAGCGATTGACCAAAAATCCCGCCAAATGACGGCAAATGGCGACAGCAACGGAAAAGACCCGAAAATAGGCGGTAAGAGTGAGGCCTGGGGCGCATGAGCAATTACGCTGAACTGGAACGTAAATATCCTCTCTCCGCTTGGCGATGGGCTGGTCTGCTGGCGATCGGAATGATTTCGGCGTTCGTAATCTGGACGCAATATGCCATTTTTGAAGAGGTTGCTGTTTTGCCTGGTGAAGTTGTGCCTAGAGACCAGGTGAAGGTTATTCAGCATCTGGAAGGCGGCATTGTCGAAAAGATTTTCGTCAAGGAAGGGCAGCTGGTTCAGGAGGGGGATCCGCTGATGCATTTGGATCTGGCCATCAATGCAATCAATGAAAAAGCACTGAACGCCCAATTGCAGGGGCTGTTGATCAAGCGAGCCCGCTTGATAGCGGAAAGCGAAAATAGTGCGCCCAATTATCCAAAGATAACGGACGAAGTTGTAAAAGCCGTGCTGGAGGCGGAGAAAAATATCCACCGAACCCGGCTTGCCCAACACAAATCAAAGCTTAAAATTCTAGAGGACAAAGCACAGCAGAAAAAGCTGGATGTGGATCAATTACAGATCAAGAAAAAAGCAATTCAGGCCGATCTGGAAGTGGCCCGGCGGAAGTTTTCTATGTCCAAAGAATTGCTGTCGGCCAATTTAACCCCCAAAATTGAGCATCTTGAATTGGAAATAGCGCTGACCCGACTGGAAGGGGAACTCAAGATACTGGGCCCCTCCATACCCCGGGCGAAAGCGGCGGCCTCTGAATTTTCGGAAAAAGTACAGGAAGAGAAGCTGAATTTTATCCGGGATGCCCAAGAGCAATTGAGTAAAACCGAAATTGAAATTGCTCGTTTACGAGAGCTATTGGTAACGGCGGGTGAACAGGTGACACGCACAACTGTTCGCAGTCCAATTGACGGGATTGTTAAAAACCTGCGGATCAACACACTTGGCGGCATTGTCCGGCCGGGGGATGCGATCATGGATATTGTCCCGTCTTCCGATATTCTTGTTGTTGAGGCAAAACTAAACCCGGCCGATCGTGCGTTTATCGAGGTCGGTCAGCAGGTTACCGTGAAACTGACCGCTTATGATTTCTTTACATATGGGGGTTTGTCCGGGCGTGTTTCAAACATTGCGGCGGATTCCACAACAACATCGGATGGAGAAACATTTTTCAAGGTTATTGTGGAAACAGAGACAGGGGATGCTGACAAGGTTGATCAGCTCCTTGTAACGCCGGGCATGCAAGCCATGGTGGATGTCCATACCGGGTCAAAATCGGTAATGCAATATCTGCTGCAACCTGTTCTGAAGATGCGCCACGAAAGTTTTAGGGAACGCTAGAATGTCGGATAAAAGCGGTGCAAAAAAAAGAAATATCTTCGTGCGCTTTTTCTATGGTCTTTATGATGTTTTCGCTGGCTCTCTCGGGAAGAAATTTGCCTGGGCCATTCTGCTTTCAATTCTGTACCTGCAATATCTGAACACCCCTTTCATTGAAGGTATTCGCAACCGATCCTTTGACATCTACCAACGGATCGCCCCGCGAATAGAAAAGACGGTGTCTCCTGTTGTTGTGGTTGATATTGATGAGAAAAGTATTGGTGCGCTGGGCCAGTGGCCCTGGTCGAGAGATGTTCTTGCGGATCTGATTACCAAGCTGACCGAGGCGGGCGCCGTTGTGATCGGCTTTGATATTGTGTTCCCTGAACCAGATCGTTTGTCGCCGCCTGTTCTGGCAAATCAATTGAAGGGGTTGGATGCGGAAACGCGGAAAAGACTTTCTAAAATGAAGGGGAGCGATGAGAATTTTGCGGCGGCAATCGCGAATAGTCGCGTGGTGCTTGGCGGATTTATCAGCAATGATCCCTCAGTCCTTCAAACGTACACCCTGGAACGAATGCCCAGTATTAATTTTATTGGTGTAAATCCAAAGAAATTCGTAAAGCCCGCGGCGCAATATGTGGGGAATGTTGATGTGTTGGAGGCTGCCGCGGCTGGGTATTCCAACTTCTCACTCGATAGCGATTTTGATGGTATTATCCGACGTATTCCACTGTTGAACAGGGTCGGGGACAAACTCATTCCAATCCTTGGTCTGGAGATGCTGCGCGTTGCAACCGGTCGCAATATTCTGGTCAAGTCAAATCCGTCTGGTGTCGAAGGCGTTGTTATTGCCCGCTCGCTTATTCCGACTGACGGTTATGGGCGCATGTGGATCCGATATTCCAAATTTGATGACGCAAACTACTTTCCTGCGGTGGATATTTTGCAAGGCAAGATTGGTTCCGCCGAGATAGCGGGAAAGCTCGTTCTGGTCGGCACCAGTGCAACAGGGCTCAAGGATTTGCGGTCGACCCCGGTGAATTCTGTAGTGCCCGGTGTTGAAGTTCATGCGCAAATGCTGAAAACGGTTTTTGAAGGTGATTTTCTGTATCGCGGTGACCTCATGCGAGCGGTCGAATGGCTGGTGATTCTCGTGTTCGGGCTCCTATTAATTGTATTTGTTCCTCGTTTCGGAGCCAGAACGACATTTTTTTCTGTCCTTTTTGCGGTTGGTCTGGCCGTTATATGTTCGGCCTATTTGTATATTGAAATGTCGATTTTGATGGATGTAACCTTCCTGATGGGCGCCGTTACGTTTATGTATATCGCGCTTGTCTATTCGGGCTTCCGGTCCGCAGAACAACAGCGCAGTCAGATCAGAAGCGCCTTTTCCCATTATCTTTCCCCGGAAATGGTTAATAAACTCACGGATTCTCCCGATAGTCTCCATCTCGGAGGAGAGGTGCGCAGGATGACGTTTCTTTTCTGTGACATTCGGGGCTTTACGGCAATATCAGAAAAATTTTCTGATGACCCTGTTGGTTTGACCGACCTGATCAATCAGTTTCTGACCCCCATGACGGATGTGATTTTGCAGCATGGTGGTACGATCGATAAATATATGGGCGATTGTATTATGGCATTCTGGAATGCACCTCTGGAAGATGAGGCGCATGCCCGTAATGCCCTGAATGCCGCTACGGAAATGCAACGCCGCCTTAAAGAAGTTAATGAAACCAGTCGTTTAAGGGCCGAGGAAGAAGGCGGGACCTTTACCGAGATTGCGGTGGGTATCGGCTTGAATACCGGGCCGTGTGTGGTTGGTAATATGGGGTCCGACCAGCGTTTTGACTATTCCGTTCTAGGCGACGCAGTAAATCTGGCATCCCGCCTCGAAGGGCAATGCAAGCAATATGGAATGGATATTATTGTCGGCGAAGAGACCTATGAGGAAGTAGACCAGCAAGAGTTATTGGAGCTGGATGTTATCGCGGTGAAGGGAAAAGACCGTGCTGTCCGGATTTTCGGGAGCCTCGCACATCATGATGCTTTTTTAGGCAGTCGTGTCGAGCAATTGAAGGTCCTAAATGAAGAAATGCTTGCTCTTTACCGGGCAAGGGCGTGGGACGAGGCCGAAACGAAAGCTCTTGAATGTCAGGCGATTTACCCAGAGTTGGAAAAATTCTACGGGTTGTATCTCGACCGAATACACGAGTTCAAAAAGACCCCTCCTGATGACAGCTGGACGGGTATTTATATTTCGCAAACAAAATAACCGCAATAAGTGTGATGGACAGGTTCCGTATTTTTGGATATTTCTTAAATATTAGTTAAAAGTGTTCGAAAATTTGGAATAATAACAAACTAAATACAAGATTTTTTGTGCTTTTGGGGAAGACTATGCAGTTTCGGATTACGGGGTGTAAGAATATTATTCGCATTGGGGTGGGCGTAGCAGTGTTAAGTACGGCATTGGTTTCCGGGTCTGATGCCATCGCTGATAGCTTGCAGGAAGATCTGAAATACTTGCTGGAAAATCACCCCAAACTAACAGCCGGGAAACAAAATATTGTTTCCGCTGAAAAGGGAATTGACGCAGCGTATTCAGGTTTTTTACCCAAAGTTTCAATTAACGGCGATGCCGGTTGGGAGACGACTGATAATAGGTCATTGGATGGCCGCTATGATACTGACCGATACAAGGCTGGTATCTCAGTTCGCCAAAACCTGTTTCAGGGTCAACGAACAACAGCGGATATAAGTTCTGCTGAAACGCAAAAGAACATTGCCGATGTTGAGTTGTCATTTGTGACTCAGCAGCTGATCTATGAAGGTGTTGTTGCGTATCTCAATGTGGAGCGTTTCCAGTTCCTCGATTTGCTTGCGCGGGATAATGAAGACACGCTGAAAAAGCAATTGCGCCTTGAAGATGAACGGGTTCAGCGCGGTGCCGGAATTGAAGTGGATGTGCTGCAGGCCAAATCCCGCTTGCAACGGGCGATCGAACGCCGGGTTGCTTTTCAGGGGCTGTTGAAAGAGGCGAAAGCTCGTTATCTGCAGGTGTTCGGTAAGCCTGCAAACAATGTCGGCGTCTTTGATGCGGTTCCGCCGCTTGAGAAAATGCCAACAACGCTGGATGACGGTTTGCTTCGGGCGGTGGAAACAAATTTGCAGATCCGTAGCGTGAAGCTTCAGGTTGAGAATACGGAATACCAGAAAATACAGGCTTCGTCTGATTATTACCCATCAATTGATGCGGTCGCCCGCTATGACTGGGAACGGGATGTGGATGGTACAAAAGGGACGGAGAAAAGCTTTTTTACGGGGTTGGAACTGAACTGGGAAATTTTTTCAGGCTTTCTGACTGACGCTCGGGTTGGTCAGGCAGCAGCCCGCCACAGTGGGTCATTGGCCTCTTTGCAATTTGCGAAGCAGAAAGTTGAAGAAGAAGTTCGGATTGCTTGGGATGCATTGGAAACGGCCCGGAAACGGGAAAATCTTTTGAAGAACGCGGTGAATATTGCCGCGGAAGTATTTGTTGCTCGCCAACGCCTCAGGGATGGCGGCAAGGAAACAGCACTGAACGTGCTGGATGCAGAGAACGAATTTTATAACGCTCGAATTGCTCAGGTTGGTGCAACCTATGAAGCGCGAGCGGCTGTGTATCGTGTATTGCTCGCCATTGGTGAGTTGAGCCCGGAGAACCTGGAACTGTAACGTTCAGTTTTGATGTTTGACGGCAAGTAAGACGTGTTTTGAGAGTTTGTCTTTTCGTTCCGGGGGGCTGCGAATAGACAAATTTGGTTTCGTTATTTTCCGGTGGGTTTTCCTGCCAAGGGGGTATTATGGCTATTGATCGAACTGAAGTTGGAACGACTGATGTTGGAACGTCTGATCCAGTTAATCCGCTAGGATTGGGATTAGGAGCTGAGCGCGGAATAGAGGCGGCGCATACTGTTCCCATGGGTTCATTCATTCTGGAGGCCGCTTATTCACGCGATGGTCAGGATTTGAAGCTTGAGGATGCGTTCGGCCGTGAGCTGGTTATTGACGGGTATTTTTCTGATACTCCCTACCTTCCTTTGGTCAACGAAAATGGAGCAATGGTCCGTGGCGACTTTGTTGCCCGCCTTGCAGGCCCCGGTCAGATCGCGCAATCAACAACCAGTGGGACCGATTTAGGGGAGCCCGTTGGAACGATTGAAAGTCTGGAAGGGCAGGCGACAGTTCAGCATGCAGACGGGACAAGCGAAATACTTCAGCCCGGCAGCGACATCTACCAAAATGATATTATTGAGACAGGTAGTGATGCCGTCTTGGGTGTCTTGATGAAAGACGGTTCTGTTCTGGGGATTGGCGAATCCTCCAGGATGACCATTGATGAGTTTGTTTTTGATAATTCATCCAATGATGGCGCCATTGGGCTTTCTTTCCTTAAAGGCGCAATTTCGTTTGTGTCCGGAAAAATTGCCAAGAACGACTATGATGACGTTGAAATCAAGGTCCCTTACGGCTCAATTGGTATTCGCGGAACGGAATTTGTCGTCGATATCGCACCGGATGGTACCGCAACGGTGTCAGTGCTGGATGGTGCAGTTTTCACCGGCAGCAACGGGCAACAGCTTATTCTGGATCCCGGCCAGTTTGCCCTGATCGGATCCTTAGGCCTTTCCCCTGTCGAGCAGCTGGCGATTGCCGCTATTCAGGCGCGGTACGAGCGTATTCTGGATGCCCAGAAAATTACGATCAATATCCGCGATGGTCGTGAAGAAGATGACGAAGGACTGGATGTAAACCCAGAAGGCGGCGGCAACCAACCTTCAGATGGTTCCGGCGACGGCGATAGAGGGGATCTGGAAGACTTTATTAAAGTAGTTGAGGGAGACCCAAATCAAGGCCTTAATCAGGCAGATCCTAATTTGGATATCACCGAAATTGCCGGAGAAGATATTGGCCTTATCCCAGATCCGAACGGCATTGGCACCGGTTTAGGTTTTAATCGTTTCGATTCTGATCGGGACATATTGCTCGGTGTGGCCAACCCGTCTGATTTCAATTTCTTTGGCACCGATGGCGACGATGCCTTTATCGGAGGGCCTTCCAACGACTTCATTTTTGGTTTTGGAGGCAATGATACGCTTTCCGGCGCAGGGGGCGATGACTTTGTCAGTGGCGGCGACGGCGATGATTTCGTCAGCGGTGATGGCGGTGATGACACTGTCGACGGCGGCAACGGAGACGACATTGTTGCCGGCGGTGAAGGCAGTGTGGACTTGCTGTATGGCGGTGCCGGTAACGATGAAATCTATGGCGATCGCATTATCGATGATGACCCGACAACCGGTGATCTGGATACACTTTACGGTCAAGAAGGGGATGACACCCTTTATGGCGGCGGCGGCGATGATCAACTGTTCGGTGGTGAAGGACAGGATTCTCTGGTTGGCGGGTATGGTGATGACCTCCTTTTTGGCGGGGCGGGTCAGGATGTTGCGGCCTTTGACGGTAGCAGCAGTGACTTCAGCCTTGTCGCCACAGAGACCGGTTTTAGACTAGAGAACCTGAATACCGGGGAATCGGATACTCTGGTTGATATTGAGAAAGTGTCTTTTGATGATGATGCTTTTTCACTGGTTACCTTTGAACTGAGTGGAGATGCCGCCGTTAATGAGGGTGGGCTTGCTAGTTATACAATTTCATTGGGCGGCGTACCGCTTGTTGCAGGTCAATCGGCCACAGTTCAAGTTTCAATCACCGATTTAGAGACATCATCTTCTGACTACGGAAACCTCATGACCGCCCTGCAATCAGCGGCTGACGGGGCTGCTGGAATAAGCTTCAACGGGGCGGGACAGCTCACGTTTGAAGGTGGTTTCGGATCCGAAACGTCCTTGACATTTGGGTTGCCAATCCCAGTGGATCTGCCGATTGAAACAGCGGAACAATACAACGTTGGCTTGAGCAATCCTGGAGGATCCGGTCCCGCCGGAATGGGCGTTTTTTCGGCTATCAAGAATTTCGATGTGACGACGGAAATTTCAGATCAGAGTGCAGCAAATATCGAATGGTCGTTAGAACAGACGTCCAGCACAGTTGGTGAGGGCCAGTCTGCAACCTATACAGTTTCTTTTTCGGGCGTCACGCTGGGAACAGGAAGTGAAGCCTCTATAGATGTTGCTGTTGTGACGGGTTCCGCCGCGAGCGATGATCTCGCTGCAGCCCTGAATGATCAATTGTCTGCTGCAGCGGATGCAGTAGCGGGCGTCACGGCTGTTGGAAACCGTCTGACATTTACAAGCAGCGCGCCTCAATCCTTTAGTTTTGACATCCCGCTTGCGGTCGATGGCCTTGCTGAAGGCACTGAAGACTATTCGTTGGTTATCTTTAATTCCCAAGTGGATGGTGTCGCGACAGGCTCCATTAATACCGGGAATGTTACAACCAATATTTCTGACGCAGCGGCTGACGGGATCGTGTTTGGTTTGACCGGCTCGGACCTGGTTGTTGAAGGTAACGGTGCAACCTATACCGTTGGTTATGCGGGAACGCTGGCCGCGGGAGAGACAGCCAGTGTCACTGTGTCTCTTGATCATATCAGCACAGAGGCGTCGGATCTGGGGCCTTTGGTCGCCGCCTTGAACGCAGCCGTCTCTGCGACCTCAGGTGTGACGCTGGACGGGACGACCCTTACTTTTGATCACACGGTGAGCTCTCTTGATTTTACGGTAGACGCCCTTGTTGATGGTCTTGTAGAGGGAACGGAAAGTTTTTCTGTCAGCCTGACCGGCAGCGCCTCAGAGACTGGTGTCGCCACTGAAGTTGACACCGATAATAATGTAATACAGACATCAGTCACGAATATTGACCCTGCCTTTATTACCTTCTCTCTGACAACGGATCAGGAGATCGTATCCGAAGGAAGTTTTGCAAATTACTCCCTGACCTATAGCGGAACGATGCCCCCGGAAGAGACCGTTTCGGTTGATGTGACGCTTACGGATATCGATACGGATACTCAGGATTATGGTGACCTTCTTGCGGCCTTGGCAACAGCCGCAGCGTTGGTTGACGGGGTTACTGTTGTTGGAAATACCGTCACCTTTGACAGCAGTGTTTCCCAATTGGATTTCTCTCTGGCACTTACCGGCGGCGACAGTGTTGAAGCCTCCGAGCCGTTCACGCTTGGGCTTGAAAATCCAGATATTTCAGATGGTGGTGCTGCCGTTCTGGGAGCCAATACCTCTGTTACAACCACGATCGAAGATCAGGATGAACTTTCCCTTTCCTTTGCCTCGAATAGCCAGTCTAAACTGGAAGGGCAGGCCGCCAGCTATACGATTGTGCTTGCCGGTTTGGCTGTCGGGCTTGCGTCATTGCCTGTGGCCTCTTCAGTGCAATTTGATCTGGCTGTTGATTTTGGATCCGCGGACGCGTCCGATTTATCGGAAACACTTGCAGATGCGTTAAACGATCTGCCGGATGGTGTATCTTTCTCTGGGAATGGAAACAGCGTTACTGTTACCATCTCCGATACCGCAGCCTTTACGGGCGGCGCACTAAACATCGATTTTGATCTGTTACTGGCTGGTGAAGATGCCATTGAATTGGCTGAGACCTTTAATCTGTCTATCAGCGGTATCAGCGGAACAGGTGTTTCAGTATCGCCCGTTGTTGCGGATAGCGTAACAACTATTTTGGATGATGGTATTTCCGGTGTGCCTACGCCGGGGAATGATTCAATAACAGGAACAGACGATCGCGACTTTATTGATGCCCTTGCTGGCGATGACATCGTTCGGGGCGGCGACGGTGACGATACGATCTTTGGAACCGCAGGAAATGACTTGCTTTTCGGAGAGGATGGAGAGGATGTTCTGAGCGGTGGAAGCGGGAATGACACCCTGCTTGGCGGAGATGCCAATGACATCCTGATGGGCGGTGAAGGAATAAACCGTCTGGAAGGAGGACAAGGGGATGATCTTTTTGTCCTTGCGTTGGGAGATGGTGATCATATTGCTGTCGATACCGATGGTAATGATGCTGTCCAGGTAGAAGACTTCCTGAACGCAGAGCGAGCAGGCGGCTCAGATCTGGTCTTTAATCAGACAGACGGGTCCAGCCTTACCATCGATGATTTCTTTGGTGCCAGCAGTATTACAACTGCGCATCTTTTAAAACCCGGCGGATATGATTCTTATACAATCAGTAAGACATTGGGCGGTACCGGTGGAAATGATTTGATTGTTGGTTATGCCGGTATCGATGACTTGCTAAGCGGTGAAAATGGTGATGACCTCCTGTTAGGCGGAACGGGGGATGATACTCTGTCTGGCGGTGCAGGAAATGACCAGTTATTTGGTGACGCAGGAGACGATCTGCTGATTGGCGGTCTTGGTGACGATGCCATTGATGGCGGCGAGGGTGTGGATACGGCGTCTTATGCGGGCGCAAGTGGCGGTATTTCTGTTGGCTTCAGCGGTAATTTTGCTGTTACTGGCAGCGCAGGCACGGATAATCTTCAAAATGTCGAACGTGTCATTGGTTCGGCATTTAACGATACCTTGCTGGCTAGTGCGCCTTCAGGGGATGAGGAAGCTGCCAAGATCTTCATTGAAGCCAATGATGGTAATGACCTGATTGCAGGAAACGGCAATACGACAATTGAATACAGGCTTGCGAATGGCGGTGTTCTGGTCAATCTGGGGATTGGACTTGCAAATGACAGTCTGGGCGCGACAAATGTTGGAAGTGACACGCTGCTTGGCGGGATTAATGGCGCGGTTGGTTCTGATTTTGCAGACAGCCTGACCGGTAGTGATCGTGATTATGTTGAAACCTTTGCCGGTTTCGCTGGAAACGATACCATTGAGGGTGGAGAGGGTTACGATATCGCCCTTTACAACAGTGCGGAACAGACTCAGAGCGTAGACGTCAATCTTGGAACGGGTATCGCCCTGAACGACGGTTTTGGTTCTTCGGATATATTGAGTGGTATTGAAGAAGTTCATGGTGGCGCACTGGGTGATATGCTTACCGGGTCTTCCTCTGCCAACGTTCTTGTCGGTAATGGGGGCGATGACAGTCTGGATGGCGGTGCTGGTTCAGACGTTGTTTTTGCCGGTGAAGGCAGCGACACGGTTTTCGGTGGTTCTGGATATGACCGCCTGGATTACAGCGACAGTGATCAAGGTATTCAGGTCGATTATGTGGGCTCTGGAGCGGGCACCGTCAATGACGGAACCGGCATTGATCTCTTTGCTTCCATCGAGGCGATTACCGGATCGGATTATGATGATCTGTTTAACGGTGCGGATGGCTTTGATGTGATGATGGGCGGCGCGGGTGACGATACGTTGAATGGCGGTAGTGGCAATGATGATCTAAAGGGTGGTGTCGGTCATGATGTGCTGAACGGCGGGGACGACAATGACTCGCTCACCGGTGGTTCAGGGTTGGATACCATGAACGGTGGTGATGGTGTTGACCGCTTCTTCTTTGATGCGTTGAGTGACGCTGTTGATGTTGCTTTCAATACAGTCTTCAATGGCTCAAGCGACGTGATCGAGGATTTCCAGACAGGCGTGGACAGATTGGTTCTGGACGGTCTGGAGTTTGATTTCAATGGAAGCTTCGATGCTGCGGACGATTTTCTCTCGACGATTGGAGGCGTGGCTTTCGATGGTACCAATGCTGATTATTCAGATGCTCAGAACACAGGCGAAGCGAAGCTGATCTTTGACGGTAGCCGTCTATATTATGATGATAACGAAAGCGCCGATGGATATACGGTCGTTGCAGAGTTCAGCTCGGGTGATATTTCGGGGGCGGACGTCGATGTAACGTCCGTTGCCTAACCGGAAAAATTCACAATAAATAATAGGGTGCAGGGACAGGTTTCAGCTGTCCCTGCCTCAAACCGTCTGCTAGGGTCCTCCAAAATAAACCCGGGAGGACAGCGGAAACGCTGTTCTTGCGTTCACTCTGCGGAATAAACGATGTCTCTTGAAGCCGATCTCCTTGAAAGAAGTCAGTCAAAATGCGAATTATGCGGTGCCTCAGACACGCTTGGTGTGCTGGATGTTTCGCTTAGCGGTGTTCCCGACGCACAGAGCTCAGCCCTTGTCTGTGAAACCTGTCGAGCACAGGTCGCCAATGAAATAGATCTGAACCCTCATCACTGGCATTGCCTGAACGAAACCATGTGGAGCGATATTGATGCTGTGAAAGTCCTTGCATGGCGGGTACTAAACCGTCTGAAGGCGGAAAGCTGGGCGCAGGATCTACTGCATATGCTCTATCTGGAAGAAGACCAGCTTAACTGGGCGAAAGCAGGTCTTGCGGAATACGAAGACGGGCCGGGCGTTATCCACAAAGATAGCAATGGCGCTGTTCTTTCGGCGGGGGACACGGTGACTCTGATCAAGGACCTTCCTGTGAAAGGAGCTGGGTTTACTGCAAAACGAGGCACCGCCGTTCGTAATATCTCGTTGGTACCTGATAACCCGCAACATATTGAGGGCCGGGTGAGTGGTCAGCAAATTGTTATTCTGACCCAATTTGTCAAGCGATCAACCTGATAGGATTGATCGCGTTGATATCAGGTGGGGCGTTGACTAGCGCCCTTTCCAAACGGGCGCTCTTTTTTCGATATAGGCTTTGCGGGCTTCCCGGCTGTCTTCAGAAGCAAAGGCCACGGCCATTGCGTCCAGTGCTGTCGGTGGAACCTGTTTAAACGCCATGTCTTCAACCCGATACATGAGTTCGCGGGCGGATTTGAGTCCGACGGGCGACAATTTAGTCAATTTTGTCGCCAGAGCCCGGGTCTCGGAATACAGATCTTCCCTCGGCACCATCCGCGTGATCAAGCCTAGCTGATCAGCTTGAGCGGCAGGCATGGGATCTCCTGTCAAGATCAGTTCCGCGGCTTTCATGCGGCCAATTAATTTCTGCAGGTGCCAGACATGCATGCCAGGAGGAGCCGCCAGATTAGGAACGCCGGGATACCCGAAATCGGCGTCATCTGACGCAATAATCATATCGCAGGCAAAGGCTAGCGTGCAGGCGCCTTCTCGGGCATATCCCTGAACAGCGCATATGATGGGTTTTGATAGCGCACGCACTCGCTCGACGGTTTTGATGTAAAAAAGGCTGAGAAAGTCCTTCATTTCTGTTGGGCCAAAGCTTTCAAGGAATTTAAGATCAACACCCCCTGAAAGACCACGCCCTTCTCCCTTCAGGATGATGACACGCACATTTTCATCGGCATCGGCCAGGTCAAGGGCGGAAAGATATTCGTGCGTGAGAATGTCGTCGATCAGATTGAGGGGCGGTCGATCCAGCGTAATCTCGGCAATCATGTTGGCGGCAGAATATTTCAGTGTTTGGAACTCAGTCATTTTTTTATGCAGAAACCTTCCTTGCAAGATCCAGTTTACGGCTTGGAAAAGCCTTGGCTGAGGTCCACCGGGTAGGTTCTGTCCCTTTGTTATTCTTGTTCAGATTATCATAACGAGCGGTGAGATTGAGTGCAATGTACGGTATTTTATGAAATTTTTAAAAATTAAGCCTTTGAAATAAATAATGAATTTTAAAATACGTGAGAAAATTGTCATGTTTAAGTACATGTTAATTTTTTCGGGGCACTCTTTTCCCAAATCTAAAAAGGGGGTTTGGCATGTGGGTTGTTGCGCTGAACCATAAATAAAATGCTTCCAGACGGTGTCGTCTGGACATGGTGAAAAAGAGGATTGTGGGAACCATGGCAAAGGAAAAGCTCGGTGTTTCAACGGACAAAAAACGTAAAAATAATGCTGTAATGGCAAAGTTTTCCAACTTGAAAACCAAAAGTAAGATTCTCTTAGGTATCTGTTTACCGCTTGTTTTGTTGATGGTCGTCGGCGTTGTCGCCGTTGTGGATATTGACTCCATGGTCTCCACCAACAAACGCTTGGACGAGTCGCGGACAACAGAAGCTAAAGCATCAGCGATTGTTTCTTCTGCCGTGAATATGGAAACAGGCATGCGCGGGTACCTTCTTGCCGGTCAGGAAGACTTCCTCACTCCCTATAAGAACGGTGAAACAGAAACCTATGCGTTGATCGAAGAGCTCAAGGCTTTTCAGACAAACAACCCAGAGCAACTTGCCCGTCTTGAAAAAGCGGAAGAAATTCTCCGAAATTGGCAAAAAGATGTGACCGAACCGACCATAGAACTACGCCATCAAATTGGCGATGCTCCGACCATGAATGACATGGCGAAATTGGTTGGACAAGCAAAAGGTAAAGTCTATTTCGAGAAATTCAGAAAGCAGCTTTCCGACCTGATTAAAATTGAACAGGAACGCCTTGCCACACGCAATGCTGAATTCTCTGAAGCGAAAGACGCTGTGAAACAGCAGTTCGCTGTTGTGAAAGAGGCTGCTGCGGCGGTGGAGTATACGCAATCAATTCTGACCGCCGTCTCGCGTATCGAAAACTACATTACTCAGATGCAGTCCGGATTACGGGGGTATCTGATCGGCGGGAACGAGAAGTTTAAAGACGATTATCAGCAAGCCGAAGACATCATGTTTGCAGAACTTGAGGTGCTTGGACTTGTCGTTGAAGAAGATCCGGATCATGTGAAGAAAGTTGTTGAAGCTGACGAATTTATTTACGAGTGGGTCGAAACGGCGGTCAAACCGGCGATTGCCTTGAGGGAAGGCGTTGATAATGGTACGAAAAATCTGATTCAGCTTAACGGTTTTATTGGTGCGAATGTGGCCGCGGATAAACTGGAAGCTTTCAAAAATGCACTCGGGGCGATTTCTCAAAAAGAAACTGAACGCGTACATTATAGAAAATCAGATGCGCTGGCGGCTGAACAAAAGGTCGAGGCGGGTTTGGTTACGATGATCGTAAACGAACAGAAAGTTTCTGAAACCTATTCGCTGATTACAAAGATAGAAGCAACATTGCTGGCTGCGGTTGATATGGAAACAGGCATGCGCGGATATCTGCTGTCCGGTCAAGATGGGTTCTTGCAGCCTTATAAAGATGGCGCCGTTGCCTTTAAAAAAGCGGTTTCAGACCTGAAAAGCCGAATGAAAGAGGACGCCAGTCAGCTTTCCCTTCTGGAAGCTGCTGAAAAAACAATGACAGGGTGGCAAAAAGATGTTGCGGATGTGACGATCGCCTTGCGCGCCCGTATTGGTGATGCAAAAACCATGGACGATATGGCCGACCTTGTTGGTCAGGCACGCGGGCAGAAATATTTCAGCGAGTTCCGCACGGTTATGAACGAATTTCAGCAGGTTGAACGCGACCAGATGCTGGAGCGGCAGCAAGCCAGTGAAGCAGCGGTTACAAACACATACTTGATCATCGGCTTGTGCGTGCTTGGTGCAATTGCGATTGGGTTGGCGTTGGCCTTCTTCATCGGAAATGGCATTGCAAACCCAATTCGGAAAATGACAACCGCGATGAACGAACTTGCAAACGGCAAGCTTGATGCGGAAGTGCCTTCCTCTGATACGAAAGATGAAATCGGAGAAATGGCCAAAGCGATGTCTATCTTTAAAGACAATGCGATTGAGGCGGAACGCCTGCGGAGCGAAGCTGAGAAAAATGCAGCTGCACAGCGTGAACGCGAGGCTCAGGAAGCGGAAGAGAAACAGCGTCGTGAAATGGAAGCTGTGGCAGAAAAAGAGCGTCAGGAAAACGAAAATCGCGAAAATCTGCTTAAACTGGCCTCTGAGTTTGAAGCCTCAGTCGGAACCATTGCTTCGACTGTTGCCGAGGCCGCAAAGGATATGCAGTCTTCATCGCAACAGATGTTGAATACGGTAGAAGAAAGCAATCTGCAAACCTCTGGCGCATTGAGTGCGGCAGAGCTGGCCTCTAGTAATGTTCAAACTGTGGCGTCTGCTGCTGAAGAGATGTCCAGCTCCATTCGGGAAATCAGTCAGCAGGTAAACCAGTCTACACGCGTTGCTGGTGATGCAGTGAAGCAGGCGGAAGATACCCATGAACAAATTCAGTTCCTGGTAGAATCTTCTCAGAAAATTGGCGAAGTGGTCGCTTTGATTACGGACATTGCAGAGCAGACGAACCTGCTGGCGTTGAACGCAACCATCGAGGCCGCCAGAGCGGGTGACGCAGGTAAAGGCTTTGCGGTTGTTGCAAGCGAGGTTAAAAATCTGGCATCGCAAACAGCACGGGCAACTGAGGAAATTTCAAGCCAGATCAGCGGTATTCAGGGCGCAACACAGCAATCTGTTGATGCTATTCAGAATATCTCGACGACCATTGGTCAGATGGATGAGATTTCCGCGGCGATCGCTGCGGCGATTGAAGAGCAGTCCGCGTCGACTGACGAAATTACACGGAGTGCCGGTGAAGCTTCCTCTGGAACCAATGAAGTGACGACAAACATTTCAAACGTCACCCGGTCTTCGCAGGAAACTGGAAGCTCGGCTGGGCATATGCTGGAGCAATCCAACAGTCTGGCAGAACAATCTCAGGAACTGAACGAGCAGGTCGCCTTGTTCCTTAAGAGTGTTCGCTCAGCGTAAAATCCAAAGTATATTGGGAGGCGCGCTTAGACGCGCCTCTCTTTATCGTTTTACAGCTTCAAATGAGAGAGATTGGCCCAGCCCTTCTGCGGTATTGCCAAGGGCGGCCAGACAATTATCAGCGCGTTCTTTCGGAATGTTGACAGAGAAGCGGGTAATAAAGCGGTTCCCGCTTGGGGTTTCCATCTGATCAGATTTCAATCGCACGATGTTGGAATCAAAGTTGATAAAGACTTCAGAAAGCCGGGCAAGTAAGCCAGGCTGGTCTTCCCCTTCACATTTGATGCGATGGGTTATTTCTTTCGGGGGCGTTTCCGAATTTCGGATACTAAACCGTTTTATGTCGATCTTGGCATCTTCAAGGCCAGAAACAGAATGAAGGCCATCCATCAGATCCTGTTCGCTCAGATCACCCGGAATTTCAAGGATACTGGTGAATTCACCGCCCTTTCCCAAAATTGCAAATGTCGTATCGCCCAGATTGGCCCCTCTGTCAAAAAGATGTCCTGTAACTTGTGAGATAAGGCCAACGCGATCTTGAGAATAGACGGAAAGAAGGGCTTTATAACGGCTCATGATAATCCCTATAGGCAAAAATGGTTGCTGTTTCTCTACAGTGTACACAATCACGTCACGGGCGGAAATCGAATATGCTTTTTATGGAGCCTTTGTCCTTAAAAATGCGGGATGTGGGGCATTGAATTGCTGATTGTATTAAAATTTCTCTATTTCCTAACCCAGCGTTAACGAAAAGGCGCGATACTCTTAGCAGGGAATTTAAAGCCTATTTCCCCGGTGTATAATTCCATAATGGAGAGTAGAAAATGCTGATCGGTGATCTGTTGTTGGCTCATGGCCTTGTTACAGCGGCGGATATAGAACTTGCATCCCACAGACAAAAAGAAAATGGTGGACGCCTGGGAGACAACCTTGTTGCGCTTGGTGTCTTAAGCCAGGATCAGCTCGACAAAATAATCTATGAAGCACCGCAAGCGCCCAAAACAATTGCCGACACAGGAATTCAATCAGCAAATTTGCTCCGCATCATGTTTAAGGCGATCTACGTGAATAGCCTTGAAACCGCGTCAGAGTTTTCGGCTGCCATCAAGTTGCCGGTGCCGGTGATAAACCGATTGATACAGGAAGCTGGCGACAGGAAGTTTCTTGAAGCGTTGGGGACAACCGACCAGTCAACATTTTCAGAAAACCGGTACGTTATGACGGAAGCTGGGCGCCGGTTTGCATTGGAATCGTTGCAGCAGAATCAGTATGTTGGGCCGGCGCCGGTTTCGTTGGAAAATTATCAGGACCGGATTGTTCAACAGAAAATTACGAACGAGCGTGTCGAGCAATCGAAAATCGAAAAGAGTTTTGAAAAGCTCGTGATCGCAGAAGATTTCGTTCGCCGTCTCGGCCCCGGTATCAATGCCGGCAAAAGCATCCTTCTATATGGCCCTCCCGGGAACGGGAAAACGACGGTTGCCGAAAAGGTGGCTGACATCTTTGCCAATATTATCTATATCCCCTATTGCTTTGAAGTGGATGGCCAGATTATCAAGGTTTTTGATCCGGCGATCCATACCCCTGTACTCAAAGAGTCTGAAGAACTCCCTAAAAGCGGTTTGCGGCGCGAAGAGTTCGATGGCCGTTGGGTTCCGTGTGAACGACCGATCGTCATTACAGGCGGTGAATTGACCCTTGAGATGTTGGATCTCAGCTTTAACGCGCACGCAAAATACTATGAAGCGCCCCTTCATGTGAAGGCTTCCAACGGTACCTTTATTATCGATGACTTTGGGCGCCAGTTGGTGAGCCCGGAAGAGCTTCTTAATCGCTGGATTGTGCCACTGGAAAGTCGGATTGATTTTCTGAAATTGCATACGGGTAAAAGTTTTCAGTTGCCGTTCGACGAGCTGGTTATCTTCTCAACCAACCTGTCGCCCGATGACCTGATGGACCCCGCTTTTTTGCGTCGTATTCCATACAAACTTGAAACCGTTGGTCCGAATAAAAGTCAATATTTTGATATCTTTAAAATAGTGGCTGCGTCGCGCGGTCTGGAAATGACGGAAGAAATTTTGGATATTGTCATAGACGAGCTTCAGGTTAAAAACAGTTTTGAGCTCGCTTGCTATCAGCCCAAATTTATTATTGATCAGGTTCTGTCCGCTTGTAAGTATCAGGGTATGGACCCGCATTTCACCCACGAACTTGTAACGGATGCTCTTAAGAATCTCTATACAAGCAATGCACAAGGGGCCGGAAAAACGGCGGCAAAATCACTGTCAAACAGTTCTGCCAGCCTCGCGGCAGCTCAATAAATCAATCGGTAAATCGGATCAGGCAATTTCGCGCGCTTGAAGAACAGCTTGGGTCCGGTTGCTGACACCCAGCGTGCGGAAAATGGCTGTAATATGAACCTTCACCGTACTTTCGGCCAGGTTCAGACCAGCCGCAATTTCCTTGTTTGACTGCCCTTGTGCCATAAGTTCCAGAACATTCTTTTGTCGGCGCGTCAGATGTTGGGTCGCTTGCGATTGTTCTGATACCTGTTTAGAACGGCGCCCTGTATTGGCGGCAACTTTTGTGTCTGGCAGGTTAAAGGCCTGTGAGGGAATGTATTTACCGCCTGATAACACAAGCCGGATAGCGCTCACAAGGACTTCTCTTGTTGATGATTTGGGAATGTACCCGTGGGCCCCTAATCGCAAGGATTCGGTCATATCACCAATTTCTTCAGATGCAGAAACGACCACCACAGGAATGGAGGGATGATCCCGTTTCAGTTTTTTCAAAGCATCCTGAAATGACGCACCCGGCATTTGAATGTCTAGGACAATAAGGTCCGGCAAATCAGCCGCGTTCAGCATCTCAGCCTGTAATTCGTTGAAATCATTACAGTCGACTATGTCGGTCTTCGCATCAAGTTGTGAAAGCAAGCCTGACAACGCCATACGATACAGTGGATGATCATCCGCAATTAATATTTTCATGCCTGAAATCTGTTCCTAAACTCTGGGACATTTTTATACCACAAACCGATACCATTGTATAGGTAAATAAACCAAGGGGAAATGCACCAATAACGCGAAATGATTAAAAAATCACCATGTAATTTGGTGTCGATTACTTGGATAAATATATTGCACGGAAGAAAGAATTTGATTTCCGATCCAAGTTCTTCGGTTGTGCCGTAGACATGGAACGGCTTGTTCTAATTCGAGAAAATGGATTGCTTCGGGTGTTGTAAGGGCCGCTTCTATTTTGTGATCATCTGACAAAAGATTAAAGGTCTTCTGGAAATAGGCGTCCGCGGTTTGGCTGGAAAAGTCCAAGGACAGGAAATCGGGGGCCAATTCTGGATGAACATACCGATCTTCCAGCATAACAGGCATGTTGTTTTCCCGGTGAACGCAATACAGACGAAACACTGTCTCGCCTTCAGGGATATGTAAAAGGGACGAGCCTTCTGGACCAATTGGTTCGGCCTGCAGGAAGTGGACAGCACAGCTGTGAATATTTCCACGACTGCGAATGGCGACATCAACTTCCTTGATGGATTTGGCGACTTTGCTGGGTCGTGATTCAGCAACGAAAGTACCAACGCCCTGTATCCGGTCCAGATAGCCTTCCTGCGTTAATTCCCGAAGAGCACGGTGAATGGTCATCCGCGAAATCTTCATATCCCGAACGAAACTGTGTTCTGACGGAATTTGCGAGTAGGGAGGCCATTCGTTCTTCAGAATTTTGTCGATCACAAGATCCTTGACCTGTTTGTACAGGGGTTGAGGGGGTTTTACGGTTTTAGGATCGTGGTGTTTCAAAATGGCGTGTTCCATAAATGGTCCTCTTATGCAGTCGTTGCTGTTTAGGAGGACGCATGGGAACGGATCTTGTGAAAGCCAATTATTGGGGCAGGCTAAGAAAATGACACTGACCGTCTTTTTTTACTTGAACGATCATTCCAAATAAATATATGCTAATGGCTGATCAACACCATCTACACACATCGGTTGATGATCAAGTGGGTCCACTTCGAATTTTTTGCGCCCCTCGAAGTGGACCCTTTTCATTTTTTCCCGGAAACAAAAAAATTGCCTTACAATCTTGGGGTCAAGACTTGATCCAATCGTTTCTTCTCTTCATATAGAGGGATGAACTTTCAATCGTTGTGAGAAAAGAAAAAAATGACCGAACAGACACATGAGTTTCAGGCCGAAGTTGCCAAGTTGTTGCACATTGTCACCCACTCCCTGTACAGCGAAAAGGAAATTTTCCTAAGGGAGCTGATCTCCAACTCGTCGGATGCTTGCGATCGCCTAAGATATCTTGCGCTTACACAGCCGGAATTGATCAAGGAAGACCCTAAATTCCGGGTAAAAGTTCTTCTGGATAAGGCGGCGGGCACGCTGACTGTTGACGATAATGGTCTAGGCATGACGGATCAGGAGATGATCGAGAATCTTGGAACCATTGCGCGCTCGGGTACGTCCAATTTCATGTCCAAGCTAACCGGTGACGAAACCAAGGATCTGACAGCCATTGGTCAATTTGGTGTCGGATTCTATTCGTCTTTCATGGTCGCTGAAAAAGTGGAAGTGACCAGCCGCAAGGCGGGTGAAGAAAAAGCGCATACCTGGATTTCTGATGGACAGGGATCTTTCACGCTGGCGGAAAGCGACAGAGAAGAACGTGGTACGACAATCACTCTCTTTTTGAAAAAAGAGGCGGCAGAATTTCTGGAGCCGCAGCGCGTTCGTTCCGTTATTAAAACCTACGCCGACCATATCGCGCTTCCGGTTATTTTGAAATCAGCCGATGATGAGCCTGATGCGGCTGAAGATGTGGTCAATACGGCAAGCGCGCTTTGGACCCGTCCGAAATCAGAAATTACCGAAGAGCAATATACTGAATTTTATCATCATGTCGGACAGGCGTTTGATACCCCTTGGGCAACCTTGCATAGTCGGGTGGAAGGGATCATCGAATATAGCATGCTGCTGTTTATCCCCGAACAGCCGCCTTTTGATCTGTTTAATGCAGAGCGAAAATCGAACCTTAAACTTTATGTAAAACGCGTCTTCATTACGGACGAGTGCGAAGAGCTGATCCCGGCCTATTTGCGATTTCTTAAAGGCGTGGTGGATTCCGAAGATCTGCCATTGAATGTGAGCCGCGAAATGCTGCAGAACAATCCGGTATTGATGAAAATCAAATCCGGGCTGGTGAAGAAGGTGATTGGTGAGCTGGAAAAACGCGCCAAAAAGGACGAAGAGGGTTTTGCGAAATTCTGGTCAAACTTTGGGGCCGTTCTGAAAGAAGGCATCTACGAAGATAACGAGAACGGTGAACGCCTTTTGAAACTGTCGCGTTTCAATTCAACAGGGTCGGATAAAGCTGTCACACTGGATGAATATGTTTCGGGTATGAAAGAGGGGCAGGATGCTATCTACTACATCACCGGGGATGATCTGGATGCGCTTAAACAAAGCCCTCAACTGGAAGGCTTTAAAGCCAAAGATGTTGATGTATTGCTCCTGAGTGATCCCGTTGACAGCTTCTGGCTCAGCCGTCATAGCCAGTTTGATGGCAAGGAATTCAGATCAGTCACGCGGGGTTCTGCTGAACTGGATAAAATGAAAGGCAAGGACAGTAATGAGGATAAGGACGATAAAAAAGAACCGTCGCCAAATCTTTCTACATTGATAGCCGCTTTCAAACAGACCCTTGATGGTAAAGTGAAAGATGTTCGTTCTTCTTCCCGGCTAACCGACAGTCCGGTTTGTCTGGTTGCTGATGAAGGGGATATGGATATCCATCTGGAAAAGGTTCTGAAAGCCCATAAACAACTGGGCGGAGGGCCCTCTCAGCGTATTTTGGAAATTAATCCTGATCACGCCCTTATCCGTAAGCTGGCGGAAAAAATTGAAAAAGACAGTGCATCGCCGCAAGTCTCTAATGCTGCGCTTCTGTTGTTGGATCAGGCTTATATCGTAGAAGGGGATCCGGTATCGGACCCTGTTCTGTTTTCGAAAAGAATGGCTGATTTCATGGCTTCCGGCCTCTGATTTCAGTAAAAATGATCTTCTTAAAGGCGGCTTTGACGGGTCGCCTTTAAGATTTTTTCAAATTTAGAATTCACTATTTCCCCCTGACAACAGTCATAGAGATAACTGATCATATTTTCAGGTATCGCTATGACAGGCTTGACGAAAAAAATAGTATTTGCAGCAAGCCTGCTTTGGCTGCTCGGAGGCTGTGCGGTTGGCGTGAGCCCGAAACTATCCAGTGATGCCAACACCTTTCGCCGCTCTGTTGATCTGTTGTCGGTGCTCATTAACACTCAATATGAAATGCTCGAAGACATTCATCAGTTGTCTTTAAGCGATAGCATTGATTTGCAATTAACGCTTGGTGGATCGCCTGCGTTGATTGCTGAGCCGCTTTTGTCTGATGCCGCGCGTCTGGCCCGAAAAAAGGTTCTGGATCTGTTAAGGCTCTATGCCTATCGGCTCTCCAATGTTTTATCGACAGAAACACCTGAGGCAATTCTATCGGTGGGCCTGTCCTCCTATCACGTTATGGAAACGTTGAAGCCTGCTGACTTTAACCTTTCCCATTCGTTGGACCCCTCTCAGGCCGCGGCGCTTACAACGTCGATGACAGGGTTTGCCAAGATCCTCTTCCTGCCAAGGACAACTCGAAAGCTGTCAGAGCTAACCAAAGAAACACAGGTTCATATTCGTCAGCTTGTCTATCTGTTTTTTGCAGATTTGGGGTCATCGGCTGATCTGGTAGCGCGGTGCCGATTCTCAACACCGGCTTTACTGGGTGAGTTGGATTTTAAAAAACCGACGCTTTGCCGGGGCGGCATACGTGGATTGATGAAAGCTGCGGTGGACGCAAATTTGATAACGTTGCGTCAACGGCTTCAATTGCTGAGCACCAATGATAAAGCCAGGAAGGATGAGCGCAGGGCCCTTGTTGGAAAAGTGATGGCGATCCAGAAATTCGGCCGTTTGCAGGACAGCCTGATCGCTGATCTTCAGGAAAGTCTTCTTCTTATGTTGCAGGCGCATGCACAATTGGCAGTGCGCCTTCAAATCGAGGCGGGTGAAAGGGAAGCTGGCGGCGCCATGGAAAAATCATACCTGTCCCAAGCGTCGTTTACCGAACAGCTTTATGCCTATGTTGCGACGCTATCTGGACGCCAAAAAACGTTGTTGGACTATTTTACAAAACTGTCAGATGAGAACCGTTATGCCGACCAGTTATAAAGAAGCCTATCGAATTTTGCTAAACTGTCAGGAAAAATTGAACGCCCAAGATATCGCCAGTCTGCCGCGAGACAAACAAATTACTTTGCTCAAAGCGCAGCAATCGGTTTATCTGGAGATACAGCATTTGCAAACACAGCGGATGACGGCACGCACGGACCCGTTTGTGGCCCTGACAGCAGACTTTCAAACGTCAGAAGAAGGATTTCGCGAGATACAACAATGGGCTGCGGAGGCCAGACAAACAAGTGAGACCATCACGGGGCTGCTCAAAGGGCTATCGTTGGTGCTGGGCCTGTTCTGACTATTTTTTTCGGTCAGGGTCCATCATGGGATCAATTGCCCGGCGGGTGATACTGTAATCCGCCTCAGCCGGGATATTGAGGAACTTACCCTTTTCTGTTGTTTCCAGTTCAGGAAGGACAGAAACCGTGTCGGTTTCCGAAGCGCGGGCAATCGCATCATCAGCCGATGTATAGCGGGTCAGATATTCGATATTCATCAAGGTCGGGAAGATGATCGTATATTCTTTTTCCTTGGCCGCTTGCAAAGCCGCGTTTGGTCCGATCCAGACAGAATCAACAGATTCCTCCCCGTCATGAACGGCCAGCTGTTCCGGCGGCGCCTTGGCGATGAAGAAATGGGTGTCGAAACGCTTTGGCATGAAGGTTGGCGTTAGCCAATGTGAATAATGGGCCAGCAAATCTGTTGCAAGTTCAAGATTTTCGGCTTTTGCCATGGACAGAATATCAATTTTACCGGACTGCATGTCCTGACGATAGGTGTCCACCAATCCTGAGAGTCGGTCTGGAGTGATCAAAGACTGGGTTTCTTTGTTTCGAGCGAGCAAAATGTTGCATTCTTCAAAGGCTTCGCGAATAGAAGCGATTTTGAACGAGAGGAGCGGATCCTCTGTTTCCTGTTGTCCGGGAAGATGTGCGAAAAGAGCCGGATTTAAATCTGCATCGTCCACTTTCCCGCCAGGAAAAACCAAAGCACCCGAGGCAAAATCAATCTGATGATGCCGGACCACCATAAAAACCTCGATATTATCCTGTAAGTCGTCGCAATCGCGGACAAGAAGAACGGTAGCGGCCGGTTTTAATGGAGACGGGGTTTTGGACATCATGCGCACCTGTTTTTATTTCTCTTTTCCCGTTTATAGCGCGTGTTTGAACCCTCAGGCAAGGGCATGCTTGCCTTTCGTTGTTGTCTTCTGGATTAAAGGTCAATCTCCAGTGCGGCAATGATCGGCCCAAAGCCGCGCTCCTGAATTAAAATAGCACATCCGTCGCGACCTTCCTCCATCAAAGCCGCCAAATCCAGTTGAATTGTTTTGCGGTGCCCGTCCCAGTTTTCCAACGGTTGTGTCCGGCGGGCAATATTATGATACGTGATGGACTTCCCGGTATTTTCACCCCGGCCAATCTGAACCTCTTGTTTGTGATCGATATCCACCTGCCAAATGGTTGCGCCGTTTAAATGGTCAGGCAAGTTTATAAAAAGACGGCTGCCGTCAATGCGCCATGTCAGTTTGATTTGTTCAGCATGTCCCTTGAAAGCGAGGAGGTTCTGCTCAAGTTCATGGGCGTTAGAGCCTACAAAATGATCCGCACCGGCGACGACCATTTGCGGGGTATATACGTAGCGGGCGCCAAACTGATCCCGATAGCGGGTCTGGCGAGCATCATTCTCTGAATTGGCAAAGGTGTCTTTCCAGCCAATATAATCCCAGTAGGTCACGGCAAACGAAAGTCCCAGAACATCTGGTTTCTGAACAATTTCTCCCATTAGTTTGTCCGCAGGGGGGCATGAGGAGCACCCTTGAGAGGTGTAAAGTTCAATGACTGTTTTAGGTTGCCGGACGTCCAGAGCGATTGCTGAATTCATACCCAGGGCAAAAAATAACGCGACTAAAAAAATGTATGCTGCCTGTTTCATGCTCTCGACAATAAGCGGAACTGTGTTCACTGGCAATTCAAGCTTCGGTGAACAAAAAAAACGGCGGCCCGAGGACCGCCGTTTTAATTATAAAGATGCAAGCCCGATTAGGACGCTGACAGTTTCCGCAGAACATATTGCAGAATACCTTCATGTCGATAGTAGTCGACTTCGTCCACGGTATCGATCCGGCAGAGCAGTTCCAGTTTTTCAACGGAACCATCTGCGCGAGTGATGGTGCAAGGAACGGCCATCCGTGGTTTGATTCCATCAGCGATACCAGTGATATCAACTTTTTCAGAACCATCCAGATTGAGCGTTTTGCGGGTCACACCTTCCGGGAACTGGAGGGGCAGAATACCCATGCCAACGAGGTTGGACCGGTGAATCCGCTCAAAGCTCTCGGCAACAACGGCTTTAATGCCGAGCAACCGCGTTCCTTTGGCAGCCCAGTCACGGCTTGAGCCTGTACCATATTCTTTACCAGCAAACACCACCAGCGGAACACCATCTTTCTGGTATTGCATGGAGGCATCATAGATCCACTGCTGAGTGCCGTCAGGCATGTGACGGGTTACACCGCCTTCAGTGCCAGGGGCAACTTCGTTCCGCAGGCGGATGTTAGCGAAAGTACCGCGCATCATCACTTCGTGGTTACCACGACGCGAGCCAAAAGAGTTGAAGTCTTTGACAGGGACCTGATGATCGTTCAGGTAGTCACCCGCAGGGCTGTCCGCTTTAATCGCACCGGCAGGTGAAATATGGTCGGTTGTCACAGAATCGCCGAGCAACGCAAGAACACGCGCGCCGTTGATGTCTGAGAAATCGCCTGGCTCTTTCTTCATTCCCTCAAAATACGGTGGATGCTGAACATAGGTTGAACCGCTGTCCCATGTATATGTCTGGCCCTCAGCTGTTTTAATGCTCTGCCATTCGGCGTCGCCTGCAAAGACATCACTATACTGAGCAACAAACATATCGCGGGTCAGGGCCGACTGAACGGTTTCCTGAACTTCCTGATTTGTTGGCCAGATGTCTTTCAGATAAACCGGGTTCCCGTCTTTATCTTCGCCAAGTGCTTCTTTTGTAATGTCAATATTCAGCGAACCGGCAATCGCATACGCAACAACAAGAGGCGGTGAGGCCAGATAGTTGGCTTTTGCATGTGGGCTTACCCGGCCTTCAAAGTTTCGGTTTCCTGAAAGGACAGAACACGCAACCAGTTCACCTTCGGTGATGGCCTCTGCAATTGGCTCTGCGACCGGTCCAGAGTTACCGATACAAGTTGTACAGCCATACCCTACCAGGTTAAAGCCGAGTGTATCGAGATCGTCCTGAAGTCCAGCCCGATTTAGATAATCCGTGACCACTTTTGAGCCAGGAGCCAAAGATGTTTTGACCCAGGGTTTAACAGTCAGGCCTTTTGCAATGGCGTTTCTGGCAACCAGACCCGCAGCCAGCATGACGCTTGGATTGGATGTATTTGTGCAGGACGTAATGGCGGCAATAATGACGTCGCCACTCCCAATGCTGTAATCCGTTCCTTTAACAGGCACTTTCTTTTCAATTCCAGCTTCGTTGCCAGAAAGAACCGGCAGGGCTGTTTTGAAAGACGAAGCGGCATCTGTCAGCAAGACGCGGTCCTGTGGACGTTTCGGTCCGGCCAGACTTGGAACAACTGTTGAAATATCCAGTTCCAGTGTCGTTGTAAACTCTGGATCAGGTGTATTGGCGTCGCGCCACATGCCTTGTGCTTTTGCATAGGCTTCAACCAGTTTAACACGTTCCGGATCACGGGCTGTGAAATTCAGGAAGTTGATTGTTTCCGCATCGATTGGGAAGAAGCCACAGGTTGCCCCGTATTCAGGTGCCATGTTTGAAATAGTTGCCCGGTCGGCAAGTGCCAGTTCATCCAGGCCTGGACCATAGAATTCAACGAACTTACCAACAACGCCTTGGGCGCGAAGCATCTGAGTGATGGTCAAAACCAGGTCAGTTGCGGTGGTGCCTTCTTTCAGCTTTCCAGTCAGTTTAAAGCCGACAACTTCTGGAACCAGCATGGAGATCGGCTGACCCAGCATAACCGCTTCGGCTTCAATACCACCAACACCCCAGCCAAGAACGGCCATGCCGTTGACCATTGTTGTGTGGCTGTCTGTACCAACCAGTGTATCCGGATAAGCGACTTCGTTACCGTTCTGGTCTTTTGTTGTCCAGACAGTCTGCGCAAGATATTCCAGATTTACCTGATGGCAGATCCCTGTTCCAGGAGGAACAACACGGAAGTTATCAAATGCTTTTTGACCCCAGCGAAGGAAAGAATAGCGTTCACCGTTCCGTTCCATTTCGAGGTCAACATTTTGTTTGAAAGCGCTTTGCGAGCCTGCTTTATCAACCATCACTGAGTGGTCGATGACCAGATCACACTGTGCAAGTGGGTTGATTTTTTCCGGATCGCCGCCCAGTTTGACCATGGCATCGCGCATCGCGGCCAAGTCAACAACGGCAGGAACGCCTGTAAAGTCTTGCATAAGTACGCGGGCAGGACGGTAAGCAATCTCACGGTCTGCTTTTTTCTCTTTCAGCCAACCAGCCAACGCGCTGACATCTTCTGATGTAACAGTGCGGCTGTCTTCATGGCGTAGCAGGTTTTCCAGTAGGACCTTTAACGAGAACGGAAGGCGGGATAAATCGCCCAGACCAGCTTCTTCAGCAGCAGGAATGCTGTAATAGTCGATTTTCTTGCCGTCGACATCGAGTGTGCGACGTGTATTGAGGCTATCGTGACCAGTTGTTGTCAACGCTTCGCTCCTTGCTCAGAATGGGAACGGGAAGGTGCCAGATATTAAAGTGATTGAGTTGGCACCCGTAATCTTTCGGCCCGTATGTGCCTTAATTTTCAAAGATACTCAAGACCAAAAGGTAAGAATCTCATGATTTAGGTCTCTATTCTTATATCGGCTCCGTTCATTTTACCACTTTCTTTGTTATTTTTTCGAAGCGTGGACAGTTGCTGTTGAAAGGTAAGCGAAGAGAATGTTTCGGAAAGCTGGTCCTCAATTATAAGATTCGGAAAAAAATAGTCGGTGGGCCGACATTTCTGTTCAAAATGCCGGATCTGGACTGTTTTGAACGCTTTTCGCACCTGCGTCGTAATACTGTTATCCACCGCTTAAACTAACGAGCGTTCAAATTGGTGCTCGGCAAAAAATAATACAAATCAAATGTCTGTCTATTTAAAGTAAAACCATTAATAAATTTATACGGATATACGTTTTTGTAGAGTTAAAGATAATCTATATAGTTTAAATTCAGTACGTATGTATTATTATTTTACTTTTTAGTTAGTGTATGTCTGAACATTACTTCTAATACAAACGCTTGTTTTTTTTTAATATTTCTATTTTTTTTGATAAAACCAACAAATATCCTTGAATTTACCAATTTTTATAGTTTTTCTCTTGACGATGGTGAGGCGGTTCGACTATTGACGTTGGTAAGGTTCATCAAGAAGCCAAAAAACAACATGATAAAAACCATATCGGTTCTGGGAGGAACTGTCCGCACCGTCAGCGTTGTATGCGTGGGCGTGGTGTTTTTTTGCATCAAGTGATGCCGCGGGGCCTACTCCTCCTGAGCTAAATAAAAAATGATTTGAAATCTTTTTTGTTAAGGAATCAGGGAGCCTATGACAAACAAAGACCAGGGTTTAGACACCTTTCCAAAACTCTTGCGGCGCAATGCCGAGCAACGCCCAACCGTGCCAGCTTATCGTGAAAAAGAATTCGGCATCTGGCAAACCTATAGCTGGAAGGATGTCTATGACAACTCCCGGGCTTTGGGTCTTGGTATGGTCGAATTGGGCATTAAGCGCGGCGATGCTGTTGCCATTCTTGGGTCCAATCGTCCGCAGCTATACTGGGTGTTCGCAGCCGCACAGGCCATTGGTGCCTTGCCGGTTCCCATCTATCAGGATGGTGTTGCCGATGAAATTCAGTATGTGCTTGAACATTCCGGTGTAAAAATGGTCGTCGCCGAAGATCAGGAGCAGGTGGACAAGATTTTGTCTATTCTGGATCAGTGTCCGGCGATTGAGCAGGTCATTTACAAAGAAACGCGCGGCATGCGTCATTACAAACAGGAAAATCTGCGCTCTTATACGGACGTGCAGGATCTGGGGCGGGATTTTGATAAGAAAAACCCGGCTTTTTATGATGCTGAGACGGAAAAAGGCGTTGGTTCGGATATTGCAACCCTGCTTTATACATCAGGAACGACGGGCCGGCCTAAAGGCGTGATGCTGAGTTTTGATAACATGGTTCAGGCTGGCGCCCTTTCTGTTGAATTTGAAAACCTGACAGAGAAAGACAAGGTTCTGTCCTACCTGCCGATGGCTTGGGTGGGCGATCACTTGTTTTCTTACTCGCAGGCGACCCACGCTGGTTTCTCAGTCAATTGCCCTGAAAATGCTGAGACAGTGTTGACAGACCTTCGGGAAGTTGGCCCAACATATTATTTCGCACCGCCTGCGGTGTTTGAAAACATGTTGACTCAAATGATGATCCGCATCGAGGATGCCAGCGCGATCAAGCAGAAGATGTTCCATTATTTCATTGGCGTTGCCAAGAAATGTGGCGTTCAGATTCTGGAAGGAAAACCGGTCTCTCTGATGAACCGCCTTCTATATGCCGCTGGTGATTTTCTGGTTTATGGGCCGCTTAAAAATACACTCGGCTTCAGTCAGATCCGCGTTGCCTATACAGCGGGTGCGCCGATGGGACCGGAAGTTTTCAAATTCTATCGGTCACTGGGTATCAATCTTAAGCAGCTTTACGGTCAGACGGAAAGCTGTGCGTATGTCTGCATTCAAAGCGATAACGATGTACGACCTGATACGGTTGGGCCGCCAGCCCCTGGATGTGAAATCAAGCTGGATGAGGTTTCCGGTGAGGTTCTGTATAAAAGTCCGGGCAGCTTTGTTGGTTATTATAAAAATGATGAAGCCACCAAAGAGACGAAAACGGACGATGGTTGGGTTCACACAGGTGATGCCGGTATCATGACGGATGACGGTCAGTTGAAAATTATTGACCGGGCGAAGGATGTTGGAAAGCTGCAGGATGGCACATTGTTTGCCCCTCAGTATCTTGAAAACAAACTCAAGTTTTTCCCAGCCATTTCAGAAGCTGTCTGCCACGGTGCGGACAAGGACACGGTAACCACTTTCATCAATATTGATTTGGAAGCTGTTGGCAACTGGGCGGAACGTCGCGGTATTTCATATGCCAGCTACATGGACCTTGCCAACCGCGAAGAAGTCTACGCGATGATCAAGGAAAATATTGAAGAAGTGAACCGGGATCTTGCGATCGACAGTGAACTTGCCGGTGCCCAGATCAGTCGTTTCCTCATATTGCCTAAAGCACTGGATGCTGATGATGGAGAATTGACCCGGACCCGTAAGGTTCGGCGTCGGATTATCGCTGAGCGGTATGGTCCCCTTATTGATGCGCTGTTCTCGGATGTCAGCGAGGTTCATATTGAATCTCAGATGACCTTTGAAGATGGTCGTAAAGGGGTTCTGAAAGCGGATATCCGAGTCCAGAATGTGGAAACCTATCCGGCCATGCGCGCCGCCTCGTAAATTTCAGGGACTGTATTGTTATGGAAGAACAAGGAAGACAAATTGGTGATGTCCTTCTGTCGGTAGAGGATATTAGCCTGTCCTTCGGTGCAGTGCGTGCCATTTCCGATGTTAGTTTTGATATCAGAAAAGGCGAGATCCGCGCGATCATTGGACCAAATGGAGCGGGCAAAACGTCGATGCTGAACTGCATCAACGGTTTCTATCACCCGCAACAGGGCACAATTACCTATAAAGGCCAGAAACGAAGCGCGATGAAGCCGCATGAAGCCGCGGCTCAGGGGATCGGGCGGACCTTTCAGAATGTGGCACTTTTTAAAGGGATGTCGACGCTGGACAACATCATGACAGGTCGCAACCTGAAAATGAAATCCAGCCTGTTGAGCTCCATGATCTGGTGGGGACGTGCTGAAAAAGAAGAAATGAAGCATCGTCGCTTTGTCGAGGATATTATCGATTTTCTGGAAATTGAAGCGATCCGCAAAACGCCTGTTGGGCGTCTGCCCTATGGTTTGCAGAAGCGTGTGGAACTTGGTCGTGCCCTCGCGGCAGAACCAGAACTTCTTCTTCTTGATGAACCGATGGCAGGAATGAACCTGGAAGAAAAAGAAGATATGTGCCGGTTTATTCTGGATGTGAACGACGAGTTTGGCACCACAATCTGCCTCATTGAGCATGATATGGGTGTTGTTATGGATATTTCCGATCGGGTTATGGTTTTGGATTATGGCGGGAAAATCGGAGACGGTGTCCCGGAAGAAGTTCGCGCCAACCAAAATGTTATCGACGCCTATCTCGGCGGCGGTCACTAATCAGGAAGCAGGAGCACACTTATGGAATTTTTTAATGATGATGTTCTGTTTTTCCTGGAAGTTCTTTTCAGCGGATTATTGACCGGAACACTTTACTCACTTGTCGCCCTTGGCTTTGTTTTGATTTTTAAAGCGTCTGGCGTGTTTAACTTTGCACAAGGCGCCATGATGCTGTTCGCAGCCTTGAGCCTTGTTGGTATTCAGGAAATGCTCGGGGTTCATTGGACCATCGCGTTCGTTCTGACGGTCGCTGTAATGGTCCTGTTGGCCTGGTGTGTTGAAAAGTTTGTCTTGGGCAAGCTGGTCAATCAGGAACCGATTATTCTGTTCATGGCGACCATTGGTATTACATTTTTCATTGATGGTTTCGGCCAGACGATTTGGGGAAGTGATATCAAGACGCTGGATATCGGCCTGCCAAACGGTTCAATCGACTTCGGCGGTATTTTTATTGATGAGCTTGAACTTGTTGCCGGTCTAACCGCTGGTGCAATGGTTCTGGCGCTTGCCATCTTCTTTAACAAAACCCGAATTGGCCGGGCGCTGCGTGCGGTGGCCGACGATCACCAAGCGGCGATGTCAGTGGGTATTTCACTGCGTAATATCTGGATTATTGTTTGGTCTGTCGCGGGTCTTGTCGGTCTGGTTGCCGGGATTATGTGGGGATCGAAGCTGGGTGTTCAGTTTAGCTTAAGTCTCATTGCGCTAAAAGCATTGCCGGTTTTGATGCTGGGTGGTTTTACCTCCATCCCCGGTGCGATTTTAGGCGGATTGATTATTGGTGCAGGTGAAAAACTTGCAGAAATTTATCTTGGCCCCTTTGTTGGTGGCGCCATTGAAAACTGGTTTGCCTATATGCTGGCGCTAGTCTTTCTTCTTTTCCGTCCACAAGGCCTGTTTGGCGAAAAGATTATTGAGAGGGTTTAGGCAGAATGTTTTATCGTGAAGCAGGACAGTTCAAGTCCTCTTATAAAGAAGACCAGGCCGTTTTTCCGATCCTTCAGGATCGGATCGGTATCGCCTTCATCCTTTTGATCGCATTTGTCGGTATTCCCCTCTTTGCAGGTGATTATTTCATCGGCGCGATTATGACTCCCTTTTTGATCCTGGCCCTGGCCGCGATCGGTTTGAATATCCTGACAGGCTATGCGGGTCAGATTTCTTTGGGGACCGGTGGCTTTATGGCAGTAGGGGCCTTTGCCGCTTACAAATTTGCCACATTTACAATCACAATCGGTAGTATCGAAGGTACGTTGCCGCTTATTATTACGATCCTCCTTTCAGGGGTGGTTGCAGCGCTTGTTGGTATCATGTTTGGTATTCCAAGCCTTCGTATTAAGGGCTTCTATCTGGCTGTGGCAACGTTGGCGGCTCAGTTCTTTATTGAATGGCTGTTCATTAAAGTGGGCTGGTTTACAAATTATAGCCCGTCCGGTGTTATCACAGCGCCTCCATTGAACGTCATGGGGTATGTCTTCGAAACGCCTGCAGAAAAATACCTGTTTACGCTCGGATTTGTTGCTGTTCTTGCGATGGCAGCCAAAAATCTGGTGCGAAGCCATATTGGCCGCGGTTGGATGGCGATCCGGGATATGGATATTGCGGCGGAAATCATCGGCTTTAAACCGTTGCAAACGAAACTGTCTGCCTTTGCGGTCAGCTCTTTCTTCTGTGGTGTTGCAGGCGCTCTGTGGGCGTTTGTTCATCTGGGAACAGTGGAGCCTGAAGCCTTCGGCATTAACCGTTCTTTTGCCATTCTCTTTATGGTGATTATCGGTGGTATGGGCAGTATTCTTGGGTCATTTATCGGAGCGGCCTTTATTCTGCTCCTGCCTATTTTCCTGAATAACGTGCCGCCTATGATCGGCCTGGAAATCGGCGTTGATATGGTGGCGCATTTGGAGTTCATGGTATTTGGCATTCTGATCATTTTCTTCTTGATCGTCGAGCCTCATGGACTGGCAAGATTATGGACCATTGGTAAGGAAAAACTGAGATCCTGGCCATTTCCATATTGATCTGTTGCCAAAAGGCGGCCAGAGTTGTCTGGACGCTTTTTATAAGCGATGGAAAATTTATCTCTTGGCGGCTTACGCCGTAACAAACAACAAGAGAAATTCTGGGAGGAAAGATATGAGTTTGAAGAAATTTGTACTTGGTGCTTTGGGAGCAGCTGTTGTTGCGGCACCATTTGCGGCCCCTGCGCCGGCACTGGCAGAAGATACACTGTATCTTCCAAAGTTGGTTTATCGTACGGGCCCATTTGCCCCAGGCGGAATTCCAACAGCGAACGGTGCTGTTGATTACTGGGCTATGATTAACGAACGCGATGGTGGCGTCGGTGGCGCCAAGGTTCTCGTTGAAGAATGCGAGTTCGGCTACAACACAGACCGTGGTGTGGAATGTTACGAGCGGACAAAGAATAAAAATGGTGGTGGTCTTGTCTATCAGCCATATTCAACAGGCGTAACATATGCTTTGGCTGACCGTACACGGACGGACAAAATCCCACTGTTGACAATGGGTTATGGTCGTGCGGATGCTGGTGTTGGTACAGCATTCCCGTATGTTTTCCCACTTATGACAAACTACTGGGGCCAGGCCACCGGTATTATGAAATATATGGGTAAAGAAGAAGGCGGACTGGACAAGATGAAAGATAAAACGATTGCTCTCGTTTATCTTGATATCGCGTATGGTAAAGAATCCATTCCTATCTTTAGATCACTGTCCGAAAAATTCGGTTTCAAACTGAAAGAATACCCTGTCGTATTCCCAGGTCTTGAACAGAAAGCAACTTGGTTGCAGATCCGCCGTGCGAAGCCTGACTATATTGTCATGTGGGGCTGGGGTGTTATGAACCAGACAGCGATTAAAGAAGCTGCCAAAATCAAGTTTCCAGCTGAGAAATTCATTGGTAACTGGTGGGCCGGTGCTGAGCAGGACACAGTTCCAGCTGGTGATGCGGCAATCGGCTACAAAAGTGCGGCTTTCGGCGCTGCGGGCAAAGACTTCCCGGTTATCCAGGAAATCATGAAGCACGTTTATGCAAAAGGAAACGGCAAGGGTGAAGAAAATGTGGGTCAGGCTCTGTACAATCGTGCGGTTCTGACACAGGTCGTTATTCACGCTGGTATCCTGAAAGCTCAGGAAAAAACCGGTAAGAAAGCGATTTCTTCTGAAGACCTTCGTTGGGGTCTTGAAAATATCGTTCTGGACGATGCGCTTGCCGAAGAGCTCGGTGTAAAAGGCATGGCTCCAACTCTGAAACCGAACTGCGCTGACCATATCGGTGGTGGTTCTTTCTACATTCAGCAGTGGGACGGTAAGAATTGGAAGAAAGTGTCTGACACTTTGACACCAATGGAAGACATGATCATCCCTGCGATGAAAGAGTCTGCTGAAAAATACCTGAAAGAAAAAGGTCTTGATGCTGTTTCTTGCGGCTAAGGTCTGACTAAGTTTTAAAGAGAGAGTCTTGCTTATGAATGCGACAAGCAATCCCCTTCTTAGGGTCAATAATATCGAGGTCATTTATGACCATGTTATCCTTGTCTTGAAAGGGGTCTCGCTGGAGGTTCCGGATGGGAGCATTGTCTCCATTCTGGGTGCCAACGGTGCTGGCAAGACTACCTCTTTGAAAGCCATTTCGAACCTCCTCCGCTCTGAGCGCGGGGAGGTTACGAAAGGCACCATTGAGTATGAAGGTCGGGATATTACGCAAAAATCACCGGCTGAGTTGGTAACCGAGGGTGTTGTTCAGGTGATGGAAGGCCGTCACTGTTTTGAACATCTGACCGTTGAAGAAAATCTTTTGACAGGCGCCTATACCCGTAAGGGCGGCCGAGCTGTCATTAATGAAGAGCTGGAAAAAGTGTATCACTATTTCCCGCGTCTAAGAGAGCGCCGGACTTCACAGGCCGGTTATGTTTCTGGTGGTGAACAGCAGATGGTGGCTGTGGGCCGGGCCTTGATGGCCAAACCAAAACTGATCCTTCTGGATGAGCCATCAATGGGGCTGGCGCCTCAGCTGGTGGAAGAAATTTTTGAAATTGTGAAGCGTTTGAACGAAGAAACCGGCGTGAGTTTTCTCGTCGCCGAGCAGAACGCCACAATCGCACTGAAATACGCCCACTATGGCTATATTCTCGAAAATGGCCGGGTGGTCATGGATGGCGCCGCATCTGATTTGTCAAACAACGAAGATGTGAAGGAATTCTATCTTGGTTTGGGAGGCGATGGCCGGAAGAGCTTTAAAGATGTGAAGCATTATCGGCGGCGTAAGCGTTGGCTCGCTTAATCCTGATTTTTCCAAATCTCTCAATAAAGAAATAGTAGTTCTATGACCGGTACTGGCAAATATTATGACGAACTTGAAACCCGCGAGGGAGCCGTTCGTGAAAAAGAACAGTTTCAGGCGTTGCAAGCGCAGATCGCGCACGCGAAAGCCAATTCTGATTATTTTGGTGAGATCCTGAAAGATGTCGACCCTTCGTCGATCACCTCTCGGGATGCGTTAGCCAAATTGCCAGTGACCCGGAAAGCGGACCTGATCGGATATCAGACATCCAATCCGCCTTTGGGTGGTTTGAACGCTGAGCCGATCCGAGAAGTGGCGAATGTGTTCATGTCGCCCGGCCCGATTTTTGAGCCTGGGCAGCGGACAAAGGATTACTTTCGGATGGGGCGTGCCATGTGGGCCGCCGGCTTCCGCCCGGGAGATCTGGTTTACAATACGTTTTCCTACCACATGACCCCAGCCGGTCACATGATGGAAAGCGGAGCCCATGCTGTTGGCTGCCCTGTTTTCCCCGCCGGAATTGGGAATACGGAGATGCAAATTCAGGCAGTGGCAACCCTGAAACCACGGGCCTATGTCGGGACACCGTCCTTCTTGAAGATCCTGCTTGAAAAAGGCAGGGAAGCTGGCGCCGACATGTCGTCCATCAAGGTTGCCAGTGTTGGTGGGGAGGCGTTACCACCTTCGTTACGAACGGCACTGCAGGATCTGGGGATTGACCTGGTGATCCAGTCATATGGGACAGCCGATCTTGGTCTGATTGCATATGAAACAGAAGCCATGGAAGGCATGACAATCGATGAAGGCGTTTTTGTCGAGATTGTCCGGCCCGGTACAGGCGATCCTGTTGATCCGGGTGAAGTTGGTGAGGTTGTTGTCACCAGCTTTAATAAAACTTATCCGCTGATCCGTTTTGGTACGGGCGATATGTCTGCGTTTTTGCCGGATGGCAGCGCCTGTGGCCGCACAGGTCCCCGGATCAAGGGGTGGATGGGACGCGCTGACCAGACCGCTAAGGTGAAGGGCATGTTTGTTCATCCCGGCCAAGTTGTTGATGTTCAGAAACGCCATAGCGAGATCAAAAAGGTTCGCCTGGTGATCACCAGCCATGACAATGTCGATGCGATGACCCTTCAATGCGAAGTTGAAAAAGGAAATGATCCGCTGAAATCGGCGATTGAGGAGTCCGTTCAAAGCCTGTGTAAAGTGCGGGGCGGAGTGGAATTCGTTGCGCCAGGATCGCTTCCAAATGATGGAAAAGTGATTGACGACGCGCGGAGCTATGAATAACACAGCTCTACGAGACTATTCGTCGCATCAGCAAAGGTTGCGAGAAGGGGAACATTCCTGTAGTCAGTGAATGGACCCCTTTTTATTTGTAATGATCTTGGATAGTCCGTTTTCTGATGACCCTGCATGTTAAAAACCTGAGTTGTATTCGTCAGGATCGCTTGATATTTCGGGAACTCGGCTTTTCGCTCTCCCCCGGATCGGTTATGTGGATCAAGGGAAAAAACGGTGCAGGCAAGTCTTCTTTGTTGCGGATGATTGCCGGTCTATTACGCCCTGTCGAAGGCGACATTTTCTGGAACGACCAGAATGTCCGCGAAGAACCTGATAGTTTTGTTGGCCAATTTCACTTTCTGGGTCATCAGGAACCTTTAAAACCGGTTTTTACCGTTTATGAAAATCTCGACTTCTGGTCGCGCTTTCACGCGGGTGGTCGCGCCGCAGTTGACGCTGCGATGGACGCCTTTGATCTACAAAGGCTTCGCGACACACCAGCCCGTATTTTATCGGCAGGCCAAAAAAAGCGGACGAACCTGGCACGCCTGATTGCCAGTCCCGCCCCCTTATGGCTTCTTGATGAGCCCTTAAGTTCCCTAGACGTTCACTATATCGAGCTTTTCACTCATGTCCTTGAGGCTCATGTCTCGGCGGGTGGAATGGCCTTATTGGCCACCCATCAGGAAATCGGGATCCCGTCCCTTGAAACGCTTAATCTGGATGCAGCCAAAGGTGCCGTGTCATGAATAGTTTCCTCTGCGTCTTTAAGCGGGATTTTAGTTTGGCGGCCCGGCAAGGCAGTGCCCTGACCATGACCTTGTCTTTTTTTGTAATCGCAGTGACGCTTTTCCCCTTGGGTGTCGGGCCTGAACTTTCTGTTCTGGCACGGATTGGACCCGGGGTTTTATGGGTTGGTGCCTTGCTCTCTTGCCTTTTGACATTGGACCGGATGTTTCAGGCTGACTATGAGGATGGGTCACTTGATCAACTAATGGTAGGAACGCTTCCCGTAGAAATGATGGTTCTGGCGAAGGTTTTGGCCCACTGGATTACCTCGGTGCTGCCATTGATTGTAATCACACCGGTTCTTGCCATATCCTTTAATATGCCGGCGGATAGCTTGCCTGTTATGGTTTTGGCATTATTTGTGGGATCACCCGTTCTCAGTCTGATAGGATCAGTTGGGGCGGCCCTTACGGTTGGGATGCGTCGCGGTGGGGTGCTTTTATCGTTGTTGGTATTGCCCCTGTATATACCGGTTTTAATCTTTGGTGTTGCGGCCGTAGAGGCGGCGGTTGCCTTGTTACCGGTCGCGCCTCATTTATTGTTGTTGTCCGGGCTCTCGCTTGGGGCTTTGGTGGTATGTCCCTTAGGGGCGGCGGCTGGCTTGAGGCTTGCTGTAGAATAGAAAGAACAGGATGAGAACGAAGTTAATACAAGGAGTTTGGAATGGCTGTTGACCTTCATCGGTTTGCCAATCCCACGCGTTTTCTAAAGTTGGCGTCTGTTATATTTCCCTGGGCAACCGGCCTGACGGTTCTGCTTTTAGGGATTGGTCTTTACTATTCTCTTTTTCTGTCTCCTGAAGATTATCAGCAGGGCGATACTGTCCGTATCATGTTTGTCCATGTCCCCGCGGCGTGGATGGCGATGAGTGTTTATACCATGATGGCCGTTTCATCTGCTGTTGGGTGGATCTGGAAACATCCGGTCGCCGATTTGTCGGCGAAAGCGGCGGCCCCTATTGGGGCGAGTTTTACGTTTCTGGCCCTTGTGACAGGCGCCCTGTGGGGGCAGCCAATGTGGGGAACCTATTGGGTTTGGGATGCGCGCCTGACCAGTATGCTCATTCTGTTTTTCCTGTATTTAGGCTATATGGCCATTTGGGAAAGTTTCGATGAGCCGGGCAAGGCCGCGAAAGCGGCTGCCATTCTTGTGCTGATTGGTGCCATCAATATTCCTATTATCAAATTCTCGGTTGATTGGTGGAACACCCTGCATCAGCCTGCCAGTGTCGCGACGATGGAAGGGCCGAAAATTCACAGTTCTATCCTGACGCCACTGCTTATTATGGCCGCGGCCTATACAACGTTGTTTGTGAGTTTGTTCATTATTCGGGTGAAGACAGAGATTTTAAGCCGACGGTTAAGAATTCTGCGGGTGAACGCCGCACAGGATTGACGGCACCGGTTCGCGTCATTGTGACGCATCGGGGTGGAGTTAGAGTGGAAAATTGCGGGAAATTGATTATATTTCTGGCACATGTAAGAACGCAGATTAGCAGGAGCGTTTGAGACTATGGAAGAGTTTTTGAATATGGGTGGGTATGCCGCTTTTATCTGGCCGTCATATGGTATTTCTGCAGCTGTTTTGGGGTTGCTTGCCTTCCAAAGTGTTCGTCGCCTTCGCAAGGTTGAAAACGAATTGGCGCCGTTTGACGCAGAGCGGCAAAAACGGCGCAACAAAATGGTGCGTAACGAAAGTATTCAGTCATGACAAGAAAACGCCGGCGCCTCTATTTCCTGACGGCCGGTCTTGCCGTTTTGGGTTTGGCCGCGACCCTCGTCCTAATGTCTTTTGAAGATAGTTTGGTGTTTTTCAGAAGCCCTTCTGATTTGGCTGAAGAGCCTGTCCCCGCGGGGCGTAACTTTCGGTTAGGAGGGTTGGTTGAAGAGGGCAGCGTTGTCAAAGAAGGCGTTGAAATTCGATTTGTTGTTACGGATATGGCCGAAACGGTGCCTGTAAGATTTCGGGGGCTTGTCCCTGACTTGTTCCGTGAAGGACAAGGCGTTGTCGCAGAAGGCCAGCTGGATGATGAAGGCGTCTTTATTGCATCGAACGTGCTGGCCAAGCATGACGAAAATTATATGCCGCCAGAAGTCGCTGAAAGCTTGAAGAAAGCTGGACAATGGCAGCCTGAAACTGATCCAAAGGCGACAGACTGATGACAGCAGAAATTGGACAATTCACTCTGATTTTGGCGCTTGTGGTTGCTATTTTGCAATCAACTGTACCTCTTATCGGTGCCGCGCGACAGAACGGCCCGATGATGGCCTTCGCTGACTCGGCGGCGCTTGTTCAATTCCTTGCCGCATCAGTTGCCTTCATCGCCCTGACAGTAGCGTATGTATCCAGTGATTTCTCTGTCCTGAATGTCGTGAAAAATTCTCATTCTCTGAAACCAATGTTGTATAAAATCAGTGGCGTTTGGGGAAATCATGAAGGATCGCTTCTTTTATGGGTCTGGATTTTGGCGCTGTTTGGTTTTGCCGTTTCGGCGTTTGGTAAAAACCTCCCCGGCAGCCTGAAGGCGCGTGTCTTGTCCATTCAGGGGCTTGTCGGTGTCGGGTTCCTGCTCTTTATTATCTTTACCTCCAACCCGTTCGAGAGAATTGACCCCGCGCCCTTCGACGGCCAAGGGCTGAACCCCTTGCTTCAGGATCCGGGCCTCGCTTTTCATCCGCCATTTCTGTATTTGGGATATGTTGGTCTGTCTGTGACATTTTCATTTGCCATAGCAGCTTTGATTGAGGGAAAAGTTGATCCGGCTTGGGCCCGTTGGGTTCGTCCGTGGACGCTGGCGGCATGGGCGTTTCTGACAATCGGTATCGCCTTGGGCTCCTGGTGGGCTTACTATGAACTGGGCTGGGGTGGCTGGTGGTTCTGGGACCCGGTCGAAAATGCGTCTTTCATGCCATGGCTTGCGGCTACGGCGCTTCTGCATTCTGCCATCGTTGTTGAAAAACGGGACACATTGCGGAACTGGACAATTCTGCTCGCCATTATTGCTTTCAGTCTTTCTCTTTTGGGAACCTTCCTGGTGCGTTCGGGTGTTTTGAATTCTGTTCATGCATTCGCCACGGACCCGGAACGTGGGATTTTCATCCTCTGCTTTTTGATTGTCATCATTGGCGGCTCTCTTCTTTTATACGGCGTTCGGGCACCTTCGATGAAAGGGGGCGGTCTATTCTCGCCTGTCAGTCGTGAAGGGGCGCTTGTGTTGAATAACCTTCTGCTATCAACAGCGGCTGCGACTGTGTTGCTGGGAACCCTGTATCCTATTTTTCTGGATGCGTTTAGTGGTGCAAAAGTGTCTGTTGGACCGCCGTATTTCAACGCAACCTTTTTACCACTGGCGATGCCATTGGTTGTCGCCGTTGCCATTGGACCTTTGCTCCCCTGGAAACGGGCGGATCTGGTAGGGGTCTTGTCCCGCCTGAAATTTGCACTTTTTGCGGTTGTAGCCATTGTCGGCATAAGTTGGTGGATAGCCGAAGATGGTCCCATTCTTGCCTTTGTCGGGATGGGTTTGTTCGGATGGTTGTTTGTCGGTACTCTTCTGGAATGGACAGACAGGTTCAAGTTGTTCAGAATCCCGCTGAGGAACAGTTGGAAGCGGATGGTCAATCTGCCTCGAAGTGCCCATGGCATGATGCTGGCGCATTTAGGTGTTTCTTTGGTTATCCTCGGGATAACCGCGTCAGAAGCCTGGCAAAGCGAGCGGCTGGAAGTGATGCGGCCGGGTGAAGTTGCCACCGTTGGTGGGTATGATTTCCGTTTTGACGGTGCATCCGATAAGACCGGACCTAACTATACCTATCTTGAAGGGACTTTCACCGTGTCAAAGAACGGGCGGGAAGTCGTGGTTCTCAATCCAGAGCAGCGCCAGTATACAAACCCGCCTATGGAGACAACAGAAGCGGCTATCTGGCCGATGCTAACGGCAGACCTGTATGCGGTTGTGGGCGAGTCTGATGGTAAGGGAGGGTATGCGACCCGTATTTATCATAAGCCGTTTATATCCTGGATCTGGATTGGTGCCATTGTCATGTTTATTGGTGGCGGCTTTAGCCTGAGCGATCGACGTTTTCGCATTGGTGCCGCCCGTAAGAAAACGAAGCAGGCTGCAACAGACCAGCCAGTAGCAGGGGTATCCTAGTATGCGGTTTGGTTTTTTGGCGCCTGTCGTGACGTTTGCTCTTATTGCAGCTGTAATGGCATATGCTTTGTTTTTTCTTGATCCAAAGGAAATCCCGTCCGAGCTTGTCAGTAAGCCGGCCCCTGAATTCAGTTTGACGCCCGTTCCCGGATATGGCTTGCCTTTGGAAACGGCCCATTTGAAAGAGGGAAAGATAACGTTGCTTAATGTTTTTGCCTCCTGGTGCGTGGCCTGTCTTGCAGAGCATCCAACCTTGATGGCCCTGAAAGAAAAAGGGGCCGTTGAAATTTTTGGGCTGAATTACAAGGATAAACCGGATGCCGCCCAAAAATGGCTTACAAAACACGGCAATCCTTATACGCGGACGGGAATGGATCTGAACGGCCGGGTTGGCATCAACTTTGGTGTGTATGGAGTGCCTGAAACCTTTATCATGAGCCCGGACGGAACCATCTTGGATAAGATAATTGGTCCGATCACTGAAGATGATTTGAACAATCGGATCCTTCCGCGACTAAAAGGGGCTAACGGGTCATGAGAACCGGACTAGTACGGCTATTGATCCTGATGACCCTGTTTTTCCCGGCCGTTGGTCAGGCAGTCTTTGTTGAAGAACGTTTGCCCGATTCTGCAGCTGAAAAACGCGCCCGCGATATTGCGGAAGATATTCGGTGTCTGGTCTGCCAGAACCAGTCCATTATGGACAGCAATGCCGACCTTGCCAAAGACCTTCGGGGTATTGTGCGAGAGAGAGTGGCCGCGGGTGATAGTGACGAGGATGTGCGTCAGTTTCTTGTGGATCGGTATGGTGATTGGGTGCTGCTAAATCCACCTTTTAAAATGACCACATTTATCCTTTGGGTGGGCCCTTTGTTTGTTTTTTTGATCGCGGGCATTGCGACCGTTCTTTTTCTCAGAAGAAGGTCTGTTTCCCCATCGACCAACGACAAAGCCGCGCCGCTTAGCCAAAGTGAGAAAGAAGCATTTGATAAGCTTCTGAAGGAAGAAGAAGGATCATCATCGTGACGTGGTTCATACTGTCGCTTATCTGTTTGCCTGCGATTTTTATTCTTGCGTATCCTCTTTTATTTCGCTCTGTCCGGACAATTGGCCGGAATGAAGGGGGCATGTCTGTTTATCGTCAGCAACTGAATGAGCTGGACGCGGACATTGAACGCGGCGTACTGAAAGAAGCCGAAGCAGAAGCGACTAAGATTGAAATCCAGCGGCGCATGTTAAAGCTTTCAGCCGATGGGTCCGCCGATGCGTCTAAATCCGGATCTCCTCTGATTGCAGGGATATTGTTACTTAGTACCCCCGTGGCGGCCTTTATCTTATATGGTCTGTTAGGTAACCCTGATCTGCCATCGAAGCCCCTCGCTGAGCGGGATATTGCGGCAGAAAAGCAGGATCTTGCGGGCAGCAATCTAAACACGTTGGTCCAGAAACTGGCAGAACGGCTACAGGAACAACCAGAAAATCTGGATGGCTGGATTTTGCTTGCCCGGACTCTTTCGCGGATGGAACGTTATCAAGAAGCGGCTGAAACCTTTTTGCAGGCAACGAAAATTGCGCCTGATGATGCTGATCTGTATGTCGGCGCCGGCGAAAATTTTTACTTTAAGGCCGATGGTGTGATTTCCGATGATGCAGCAAAAGCATTTGAAGCGGCCGCCAAAGTGGACCCTTCCCATGCCGGTGCCCGATATTATCTGGCGTTGAAGGATGCTCAGAACGGGCAGGAAAAAGCGGCATTGGATCGCTGGGCCGCCCTGTATGAGGAAAGCGATGCAACGGCTCCTTATATGAGAATTCTGCACGGCAGAATTACCGAGGTTGCTGAAAATCTGGGGCAGGATGTCAGTGCATTACTTGCCTCCAAAGACGTAATGGCGGCTGCCACTGCAGAGGAAATGCCAAGCCCGAGTGAGCAGGATATTCAGGCAGCTGCGGATATGTCTGCAGAAGACCGACAGGAGATGATACAAAATATGGTGGCTCGCCTAGCCGAACGGATGGACGAAGCGCCTGATTTTGCAGGTCTGATGCGGCTTGGCAATGTCTATGGAACATTAGGCCAGCATGAAAAATCAGCGGCCGCCTATGGTCGGGCTGCGACTTTGGCGCCAAATGATCCCAATCCTCTCAATCTTCAGGCGTTTGCTCTGACGCAGGCTGCCGGAAAAGGGGCGCCGCCGCCTCCTGCCGCCATTACCTTGTTTGAAAAGGTGCTAACGTTGGACAAAAATGCACCGGAGGCCCTTTGGTATCTCGGTATTGTCGAAGCGCAGAAGGGGAATAATGAGGCCGCACTGGATTATTGGAAACGCTTGAAATTGTTGGCGCCAGCCGATAGCCAGCTTTATCAAAATGTAACCAAAGCCATCAATGCTCTTCCCCAAAAGCAGTAGAATTGCTACCCTTAGATTACGGATAGAATATCCGCTTTATTAGGTCAGAAGGCACATGGTCAAAATCTCAGGGACACTTTCTAGTAATGTCAGCTTGTCAGGACGTGCAGCTGGGGGGCACACTCAACCGAATATGGACAGGGTTGAGGCTGTTAAAGAAGCAAGTAAACCGTCGCTTCAAAAAGAACAGCGCCCGGATATGACCTTTAACGGCATTGGCCGACAGATCGATATTCGAGTTTAGCTGACCACCAATCGGTCTGCCTTTTGTGCAACCAAAGAGGCCGCGATGACGTCAACAGATCCAACAGATTATGGTTTCAAGAAAGAAGTTCCTGACGGGGACAGCCTGGAACGCCATGTTTGCACGGATTGTGGTTGGGTCCATTATGAAAATCCGAAGGTTGTGGTGGGTTCTGTTGTTACCCATGAAGACCGCTTTCTGCTCTGCAAGCGGGCGATCCACCCACGCAAGGGATATTGGACGTTGCCCGCAGGGTATATGGAGCAGAAAGAAACCACAGAAGAGGGCGCCCGCCGAGAAGCCTATGAAGAGGCCAACGCGGATATCCGTATTCTGGATTTACTGGGTATTTATAACGTAACCCATATTAGTCAGGTGCAAATCATGTATCGGGCTGTTCTCGATAGGCCAGAATTTTCAGCGGGTGAAGAATCGCTGGAAGTCGCTCTGTTCAGCTGGGATGAAATTCCATGGGATGAACTTGCGTTCCCCACAGTTTATTGGGCTTTGCATCATTTCAGGGATGTGCGCGATCAGGACCGTTTTGTTCCCTTTGGAAACGCCGAGGGAGAATTGCTGAAAACCTCGTTTGAGATTATGAAAAGGTAAGGCTGAATATGAAAAAATGGGTTTGGGCAACAGGTTTTTGTACGGTAATGCTGATCGGATCTTTTCCGTTGATAAGTCAGGCCAGCTTCTTGGATGATATGAAAGGGGCCTTGAAAAAATCCGTTGAAGGAGCAGAGGGCAGTAGTGACAGCAGCAGCGGTTCTTCATTGAACGGTCTCAGCTCGTCCGAGATCATTAAGGGGCTAAAAGAAGCCCTTAAAGTCGGCACTGACACTGTTGTTGGACAAATCGGAGCGGAGGGTGGGTATAATCAGGATCCCGCTATTCACATCCCGCTTCCTGAAAAGATGCAGCAGGCACAAAAATATTTGCGTAAATTTGGATTGTCTGCCATGGCCGATGATGTGGAGGCGCGTTTGAATAAAGGCGCAGAAGCCGCGGCCCCTAAAACAAAAGAACTGATCGTCAAGGCGATCAACGACATGACCCTGAAGGATGCGGAAGAAATCTATAAAGGGGCAGATGACGCGGCGACACAATATTTTCGGAAGGTCGCAACAGCAGATTTGAAAGAGACCGTTCGTCCGGTGATCGAACAGTCTTTGCAGGATGTCGGCGCGCTAAAAGCCTATGATGCGCTGATCAGTGAGTATAAACAAATTCCTCTGGTCCCCAATATTCAGTCGGACTTAACGGAACATGCGACCGATCTTGCACTTGAAGGATTGTTCCATTATCTGGCGAAAGAAGAGGCGGCCATTCGGAATAATCCGGTAAAACGGACAACAGAAATATTGCAGTCTGTTTTTGGCCGCTAGGCCACTGAGTGTTAGCCTGCGTGCTTTCTAAGATAGGCCATCAGAAGTTCTTCATAGCGGGCAACGGCCTTATAGCGCCTTATGGGCGCGTCCATTGTCGTCAGCGCGTGTAGTAGCCGCGCTGTCCGGCCTTGATCGCTGACAACCTCAGATAAGGGCGTGTTGAAGATACGGATGCTGAACAGGGTGTCCCGGTTTTCAGGGAGGCGCTGCAAAGTTTGTTTTTCAACCCTGAAAAACAGGGCATCGCCGATGGTTTGTTCAGTGACCTTATCGTGTCCTATCTGACGGTTTTCATGAGATCCGGGCTGAAAAAGGGCGTCGTCATCAAACAGGCCCCAATTGAACCGCTGAACTTTTTTTCGGGGATTGAGGTGAGAAAAAAATCGATCGATAGAGGGGCCAATCCTGTTATTCAGGTCCGGAACCGGAATGTGGATGTCGGAAATGGCGTGACCGACTTTTTCGGTCAAATCCCAGCCAGAGGGAAAACAGACACAGGCAGCGGTTAGTTTAAAAACACCACCGACCTCCTGCATCAGGACAAGGTCTTCCTGAACAAGGCTTGCCGCTTCGGCGAGCGGGCCGGCTAGTTTATAGGCGGGTGGCTGAACCACAGTCGGATGGTTGATATCCAGTTCTTTCCGAACAAGATCGAGAATACGGCTCTGGCCGTTTTCGCTGCCGGGCAGGGTCGCTAGAACATGAGATCGTTGGTTGGTTAAAAGATCACGCTTCTGCGCCGTTTGGGATAGATAATTCTCGTCGACTTCCAGCCAGCTTTCTTTCAGGGCTGACAACCCCATGGAGTGCTGAAAATCAGCGTTCTCTATGGGAAAGTATGGCAAACTCATTCGGGATCACGGGGGTCCGTTTCTTCATCCGGTGCCTTACCGTGACGGGTAATCAGCGGAACCTGAGACATAAAGAAAACGAAGGTTGCAATTGTAAACCCGAATACTTTGGCATTTACCCAGAGTTCTGTAGAGAAATTGCGCCAGATAAACTCGTTGGCTAGGGCCATGCCGATAAAGAACAGCATCAACCGAACGGTCAGTTTCTTCCAGCCTTCATCTGTCAAATCCCAGAAATTCGAGAACAGAATTTTTACAAAAGACTTGCCAAGCACCAGTCCGGCACCCAGAGTGACGGCGAATAATGCATAGATAATTGTCGGTTTAAGTTTGATGAAGGTTTCATCATTCAGATATAGGGTCAGTCCGCCAAAAACCATCACGACAATGGCCGTGATCAACGGCATGGCCGGTAATTTCCGTTCATAATAATAGGAAACAGCCAGGGCGACGATCGTTGTCACCATAATGGCGGCGGTGGCTGTGATCAGGTCATAAAGATAATAAAAGCCAAAAAAGACCAGAATAGGTCCCATTTCGGTTGCGGTCTTAACGCCTTGATGCATTTTTCGTGTCGACATGCTGTACCCTGTTAAAACTGTTAGTCTGTGGTTGCACCGGACAACGCCCGGGCAAAGTCCTTCGCCGCAAAAGGCTGTAGGTCGTCGATCCCTTCGCCTACCCCAATAGCATGGACGGGCAAAGAAAATTTATCAGCAATTGCAACCAGAACGCCGCCACGGGCTGTACCGTCCAGCTTGGTCATGACAAGACCAGTGACATCGCAAACCTTGCCAAAAATCTCAGTCTGATTAAGGGCGTTTTGTCCGGTTGTCGCATCAAGAACCAGCAGGCATGAATGCGGTGCATCCGGGTTCAGCTTTTTGATAACCCGCAGAATTTTCTCGAGTTCGGCCATCAAATCAGATTTATTCTGGAGCCGACCGGCGGTATCAATCAGGAGTAAATCCACATTTTCGGCTTTCGCCTGTTCAAGTGCGGAATAGGCAAGTCCGGCGGCATCGCCACCGACTTTGGTCGTAATGACCTTGGCGCCAGTGCGCTCTCCCCAGATGGTGAGTTGTTCCACGGCAGCCGCCCGGAAAGTGTCGCCCGCAGCCATCATGACTTTTTTGCCTTGATCGGCATATTGTTTGGCAAATTTACCAATTGTCGTGGTTTTTCCTGATCCGTTCACGCCCACCACAAGTACGACATGCGGAGTCAGGCTTTCGTTTAATTCAAACGGTTTGGCAACAGGTTCAAGAATGGCGGTGACTTCATCAGAAAGTGCTTCGCGGATTTCTTCTGGCGAGATTTCCTTGTCGTACCGGCTTTTCCCGATATTAGCGGCAATCCGGGCGGCTGTGGTTACGCCTAGATCGGATGTAATCAGCAATTCTTCAAGTTCTTCAAGAACATCATCATCCAGTTTACGTTTGGTAAAAATGTCCGAAATACCGGTTGAAATGGCATTGGATGATTTTTTAAGCCCATCTTTCAGGCGGCTAAACCACCCTTTTTTTTCTTTTTGTTCCGGATCACTCATAAATTCACTCAGGCTCCAAGGCTTGCGTAGAGTTTTTTATCGTCAGTTCTGGTAATGTGAACCTGTATTATCGTACCGGGTTCAGCAGTGAAATCCAGAGTCACCGGCGCGTAGTGTTCTGTGCGGCCGGTTGTTTCGTTTTCGACCAAGACCGACAGGGTCTTGCCAACCTGGCTTTGCAGGAAACGCCGAAGATTGTCATCCCCGATCTGGCGTAACCGTGCGGCGCGCTCTTTTCTAATATTTCCGGGAACTTGCGGCATTTTCGCCGCCGGTGTTCCCGGACGTTCAGAATAAGGGAAGACATGCATATAGGTAATGTCGCATTCAACGGCAAGGCGCTCGCTGTTTTCAGCCATCTCATCGGTTTCGGTAGGAAAGCCGGCGATAATATCAGCGCCGAAAACGGCATCAGGACGCAAACGTCTTGCTTTCTCAACAAAGTCATACACGTCAGCCCGTAAATGCCGGCGTTTCATCCGCTTGAGCACCATGTCATCCCCAGCCTGCAGGCTGATATGCAAGTGAGGCATCAGGCGGGATTCCCCTTCAATCAAGCGCCACAAATCGTTGTCGACCTCAACCGGATCAAGGGATGAAAGTCGCAAGCGCTCGATTTCCGGTACTGCCGCCAGCAGCCGGCGACACATTTGACCCAGCGTCGGCGTACCTGGTAAATCTTCGCCATAGGCAGTAATGTCGACGCCTGTCAGGACAAATTCTTTATAGCCGTTTTTCGTCAGTGATTTGGCCTGATCCACAATCGCCCCCAGCGGCACCGATCGACTATTCCCGCGACCATAGGGAATGATGCAGAATGTGCAACGGTGATCGCACCCGTTTTGAATTTGCAGAAACGCCCGGGCCCGTCCTTCAAATCCTTCGATAAGGTGGCTGGCAGTTTCTTCCGCAGCCATAATATCATTGACCTGCACGCGCTCGTCATTTTCCAGACCGAAGGAGCTGGCTTCCAGCTTTTCGAGGTTTCCCAGAATTTGGTCAACCTCTTCCATTTCTTTGAACTGATCTGGATTGGTTTGCGCAGCGCAACCTGTTACCACGATTTTGGCGTTGGGATTGTCCCGGCGAGCCTTGCGAATGGCTTGCCGGGCCTGGCGTTCGGCTTCATTGGTTACCGCGCAGGTATTAATGATAATCGCATTGTCCATGCCAGCGGCCATGGCATGCCCACGCATGACTTCGGACTCGTAGGTATTCAGGCGGCAGCCAAAAGTAATGACTTCCGGTGCGTTTACAGGTTTTTGATTTCCCATCAGACCGCCTCTTTAAAGATGTCGGTATGCAGGAACCCAATGAACGAATAGGCAATCGCGCCGCCCATAAAGACCGGTCCATCTTTTTCCCACGACATTTGCAGCGGACCGCCGTTCAGGTGCAGAACGGCTCTTCCGTCAACAAGGCCTCGCAGGGTGGCTGCGACAATGGTTGCGCAGGCGGCAGATCCGCAGGCCAGCGTAATGCCGACACCCCGTTCCCAAACCCGCAAGCGCAGGCTGCCATCGTCGTTCGCACTGGCAACACTGATGTTGGCTTTTTCAGGCAGCAACGCATGATGTTCAAGAACGGGGCCCCATTTTTCAAGATCAATGGCTTCAGCGTCGTCAACGAAGAAAACAATATGAGGATTGCCCATGTTGACACCTACGGGATCTTTCAACGGGCCTGCCTGCATATCTATATGCAATGTGTCCTGTTGGCTGGCCAGCGGAATAGATTGCCAGTCCAGACGGGGCGCTCCCATATTGATCATGATATTGCCGTTGGGCATTTCTTCCCCGTGCAGCAGTCCGGCGACAGTTTCAATAACAGTCGTGTCGGTTTTCTGTTCTTTCATCATCAAATAGGCCACGCAGCGCGTTGCGTTTCCGCAGGCCTCTGCTTCGGTGCCGTCGGAATTGTAGATCCGCATGAAAATGTCGGCGTCCTGAGAGGGTTCCAGAACGATCAGTTGGTCATATCCCACGCCGCGATGCCGATCACCGATCGCTCGCAATTTGGCTGGTGTCAGATCGGGATTCTCATCGCGACCATCAATAATGACAAAATCGTTGCCCAAACCGTGCATTTTAATAAATGAAAGCTGTTCCATATGCCGCGATATAGGGGTTAAATGGTCTTCGGTCCAGAAATATGTGCGCGGGGATACTGAAATCCTTGACAGAATAGGCGCTCTATGGCTATTTCAAGCCACTCCAGAAATGTGAGCCATATATAAAAGTACCTTTTGATGGTATCCGCCAGCCCGCGAGTTTCGCGCACTGGCGTTTTTTGCGTTGTATGATTCGGGTTCTGGGAATTGAAATTTTAAGCAGTTTTGAACGGGCTTCAGACCATATGTTCGAAAATTTGACAGGCAGATTAGGCGACGTCCTTGGTAAATTGACCAAGCGAGGGGCGCTAACAGAATCAGACGTCAGTGACGTGATGCGCGAAGTGCGTGTAGCGTTGCTTGAGGCGGATGTGGCACTGCCTGTCGTAAAAAGCTTTGTTAAGAAAGCTAAAGCAAAAGCGATCGGAACGGATGTTCTGAAATCGATTAATCCCGGTCAGATGGTTATCAAGGTGGTCCATGACCAGCTTGTCGAGACATTGGGATCAGACAGTCAGGAATTGAACCTGGTCGCTGTGCCGCCAGTCGTTTACATGATGGTCGGTCTTCAGGGCTCTGGTAAGACAACCTCGACTGCAAAAATAGCGAAGCTCCTGACAGAAAAACATGGCAAGAAAGTCATGATGGCGTCTTTGGACGTTCGTCGGCCTGCAGCTCAGGAACAGTTGCGTGTGTTGGGTGAGCAAACCGGCGTTGCGACATTGCCGATCGTTGAAGGTCAGCAGCCTGTAGATATTGCGACCCGTGCCTTGCAGTCGGCTAAGCTTCAGGGTGTAGATGTTATCATGCTGGATACAGCTGGTCGTCTGCATGTCGATGAGCAGTTGATGGCCGAGATGAAGGCGGTTCATCAGATCTCTGCGCCGACAGAAACCTTGTTGGTTGTCGATAGTCTTACTGGTCAGGACGCGGTTAATGTCGCGGAGCAGTTTAAAGAACGGGTCGATGTTACCGGTATTGTCATGACCCGTATTGATGGTGATGGTCGCGGCGGTGCTGCGCTCTCCATGCGGGAAGTCACCGGATGTCCGATCAAGCTGCTGGGTACCGGTGAAAAGCTTGACGAACTGGAACTGTTTCATCCAGACCGGATTGCAAATCGCATCCTGGGTATGGGTGATATTGTGTCGCTGGTTGAAAAGGCCGCGGCAACGATTGAAAAAGATGAAGCCGAAAAACTGGCGCTTAAAGTTCAAAAGGGCATTTTTGACCTGGATGATCTGGCCGGTCAGCTTCGACAGATGATTAAAATGGGTGGTATGAGCGGCCTTGTCGGCATGCTGCCTGGTGTTGGCAAAATGAAAAAGCAGCTTGAGGGCGCTAACCTCGACGACAAGCTGTTAAAACGTCAGATTGCCATTATCGAATCCATGACGCCTAAAGAGCGTCGGAACCCACAGATCATAGCCGCTTCCCGCAAACGTCGGATTGCTGCGGGTGCTGGTCTGTCCGTACAGGAAGTCAATCGCCTGCTGAAACAGCATAAGCAAATGGCTTCCATGATGAAGAAGGTGAAGAAGATGGGCAATAAGGGCGTCATGCGTGGCGGCCTGCAAGGTCTTCTTCCACCAGGTATGAAATTTTAAGTTATTGATTTTACTGAAAAGAAAGAACGTACGTTATGGCATTGAAAATTCGCCTTACCCGTCAGGGTGCTAAGAAACGTCCCTTCTACCGTATCGTAGTTGCTGATGTTCGTAGCCCTCGTGATGGCCGTTATATTGAGATTTTGGGCACTTATAACCCAATGCTCGCAAAAGATGACGAAAACCGCGTGAGCTTGAAAGAAGATCGCGTGAAGCATTGGATCGAAGTGGGTGCGCAGCCTACAGACCGTGTCGCCAAATTCCTGGCAGCGGCTGAACTTGGTGATAAAGTTGAGCGCAACAACCCGCAGAAAGCCAAGCCTAAAGCGAAAGCACAGGAACGCCTCCGCGAAGCTGAAGAAGCCGCTGCCGCTGCTGCAGAAGCTGCCGCAGAAGCTGCTGCTGCCCCTGCTGAGGAAGAAGCGGCTGAAGCCTAAGGATAGGTTGCATGCCTGATGATAAAGATCGGCTGCTGCTAGGTGTTATTGCCGGACCAAGAGGCATTCGGGGCGAGATGAAGGTGAAGACCTTTACTGAAAACCCTGAAGATATTGCCGCTTACGGTCAATTGGAAAGTAAAGACGGTAAGGTCAAGTACAAGCTGTCCTTGCAAGGTTTTTCAAAGGCAATTCCAGTTGTTCGGATTAAAGGCGTTACAACGCGAAATGAAGCAGAGGCTCTGAAAGGAACCGAGCTTTATGTTACGCGGGACAAGCTGCCAAAAACCGATGGAGACGACGAATTTTACCACGCTGACCTGATCGGGTTGGATGCGGTACTTGAAGACGGATCAAAATTCGGTTCCATTTTTCGTGTATTCGAATTTGGGGCCGGGGATATGCTGGAAATTATACCTGAAGGCAAAAGCGCAAAAGCTGCCATTCTGGTTCCTTTCACCCTTGAAATGGTACCAGCGGTGGATCTTGAAAAGGGTCATGTGGTTTTGAGTTTGTCGGATGATTTTTTTGATGTTCCTGAAAAGGAAGTTTCATCAGAGAAAAAAGAAGACACAGAATGAACGGGAGTGCTGACCAGAGTGGAATGCCCCTGACCGGCAAGGACGGAACAACAGACAGTAATAACTGGTCTGCTCATGTTCTGACCCTGTACCCGGATATGTTTCCAGGCCCCCTTGGCCAGTCATTGGCTGGACGGGGATTGGAAAAAGGAGCCTGGGATTTGCAGGTTTCCAATATTCGGGATTATGCGGTTGGTAAGCATAATACTGTGGACGACAGTCCTTTTGGCGGTGGCGCCGGCATGGTCATGCGACCAGATGTGCTGGGGAATGCCGTTGATGCAGCGAAGGCTGCCTCTGGTGACGACAAGAGAGTGATATACTTCAGTCCGCGCGGCCGGGTTCTTGATCAGGCTTATGTGCGGGAAATATCGGAAGGACCAGGTGTTATACTGGTGTGTGGCCGATTTGAAGGAATTGATCAGCGGGTTATCGAAGCCCGGCAAATGGAAGAAGTCTGTTTAGGTGATTTCATTTTGTCCGGGGGAGAGATTGCAGCTCTTGCCATGCTGGATGCGGTTGTCAGATTGTTACCCGGGGTCACCGGCAATCAGGCGTCGCTAACGGAAGAAAGTTTTGAGACCGGGTTGTTGGAATATCCACATTATACCCGCCCACCGGTTTGGGAAGATCGGGGTGTTCCGGATGTTCTTTTATCTGGGCACCATGAGAAGATTAAAGAATGGCGGCAGCGCTGTTCAGAAGAATTGACGAAACAACGGCGAGCAGACCTTTGGGAACGCTGGTCAGATGAAAATTTGAAATAGAGGTGAAAGCGATGAATGTTATTCAGCAGCTAGAGCAAGAGCAGATTGAAAAGCTTACGTCAGAGCGTCCGGTTCCACAGTTCCGCGCAGGGGACACCCTTCGCGTGCACGTGAAAGTGGTTGAAGGTACGCGTGAACGTATTCAGGTTTTTGAAGGCGTGTGTATCGCTCGTAATTCAGGCGGAATCAACGCAAACTTTACAGTACGTAAGATCTCTTACGGCGAAGGTGTGGAACGTGTGTTCCCACTTTACTCACCACGTGTCGACAAAATCGAAGTGGTTCGCCAGAGTGACGTGCGTCGTGCGAAACTTTATTACCTCCGCGAATTGCGTGGTAAGAAAGCACGTCTTCGCGAACGTCGCGACGATCGTTACGCGAAAACGACAAACAGCTAAACGCGTTCTGCCTTTTTGGGGCGGAACTGCCCGGCATGGGGTCGCCTGTGCCGGGGTTTGCTGTATAATGAGAAAACAAATCCAGGCTTGAGAGGACACGAAAATGGGCGAAGCAAAGACCCTTTATGACAAGATATGGGACAGCCATCTGGTCGATGTACAAGAAGATGGTGCCAGTCTGCTTTATATTGACAGACATCTGGTTCATGAGGTGACAAGCCCGCAGGCCTTTGAAGGGCTTCGTATCACCGGACGGAAAGTTCACCGCCCGGAGGCGACCTTTGCGGTTGCAGACCATAACGTGCCGACTAAAGACCTGGATAAAGGTATCACAAACCCTGAAAGCAAGTTGCAGGTGGAAACACTTGAAGCCAATGTGAAAGAGTTTGGTGTGCCTTACTTCTCTATGACCGATGAACGTCGGGGCATTGTTCATATTATTGGTCCTGAGCAGGGCCTGACCCTGCCGGGTATGACCATTGTTTGTGGCGATAGTCATACGTCAACTCATGGTGCATTTGGCTCGCTTGCCCACGGTATCGGCACGTCTGAGGTCGAGCATGTGATGGCAACCCAGACACTGATCCAGAAAAAAGCAAAAAACATGCTTGTTCAGGTCGATGGCAAGTTGCCTGTTGGCGTGACCGCCAAAGATCTTGCCTTGGCGATCATTGGTAAAATCGGGACGGCAGGCGGAACAGGCTGTGTCATCGAATATGCTGGTGAAGCCGTGCGTTCCCTGTCAATGGAAGGGCGCATGACACTTTGTAACCTGACCATTGAAGCCGGTGCTCGTGCTGGGCTTATCGCTCCGGATGAGACAACTTTCGAATATGTCAAAGGCCGCCCTTACGCGCCAAAAGCCGGTGCCTATGAGCAAGCCGTCGCATATTGGAAAACTCTGGTAACAGACGAAGGCGCCCATTTTGACGAAGTGGTCACAATGGATGCCGCTGACATTGTTCCTTACGTAACTTGGGGAACAAGTCCGGAAGATGCCCTGCCGATTACGGGCAACGTTCCAGCACCGTCTGACTTTGCCGATAGCGGTAAACAGATTGCAGCTGAACGGGCCCTGAAATATATGGGTCTGGAAGCCGGCATGAAGCTGACTGATATTGTCGTCGATCATGTGTTTGTCGGTTCCTGTACAAACGGGCGTATCGAAGACTTACGGGCGGTTGCCGCGATTGTTGAAGGCAAACAGGTTAAAGACACTGTAAACGCGATTATCGTTCCGGGCTCTGGTCTGGTCAAAATTCAGGCCGAAGAAGAAGGTCTGGACAAGATCTTTACGGCCGCCGGTTTTGAATGGCGCGAGCCCGGCTGTTCCATGTGCCTTGCCATGAACGCCGATCGTCTTGACGAGGGGGATCGCTGCGCGTCGACGTCTAACCGTAACTTTGAAGGCCGTCAGGGCCGTGGAGGCCGGACGCATCTGGTGAGCCCGGCAATGGCAGCCGCAGCGGCCATTACAGGTCATCTGACTGATGTGCGCGATTTGGGTTAAGGGGACGAAGAATGGATAAATTTACGAAACTCACAGGCGTTGCCGCCGCAATGCCATTGGTCAATATCGACACCGATATGATCATTCCAAAGCAGTATCTGAAAACTATTCAGCGCGCCGGCCTTGGCCAGCATCTATTTGCCGAAATGCGCTACGAAAATGACGGCAGCGAAAAGGAAGAGTTTGTTCTGAACAAGCCTGCCTATCGCGGTGCGGAAATTCTGGTGGCAGGTGATAACTTTGGCTGCGGTTCAAGCCGCGAGCATGCGCCTTGGGCGTTGCTGGATTTTGGTATTCGCTGTGTGATTTCAACGAGCTTTGCCGACATCTTTTATAACAACTGTTTCAAAAACGGTATCCTGCCAATCCGTGTCACAGCGGAAGAGCTGGACAAATTGATGGATGATGCGGATCGGGGTGCAAACGCAACTCTAACCGTTGATCTGGCCGCTCAGGAAATCAAAGGCCCGGACGGCGGAACGATTTCGTTCGAAATTGATGAATTCCGCAAGCATTGTCTTCTCAATGGTCTGGACGATATCGGTCTGACGATGCAGAAAAAAGATAAGGTGAGCAGCTTCGAAGAAAAACAGAAGCTGTCTCAACCCTGGTTGCAGGCGTAAAGTCTGGTGGCCGGGACACTGGCCAACCCAAAAATCATTTCGGGGCGGCTGTTCTGGCCGCCACCAACCAAGCACTGAAAAGGAAGCAAGAAACAATGGCGTCAAATAAATCTCTTCTTATTCTGCCGGGCGATGGTATCGGTCCCGAAGCCATGACAGAAGTCCGCCGTGTTGTTGACTGGATGGAAAACAAGCGCGCTGTCAAATTTGATGTGGATGAAGATCTGGTCGGTGGTGCCTCGATTGATGCGCACGGTATTCCGATTACTGACGCTGTTGTCGATAAAGCACAGAATGTTGATGCGGTTCTCTTAGGCGCTGTGGGCGGTCCGAAATGGGATAATCTGGATTTCTCGATCAAGCCGGAGCGGGGCTTGCTGCGCCTTCGCAAGGATTTGGAGCTATATGCCAACCTGCGTCCTGCAATTTGTTTTGATGCCCTTGTTGATGCGTCCAGCCTGAAACCGGAACTGGTTGCTGGTCTGGATATCATGATCGTTCGCGAATTGACCGGCGGTGTCTATTTTGGCGAACCTCGCGGTATTGAAGATCTGGGCAATGGTGTTCGAAAAGGTGTGAATACTCAGGTCTATACAACACCTGAAATCCACCGGGTTGCGCGGGTTGCATTTGAACTGGCACAAAAACGGGATGGTCGTGTTGTTTCCAGTGAAAAAGCAAATGTAATGGAATCCGGTGTTCTTTGGCGCGAAGAAGTCATCAAAATTCACGAGAGTGAATTCCCGGATGTGGAGCTTTCACACATGTATGCGGATAATGCCGCCATGCAGCTGGTGCGGGCGCCAAAACAGTTTGACGTGATTGTCACAGATAATCTGTTTGGTGACATTCTTTCTGATTGTGCCGCGATGCTGACAGGCTCTTTGGGCATGCTACCCTCGGCCTCTCTTGGTGATGTGGATGAGCATGGTCGCCGGAAAGCGCTTTACGAGCCAGTACATGGTTCTGCGCCAGATATCGCGGGCCAGAATATCGCGAACCCAATCGCCACCATCCTTTCTTACGCTATGGCTCTGCGCTATAGCTTTGATATGCCTGGTGAGGCAGATCTGGTCGAACAAGCTGTCCAGAACGTCCTTGCAGGTGGCATGCGGACTGCCGATATTATGGCAGAAGGCATGGCTAAGGTATCGACCACAACAATGGGCGATGCCATTTTACGTGAGCTTGATAAACTGAACGGGTAACCCTAAGTTTAGCTCATTAATTGAGTAACCCAGTTCTGGCGATGCAATGGTGCTTCGCCAGAATCAAATGAGAGATCAAAATCATGGGATATAGAGTTGCTGTAGTAGGCGCCACAGGTAATGTGGGCCGCGAAATGCTGAACATTCTGGACGAACGTCAATTTCCTGTCTCAGAAGTAACCGCATTGGCCTCTAAACGGTCAGTCGGGAGACAGGTTTCCTTCGGTGACAAGACCCTTACGGTGAAGGCACTGGAAGATTTTGATTTCACGGGAACCGATTTTGCTCTGTTTTCTGCAGGCGGATCCATTTCTGAAAAATTTGCGCCGATAGCCGCGTCACAGGGCTGTATTGTTATCGACAATTCATCTCATTACCGGATGGATCCGGATGTGCCGTTGATCGTGCCTGAAGTGAACCCGCAGGATGTTGCTGGCTATACAAAGAAAAACATTATCGCCAATCCGAACTGTTCAACAGCGCAGTTGGTTGTGGCGCTAAAGCCTTTGCATGATAAAGCGACAATCAAACGGGTTGTTGTTTCGACTTACCAGTCTACATCGGGCGGTGGTAATGAAGCAATGGACGAGCTTTTCAGTCAGACGAAAGGTATTTTCGTCAATGATGAGCCTACACCGTCCGCTTTTACCAAACAGATTGCGTTCAACGTGATTCCGCATATTGATGTATTTCTGGATGACAGATACACCAAAGAAGAATGGAAAATGACGGTCGAAACCAAAAAAATCATCGACCCGAAAATCAAGCTTACAGCAACTTGTGTGCGCGTCCCGACTTTTGTCGGGCATGCGGAAAGCGTGAATATCGAATTTGAAAACGAGCTCTCTGCGGATGAAGCCCGTGATATTCTGCGGGAATCTCCGGGGATTATGGTTGTCGATAATCCGGAAGAAAACGGATATGTAACACCGGTTGAATGTGTTGGTGATTACGCGACCTTTATTTCCCGGATCCGCGATGATTCGACTGTGGAAAATGGTATCAACCTTTGGTGCGTCTCTGACAATTTGCGCAAAGGGGCCGCCCTCAACACAGTACAGATTGCTGAACTTGTTGGTCGCGAATATCTGAAAAAAGCTGCCTGATCCGCAACTTAGTGATTAAAATTAAAAGCCGCCTCCCGTATGGAGCGGCTTTTTTTGTTGTGGTAATTGAACTTTCCTCGCAACAATGTTGCGTTGCAGCAAAATCCGGGTATGATGCAGCAAAAAAGAAATAACGCTGTTTGCACCGGAGAAAAAAATGTCAAAAACCCTGCGCCCTCGCCGTTCCGTATTGTATATGCCCGGCTCCAATGCCCGAGCTCAGGAAAAAGCCAAGGGGCTGATGGCTGACGGACTGATCCTTGACCTTGAAGATGCCGTTGCCCCTGACGCCAAGGCAGAGGCCCGTGAGATCGTGTGCGGTAATGCCGCCGCCGGTGGTTATGGCAATCGTGAGATCATTATTCGCGTGAACGGTCTGGATACACCCTGGGGAGAGGCTGACGTGATCGCGGCCGCAAAAGCCGGGCCGGATGCTATTTTGTTGCCTAAGGTTGAAAGTGCGGCTCACGTGCGGGCTTTAGAAAAACTGATGGATGAAAGTGGAGCACCCGAAAGCACTAAAATCTGGTGCATGATGGAAACGCCGCTGGGAATTCTGAAAGCCGAAGAAATTGCCTCTTCCAGCGATCGGGTTGATTGTTTCGTCATGGGAACGTCTGATCTTGTGAAGGATTTGCAGGCACAGCATACCCCCATGCGGCTGCCTGTTATTACATCATTGGGATTATGTTTGCTGGCTGGACGGGCCTATGGCTTGACGGTTCTGGATGGTGTTTATCTGGACTTGGCAGATGAAGAAGGTTTCAAAGGATCTTGTGTTCAGGGCTTGGAGCTTGGCTTTGATGGTAAAACATTGATCCATCCGAAACAGTTAGGCCCGACCAATGAGGTTTTTGCCCCCTCTGAAGCGGAAGTCGCCCATGCCCGTAAAGTGATCGTCGCGTTTGAAGAGGCGGAAAAAGAAGGTAAGGGTGTTGTTCTCGTGGACGGCAAGCTGATTGAAAATCTGCATGTGGAAATTGCCAAAGCCAAAGTGGCCCTGTCCGATGCAATTGCGGCTATGGCAGAATAAGGATACGAAAAATGCCCTCCAATAAAACAAACCCCGGCAATTATTTTGAAGATTTCAAGCTGGGTCAGATTCTGACACATGCGACCCCCAGAACAATCACGGAAGGGGATGTCTCTCTGTATACGGCGCTGTACGGTAGCCGTTTTGCGCTTCAGTCAGCGGATAGCTTTGCCATCGATTGCGGACTTCAGGCGGCGCCGGTCGATGATCTTCTTGTCTTTCATATTGTGTTCGGCAAGACGGTTCCGGATGTTTCTCTGAATGCCGTGGCTAATCTTGGATATGCTGATGTGCGCTTTTTGGCACCGGTTTATCCCGGGGACAGTGTCCAGACAGTTTCCGAAGTTATCGGCCTGAAGGAAAATTCCAACGGTAAAACGGGTGTCGTTTACGTACGCTCCACTGGAACCAATCAGGTAGGGGAAGTGGTTCTGGATTATGTTCGTTGGGTAATGGTCCGTAAAAATAATGTAGAGGCCCCGGCCCCCGATCCGGTAGTGCCGGACCTGCCTGATGTGGTGGATCCGTCGCAGTTATTATTGCCTGTTGATTTGGATATGCGGGACTTCAATCCTGTTCTTTCTGGTTCAGCGCATTTTTATGAAGATTATGAGATTGGCGAGAAAATTGATCATGTGGATGGCATGACCATTGAAGAAGCCGAACATATGATGGCCACTCGCTTGTATCAGAATACGGCGAAAGTTCATTTTAACCAGCATGTCCAGCAGCATGATCGTTTTGGCCAGCGGTTAATTTACGGTGGTCATATTATCAGTCTGGCCCGCGCCCTGACTTTTAATGGTTTGGGAAATGCCGTCCTGATCAGTGCGATTAACGGGGGATCCCATACAGCGCCTACTTTTGCCGGGGATACGATATACGCCTGGAGTGAAATTCTCGACAAGGCTGATATCCTGGGACATATGGATGCGGGTGCTTTGCGGGTTCGAACCCGCGCGGTCAAAGATCTGTCTTGCGCGGAATTTCCTGAAATGGATGCAGATGGGAAAAGAAATCCAGCCATTGTTCTTGATTTAGACTATTGGGTGATATTGCCAAAAGCCACACTTGCAGTATAAAACAAAGAAACATACATAAGGTTCGGTTGACTTCAAGGTTTCCAAGTCTACAATCCGAGCGAAAAAGAAAGCCTTAGTTCCTGCAATGTATACCCTGCTAGAGAGATATCCATGGCGAATGTAGAAAGACCGATATCGCCGCATCTGGGGATTTATAAACCTCAGATCACGATGGTGACATCCATTACCCACCGCATCACAGGCGTCGCCTTAGGCGTGGGTACCCTTCTGTTGACCTGGTGGCTGATTGCAGCTGCCGCTGGCCCCGACTCTTTTGAAACCGTAAACGGATTTATTTCCTCGTGGTTCGGGCGTCTCGTTTTGTTCGGCTTTAGCTGGGCTCTGTTCTACCACCTCTGCAATGGCATTCGCCATTTGTTCTGGGATGCCGGTAAGGGCTTTGAGCTTCCGACAATGCGGAAAACGGGCATGGCCGCAATTGTGATGTCTGTTGTTTTGACTGTCCTGACCTGGGTCATTGCCTACGGAATAGGAGGGTAACCATGAGTATGAGAACACCTCTTAAAAATGTCCGTCATCTTGGCTCTGCCAAGGAAGGAACCGTTCATTGGTGGCATCAGAAGGTCACCGCGGTTGCGCTGATCCCACTCTTTGTTATCGCGCTGGCTTACGTTATCTCTTTGGTTGGTGCTGATTACGAACGGGTTCGTTATATTCTCAGTCTGCCATTTACCTCTATTATTCTTCTCCTTCTTATTGGCGCAACCTTCTATCATTTGAAGCTTGGCCTGCAGGTTGTCATTGAAGATTATGTCCATGGTGAATTCAGAAAAGTTGTCTGCCTGATGCTGAACAATTTCTTCTGTGCTGTTGTTGGTCTTGCCGCTGCGCTGGCCGTTTTAAAGCTGGCGTTTGGGGGATAAAGTATATGTCTGAAGCCTATCCGATTATTGAACATAAATATGACGTGGTCGTCGTCGGCGCTGGTGGCGCCGGTCTTCGTGCGACTATGGGCATGGCCCAGGCTGGCCTGAAAACAGCCGCGATTACCAAAGTTTTCCCGACCCGGTCTCACACTGTTGCAGCGCAGGGCGGTATCTCAGCTTCCTTGGGAAATATGGGTGAAGATAACTGGCAGTGGCATATGTATGACACTGTAAAGGGATCTGACTGGCTGGGTGATCAGGATGCTATTGAATATATGTGCCGTGAGGCCCCGGCGGCCGTTCTGGAACTGGAACAGTTCGGAATGCCGTTCAGCCGGACGGAAGAAGGTAAAATCTACCAGCGTGCCTTTGGCGGTATGACAACCCAGTTTGGTGAAGGCCCTGCCGCACAGCGGACTTGCGCGGCGGCTGACCGGACAGGTCACGCCATGTTGCATACGCTGTATAGCCAGTCTTTGAAATATGACACCGATTTTTATATCGAATATTTCGCGCTGGACCTCATCATGGACAAAGATGGCGCCTGTAAAGGGGTTCTTTGCCTTTGCCTTGAGGACGGAACCTTGCATCTTTTCCGGTCCCATATGGTTGTCTTGGCAACTGGTGGTTTTGGGCGTGCCTATTTCTCCTGTACGTCAGCACACACCTGCACAGGTGACGGTGGCGGCATGGTTCTGCGGGCAGGTCTGCCGTTGCAGGATATGGAATTCACACAATTCCATCCGACCGGTATTTATGGCGCGGGTTGTCTGATTACAGAGGGTGTGCGCGGTGAAGGCGGATACCTTGTCAATGGTGAGGGCGAACGTTTCATGGAACGATATGCCCCAAGTGCCAAGGATCTGGCCAGCCGGGATGTTGTTTCGCGGTCAATGACCATGGAAATCCGGGAAGGCCGCGGTGTTGGCGGACGTAAAGATCATATTTATCTGCATCTGGATCATCTGGACAAAGCGATGATCGAAGAGCGCCTGCCGGGTATTTCTGAAAGTGCCCGCATTTTTGCTGGTGTTGATGTGAATAAAGAGCCAATTCCTGTTATTCCAACGGTTCACTATAATATGGGTGGTATTCCAACCAATTATCATGGTGAAGTTGTTGATTTGAAGGATGGCAACCCGGATGCGGTTGTTCCAGGCCTGATGGCTGTGGGCGAGGCTGCGTGCGTGTCTGTTCACGGTGCAAACCGACTGGGTTCAAATTCCCTGATTGACCTTGTAGTCTTCGGTCGGGCAGCGGCGCTTCGAGCAAAAGATGTTGTGAAGTCTGGTGAAGCCCATTCACCGTTAGCGGCCGATGCCTGTGATGAGGCTTTGGGTCGGTTGGATAAATTCCGCAACGCAAAAGGCGGACAGTCTACAGCACAGATCCGCGATAAAATGCAGCGGGTAATGCAAGATGACTGTGCTGTCTTCCGGACAGGAGAGACCTTGAAGGCCGGCGTAACAAAAATCAATGATGTTGAAAAACAGATGGCCGATATTGCGACAACAGATCGCTCGCTCGTCTGGAATTCCGACCTTGTTGAAACGTTGGAACTGGATAACTTGATCCGTCAGGCTGTGGTTTCCATGACAGCGGCTGAGAACAGAAAAGAAAGCCGCGGCGCTCATGCTCGTGAAGATTTCCCGGATCGGGATGATAAAAACTGGATGAAGCATACGCTCACCTATCATACCGATGCAGAGGGTGTGAAACTGGATTACCGTCCGGTTCATGACTACACGCTCACCGAAGAAATCGACTATATCAAACCCAAAGCCCGGGTCTACTAAGAGGATTAGGGACGTAAAATGGTTGAATTGACATTACCTAAAAATTCACGCGTAGGCACCGGTAAGACCCATCCGAAACCGGATGGGGCTAAAAATACCAAAGCCTTTAACGTGTATCGCTGGTCACCAGATGACACAGAAAACCCACGCATCGATACCTATCATGTCGATCTGGATGAATGTGGTCCAATGATTTTGGATGGTCTGATCAAGATCAAAAACGAAATTGACCCGACGCTAACTTTCCGGCGCTCTTGCCGTGAGGGTATTTGTGGTTCCTGTGCCATGAATATCAATGGTACGAATACGCTGGCCTGTACAAAAGGCATGGATGAGGTGGATGGTGATATTAATATCTACCCGCTACCGCATCAGCCTGTGGTGAAAGACCTTGTGCCGGATCTGACCAATTTCTATGCGCAATATGCGTCTATTAAACCGTGGATGCAGACACAGACACCACCGCCCCCTGATCAGGAGCGTTTGCAGTCAAAAGAAGACCGGGAAAAGCTGGATGGTCTTTACGAGTGTATTCTGTGCGCGTGTTGTTCGACTTCCTGCCCAAGTTACTGGTGGAATTCAGATCGGTTCCTCGGCCCCGCCATTCTTTTGCAGGCTTATCGCTGGCTAGCGGATAGCCGGGATGAGTTTACCGGCGAGCGTCTGGATAATCTGGAAGATCCGTTCCGTCTGTATCGCTGTCATACAATTATGAACTGCGCGAATACGTGCCCTAAAGGATTGAACCCTGCAAAAGCCATTGCAGAGATCAAGAAAATGATGGTTGAGCGCCGCGGTTAGTGGTCTCGGGCAATCGTTACAGGAAGGTCGCCTCTGGCGGCCTTTTTTGTTGCCTGTTCCTGCGCAGTCTTCCACTATGAGGAAAAGAGGGGGACGGCAGTATGATGGATTATGTTTTGACATTCCTGGTGGATGGCTTGTCTTTACCGGGGCTTGTTCTGATCGCGCTGCCATTTGCGTTTTTTGACTGGCTTAGTCTGGGGCGCAGAAAGTTTTTATTCTACACGCTGGCCTGTTTTATTTTCATGAGTTTGCCGGTAACGGGAAAAGCATTGTTGTGGCCACTGGAAATCGGCGTTTTATATTCTGAACTACCAGATGGCAAGGCATCGGCTGAAATACAGGCCATCGCTGTTGTTTCCAACGGGACCGAAACAGATCGACAAATCGGGGCAGAGGCGATTGCCCCAACATCATATTTCCGTTTTCTGAAAGCAGCGTCTCTGGCCCGTCAATCTGGCCTTCCTTTGTTAGTGTCGGGGACGGCGCGAAATGGGGACGGGCAAACAACAGATATTCATTATTTCCAAACAGCCGCACAGCAGCAGTTTCAGGATGTTGAGATAAAATATCAGGGGGGTGCAAGGTCAACCACCGACCATGTGTCGCATCTGGTGAAGATGAGCGGCGAGGTTGGTGCGTCCAAAATTCTTCTTCTTACAATAGGCCATCATGCTTTAAGAAGTCGGGCCTTGTTTCGGGCTCAAAAAATTACTTCGGATCCGGTTGTCGTTGGTGTCCGTCACGCCGCCTTCCTGCCCACCGACCTGCTTCCTTCGTTTGAAGGCTTTTACTTCTGGAAATTGGCGCTTAAAGAATATGTGGGCCTTATGAAATACTGGCTCGACGGCGCCCTCTCGATTTCCGATCTTAAATAGCAGGCGCCCGGAACAGGTATTGACAAAAACCAATCCATAAAATAAATAGACCATTCTATATATTTTGGAAAGTGCCATGTCTAAAGGAATGCAAACAAAAGCCCGTATTGTTGATGTCGCGGCGGATCTTATTCAGACCAGCGGATATCACGCGATGGGGATTAATCAAATTACCGCTCAAGGGAAAATTCCTAAGGGGTCGCTGTATTTCCATTTTCCCGGCGGGAAAGAAGAGATCGCGTTAGCGGCTATTGAGCAGGGCGGTCAGACGGTGCAGTCGATCCTATATGAGGCGCGGCAAAATGCAGAGACGACCGAAGCCTTTATATCTTCTGTCACTGAAGCCTTTTGCCACTTGTTGATCAGTACCGGTTTTCAAAAAGGTTGCCCGGTCAGTTCAATCACATTGGAAATGACACCTGGCTCTGATCCGATTACGGCGGCCTGCAAAGACGTTTTTGACAGGTGGCACCATGAAATTGAAGAAGCCCTGGTTCAGCTGAAATGTTCCCATCCTAATAAACCGGCCTTCGCAACACTTCTACTGAGTGCGATCGAAGGGTCCCTCATTATCTGCCGGGCGCATAAAAACACCCGGTCCCTAGAGGAAACGAAAGACCTGCTTCTTCCTCTTTGCGCAACGAATTAAGGACTAACAATGGTAAAAAAGATTTTGCTCGCACTGGCAGTGGTGCTGATTGCCTTCATCTGTCTTCTGACCTGGCATTTCTGGCCACGACAAATTGATGTTTCAGCCTATCCGGCGCCAACATTTGCAAAAACAACCGTCAATATTGACCCGCAGCAGATGGGAGAGGTGCGCCTTGGATATTTTAGTACGGGGCACAACTTGTCTCCCGAAGCATTTGTCTTTAGCGGGGGGGATCTGACCAAAACTCACAAATCCCTGTATTCCGGAATGGTGGTCAAGCATCCGAAAGGGACTTTTTTGTTTGAAGGGGGCATTGGTTTGGATGTTGCAGAGCAGTCCGAAAAGCATTTTTCAGGCTTCCAAAAGCTGCTTTTTTCGTTCATTCCAGAGCCAACAGCACGGCAGCATATCGAAAAATCGCCGGTTAAGATGGACGAGATCGATTTCGTCTTGCTCACCCATCTACACTGGGATCATACGGGGGTTATTTCAGAAATCCCGGACGCGCAGCTGCAGGTCACACAGGATGAGCTGAACTGGGCGAAAGAACATGGTACTGGGGCCGCCGGTTTTTTTCCTGATCAGTATAACCGAACGGACCTCAACTGGAAGTTTGTCACGTTCGAACCTGTCCCTTACGAAAACTTTGAACGCTCTCACGATCTGTATGGCGATGGTTCCATTGTTCTGGTTCCGCTGAACGGCCACACCGCGGGAAGCCTAGGCATGTTCGTAACGTTGCGGGATGGTACGCGTTATTTCTTTATCGGGGATATTTCCTGGTCGGCAAAGGCAGTTGAGATACCTGCGATGCGTCCGCCCTTAGGACAACATCTTGCAGATCAGTATACGGATGCTTTAACAGAAAGCGTTGTTGGTCTATATCATCTCAAAAAACGATATCCCGATTTAAAAATTGTTCCAACGCATGATGCAACAGCGTTCCAGTCGGTGGAAAAACTCTCTGACTGGTAAGGAAAGTGGCTCTATCCATTTTCGATTTTTGGAACTGTTAATGATCGCGGCTTCTGCTAAATCTGATCGTCATTATTCATGATTTGGAAGCCCGTAAGATGTATGTTCCCCAACATTTCAATAGTCCGGCAATAGAGACCCTTGTTTCTTTGTTGCCGGACGCCAGTTTTGCCACCCTTGTAACCGTTGACGATCAGGGAGATCCATTTGCCAGCCATATTCCAGTGAGCTTTGACCCCAATGCTGGCGAATATGGCACCATTACCGGACATCTGGCAAAAGCAAACCCACATTCAGGGTTCATCGCCACTCGTCCATCACTCGTCATTTTTTCTGGACCGCATCAGTATATCTCCCCCCGGGATTATGAAACAAAGCTGAATGTTCCAACCTGGAACTATGTGGCGGTCCATGCACGCGGACAGGCCATCATCGAGACGGACCGTGAAAGGGTAAGAGCTGTTCTCGAAGGGCTGACCCTGGAAAATGAGCGGGATCGCCGCGACCCGTGGGACGTCGGGATGTTCGACGAAAAACGCCTTAACGCGATGATGAACGCAATTGTTGCTTTCAATATTCCGGTGGCGCAGTTGCAGGCGAAGGCCAAGCTGGGGCAGAATAAATCTGAGGCCGACAGAAAAGCGCTAGCAGATGCGACGATCGGGACAGAACTGGAAGCATGGCAGCGATCCTCTGTGTCATGACTGTATCTGCAACATAAAACGAGATGGTTCCCTGATCGTCGGGCGTATCAGGTGATTGCGCCTTTAAGATAGTCTTCTGAACGCATTTCCATAAGACGGGACACGGTTCGGGCAAATTCAAAATGCCCATCACCCTGTTCATAGAGAGTGTCGGCTTCCACTTCGGCTGACAGGACAAGGTTTGCGCCAGCTTCATACAGAACGTCGACTAAAGTAACGAACCGCTTTGCCTCATTGCGATTATGGGGCCCTAGTTTGGGAACATTATCGAGGATCAGGGAATGAAAATTTTCCGCAAGAAGCAGGAAGTCAGAGGCGCCCAAAGGCCGGGCACAAAGCTCCTCAAAGGAAAAGCGTGCGACACCACGGGCGGTCGTATGGGCATGGAGCTCCCGTCCTTGTGTTTTTAATGTAAGAGGCGCTGGTTTCGTGCCTTCTGTTAACATGTTGAACACCCGGTCAAGATTTTCGTCAGCCTCAGACCCAAGAGGCGAGAAATAAACCGGGCTTTTCGATAGCCGGTCCAGACGATAATCGGTCCCGCCTGATAAATGCAGGATATCCAGTTCTTCTTTGATCAGGTCAATAAAAGGTAAAAACAGATCGCGGTTCAGGCCATCTTTATACAGATCTTCGGGCACCCTGTTTGATGTCGCAATGACAACGACACCATGGGAGAAAAGGAGTTCGAACAACCGTCCAAGGAGCATGGCGTCGGCAACGTCACTGACTTGAAATTCATCAAAGCAAAGGAGCCATGCGTCATCTGCTATTTTTTTGGCAAGGGGCTCTATCGGATCGTCCCCTTTGCGATTTGGATCTTTTCGCCACTGATGAATAAAGGCATGTACTTCCAGCATAAAGGCGTGAAAATGCACACGTCTTTTTTGGGTGACCGGAGCGGTGTCAAAGAATAGATCCATCAACATTGACTTACCCCGTCCCACATCGCCATACATGTAAATGCCCTGCGGGGGTTCCACTCTCGGTTTGCGGGCGCCAAGGCGAAACACGTCAGTCCAATGTGGGCTGGTGATCGGATTGTAGGATTGCAGGCGACGATGCAGGGTTTGGAGTTTTTCAACTGCCAATTCCTGGATAGGGTCGTGCTGGATCGCATTCTCGGCGCGCAAAGCCCGATATGCTTCAAGGGGGCCGTGTGAAGTCATGATGGCGTTAAAGCAAGCTTCTGCGAGGATGTAAAGAGGAATGCCGCAAAGGGGTGTTAAAAAACACCGCCATTTGTCAGTCGCTTGCGCAAATCATTGGACCCCACGTCCGCAATGCTGGTGTGTTTGAGCTGCTTGAAATCAAAAGACGCCGTTGCCGCTGTCAATGCGGGCATCGGCTTAGGTTTATAAGCGACCGTTCGGTCGGTGAGCGTAACAGACTTTCTGGTCAGGGCAGCAAGAACCCTGTCGGCGCTTTTAACGGCTGTGGGGTTAATTGCTGGGAACTGATTTTCCTTGTATGGAATTTCGGCGAGTTGGATATCCTGCCCTGCAGGCGTGTCGAGTAAGGCGACCAGTCCTTTAAAGTCCCCTTGGGTGGCAACGGAGTCTTTAGGTTCGCAAACCGCTCGATCCTCGCGGAATACAGCTTCTAGAATACGGCAATCCTGACCGGTCACAAGATCAAGGGCATGTTCCCCCAGTCCTTTACCCGTGATCAGGGCAGAACCAATAGAGCCGGCGGTTAGTAATTCGCTTAACGTCAGGCCGGCAATAATCGTTTCCGCACACCCGGTCAGGGAAATGCAGACCACGCTGCAAAGAGCAGCTTTTTTGACGATTCGAGAAGACTTGGCGTTCATGTGTATCCGGTTAGTCGTTTTCTATTACAGATCCAACTATACCCGGCATGTATTACTAACAGCTTACCAGTAACCCTAAAATTTTATCTTCTTGTTGGTCTTTTCTTATAAAATTCCGAACCTACATCTGTTTGAACGCCCGTCTGAGTGTGATTTTATCCTCTTGTGAAGAAAAAAATGTGAGAATTTTCCTCCGTGACCTTGCTCTTGGTTAAGAAACGGGGTAGACCGACCCAAGAATTAATTAAAGAGGACTTTGTGTCTTCGCACAGAGCCCTCTCAACATATCCGGAGAATAGAATGGCTCGCAAAAAAATAGCGCTGATTGGCGGCGGAAACATTGGTGGAACCTTGGCACACTTGGCTGGTCTCAAGGAGCTGGGCGATGTTGTCCTTTTTGACATCGTTGATGGTCTGCCTCAAGGCAAAAGCCTGGACATCGCGTCTTCTTCTCCTGTTGATCGTTTCAATGCAACAATGACCGGTGCAAATGACTATAGCGCGATCGAAGGTGCTGACGTCTGTATCGTGACAGCAGGTATTGCCCGCAAGCCTGGCATGAGCCGTGATGATCTTCTGGGAACAAATATCAAGGTTATGCAGTCGGTTGGTGAAGGTATCAAGAAATACGCACCAAACGCTTTTGTTATCTGTATTACCAATCCTCTTGACGCCATGGTTTGGGTGTTGCGCGAAAAATGTGGATTGCCACATAACAAAGTTGTCGGCATGGCCGGCGTTTTGGACAGCGCGCGTTTCCGTCTTTTCCTTGCTGAAGAATTTAATGTTTCAGTCGAAGACGTAACAGCCTTTGTTCTGGGTGGCCACGGTGACACCATGGTTCCATTGACACGTTATTCAACAGTCGCCGGTATTCCTGTTCCTGATCTGATTAAAATGGGTTGGACAACGCAGGAAAAAATCGACGCGATTGTTGACCGGACACGGAATGGCGGCGCAGAAGTTGTTGCCCTGTTGAAAACCGGTTCCGCTTTTTATGCGCCAGCTTCCAGTGCAATCACAATGGCGGAAGCCTACTTGAAAGACAAAAAACGCGTTCTGCCTTGTGCTGCCTATGTCGATGGTCAATATGGCCTGGACGGAATGTATGTCGGTGTTCCAACCGTCATCGGCGCCGAAGGAATTGAACGTGTCGTAGAGATTGAAATGAACGCGGATGAAAAGGCCATGTTTGATAATTCAGTCGATGCGGTGAAAGGACTTGTCGAAGCCTGCATTGGCATCGACCCAAGCCTCGGCTAACGGAAAATAAAAGGGGCGCAGCCAAATTGGTTGTGCCCCTTTTTTTCAGTGTTATAGTCGAATTTCGATCATATATCCGACCAGCATAGTGCTGATCCAAACAGGCGAATAGCGGTAGAATATGAATATTCATGAATATCAGGCCAAAGGCCTTCTAGCAAAATACGGTGTGACCGTGCCAAAAGGTGGGGTTGCTTACACAGCTGAAGAAGCAAAAACAGTAGCTCAGGGACTTGGCGGTCCTGTCTGGGTTGTTAAATCTCAGATCCACGCTGGCGGTCGCGGACTTGGCGGCGGTGTCAAGGTTGTCAAATCTCTTGAGGAAGTTGTTGAAACAGCAAAATCCATGATTGGTATGCAGCTGGTGACCCATCAGACTGGCCCTGAAGGAAAAGAAGTTAAACGTGTCTATGTTGAAGATGGCTGCGATATTGCGCGCGAACTTTACCTGGGTGCGATTATTGATCGTGCAAAAGATTGTGTGACTTTCATGGCGTCTACTGAAGGCGGCATGGAAATTGAGGAAGTTGCAGCAGCAACACCTGAAAAAATCAAAATGGTCAGCATCGATCCTGCAACTGGCATTCAGGCGTTCCACGCCCGTCAGATTGCTTTCTCCCTCGGGTTGGAAGGCAAGCAGGTTGGCGCAGCCGTTAAATTCATTATGGCCCTGTATAATGCGATTATGGACACTGACGCCAGCCTTGTGGAAATCAATCCACTGGTTGTCACTGGTGCCGGCGAGGTCATCGCCCTTGACGCAAAAATGAATTTTGATGACAACGCTCTGTTCCGTCAGAAAGAAATTTCTGAATTGCGCGATCCTGACGAAGAAGATCCGTCAGAACTTGAAGCTGCCCAGTATGACCTGAACTACATCAAGCTTGATGGCAACATCGGTTGCATGGTGAACGGTGCGGGTCTTGCGATGGCGACTATGGATATCATCAAGCTCAATGGTGGCGATCCGGCCAACTTCCTTGACGTTGGTGGCGGCGCAACAAAAGAAAAAGTAACCGAAGCGTTCAAGATTATTCTGAAAGACGAAAATGTTGAAGGCATTCTGGTCAACATCTTCGGCGGTATCATGCGCTGTGATGTGATTGCAGAGGGTGTTGTTGCTGCGGCGAAAGAAGTTGCGCTGAGCGTTCCACTGGTTGTTCGCCTTGAAGGCACGAATGTCGACCTTGGAAAGAAAATCCTGGCCGAATCTGGTCTGCCGATTACCTCTGCAGATGATCTGGGTGACGCTGCTGAGAAAATTGTTAAAGAAGTGAAGGAGGCAGCATAATGGCCGTACTCGTCAATAAAGAGACAAAGGTCATTTGTCAGGGCTTCACAGGCTCTCAAGGGACTTTCCATTCTGAGCAGGCAATTGCTTACGGAACCAAAATGGTCGGTGGTGTTACGCCGGGCAAGGGCGGCGAAAGCCATCTTGATCTACCAATTTTCAATACTGTTGAGGAGGCTGTTCACACAACGGGTGCCAATGCCAGTGTGATTTATGTGCCGCCTCCGTTTGCGGCAGATGCTATTCTGGAAGCTGTCGATGCAAAAGTCGAACTGGTTGTCTGTATTACAGAAGGTATCCCTGTTCTGGATATGGTTCGGGTAAAACGCGCTTTGAAAAATAGCGGCACTCGTTTGATCGGTCCAAACTGCCCGGGCGTCATTACGCCGGATGAATGTAAAATCGGTATTATGCCGGGTCATATTCACCGTCGTGGTAATGTGGGTATCGTTTCGCGGTCAGGTACACTGACCTACGAAGCTGTTGCACAGACAACTGCCGCAGGTCTCGGTCAGTCAACCTGTATCGGTATCGGTGGCGATCCGGTTAATGGAACTAACTTCATTGATTGTCTGGATATGTTCCTACAGGACGATGAAACTGAATCCATTATCATGATCGGTGAAATCGGCGGTTCAGCAGAAGAAGAAGCTGCTGACTTCCTGAAACAGTCTAAAATCAAGAAGCCTGTTGTTGGCTTTATCGCGGGTGTTACTGCACCTCCTGGCCGTCGCATGGGCCATGCGGGTGCTATTATTTCCGGCGGTAAAGGCGGTGCAGACGATAAAATGGATGCCATGCGCAGCGCAGGAATTACTGTCTCTGACAGCCCTTCTGCACTTGGTTCTACTTTGGTAAGAGTTTTGAAAGGGTAGTATAGTAATACTACTCGTTCATTTTAACTCGACTTTTACTTTGGGGGTGGGCAATTGCCCACCCATATGACCGGAAATGGCACAACAAGTGGACAATTCTTCCTTCCTCTCTGGCGCAAATGCCGGATTTATTGAAGATCTTTATCTTCGCTACCAGAATGACCCAACTTCAGTTGACAGCAGCTGGCAGCAGTATTTTCAGACCCTGGGCGATGACGCAGAAACTGTCGTAGCAGAAAATCGCGGCGCCCCCTGGACCCCAAGTAACGGAATTTCCCCTGAAGACGAATACGGCATCCTTGGAGATGCGGCCTATCGCGCCATTGAAAAGGCGGAGAAAAAAGGTCTTCCTCAACAGGACATCAGAGCGGCAGCGATTGATACCATTCGCGCCCTCATGTTGATCAGAAGCTATCGCGTTCGCGGGCATCTGAAAGCCAACCTGGATCCCTTGGGTCTGGAAGCGCCAAAAGAACACCCGGAACTGGATCCCCGAACCTATGGATTTGATGAAAGTGACTGGGATCGCGAAATCTTTCTGGATAATGTTCTAGGGCTGGAAACGTCAACAATCCGCGAGATACTTGAGATCGTGACCCGCACTTATTGCGGATCGATCGGTGTCGAGTTTATGCATATTCAGGAACCAGATCAGAAAGCCTGGATCCAGGAGCGTATTGAAGGACGTCATAAAGACGTTACTTTCACGTCAGAAGGCAAGGTTGCGATTTTGCGCAAACTGATCGAAACAGAAGGTTTCGAACATTTTCTGAACGTAAAATATACCGGTACAAAACGGTTCGGTCTGGATGGCGGTGAATCGCTGGTGCCGGCTATGGAAGGCGTTATTAAACGCGGTGGCCAGCTTGGCGTTAAAGAAATTGTTTTGGGTATGCCGCATCGGGGCCGCCTGAATATTCTGACAAATGTGATGGCGAAGCCGTTCCGGGCCGTGTTTTCTGAATTTCAGGGGAACCCAGCCAATCCAGAAGATGTGGAAGGTTCTGGTGATGTGAAGTATCACTTGGGGACGTCTTCTGATCGTGAATTCGACGGCAATAATGTGCATCTATCCTTGACTGCGAACCCGTCTCATCTGGAAGCAGTCAATCCTGTTGTTCTTGGTAAAGCACGGGCGAAGCAATCTCAGATTGGCCATAATGTCGGCGAGCAGGTGATGCCGCTTCTGCTTCATGGTGACGCTGCTTTTGCCGGGCAGGGTGTTGTTGCTGAATGTTTCGGGCTCTCTGAACTTAAAGGGTACCGCACATCTGGAACCATTCACTTTGTGGTCAATAACCAGATCGGCTTTACCACAAGTCCTAAATATTCACGGTCCAGCCCGTATCCTTCTGATGTGGGTAAAATGGTTCAGGCGCCGATTTTCCATGTCAATGGTGATGATCCTGAGGCCGTTTGCCATGTGGCAAAAATTGCGACTGAATTCCGTCAGCAGTTCCAGATTGATGTTGTCATCGACATGTTCTGTTATCGCCGTCATGGTCATAACGAAGGGGACGAGCCGGCCTTTACACAACCATTGATGTATCGGACAATTTCCCAGCATCCTACAACGATGCAGATCTACGCTAAAAAACTGATTGAAGAAGGCGTTGTTCAGGAAAGTCAGGTTGAAGGATGGATCGCTGAATTTAAAGACTATCTGGAAAAACAGTTTGAGACAGCCAACAGCTTTAAGCCAAATAAAGCGGACTGGTTCGAAGGTCGCTGGCAGGGGTTTGAGCGAGCCGATCAAGGAGCTCGCCGTGGTACAACCGCTGTTGAGTTGGATATATTGCGGGAGATCGGTAAAAAACTGACTGAAATTCCGGAAAATCATAATGTGCACAGAACCCTGCAACGGGTCCTGAAAGCCAAGAAGAAAATGATCGATACCGGTGAAAATATCGACTGGGCGACCGCAGAAGCGTTGGCTTTTGGCTCTTTGCTCAAAGAAGATTACCCGGTTCGCCTATCCGGACAGGATTGTGGCCGCGGAACATTTTCACAGCGCCATTCCGTTATCGTTGATCAGATGACAGAAGAACGTTATGTCCCGCTTAATAATTTGAGCGGGGAACAGGCACAGTATGAAGTCATAGACAGTATGTTGTCTGAAATGGCGGTGCTGGGTTACGAATATGGCTATAGTCTTGCAGAGCCAAAGACACTGGTTCTTTGGGAAGCCCAGTTTGGTGATTTTGCCAATGGTGCTCAGGTGATCATTGATCAGTTTATTTCTAGTGGTGAAGCAAAATGGCTGCGGATGAGCGGACTGGTTATGCTTCTGCCGCATGGTTATGAAGGTCAAGGGCCCGAACATTCCTCGGCCCGTCTTGAACGGTATTTGCAATCATCTGCGGAAGATAACTGGCAAATCGTGAACTGTACGACACCAGCCAACTATTTCCATGTGCTGCGCCGTCAGATCCATCGCAAGTTCCGCAAGCCTCTTGTTGTTATGACGCCTAAATCCTTGTTGCGCCATAAAATGGCGGTTTCCACACTAGAGGAAATGGGACCGGGATCTACCTTCCACAGGGTTCTGTATGATAATGAAAAATTATGTGCAGATAAGGACGTCAAACGCATCGTTCTGTGTTCGGGTAAGGTTTATTATGACCTGAAAGCCCGCCGGGATGAAGTGGGTCTGAAAGATACTTATTTCCTTCGTCTGGAGCAGCTGTATCCGTTCCCGGAACAGGCACTGGCAGATGAACTGAAAGCGTTCACCCATATCGAGGATATCGTTTGGTGTCAGGAAGAGCCGAAAAATATGGGCGCCTGGTCATTTGTAGAGCCTCGTATTGAAGAAGTTCTGGCGTCTGTTGGCATGAAAAATGTGTCCCGGGCCCGTTATGCAGGGCGGAATGAATCAGCGGCAACCGCCACTGGTTTGCTGAAGCAGCATAATAAACAACAAGCAGCACTAGTAGATGATGCACTTGGCATCAAATCCGAATAGGAAAGTAAGAACATGACTGTTGAAATTCGTGTGCCCGTTCTTGGGGAATCCGTAACGGAAGCCACTGTGGGTCAGTGGTTCAAGCAAGTCGGTGATTCAATTGCCAAGGATGAACCTATCGTTGAGCTTGAAACAGACAAAGTAACGCTGGAAGTCAATGCGACGGAAAGCGGGCGTCTGGAAGAAATCATCGCTGCAGAAGGTGAAGATGTCGAAGTTGGCGCCCTTTTGGGTCAGATCGTTGCTGGGGCTTCAGGGAATGCCTCTGCCAAGCCCAAGGCAGAAGCGCCAAAGGAAGAGGCACCTAAACAAGCTGAAAAGCCAGCGCAGCCAGCTGAAGTCAAATCAGAACCTGCTGCGGCTCCAGCGTCTTCTGGCTCGGTAGAAACATTGCCTGCCGCGCAAAAGCTGATCGACGAAAATAATCTGAATGCGTCCGACATTCGTGGGACCGGCAAAGATGGTCGGATTACCAAAGGTGATGTGCTAGAAGCGCTTGAAAATGGCGGCAAGTCGCCTGCGGCAGCACCGTCTGCTCCGTCTGCGGCTCCTGCCGCTGCGCCTGCACCTGCATCTGCGGCCCCTTCTGGACCGCGGAGCGAAGAAGCGCGTGAAGAGCGCGTTAAGATGACTCGCCTGCGTAAGAGTATCGCGTCGAAACTTAAAGAAGCGCAGAATACTGCCGCGATGCTGACCACTTATAACGAAGTGGATCTGACTAATTTGATGGCGTTGCGCGCGGAATATAAAGATCTGTTTTTGAAAAAGCATGAAGTCAAACTTGGTTTCATGTCTTTCTTTACAAAAGCCTGTATCGCCGGTCTGCAGGAACTGCCTGCGGTGAATGCTGAAATTGATGGCGATCAGATTATCTATAAAAACTACTATCACATGGGTGTTGCTGTCGGCACGCCAAATGGTCTTGTGGTTCCTGTTTTGCGGGATGCCGATCAGATGAGCTTTGCCGAAGTTGAAAAAGGTATTGCAGAATTGGGCCGGAAGGCTCGCGACGGCAAACTGAGCATGGCGGATATGCAAGGCGGTACTTTCACGATTTCAAACGGTGGTGTTTACGGCTCTCTGATGTCTTCTCCGATTTTGAACGCGCCTCAATCAGGTGTGTTGGGGATGCATAAAATTCAGGAGCGGCCGATGGTTGTCGATGGTGAAATTAAAATTCGCCCGATGATGTATCTGGCCCTGTCTTATGATCATCGGATCATTGATGGTAAAGAGGCGGTGACATTCCTTGTCCGTGTGAAAGACGCGCTGGAAGACCCACAACGCCTGTTGCTGGACCTGTAATTCTAACATTTCCCTAGAGGGGATTATCATGAGTGACGATAGCTTTGACTTGATTGTGGTCGGTGGCGGCCCGGGCGGATATACTGCGGCCATTCGCGCGGCACAACTGGGCATGAAAACGGCCTGTGTTGAAAAACGTGGCGCGTTAGGCGGAACATGCCTGAATGTTGGGTGTATCCCATCGAAAGCCCTGCTGAAATCTTCCGAACTATTTGAAGAAGCACAGCACGATTTTGCTGATCGCGGTATTAACGTGGGCTCGGTTAAACTGGACCTGTCCAAGATGCTGGGTCAAAAAGAAACAACGGTTGAAGGCTTGACGCAAGGCATCGAGTTTTTGTTCAAGAAGAACAAGGTGACTTACATCAAGGGCGCCGGCGAGCTTCAGGGCGGCGGCCGCGTTGAAGTGACCGGCGAGGAAAACAAAGTCATCAAGGGAAAAAATATTCTGATTTGTACTGGATCAGAAGTGACACCTTTGCCAAATGTGGACATCGACGAAAAACAAATCGTCTCGTCCACAGGGGCCCTTGAACTTAAAAAAGTGCCGAAAAGCATGATCGTTATCGGCGGTGGTGTGATCGGTCTTGAGCTGGGTACCGTTTGGCGCCGTTTGGGTGCCGAAGTCACGGTCGTTGAGTTCCTTGACCGAATTTTGCCCGGCACGGATAACGAGGTTGCGAAAACAACGCAACGGGTGCTGAAAAAGCAGGGCATGAAGTTCATGCTTGGCAAGAAAGTCACCGGGGCCAAAAAAGCCAAATCGGGCGTGACATTGACCGTGGAGCCTGCAAAAGGTGGTGACGCAGAAGAATTGAAGGCTGAGGTTGTTCTGGTTGCAATCGGTCGTCGTCCTTATACTGAAGGTTTGGGCTTGGATGATCTGGGTGTAGAGCGGGATAAAGCTGGCCGGATTATCGTTGATAAAACTTTTAAATCCAGTGTTGATGGTGTTTATGCCATTGGTGATGTAATCGATGGCCCTATGCTTGCTCATAAAGCAGAAGACGAAGGCGTTGTCTGCGTTGAAATGCTGGCAGGTCAGAAGCCTCATATCAATTATGATACCATTCCCGGTGTCATCTATACTTGGCCAGAAGTTGCAACGGTTGGTAAGACCGAAGAACAGCTTAAGGACGCAGGTATTGAATATAATGTTGGCAAGGTGCCCTTTATGGCGAATAGCCGGGCACGGGCCAATGGGTTCACGGAAGGATTTGCAAAAATTCTGGCCGACAAGAAAACGGATAAAGTTTTGGGTGTTCATATTATTGGACCGGATGCAGGCACCATTATTCATGAATGTGTTCTGGCGATGGAGTTTGGTGCTTCTGCTGAAGATATTGCGAGAACCTGCCATGCCCATCCGACATTGAACGAAGCTGTGAAAGAAGCCGCGCTTGCGGTTGCCGGTCGTACTTTGAATAGTTGACCTTTCGGTTTAAATTCTTGAAAATGCAGGGCCGGATTTCAGGATCCGGCCCTTTCTTTTTGCTCGCCCCCAACTCGTTCAGGAGCCGTTATGAAGCTTTGTTACAGCCCTACCTCGCCGTTTGTTCGTAAAGTCGTTGTGACCGCCATGGAGGCGGGCCTATTCGACACAATAGAAACCTATCGCGGAGATGTGTCTGACATTTTCAAAGGGATCAATCCTACCAACCCTTTAGGCAAGGTTCCAAGCCTAACTTTGGACAGTGATGACACCCTTTTTGATTCTGTGGTTATCTGTGAATATCTGAACGAGCTTTCAGACAAAGTGGATTTATTCCCAGCAAAGGGTGTTGAGCGCGCGCGCGTTATGACCCTGCACGCGTTGGCGGACGGCATGACGGATGCGGCGTACCAGCGGCGTATGGATAGCGCCGCGATGCCAGAAGGCGAAGGCTCTCCAACCTGGAACGCCCGGTTGAGGGTTGCGATGGAAAACGGTTTGGATCACCTGGAAAAAACGGTTGATACATTCAAGGATGACTTGAATATCGGAACCATTGCGGTGGCCTGTGCCCTTGGATATTTTGATTTCCGATTTTCCCATGAAAACTGGAGAGAAGGGCGCCCTCAGCTTGCCGCTTGGTATGAGACTTTTTCAAACCGTCCTTCCCTGCAAGAAACAGTGCCACCCGAAGCGTAAGGTCCATCACGTATGTCTGCTGCCAGACTGACTTTTTTACTCTGTTTGGCAGAAGTCCTGTCGATGACTTCTTTCGCGGCTTTTCCTGCATTGACCCCATTTTTCTTTAAAAGCTGGGGTCTTTCGGGGACGCAGGCGGGATGGATCAATGGGGCTTATTTTTGCGGATTTACTATTGTCGGCTTTGTTGCGGCGACTTTGACGGACAGGATTGATGCACGAAAAGTCGTGCTGGCCGGTAATCTGGTTGCAATCGCCGGTGCATACGGATTTGCCGTTTTTGCTGATGGTTTTCTTTCGTCCCTGCCGTGGCGGTTTTTATCCGGGGCCGCTTTGGCCGCCTCTTACATGCCAGGCCTTAAACTTTTGACGGATCGGTTGCCGGAGGGAAACCATTCTCGGTCAATTGCTTTCTATACAGCCTGCTTTTCAAGCGGCTCAGCGCTTTCCTTCTTGCTGGTCGGGCAAATACATAAATGGATGGGAGCGGAAACTGCATTATATGCGGTCATTGCCGGACCGCCTTGTGCATTGCTGATTATCTTGTTGGCAACCGGATCAAAACCAAATCATCACCCACGCCCCTGGCGGCAACTTTTCAATTTCACCCCAGTCCTTACGAACCGGAAGACTATGGGCTATGTTTTGGCCTATTTCTGCCATTCATGGGAATTAATGGCGATGCGGTCATTTGTCGTCGCGTTTTTGACCTTTGCGCAAACCCGGACGGAAGCCCCCGCCTGGATGGATATTAGTATTATTGCGTCAATCATCATCTTTCTGGGCCTTCCTGCCAGTGTCTCGGGAAATGAGCTTGCCTTGAAGCTTGGCCGGCAAAAAGCGATTGCCCTAATCATGTTCATATCCTTCTGTTTGTCTCTTGTTCTGGGTTTTTCTGCAGATTTGCCGTTTGCCGTCGTTGTATTGCTGGCGGCTGCATTTGGCTTTTTTGTCACGGCTGATTCATCCTCCATCACTTCAGGAGCGGTCGAGACTTCCCCTCCGGAGCTGAAAGGTTCAACAATGGCAGTGCACAGTTTCCTTGGTTTCACCGGGGCCATGGCCGGGCCCGTTGTTGCAGGGGTTGTTCTTGATCTGGGCGGTGGACCCGAAGAGCTGGTTGCGTGGGGATTTGCTTATCTTTCTATGGGAGCAATCGCAGTTTTCGCCCCAATCGCTTTGAAGCTGTCGCGCTAGGTTCCAGAAGATTTGGGATGGGTGCGTTCATACACTTTCAGAAGTGTGTCGATTTCCAAATCCGTATAAACTTGCGTGCTGGAGAGGGAGGCGTGACCAAGAAGCTCCTGAATGGTGCGAAGGTCACCACCGTTTTTCAGAAGGTGGGTTGCGAAACTGTGGCGCAACGCATGGGGCGTCGCTGTTTCAGGTAAACCCAGACGGCGCCGTAATTCCTGAACTCGATGCTGAATAGTTCGGGCATTGAGCCGCTTGCCCTGCTTGCCAAAGAACAGGGGGCCATCCTCCTGAAACCGAAATGGGCATTCCTTTAAATAGATCTCTATTGCTTTACGGACTGCGGGCAAAACAGGGACAAGCCGTTCTTTATTGCCCTTTCCCAAAATCCGCAGGATATCCCCGTGAGGGCGGTCCTGATAATTGAGGGAAAGCGCCTCATTGATACGAAGGCCACAGCCGTATAAAAGACTAAGCACAGCTGTATCCCGGTCTTGCAGCCAGCGTTGGCCTGTTCCCGGGCTGTGACGGCTACTGTTGAGAAGTAATTTTGCCGCTTGCGGGCTGACAGGTCTGGGCAGGGTTTTTGGTTTCTTGGGGGAGCGCACAATCTTAATATAGGGGTTATGCAAAACGCCGTCTTTTTCCTGCTTGCGAAAAAAACTGCGGACTGAAGAAAGAACCCGATTTAAGGATGTCGCTGATAAACCGTCTCGCTGACGAGAGGCGAGAAACGCGCGAAAATCGGCGGCACGCAAAGTCTCAAGATCCTTGAAAGTCGGTGTTTTCCCCAAATGAGGCCCTAAAAAATCCAGAAAATCAGAAACATCTCGATCATAGGCATTCAAAGTGTGCGGACTGACTTTCTTCTCGTGCGCCAGCCAGTTTTTCCAGATTTTCAACCGATCTGATAGGATGTCCGTCATGGGCGTTACGGTGTTGTGTTTTCCAACCACATCTGCAAACAGGATTGCGTGCAGGTCGCCAGAAAAGCCAATAGCTCGGTACCTTGATCGGGATGAAAATGTCCCTCTTCCCGACTGCCGATTGCCAACATTGCTTGGGCATGCAGTGACGGCACTTCAAGTTTGATCAAAGAATCAGAATAAACGAGATCCATCGCCGGTCCGAAGATAGCCCGGGATTTGGTTGCAACAGGACGCATCAGGATATGTCCCATATGCCAGTTGGCGCGATCAATGCTTCCCGCTTTTAATCTCTGTAATCCTGTCATTTCCGGAAGTGGGATAGGACCGTCTTCAATACAAAGCGTAATGACATCTACTTCCAGAATTTCCGGAAGGTCTTGTGTCAGGATATGGACAAAATGCGCAAAGCCTGTTGCGGACAAAATGAGTTGAACGGACGCATGGATCATTTTCTGGGTATGCTGGTTGATCCTTGCTGCGGCGACAAACGTGTTTTGGGTGTCTGTCAGACGCCGTACTTCCGATTGCAGTCTTTCAACAAGAAAAGACTGCATATCAACAACCCCTTCACCAGAGGGGCGGGAAGGCGGGGCGGCCTCCATCAGAAGGTCAGCATTCTCTTTCAGGAATTCCGGGTGGCGATTAAGCCAGTTCCGCACATCTGCTGCATCGAGATCCGGAAGGCTCCCTTTATCAGATGGTTTGCTTTCTTTGCTTTTTGCCACGCCGTTACCCTTTGTCTGTTTCAGCTTTCGTTTAGCCGATGATTTTTTGCCCGGTTTTTTCCCAGTCTGACAAAAAGGCGGCGAGGCCCTTATCAGTCAATGGATGAGACACCAGTTGTTTCAGAACCTGCGGCGGAATTGTGCAGACATCCGCACCCATCAGCGCAGAATTGACAATATGGGCCGGGTTGCGAATAGAGGCGACCAGAACTTCTGTATGAAGATTTGGGTAGTTGCCGTAAATCTGGACGATATCGCCGATCAGGTTCATGCCGTCCTGGCCAATATCGTCAAGACGACCAACAAATGGCGAAATATAGGTTGCCCCCGCTTTTGCCGCGAGGATCGCCTGTGCTGCAGAAAAACACAGCGTTACATTTACCTGAGTGCCTGCTTTTGAAAGTTGTGAGCAGGTTTTAAGGCCAGCCATCGTCAGGGGTACTTTTACGGCGACATTTTCAGCAATGCCCGCCAGTTTCTTGCCTTCTTCGATCATTGTTTCATAGTCTGTTGCGGCGACCTCTGCGCTAACAGGGCCATCGACAATGGCGCAGATTTCTTTAATGACATCAAAAAAATCGCGGCCGCTTTTGGCAATCAAAGAAGGGTTTGTTGTCACTCCGTCCAAAAGACCGGTGTCTGCAAGTTCCCGAATTTCTTCAGTGTCGGCTGTATCTACAAAAAATTTCATGACGTTGTCTGCATCCTCAATCAATGCCAAATAAGAATTCCTGTGCCTTCTATAGCCGGTTTGGCCGCGCTGGACAATTCTTCTGACGCCAGGCACGACCTTTTGGGTGTCTGTTCCTGTTTCTATCTGGTATCACTTTAGATCAATGAACCGATATTGACCAGAGCAGGCCCAAATCAAATCTTATGACAGACCTTTTGGATGAAAGATGCGTACAAGTCCTTCTGCCGATGAGCGCGGGGGCGCTTTATGATTATCGGGTCCCACCGGAAATGGATTTGCATCTGGGGCAATTTGTCGAAGTGCCGCTTGGCCCCAGACAGGTTGTTGGTGTTGTCTGGAAAGAAAATGTGACACCATCGGTCGCGCAGGACCGGCTGAAGAGCGTTCTGAATATCCTGCCATGCCCAGCCCTTCCGTCTGCCAGCCTTCGTTTTGTTGACTGGGTCGCAAATTACACGGTGCAACGTCCCGGCCGGGTTTTGCGCATGTGCATGAGCATTCCGGATGCCCTGTATCCGAAAGCGCCGAAAAAAGGATTTCGCCATACAGGAAAAATGCCTGAAAAACTGACCGCTGCGAGGAGTCGGGTTCTGGCGGTTCTGGAAGGGGGGGTGGCAAGAACGGCGGCAGAGATTTCAGAGCTTGCCGGGACAAGCAGTTCCGTCTTGAAAGGGCTGGAGAGCCAACAGGTTCTTGAGAGCGTTGCATTGCCTGCGGATGCGCCTATTCCAGAGCCAGACCCCAATGCCGGGGGATTTGATTTGTCCGAATTGCAGCAGGAAGCGGCAGTAACGCTCTGCGCTCCCGTTTCACAACAGATATTTTCTGTTTCTTTGCTGGATGGTGTGACCGGTTCCGGTAAAACGGAAGTGTATTTTGAAGCGATTGCGGAATGCCTGTCGCAAGGTCGGCAAGCCTTGGTGCTGCTCCCGGAAATTGCGCTCTCCTCTCAATGGTTATCCCGTTTTGAACAAAGATTTGGCGTGAAACCCGTGGAATGGCACTCGGATCTGGGTCAGGGAACCCGCCGCAAAAACTGGCGGGCGGTTATCGAGGGAAAGGCCAAAGTCGTTGTTGGGGCGCGTTCAGCCCTTTTTCTGCCGTTTAAAAATCTGGGACTGGTTGTTGTCGACGAGGAGCATGAAGCCTCTTTTAAGCAGGATGAAGGCGTTCCGTATAACGCCCGGGATATGGCTGTTGTCAGAGGGTCGCTTGGAAAATTTCCGGTTATTCTGGCCTCTGCCACCCCATCGCTAGAGACGTTGGTCAATGCGCATTCCGGTAAATACACCCATGTGAAATTACCCTCTCGTTTTGGCGGGGCGGTTCTGCCTGATGTTGAAATTGTTGATCTGAAGCTGCACCGGCCGGGAAGCCAGCGTTGGATATCGGAGCCGCTTCAAAAGGCGGTGGACGACGTGCTTGTTAAGAAACAGCAGGCCATGTTGTTTCTGAACCGTCGTGGATATGCTCCACTGACATTATGTGACGCCTGTGGCCACCGATTGCAATGTCCGCATTGCAGTGCCTGGCTGGTAGAGCATCGTCTGCTTCGAAAACTCCAGTGTCATCATTGCGGATTTTCGACAGGTACTCCGAAGGCCTGTCCCGATTGTGAAGAAACGGGTAGTTTTAAGGCCTGCGGACCGGGAATAGAACGGCTAACGGAAGAAGCGGGGCTTCTTTTTCCGGATGCCAAAATTGCAATGATTGCCAGTGACACCCTGACAAGCCCGAGTGCTGCCGCAGAGTTTGTCCGTGCGATGACCAGTGGGGAAATCGATATTTTGATCGGAACACAGATTGTTGCGAAAGGTTATCACTTCCCTAACCTTACATTGGTTGGGGTAGTCGATGCTGATTTGGGTTTGGCGGGCGGCGACCTACGTGCGTCGGAGCGCACATTTCAATTGTTGTCGCAGGTTGCCGGGCGTGCGGGCCGTGCCGAGCAACGCGGCAAGGTCTTGTTGCAGTCCCATATGCCGGAGCATCCGGTCATTGAAGCGTTGGCCAAACAGGATACCGCAGCCTTCATGGAAAGTGAACGACTGGCCCGCGAAGAAGCATTAATGCCCCCTTACGGACGGCTTGCATCTCTGATTCTCTCCAGTACAGATGCCGAATCGGTGCTTTCCTGTTGCAAGGAGCTTTCTCGAGGGGCGCCATATGGTGATAATTTCATGATAATGGGCCCGGCCCCGGCACCGCTGTCCATGATACGAGGGCGCCATCGGTACCGATTTTTGTTAAAGACGGCAAAAGATGTAAATTTACAATCAGTCATCCGAGCGTGGCTGAAGGGCAAGAAAATTCCTTCAAACACAAGGCTGCAAGTCGATGTTGATCCCTATAATTTTCTCTAATATTCGGTTTTGCGCTGCGGAAATGTGAAAATTTGGTGAATTTTGGTGAATAAACTACCTTTGGGGATATTGCTTCATAGAAATCACTGTGCTAATAACCCGTTGCCTAGCTGAAAAGGGCCGCTATTGTGGCTTATCGGTGGGGGCATTCAAATTTTCGTTCGACGCATTTCGCGTCGTTTTTTTCAGGCTTGGGGATCTTTCCTTGTCAGCTGAGAACACAATAGTTTCGGGTATCGCTGGTCGCTATGCGACAGCATTGTTTGATCTTGCTTTGGAAGCAAAGCAGATTGACGTTGTTGCTGCGGATATGGCCACGATCAAAACGTCATTGGAAGAGTGTGCGGATCTCGCACGGCTCGTCCTTAGTCCACTTGTTAGCCGAGATGATCAGGCGCGTGCCATGGCGGCCGTTCTTGAAAAACTGGGCGTAAGTGATCTGGTTCGTCGTTTCGTTGGGACAGTGGCACTAAACCGCCGCTTGTTTGCCCTGTCGGACATGATCGATGTCTTTGGCAAGTTACTCGCCGCAGAGCGCGGTGAAGTGGTTGCTAAAGTTACGTCAGCCAAAAAGCTGACTGTCAAGCAGATGGAGGCTCTTACGAAAGAGCTTAAATCCTCTACTGGCAGTGATGTTATTATCGACGCACATGTTGATGATGATATTATCGGCGGTCTGGTTGTAAAAGTCGGTTCGCGTATGGTCGATAGTTCGATCCGAACCAAGCTTCAAAATCTTAAGTTTGCGATGAAAGGGGTTGGGTGATGGACATCCGCGCCGCAGAAATTTCCGAAATTCTAAAACAACAGATTGCTGGTTTTGATACGCAAGCTGAGGTTTCAGAAGTTGGTCAGGTGCTGTCTGTTGGAGACGGTGTTGCTCGTATTTACGGTCTGGATAATATCCAGGCGGGTGAAATGGTGGAATTCCCAGGTGGTATTAAGGGTCTGGCCCTAAACCTGGAATCAGACAATGTTGGTGCCGTGATTTTCGGTTCTGACCGTGACATTAAAGAAGGCGACACCGTTAAGCGGACTGGCGCTATCGTTGAGACACAAGTGGGTAAAGGCCTGCTTGGTCGTGTTGTCGATGGTCTTGGTAACCCGATTGACGGCAAAGGTCCTATTGAAGGCGGTGAAGCCCGTCGTGTGGACGTGAAGGCGCCTGGCATTATGCCACGTAAGTCTGTTCACGAGCCAATGATGACCGGCCTGAAATCTGTTGACAGTCTTGTTCCTATTGGACGTGGTCAGCGTGAATTGATCATTGGTGACCGTCAGACAGGTAAAACTGCGGTTGCTGTTGATGCGATCCTGAACCAGAAATCTGTCAATGCAACAGGCGACGAAAGTAAAAAACTTTACTGCGTCTATGTTGTGATCGGCCAGAAGCGTTCAACTGTTGCTCAGGTTGTTAAGACACTTGAGGAAAACGGTGCGATGGAATATTCAATCGTTGTTGCTGCAACAGCGTCTGATCCGGCTCCGCTTCAGTATCTTGCACCGTTCACAGGGTGTGCGATGGCTGAGTATTTCCGTGATAACGGAATGCACTCTTTGATCATTTATGATGATTTGTCTAAACAGGCTGTTGCCTATCGTCAGATGTCCCTGCTTCTTCGTCGTCCTCCAGGACGTGAAGCATATCCAGGTGACGTTTTCTATCTGCACTCTCGTCTTTTGGAACGTTCTGCGAAATTGAACGAAGACAATGGTTTGGGTTCAATGACGGCGCTTCCGGTGATTGAAACACAGGCCGGTGACGTGTCTGCCTATATTCCGACAAACGTTATCTCTATTACAGACGGTCAGATCTTCCTGGAAACTGAATTGTTCTATCAGGGTATCCGTCCGGCCATTAACGTTGGTTTGTCCGTGTCTCGTGTGGGTTCTTCTGCTCAGACAAAAGCGATGAAACAGGTTGCTGGTACCATTAAACTTGAACTGGCTCAGTATCGTGAAATGGCCGCGTTTGCTCAGTTTGGTTCTGACTTGGATGCCTCTACTCAGCGTTTGCTGGCTCGTGGTGCCCGTCTGACAGAACTGCTGAAACAGCCTCAGTATTCTCCATTGACCATGGAAGAACAGGTTGTGGCAATTTTCTCCGGTGTGCGTGGTTTCCTCGATCGCATCGAAGTAAGCCAGATCGGTGATTTTGAAAAACAACTGCTAACAGAAATGCATGCCAAGCATCAGGATCTGATGGACACTATTCGTGATGAAGGTGCCCTTTCCAAGGAAACTGAAGCCAAGCTGACAGAAATTCTGGAAAGCTTTACAACTACTTTTGCGTAACCTTTGAGCTGAAAAAGGGGGTAGCCGCATATGGCGAACCTTAAAGAACTCAAAAATCGGATCACCAGCGTCACCTCGACGCAGAAAATCACCAAGGCCATGAAAATGGTGGCTGCGGCGAAACTGCGTCATGCTGAGGAAGCTGCTAATGCGTCCCGCCCTTACGCGGAACGTATGGAAGCAATGATGGTTTCCCTCGCTGCCGGTCTTGAAGGCCGGGAGGGACCCCGTCTTCTTCAGGGGAACGGATCCGATCAAAAGCACTTGCTTATTGTTGCTACAGGCGAGCGGGGATTGTGCGGTGGCTTTAACAGCTCTATCGCTAAAGCCGCTGCTCGGAAAGCCGATAGCCTGATGGCCGAAGGCAAAGATGTTCAGATTCTTTGTGTTGGGAAAAAAGGCAATGACGCGTTGAAGCGTAAATATGGTAAGCTGATTATTGATCTTGTTGATCTGTCAGGTTCCAAGAAAATTGGTTTTGGGGATGCCCAGCCGATCGCTCAGCGGGCTTTGTCGATGTTCGACGAAGATGCTTTCGATGTTTGTACAATTTTCTACTCGACCTTCGTTTCGGTTCTGACACAGGAAGTGACAGAACAGCAGTTGATCCCAGCGTCCATTCCAGAACGCAGCGATGATACTGAGAACGAAATCGATTATGATTATGAGCCTGAAGAAGAAGAAATCCTGGCAGACCTTCTGCCTCGGAATATCTCCGTTCAGGTTTATCGCGCGCTTCTTGAAAATTCTGCTTCCGAGCAGGGCGCAAGAATGTCCGCTATGGACAATGCGACGCGAAATGCGGGTGAGATGATTGATAAATTGACCTTGCAGTATAACCGTGAACGTCAGGCCGCAATTACGAGCGAACTGATTGAAATTATTTCTGGTGCGGAAGCCGTCTAACGGTTTCCCTGCTGGGATTTGGAAGAATTAAGTGACCCTTTAGGGAGCATTAAAATGGCGAAGAAGTCTGTCGGCAAAATTACCCAGGTGATGGGTGCCGTCGTGGACGTTCAGTTTGATGGCGATCTGCCAAACATTCTGAATGCCCTACATTGTGAAAACAACGGCCAGCGTTTGGTTCTGGAAGTTGCGCAGCATCTTGGTGAAAATACGGTTCGTACAATTGCCATGGACGCAACTGAAGGTCTGGTTCGGGGTCAGGAAGTTTCTGATACTGGCGACGCCATTCAGATGCCTGTTGGTCCTGAAACTTTGGGTCGTATCCTGAACGTTGTGGGTGAACCTGTTGATGAACGCGGACCAGTGAATGCGAAATCCACTGCTCCAATTCATGCAGACGCTCCTGACTTTGCGGATCAGTCAACTGAATCAGAAATTCTGGTAACCGGTATTAAGGTTGTTGACCTGCTGGCACCATACGCGAAGGGTGGTAAAATTGGCCTCTTCGGTGGTGCGGGTGTTGGTAAGACAGTTCTGATTATGGAACTGATCAACAACGTTGCAATGGGTCACGGTGGTTACTCCGTGTTCGCTGGTGTAGGCGAGCGTACTCGTGAGGGTAACGACCTTTACTACGAAATGATCGAAGGCGGTATTATCGACCTTGAAGGCGATAAATCCAAAGTGGCCCTCGTATACGGTCAGATGAACGAACCTCCAGGAGCGCGTGCGCGTGTTGCTTTGTCTGGTTTGACAATCGCGGAATATTTCCGTGATCAGGAAGGTCAGGACGTGTTGTTCTTCGTGGATAACATCTTCCGCTTCACACAGGCCGGTTCTGAAGTGTCCGCCCTTTTGGGTCGTATTCCTTCTGCTGTGGGCTACCAGCCTACATTGGCAACGGATATGGGTGCTTTGCAGGAACGTATTACATCAACAAACAAAGGTTCTATTACCTCTGTTCAGGCGATTTATGTTCCAGCCGATGACTTGACTGACCCGGCTCCTGCAACATCATTTGCTCACCTTGATGCGACAACAGTTCTGTCTCGTCAGATTGCAGAATTGGGTATTTACCCTGCTGTGGATCCACTTGACTCAACTTCTCGTATGCTTGACCCAGCTGTTGTTGGCGATCGCCATTACAATGTTGCCCGTCGTGTGCAGGAAACTCTTCAGACATATAAATCTTTGCAGGATATTATTGCGATCCTTGGTATGGATGAACTGTCAGAGGACGATAAACTGGTTGTGGCCCGTGCCCGTAAGATCCAGCGTTTCCTTTCACAGCCATTCCACGTAGCGGAGATCTTCACAGGCTCTCCTGGTAAATTCGTGAAACTCGAAGACACCATTGATGCTTTCGAAGCGATTGTTGCTGGTGAATATGATGATCTTCCTGAAGCCGCCTTCTACATGTGCGGTGGAATTGAAGAAGTGAAAGAAAAAGCTGCCGCTCTTGCTGCGGAAGCTGCGTAACGAGCCTGTATAGGGAGAGCGAATTATGGCTGATATGGTAACCATGGACCTAGTCTCGCCTGAGAAGCTATTGCTCTCGGATGAGTATGAAATGGTTGTTGTGCCGGGTTCTGAAGGCGATTTCGCCGTTATGGCCGGACATACAGCTGTGACCTCTTCCCTGCGCCCTGGCGTGATCTCCATCTTTGAAGGGGATACGGAAAAGGATCGGATTTTTGTTAATGGTGGTTTTGCTCAGATATCTGATGACAAACTGACTGTATTGGCAGAAGAAGCCATTCATGTGGCTGACCTGGATCGCGCAGATCTAGAGCAGCGTATTCAGGATGCTTCAGAAGATATTGCAGATGCCAAAGACGACGAAATTCGGCGTAAAGCGCAGGAAAGCAAAGAACAGCTTGAACAGCTTTTGGAAGCCCTCGTCTAGTAGGGTGACCAGACCGAACAAGAAAAAGGGGCCTTTTGCGGCCCCTTTTTTTATTGCCTTTTTTCTGGCTGTGATCGGGCATCTGTGCGAGAATCACACTTTATTGACCGACCAACATAAAAGGGATTATCTCAATGGGAGATAGGGCTGTTGTTCTGGGCAGCGGCATCGCGGGCTTACTGGCCGCGCGGGTGCTTTCTGACTTTTTCACTGATGTAACCCTGATTGAGCGGGATTCCAAACCGATTGCGCCCATCCCACGCAAAGGCGTACCGCAGGGGCACCATATTCATGTTCTACTGAATAAGGGAGAGGAGATCATTGAAACTCTCCTGCCCGGCTTTAAAGAGGCGCTGTTCAAAGGAGGTTCGGTTCAGGCGACACTTGGAAAAGAAGTGAAGTGGTATCTGGCCGGCAAATGGATGCCGACATTCGAAGGGGGCATGGTCACTTTTTTCCAATCGCGCCCTCTGCTGGAACAGGTTCTGCGCGATTTGGTCCTGAAAATTCGAAACGTCAATATACACTATGACACTGTATTTAAAGACTATGTTTATGATCTGCAGGGGGACCGGGTTACGGCCGTTACGGTTCACGAAAAAGGGGTCGAAGAAAGTGTGTCCTTGCCCGCAGATTTTATTTTGGATGCGTCGGGTCGGGGATCCAGCCTTGTTAGCCAACTGGAAAAGATGGAAAAAGAGGTGCCGCGTGAAAGTCGGGTGGGAGTCGATTTTGCGTATTCCAGTGGCCTTTTCGAATTAACTGCACCGCTCCCTGACGCTTGTAAGGCGATCTTGGTGTATCCAAAGGCCCCAAAAGAAACCCGCGCGGCGGCAATTGTTCCAGTTGAAGGGAATAAATGGCTGGTAACGGCCGCAGGTTACAATGGGGACCATCCGCCGTTGGATAAGAACGGTTTTCTTGAATTTACCAAAAGCCTGTCACAGCCCGAGATCCATGATGCGCTTCAATCGGCAACCCTCGTGGATGAATTGAAACCTTTTAAATTCAAGGCAGGCATCCGCCGATATTTCCATAAATCGGACCCGCTTCCAAAAAATCTGTTGGCAATCGGAGATGTGATTTGTAGCGCCAATCCCTTTTTCGGGCAGGGAATTGCAGTTGCCGCTCAAGAAGTGAAAGTATTGCAGGATTGTTTGAAAGAGAACGGTGTGGCGGGGCTTTGCCGGGATTCATTTTCGCGGCAGGATTATTTTGAAAGGATTTCAAAGATCCTGGACATCTCTTGGGGCCTGGCCATTGGGGAGGATCTTAAATATCCGACCACAACTGGAGAGAGGCCTTTCGGGTTTACTCTTAGCCGTTGGTTCAAAGACCGCATTATGTCATCGGATAATCCGGCTGTCGCCAGGCAGTTTTACAAAGTAATGCATTTTGCCGCGCCGCCCCGGTCACTGGTAAACTATCAGGTTTTAAAATCAGTTTTCACGTCGCGTAGTTAATATTACTAATTAATCAATAAAGCGAAATAAACAGACAGTAATCAATACAAAAAAGGCAAAGAAATTAAGTCTATATTTACCTTTCGCTACTAGCGTGCATGTGGGGTATTGCATTTATGGTCGTCCGCGACTTAATAAGCGATTGAATTAATATGTTTACAGGTAAGCTTGCTGACTACTACGGTAGCGGCAAAACTCGGATGAATTTCTTCACGTTACGTTTTTCGGACGTACAGGAAGAAAAAAACCACCACGAGGTGGAGCTCGTCAAGGCTCTGCCAATAATGCGTCTCGCATTATTCGGGGCGGTTTTTATCTATGCTGCTTTCAGTTTCCTTGACGCTTATGCCATCCCAGAAATCTTCTTTGAAGCTCTAATTATCCGCTTTGGTATTGTGGTGCCGATCTTTTTGGCCGCCGCGTTTGCCACTTTTATTCCGCGCTTGTGGCCATTTTCACAAATTATTGCGGCTGCGTGCATGCTCGCCTCAGGCTCCGGGGTGATCGCTATGATTGCCCTTGCCGACCCAATGGGGGGTGCGATCTATTTCGCAGGTCTGGTTCCAGTGATGATTTATTGTTGCTGTGTGCCGCCGGTGCGGTTTCTGTATGCTTTATCTGTCACACTGTTTTTGTTGGCTCTGTATAACCTGACCGTTCTGGTTCTTAATCCGGCACCGATTGATGTGGTGTTGGAAAACAACTTCTTTTTGGTTGTTGCTGCACTGATGAATATTTTCGCGAGTTATATTCAGGAACTGGCCCGTCGGCGGGACTACATCAATATGATCTTACTGGATCATGAACGGGCAAAGTCTATGACGTTGGCCGATAAGGCGCAGTCAGCCAACCATGCGAAATCTGAATTCCTGGCCATTATGAGCCATGAACTTCGGACTCCTCTCAATGCGATTATCGGGTTTTCGGAAATCCTGGAAAAAGAAATGTTCGGTCCGATCGGAACCAGCCAATATAAAGAATACTCTCACGATATTAAGGTGAGTGGCCAACATCTACTTGCAATTATCAACGACATTTTGGATCTGTCTAAAGCAGAGGCCGGTAAGCTCACATTGCAGGAGCAGGACTTGTCGCTGGTTGACCTTGTGAGTTCTAGCCTACGGATTGTAAGGGATAAAGCAGCAGAGAATGGCGTGAGGATTGCGTTTGATATTCCATCTACGAACCAAATTGTTTTTGCAGACAGCCGGCTTTTATCCCAGGTCTTTTTGAATGTCTTATCGAATGCCGTAAAATTCACGCCTAAAGGCGGGTCGGTTACAATCAGTTTCAAACAGTTTGAAGATGGTGGGCTGGATGTTCGGATTGAAGATACAGGCATTGGCATCGAAGAGGAGAATATCGATAAGGTATTTGCTCCGTTCGTTCAAATTGAAAGCAGCCTTGCCAGAAACTATGAAGGAACTGGGTTGGGGCTGCCTTTATCCAAAAATGTGATGGAACTTCATGGCGGAAGTATCCGGCTGGAAAGTAAAATCGGGCAAGGAACAGTCGCCCATATTTGCTTCCCTGCACACCGAAATCGCTTTGAAATGGAGGAGAACAGTCTCCTCCATGCGCAGGCCTAAAGTCATTTACTCAGGTTTTGTCACATACAGAATGTGGCAATGATTGGTTTTGTCTGCCTGAACTTCCAGTTTAGCCTCAGCAGGAATGTTTTTGGCCATCGCCAGCATTTCTTCCTCCGTCCGATATTCCAACTGCCAATCCGTGACGAACTCGACTTGCCATTCCAGACTTTTTTCTGAATCCTTCATACTCCCAATCATCAAGGTTCCGCCGGGCTTCAGGTTCTGGTACAAATCGCGGACCATGCGTTCAGCCCGTTTGTCTGTCAGATAATCAACCAAGCCTACAGCGTAGATAACATCCTGTGCTTCTATTTTTTTGAACAGATTGCCTGCCGCGAGGAATTCAATAAATGTTGCGTGTAGACATTTCACTGAAGCCCGACCGTCAAGACGGGATACTTGCGGATAACAATTCTTGTAAGCATAGTTCAGGGCGTCGTGGTCCTGATCGATTAATGTGAACTGAACCGACGGTGATAAAGTATATCCCTGTAGGAAGTTTGCAGCTTCCTGCGCGGGTCCACAGCCCAGACTTGCGACCTTGAAATCAGTGTGGCCTTTTTCTTGAGCCTTCGATGCGAGCTCAGCAAGCTTCTGCTTGACCATGGTCATCCGGGTTGCGATAAACTCGCCTGTTGAGGTTCCCAGTTTATGGCAAAGCTTGTCATGGGCCGTATCTCCCAGCAGCGCCAGGTTATAGGCATAGTTCATTACCTGAAAATCCCCTGGATAGCCAAGAGGCTTCATATAGGCCCGCCACCAACTGGCGCCGCTCATCAATTTTGGCGTGAGGGTATTTTCAGTGTATCGTTTGGCGGCTTTGATCGCGCTCGGATCGGATCGCATTTTATTCAGTTCGACCATTCCACGTTCTGATATTTTCTTCCAGCGGGCATGAACTTCTTCTTCACAGCTGAGAATAATGTCCTGAATACGTTCATCGCGTCTGGGCGCATTCGCGGGGATGTCTCGTTCCACCTTTTCTAGTGTGTTCCGTGTTGAACGGAGCAGGTAAACAGCATCAGCGATGATGGTTTTGTAGGCATCAGAAACCTGAACAGACAAATCCTGCATGCCAGACTGGATCCGTCGCTTCAGGGCAATGTCGTCATGATGGTCCAGGATATTCTGGATATCGAGATACCCTTTGGTCAGTTCAACCGCGACTTTCTGTTTTCCTTCATGGGCTTCAACTCTTGAAATTTTCCCTTTACCCTGGAAAATTTCGCTACTGCCGAGTTTCAGTTTGACGGGCAGGTCACTTTCGTTCTCTGCGTCCCAAGGGGCTTTTTCCGGGCAGACGAAACTGAGCCCGCTCATGCTCATGTCAAATATTTCAAAGGATTTATCATCGACATCAACGACGACCGATATGTCTTGCATAACAACTGAGGCGCGAAAACGTTCGGCTCGATAGAAAACGCGCTTACCTTCGCCGCCTGTGAGTTCTTCATAATGCTTCATTTTACCGTTACTCTCACTCTTCATTCGGTTAAATATTCCGAATAAGTTACATGGGACGTTTTGAGTTCTCTCAAATGACGACTTTTACAGTTCGGTTACGAAACATTTTTAGTTGATCGGCTTTTAGCCGTGTGTCCCAACAACAATATCGACGCCAAAATTAATAGCGTTAACAAATCATTAAAAAATTATAAGGGTAATTTCAGGTTTAAAACAACAGAGAATATTCAATTAAGAGTATACTAATATACAGGTACTAGATATGGTGTTTAAAATATTAACCATAACTGTACATAGAAAATGGGGGCTTTGGTACACTTTCAAGTGTTGCTCTAGCCGAAGTGAGAAGAGAATCTCTCGACAATTTTTTTGTAGATTTCTTTCTTGAAAGGAACAATCTCGGAAACCAGATTTTCACGCGCTGACCACTTCCATTCAGAAAATTCAGGATGCTCGGTCGCTATGTTTATCTCAGAATCCTTGCCTTTGAAGCGAAAGAGGAACCATTTTTGCTTCTGTCCCCGGTATTTTCCCTTCCAGATATTACCAATCAGATGATTCGGTAAATCATAAGTCAACCAGTCCTCGGTTTCAGCGATCAGATCGGCGTTGTCTGTGCCTATCTCTTCCAGCATCTCGCGAATGGCAGCGTCTCGTGGGGATTCACCATCGTCAATCCCGCCTTGTGGCATTTGCCAATAGTCGGAAGGCATATCGATGCGTTTTCCAACAAAAACTTCGTTCCTCGCATTCAGCACCATAATGCCGGCACAGGGGCGATACGGCAGATCTCTTGCTTCAGTCATTGGATTTCCTGTCGATTAACGGCTGCCGAAACGGGCACTAAGACATATCCTTTCCGCGCGAGCGTTTGTGCCCAGCGGTTTATCCGATCCAACGTGACCGGATAGGGATAGCCAATGCCGACAGCGGTGCCGGTAAAGCGGGCAATTCTTTCAAGGTCGGCCAGCCGTGCGTCAATCGTTGCCCGATCGGCTTTATGATCCAGAAAACGATTATTGATCGCAACGGGTATGTTCAATTTCGCAGCTGTTGGGCCGGCGATGCTTTTGGCAGAGGTGCGCCCATCCAGGAATAAGAGGCCCCGTTCCTTAATAACGCTTAAAATAGGCGCGATATCATCGGGTGATGCGGTAAACCGGGAGCCCATCTGATTGGTGACACCTGAATAGCCGGTAAAGCGTCCCAGCATCCATTCTAGCCGTTTCAGATTTTCCCGATCGGTCAGGCTGGTCAGTAGACTGTGTTCGCCGGGGTCATTCTTAGGATAGCCAAATGGCTCCATAGGAAGTTGCAGCAGAACCTCGTGTCCGGCAGCGCGCGCCTGCTCAACCCAACTTTGAAGATCTCGCCCATGAGGATTGAACGAGAGGGTAACAGAGCCGGGCAGGTTCTGAATGGCCGATCGGGTTGCTTGATTGCTCATGCCCATTTCACTCATGACAATCGCAATTCTGGGGCGATTGAGAGGATCTTCAAATGGTTTGCGGTAGATCCGCCAAGGCTGACGGCCATCAGTGCTGATCGTCGGTAAAAGGCCATAATCCGATTTCGACGTCAGGGCAGGGTCCGGGACAGGGGGAAGAGGTGTATCCTCACCCGGAATTGCTTTCAGCTTTGAAAAACTGGGAACCTGTTTTTCGGCCGTTGGGCTCGTTGGCTTCGTTGTATCCTTTGCCTCTAGCGGGGTTTCAATGGCTGATGGTTTATCAGGTTCGCCGCTTTCCGTCTTTTCCGTTAGTGGTGGGGCGGATGGCTTTGCCTCGGAAGTCACTTCGGTTGATGGTTCTGCAACCTCTTCTGGTGTTTGGCCTGTCTGCGCTACCTTTGGCTTTTCAGAAACTGCCTTTGACGGCTCAGTGACAGCAATCGGGGTTTGCGTCCGATTGTCTGTCTCATCCGATTTTTCTGGATGGGGAAGATCTGGTGTTTTCTCCGCTGTTTTAGTTTGTTCCGCATCCGAAATGGGTGCGTCTTTGTCTGTCTCTGAAGAGATGTCCGCCTGAGTTGGAGCTTTTTCAGTGGTAGGTTTCTTGTCCGGTGGTAGCGAGGCCACAGGTTCTTTTTCCGCCTGCAGCGTTGGTTCTGCCGCCGTTTCAGTAGCCGGTGCTGGGTCCTGAGGTTCCTGAGGAAGCGGCTCTGCTTTATCCGCTGGCGCGTCAACCCGAACGGCCACCCCTATTTCGGTAGTTGCTCCGGTTTGTTGCAACGAATCCGTGCCATAGCTTTGCCAGGCAAGCCATCCCCCCAATCCGGCAACTGATAGAAAAAGGAGGCCATACAGAACAGATAAAACCGACAGTCCTTTCCCGGACGCCGGTTTTACCTGCTTATTATTTCCTGTCGTTTTCAAAAGGCACTCGCTGCAATAAAAAAGCTTCGGTTAGTTAAACGCTTTTTTCGCAAAGAGTGAAACACCTTTCAACAGATCTTTTGCCCGCAACAGCTGATAATCCTGAATTTCTTCATTTTCAGCGACCTCATCTTCTGCCGTTGCACTGTCTTCTTCAGCGCCATTGGCCAAATGATTTCTGAGATCGGCTTCAGATCGGCGGGCTCCGTTCTCGAGAACTTCAAGGCGGGATTGTTTGACTTCGATATCCGGAACAATGCCTTTTGCCTGAATGGATATGCCGGACGGTGTATAGTATCGGGCTGTGGTCATGCGCATGGCGCCGTTGCCTTGCAGCGGAACGATGGTCTGAACAGAGCCTTTGCCAAAGCTTTTTGTGCCCAGAATAACAGCGCGGCGATGATCTCTTAATGCGCCTGCGACAATTTCCGATGCGCTTGCTGAACCACCATTGATAATAACAATAATAGGCTTGCCGTTTATGACATCATCGTCTGTCGCGTTATACCGCTGAGAATCGCGGGCTTCGCGTCCGCGGGTGGAGACAATTTCGCCTTTTTCAAGGAAAGCATCAGAGACGGCTATCGCCTGATCCAGAAGCCCGCCCGGATTATTTCTAAGATCCAGAATGAGACCTCTGTAATCTCCGCCGGCTTCTTCCGCCAGATCACGAATGGTTTTTCTCAGTCCAGTATTCGTTTGTTGTGTAAAACTGGAGATCCGGACATACAGGATATCATCGTCCTCAAGTCGGCCACGAACTGACTGAACAGTGATAATCGCGCGGGTAATCGTGAGTTCGATGGGTGCTTTGGCGCCTTTGCGTCGGATGGTCAGGCCAATATCCGTATCCACCAGTCCGCGCATTTTTTCAACAGCATCAGAAAGAGACAGGCCCAGAACGGGTTCTCCGTCCAGATGGGTAATATAATCGCCAGCCTGAACACCGGCTGCCGCCGCAGGGGTGTCATCAATCGGTGTTACAACCTTTACAAGGCCATTTTCCATGGTCACTTCAATGCCGAGACCGCCAAATTTACCACGGGTCTGAACTTTCATGCCCTGATAGTTTTTTGGATTAAGGTAGCTGGAATGCGGGTCCAAAGAGGCCAACATGCCATTAATCGCCGCTTCGATCAGTTTGGCGTCATCCACTTCTTCAACATAATCCTCGCGGATCTTTGCAAAGACATCTCCGAACAGATTGAGCTGCCGGTATGTTTCAGAGCTGGCTTCTACTTTTCTCTCTGGCGTGGTGATAATCGCCAGAGACAGCGCGATAACTGCTATCGCCATTATGCCCGTAAAAACATGTCTCATTATCCACTGACCTTTCTATTTTCCGACGTCAACCAGGGTACTGGATTGACCGGAGATCCCTTAACTCTCAACTCCATATATAGCGTTGGTTTTCCATTTTTGTCATTCTTCATTTGACCGACAGGTTCACCAGCCAGCAAAAGCTGACCAACAGACCCATCAATGGACCCCATACCGGCGAGAAGAGTATGATATCCTTCTCCATGATCAATAATCAACAAAAGCCCGTAATTTCTAAAAGGACCAGCAAACGCTATCTGGCCATCATAGGGTGAAATCACTGCGGCTTCATCTCTTGTTTCGATCACAATTCCGTTTCTTGTACTGGACGACCCGGATTTTCTAAACCCTGAAATTATCCTGCCACCGACTGGTAAAGGAAGTGTGCCTTTTACAGCAGAAAAAGGTTGCCCACCGCCAATGGCGGCCAATTCCAGTTTCTTTTCCTCTGCGCGGATCGGTTTTTCAGGGGCTGGCGGCGGCCCTGATTTATGAGATGGCACAGGAAGGGGAACAGAAGCGACAGCCGGTGCTTGTTTGTCCGTCTCCGTTTTTGCTTTTTCTTCCTGTTGCTCAGCAAAGAGTTTTGAGGCCGCTTCCTTGGCGGCACGCCGTTTTTCCTCTGCCGCCGCGATGTCAGCCTCTATTCTTTGTCGTTCCTGTTCAAGACGCGCTTTTTTTTCTGTTTCAAGTCTGTTCATCAAGGCGACAAGATCACGGGCTTCAAGGCTGAGCTTTTGTTGTTGTCGCTCTTCTCGCGCGTTCAAACCGGACAACGCCGCGCGAGCCGCACTTTTTGAATCCAGTAAAGCGGTCAGTGTTTCCTGTTCTGATCGTCGGCTTTTACGAAGTTCAGCAAATTTTTGTTGCTCGCTCAGGAACTGGTCTCGGAGGTTGGCAAGGGTTTCCAATTGAACCGACAACAGATCGGCGTCTTTTTTTAGGGCTGGAATCGCCGACCGAAGCAAAGTCGCGGCCCGAAGGTTATTGATTAAATTTTCAGGGCTACCGATCAAGGTACCCTCAGGCTGTCGGGAGAGCTGTAATAAAGCCGAGAGTGTTTTTGCCAACCCCTTATTCTGTTTTGATAGTGTCTGGAGGGTTTGATGTTCAACTTCAGAGATATCCGCAAGCCGTGTTTCGGTTTCCAGAAGTTTTTTATCAATCTTGGTCAACCGATTTGCCGCCGCCACGGATTTTCGCTTAAGCGCCGTTATCTCGCTGGAAAGAAGTTGCAACCGTCCTGCAATTTCATTTTGTCGCTCAGATGAGACAGCAAGTGCTTTTCGCAATTTTGCGAGTTCTTCATCGGGGCTGGCAGACCAGGCTGGTGATGCCAAACAAGTCGTGAAAAGGCCCACAATAACGGCAGCGGCAAGTGTCGCTTTGGATAGGGGGAAGGTCCTGAGATCAGGACGCAGCACGATTTTCCTGCTTTTCATCATTCGTTTCGGCGAGATTGCGACCTGTCATTTCTTCAGGGACCGACAGACCCATAAAGGAAAGAACCGTAGGCGCCACGTCCGCCAATGTTCCGTTTTGCAATTTGCTTTCTGCTTCGCCAACGGCCAGGACAAAAGGAACAAGATTGGTTGTGTGTGCTGTGTGCGGCTCATGACTTGTCTGATCTCTCATCAGCTCAATATTCCCATGATCGGCCGTGATAAGCATGACACCTCCCACTTTTTCAACCGCTTCAGCTAATCGCCCGATACAGCCATCCATTGTTTCGACAGCCTTGATTGCGGCCGACAGAACACCGGAATGACCCACCATGTCAGGGTTCGCAAAATTCACGACGATCAGATCAAATGTTTCATCCGTAATCGCGCTGATCAGTTTTGCTTCTACTTCTGGTGCGGACATTTCCGGTTGTAAATCGTAAGTTGCGACTTTCGGGCTGGGGATCAGGATCCGTTCTTCGCCTTGATAGACCTGTTCTTCTCCGCCGTTCAGGAAAAAGGTCACATGGGCATATTTTTCGGTTTCAGCAATTCGCAGCTGGGTCCGCCCGCTCTTAGAGACAACTTCACCCAAAGTTTGTTTCACTTCGACCGGTGGGAACAGCGCAGGGATACGAGACGCCAGTTGCGCGGAATATTCAACCATTCCAACAATGGCCACCAGTTTAGGCATGGCCCCTTTGTCAAAACCGGTGAAGGTTTCGTCTGTCAGGGCGTCAAGAAACTGACGGGCCCGGTCCGCCCGAAAATTTGTCATCAGGAAAGCATCACCGTCCTGTATGCCTTTGTATCCCTCCCGAATGTGAGGTGTCATAAATTCGTCGGTTTCGCCTTTAGCATAGGCTGCCTCTATAGCATCAACAGAAGATGTCATGACGGTTCCAGTTCCGTGGAACAGGGCATTCCATGATTTTTCCACCCGATCCCAGTTCTTGTCCCGGTCCATGGCAAAGTAGCGGCCGCAGAGTGTCGCAATTTCAACCAGATCCAGAGAGCCGAGCTCTGTTTCGACGTCTTTGATAAATTCAAGGCCACTGGAAGGGGGCGTATCCCGGCCGTCCAGAATGGCATGAATTTTAGTGGGGATACCCGCTTCTTGAAAAATGCGGGCAAGGGCGATCGTGTGGTTCTGGTGTGAATGGACACCCCCTGGAGAGAGAAGTCCTGAAAGGTGGCAGGTGCCACCGGATGCTTTTAACTTTCCAATCATTTCCAGCAGGCGTTCATTTTTGCCCAGCGTGCCCGTATGAATTTCGCTATTGATACGGGGAAGGTCCTGCAAAATCACCCGGCCACTTCCAATTGTCATGTGACCGACTTCTGAATTTCCCATCTGGCCTTCGGGTAATCCGACATCTTCACCAGATGTGCCCAGCAGGCTCATCGGACGAGAGGCAACCATTGCATCCCAGTTGGGCGTGTTCCCAAGGGCGATGGCATTGTCGGTCGCGTCTTCGCGGTAACCCCAGCCATCCAGAATGCATAAAAGGACAGGACGGTTTTTTTGATCGTTGGAAATATCATTCATCATAGTGTTATACCGGTTCGCAGGTTAAATTTCCAATTTTTTCAACAAGATGGTGGCTTGTTCATGCCCGATGATAGGGGTGGTTGGTCAGGATTGAATGGGCTCTGTATAGCTGTTCAGCCAGAAGTCCCCGCACCATAAGATGAGGCCACGTCATTTTACCGAGAGAAAGTTTGTGATCCGCTTGCTGTAAAAGGGAAGGGCAATGGCCATCAGCGCCGCCAATGAGAAAGGCGATATCCTGAACACCGTCATCGATTAATCGGCCGAGAAGCTGGGAAAACTCGACGCTGCCATGTTCTTTTCCATATTCGTGCAGCGCGATAAGTGTGGCACCCTTGGGAATTGCTTTCAGCAGGAGTTCAGCTTCTCTTGATTTAAGCTGATCCCCTTTCAGGGGCTTTTTCTCTTCGACTTCTTTTAAGGTTATTTGCCAGGGCAGGCGGCCAGAATATTCGGCATACAGGTCCTGCAGTGGCCCGCCGCGAAATTTGCCAACGCTGGCAATGGTCAGGCGCATCCTGATCTCCTGAATTCTGGCGGCGACTGATCGCCGCCGTACTTAGTTTGTCATTTCGGCCGACAGCGTGGGCGACCAGATTTTTTCTAGATTGTAAAATTCTCTGACTTCCGGGCGGAACAGGTGAACAATGACGTCTCCTGCATCAACAAGCACCCAGTCTCCATTGGATTTACCATCAATCTGGACATGACCAAAACCGGCATCCTTGATGCGTTCTTTCAAATGGTCTGCCATCGCCCCTACCTGACGGGAGGAACGACCATTGGCGATTACCATATAGTCAGCAAATGAGGTTTTTCCGGAGAGGTCAATGGAAACAACGTCCTCCGCCTTATCGTCCAGCAGGCTCGCTTGGACCAGATCGCGGAGTTGGGCAACAACGGCTTCTTTAGCGTTCATAATCGGGTTAAATCTACTCCAGTAGAAAAATTAAAAAGGATACAAAACAAACAGTATCATTGACTAATGTGGGAATTTTTGCGCTTAAGAGCAAGCTTTTCCTTCGGTCTGGCGAAGATTTCTTATTTGTGTGCTGCTCAATTTATGTTTCGTATGCGAAATAAAAGTCCAGCGTGGGGTCGGACCTGTTGCAAAATTGATAATAGGACGATTAAATCCGGCCGGAAAAACGCGCCTTTTTGCATAGAGCGTTGCGGCTTTTCCTGACAGGGCTTTTTGTGTATATCCGGGGCGATCAAACACAGCAATCGGCACCAGATCAAAAATTTCCCGCCAATGATACCATTTCGGTATTTGAATTAAGTTATCCGCGCCCATCAACCAGACGAAATGGTGAAAAGGGTGGCGTTCCTGCAAAGCCTGAATGGTGTTGGCTGTATAGGTTTCCCGCAAGTCGAATTCGATGGTCGAAATCTTTATCCTTCGGCCCCGCGCGATCTTTAGCGCCGATTGAATGCGATCGTCGGCCCGCCCCATATCCTCGGCAGATTTCAAGGGGTTTTGCGGTGATACTAGCCACCATACCTCGTCCAGATCCAGCGTTCGAAGGGCGGTTTCACTAATATATAAATGGCCTTCATGGGCAGGGTTAAAGGATCCGCCCAGAAGGCCTATTTTACGTGCTCGCATGATTATGGCCGGGTTTGGCCAACACCTTTGACCTGATATTTGAAACTGGTGAGTTGCTCCACACCAACAGGGCCGCGGGCGTGCATCTTGCCCGTGCTGATCCCGATTTCGGCGCCCATCCCGAATTCACCGCCATCAGCAAATTGCGTGGACGCATTGTGAAGAACAATCGCACTGTCAACAACGGATAGGAATTCCGTCGCAGCCGCCTCATCTTCGGTGATAATACAATCCGTGTGATGGGAGCCATAGGTTTCAATATGCTGTATGGCGGCTTTTTGGTTCTCCACGATTTTTACAGCGACAATAGCGTCCAGATATTCTGTCTGCCAGTCCAATTCTGTTGCCTGATTCGCACGGGGCTCCAACTCGCAGACTTTTTTGTCACCGCGAATTTCGCAGCCCGCGTCAATTAACGTCTCAAGAATTGGTTTCAGGTGGCTATCGACCACCGCCTGATCTACGAGCAATGTTTCCAATGACCCACAAATGCCTGTCCGCCGCATTTTAGAATTCAGAACGATATCGCAGGATTTTTGCAAGTCAGCATTTTTTGCCACATAAATATGCACAAGACCGTCGAGATGTGAAAAGACAGGCACACGGCTTTCTCGCTGGACCCGCTCGATCAGGTTTCTGCCGCCGCGCGGCACAATGACATCGACTGTCTCGGACATTGTCAGCAGTTTGCCAACCGCAGCCCGGTCCGTTGTTGGAATAATCTGAATAGCTTCGGCAGGAAGGTTCGCTGTTTTCAATCCTTCTTGCAGGCAATCCCAGATAGCCCGACTTGAATGAAAACTTTCAGATCCCCCTCTTAAGATACAGGCATTGCCTGCTTTCAGGCAAAGTGCACCCGCATCAGCCGTTACATTGGGGCGGGATTCATAAATAATTCCGATGACCCCAAGAGGCACCCGAACGCGCGAAATTTCCAAACCATTTGGGCGATCCCATTCGGCAATAACATCGCCGACGGGATCTGGGAGGGCCGCAATGTCTTCCAAGCCTTTTGCCATCGCTTCAACACGCGCGGCGTCCAGTTTCAGGCGATCCAGAAAGGACGGCGCTGTTCCTTTGTCGAGTGCCGCCTGCATATCTTTCTCATTGGCCGCCAGGATTGTCGCTGTATTTGTTCGCAAAGACTTGGCCGCAGCGGCGAGCGCGGTATTTTTGGCGTCCGTCGGGGATTGTGACAGAATCTGTGAGGCGTGTTTTGCGCCTGTGCCCAGAGTTTCCATGACACTGTCGATCGAATTGTCTTCTGCAATGTTGGAATGTACCGTCATAACCGTTGTCCGTTTTCTTGTGTTTTAATCTAGGACTAACTCATCCCGATGAACAATTTCATCTCGGCCAGAATAGCCCAGAATTTTTGCAATCTCACTACTTTTGTGACCAATGATCCGAAGAGCGTCTTCAGAGGAATAGGCGGTCAACCCGCGCCCTAGTTCTTCGCCGTGCGGCCCTTCAATGGCAATCAGGTCGCCCCGCTCAAACGTACCGATGACTTTTGTCACGCCCGCTGGTAACAGGCTGGTTCCCCGTGACAAGGCCTGAAGGGCACCTGCGTCAACGCAGTAGGTTCCTTGCGTCGACAATCCGCCAGCGATCCATTTTTTGCGGGCACTTCTGGGCGTGTCTGCGGCAACAAAACAGGTTGTCCGCGCCCCGCGTTCAATTGCTGTTAAGGGGTGCTGGATCGTGCCACTGGCGATGTACATGTGACATCCTGCAGCCATCGCGATTTGGGCCGCTTTAAGTTTCGTGACCATGCCGCCGCTTCCAACGTCCGTTTGAACACCTCCTGCCATTGACAGAATATCCTCAGTGAGGTTCGAAACTTCCGAAATGAATTCGGCGTCCGGATTTTGTGACGGGTCTTCTTTATAAAGGCCATCCACGTCACTCAGCAGGACGAGGCAATCCGCACCTATCATCTGTGCGACGCGGGCGGCCAATCGATCATTGTCGCCATAGCGGATTTCGCTGGTGGCGATGGTATCGTTTTCATTGATAACGGGAACAGCACCGAGGGACAACAACGTCGATAAAGTGCTTCTGGCATTCAGATAGCGCCTGCGTTCTTCCGTATCCCCCAGGGTGAGAAGGATTTGCGCCACGTTCAGGTCATATATGCCTAAAAATTCCTGATAGGCATGGGCGAGTTGGATTTGTCCAGCGGCCGCAGCGGCCTGACTTTCTTCCAGCTTTAACACGCCGCTCTTAAGTTTTAGAATTTGACGCCCAAGCGCAATCGAGCCGGATGAGACGATCAGAACTTCCTGTCCGCGTTCGCGCATGACAGAAATATCCTCTGCCAATGCACTCAGCCAGGATTTCCGTAATTTTCCTGTCTCCCCGTCGACCAGAAGGGCCGAGCCAATTTTTATGACAACCCGCTTGGCCGTTGTGAATCTATCGCTTAAGGCTGCCATTTCTCTTCTTCTTCGCCTGCTTCCAACCGTTCGGCTGCTTGTTGTTCGGCTTTTTCATCCTCTTTGTCCGCATGGATGATATCCATCAGTTCAAACAGGACTTCATCAACCTTGTCCCCCGTAACAGCGGAGATCGTCATGACTTTGCTACCAGACAATTTCTCAAGGATCGCGACTTTTTCCGCTATTTCCTCATCCAGTAGAGAGTCGATTTTGTTTAGAACAAGAATTTCTTCTTTCTTGGCTAGATCTTCGGCATAAGCATCCAGCTCACCCCGAATGGTCTTGTAAGAGGCGGCTACATCTTCTTCGGTTCCGTCGATCATATGGAGCAAAACACGGCAACGTTCCACATGTCCAAGGAAACGGTGGCCAAGACCAACGCCTTCTGACGCGCCTTCAATCAAACCAGGGATATCGGCAAGCACAAATTCACGGTTGCCTGCCCGGACAACACCCAATTGAGGAACGAGTGTTGTAAACGGGTAGTCGGCTATTTTTGGTCGGGCACGACTGGTTGCGCTGAGGAAGGTTGACTTGCCGGCATTCGGCAAACCGACCAGACCGGCATCCGCGATCAGTTTCAGGCGCAGCCAGATCCAGCGTTCTTCACCGGGCCAGCCCTCTTCAAATTTCCGTGGGGCACGGTTGGTTGATGTTTTAAACGCGGCGTTGCCACGGCCGCCATCGCCGCCCTTACAAAGAGCAATTTCCTGACCGACCTCGGTCATGTCGGCAATGAGTGTGTCATTGTCATCTTCAAGGACCTGCGTTCCGACAGGCACCTTCAGAATGACATCCGGGGCGGACGCTCCTGTACGGTCGCGGCCCATTCCATGTCCGCCATTCTTGGCTTTGAAATGCTGCTGATACCGGTAATCAATCAGGGTGTTAAGGCCGTCAACACACCGGATAAGGACAGAACCGCCTCGACCGCCATCGCCGCCGTTCGGACCGCCAAATTCAATGTATTTCTCGCGCCGGAAACTGACAGAGCCGGGCCCGCCGTTACCAGACTTTAGATAGATTTTCGCCTGATCTAGAAATTTCATGATAATTGTCGCCGTTTTGCGGCAGATTTTGCTGCCTTGTTAGATAAACGCAAAAAAGGGGAATGGCTAGACCATTCCCCTTCTTCAAATCTTTAAACCGTCGTTGGTGGCTTTACGCCTGACCCGCCACGGATACATAGATCTTTCCGCCACTTTTCTTGGTAAAGGTTACTTTACCTTCAGCAACGGCGAAGATGGTGTGATCCTTGCCCATTCCAACATTTTCACCCGGGTACCACTTAGTGCCACGCTGGCGCAGAATGATGTTGCCAGGAATTACGGCTTCGCCGCCATATTTCTTGATGCCAAGGCGGCGACCTGCGGAGTCGCGACCGTTACGGGATGAACCACCAGCTTTCTTATGTGCCATCTAGCTTACTCCTCGCTTGCTTTTTCAGCGGCCTTTTTAGGGGCTGCTTTTTTGGCTGCTGCTTTCTTAGGGGCTGCTTTTTTAGCGCCTGAAGCTGCAATATCTGTAATTCTCAGAACAGTGATGTCCTGACGATGACCGGCTTTACGACGGTAATTTTGACGACGTTTCTTTTTGAAAACGACAATCTTGTCAGCCCGGCCCTGCTCTAGAAGAGTGGCTGAAACAGTCGCACCTTCTACGGTAGGGGCACCTACTGTCAGAGCACCATCTTCCGCGGTGACGGCTAGAACTTGGTCCAGCTGTACAGTATCACCAGCTTCACCTGAAAGGCGTTCTACTTTGATAACATCGTTTTTGGCGACTTTATATTGCTTGCCGCCGGTTTTGATCACTGCAAACATGGCTGATCCGTTTCGAACATAATGGATGGTCGCCGGGACGTGTTTCCCCGCGCACCTCAATTGAAGGCCGCAATATATCTATGGTCATTGTTAAGTCAACATGATTCACAGTCTTTATTGCAGTTTTTCGACAAAGGGCTCGAATATGGACGTTATTGTAGGGACTGGAGGGACAAATCAAGGTTTGTACTCTGATCCGTGTTTCCTGCTGGGCGGCTGACTGATCGTTTTTTTCGGAAATTTTGTCATAAAAAATGAATCACAGGCGCAAATATACGAATCCTTATTGCTCAGGCTTGCACAACGGGATCAAAAAGTGTGAACTGTTGGTCCATTCCTCATAGAAAAAGAACAAGAGAGGGCAATATAATGAGTGCAGATAACGAGATGGAGCGCTTCGATCCTTTTAGTCATACATTGGTTGAAACAAAGGGATTTGAAGAATTACAGGTAGGAGACCGGTTTCCTATTCCCTCCCGTACCATTGGGGGCGCAAATTTTGCGGCGTTTCAATTAGCATCGGGGGATAATCATCCTATTCACTATGACGAAGAATACTGCAAAGCGCTGGGCTATGAGGGATTGCTCGCCCACGGCTTTCAGGTCCTAATTCAGACTTGCCCGGGCGCAGGATTATTCCCCCATGTCCTTGGAGAATGCATGATCGGCTTTATTGAACAGTCCAGTAAATTCCTGAAGCCGCTTATTGCAGGGGATACGGTTTATCCGTTGCTTGTTATTTCAGATCTGAAAAAACAGACAAAAACGGGTGTTGTGACTGTCAAATCAACGGTCCACAATCAGCGCAATGAGCTTCTGATGGAAGGTGAAATGAAATTCCTTGTGAAACTTAAACCGGAATAAGGATCGAGATATGGCTGGATATCTGTCTTTCCGGGATCAGTCGCGGCACTATTTTGATCGACCTCATGAAGGCCCTGCAACAGAACCGGTGAAGGGAGAGGCCGCCTGGATCGGGGACGCGCTTCGTTCGTCGGAAGGCTGGATTGAAACCTTTACGCCGGAAGAGATTTCAGAAATTAATGCCGCACTGGCTTTTTCGGCAAAACAGGGCAAGCCAACCAAGGCGCTTAGTCCGTCTGACTTTCCGTTGCCGCATTTATCGGAAAAAATACAGAAGTGGCGGAAGGTGCTGCATTCCGGACGCGGATTTCAGGTATTGCGAGGGTTGCCGGTTGATGACTGGGGACCGGAAAAGGCAGAGCGCTTTTTCTGGTGCTTTGGTCTTCATCTTGGGCGACCGGGGGCGCAAAATGCAGCGGGTGATTTGTTGGGTCATGTCGTCGACACGGGGGCCGCGGAAGATGATCCGCTTTCCAGACTATACAAGACGGCATCTAAGATAAAATATCATTGCGACGGGGCCGATGTCGTCGGTCTTTTATGCCTGAATAAGGCGAAGTCAGGGGGGCGAAGCCGGATCGTCAGTTCTGTCACTGTGTTTAACCGGCTTCTGGAGAGTCGGCCGGATCTGGCGGCATTGCTGTTTGAAAGCCGCCCGTTGGATATTCGAAATGAAAGTAAATCGGGCGCCCGGTCGCACATCCGAGTAACACCCTGCACGTATGCAATGGGTCGGTTATCTACGTTTTACCATGCGGATTATTTCAGATCTGCTGTTCGTCACGCGGATGTGCCTGCTTTTTCTGAAATCGATCAACAGCTTCTTGATAATTATGAACGGATTGCCGCTGACCCAGCCCTGTATCTGGATATGGATCTTGAGCCGGGCGACATTCAGCTTTTGTCCAATCATACAAACCTGCATGCTAGAACGGATTATATTGATCAGGAAGATCCTGCCAAAAGACGGCACCTTCTCAGGCTATGGTTGTCTTTAGAATAATAGCCAGAAAGGCGCGGTGTATCTCGAACCTTTCTGGCGGATCCTGTTTTATTCAGAACGCACAGAACCGTATGACGGGGCACTTATGCATGTGTGTTATGGCCTAACGCCAAAGCTGGGGCGCCCGGTTTTTCGAAGGGGCGCTGCAAGATCAGCAAATTCACACAGTAATTTTCGGGTATCGCGAGGATCAATGATTTCTTCCACCATAAAGCGCTCTGCCGTTCTGAAGGGTGATTTATACTGGTTCAGGCGGGCTTCGATTTCCGCGAGCGTGGCGTCAGGATCATCAGAGGCTTCTATTTCCGACTTGTAAGCAGCTTCCAGTCCCCCCGCAACGGGTAAAGATCCCCAGTCGCCGGACGGCCAGGCATATCTGATATTGAAGCGTGATGCGTTCATATGGGCGGCCCCAGCAACCCCGTAGGCTTTGCGCAAAATAATACTGCACCACGGAGTTTTCGCCTGAAATATAGCAGTCATCGCGCGAACGCCGTGGCGAATGGTGGCTTGTTCTTCAGCTTCGCGCCCAACAAGAAAGCCCGGAACATCAACCAGATGAACCACCGGCAGGTGAAACGTTTCAGCAAGGTCGACAAATCGTAAGACTTTATCCGCGGCATCGGATGTCCAGGCGCCAGCATAATGGTAAGGATCGCTTGCCATTACGGCGACGGGCCAGCCATCCAGCCGGGCAAATCCGGTAATAACGGAGCGGCCCCATTTCTTGCCCATTTCGAAAAAGCTGTCTGTGTCGAAAACCGATTTCAGAATTTTCCGCATTTTATAAACCTGTCTTGGATTTCGCGGAATTGCCTCAATCAACCAGTCATCTTTTCGGTCGGCCGGATCCACGCAGGCTGAACGGGCTGGTAGTTGGTGCACGGATGGCGGAAGGTAGGATAAGAACTGGCGTGTTCGCTCGAAGGCTTCTTCTTCAGAGGCGACTTCGTCGTCAACAGCCCCGTTCTTAGTATGAATGTCCGAGCCGCCAAGCTCATTCTTGTCGAGATGTTCCCCAACCCTTGCGACAACGGGCGGACCCGCAACAAACATCTGTGAGGTGCCTTTGACCATCATGGAATAATGTGAAGCGGCAACCCGCGCGGCGCCCAGTCCGGCGGTTGAACCAAGCGCCAGCCCAACAACAGGCACTGTCGAGAGGTTGTCGACAACCACTTCCCAGCCACGAACGGCTGGAATATACGTGCGACCTTCTGTTTCGATCGTTTTTACGGACCCGCCACCGCCGGTACCGTCAACCAGCCGAACAAGAGGCAGTTCCAATTTATTAGCCATTTGTTCTACATGGGTGAGCTTCTCGCGAATGCCGGCATCATTGGCGCCGCCGCGGACCGTGAAATCGTCACCGGCAACAATTACCGTTCGGCCATCCAGTTTGCCCCGTCCTGTGATGAGGTTGGCGGGTTGCATCTGGGTAATATTCCCCTCGGCATCATAGTCTACTTTGCCCGTTACCGAGCCGACTTCGTGAAAGCTGTCTGGATCAAGCAGTTTCTGGATGCGATCTCTAACCGGTAGTTTTCCGTTCTTTATGTGGCGGGCAAGCTTTTCTTCGCCGCCCATTTTTTTGGCAAGTTCTTGACGGCGGCGAAGTTCGTTAATTTCTGGTTCCCAGGACATTTGATTCTCCCCTTATTATTTTTTTAGAATACTAGGGGAGAGCCAATCAAATAGCGAGGGGTTAAGATTTAGGCCGTTCAGATTTTGGATCATACAAGGGGCTAAGGCTTGCTGAGGCGGGATATTTCACGCCGGCAATTTCGATTTCGTACGTACTGGCGAGCAACGCCGATTTATCAAAACGGCCGTCGTATTTTACATATCCCAAACCAACAGCGCCGCCGACGGTATGGCCATAGGCTGCCGACGAAATATTCCCGGCCCGTTTGCCATCACGCCAGATCGGTTCGTCATGCAACAACGTGGCGTCTTTATCTCGCAATGTGAAAATAAGGAGACGTTTGCCATACCCTTCCTGTTTTTGTTTGAGCAACGCGTCTTTTCCGATGAAGCCTTCTGGTTTGTCCCAGTCAATTGTGAAGGCAAGGCCCGCTTCAAGGGGGGTGTCTTCATCCGTAATATCATGACCCCAATGGCGATAGCCTTTTTCAATGCGGAGCGAGTCCATCGCGTGATACCCCGTATGTTTGAGGCCATGCTTTTGCCCGGCAGCGACAATAGTGTCGTAAACATTTTGGGCAAATTCTGTTGGAATATAAAGTTCCCAGCCCAATTCCCCAACATAGGTGATCCGTGTGGCTTGCACCTTTGCGTAAGCAAGATCAATTTCCTGACTGGTACCAAATGGAAAGGCTTTGTTGCTTAAATCGCTGCTGGTAAGAGATGAAAGCAGGGCACGGGAATTAGGGCCCATAATTCCTAAAACCGCATAGGCCGACGTCACATCTGTTGCGGTTACGTGATCTTTTTCTGTGATCTGTTTGTTGATCCAGTGAAGATCCCGCACTTGTGATCCCGAGGCGGTGACCACCATAAAACAGGATTGCGAGAGACGAGTGATGGTAAGGTCCGCTTCGATCCCTCCGCGGGCATTGAGCCATTGAGTATAGACAACCTTACCATTTTCTACCGAGAGGTTGGCGGTGGAAAGCCGGTTCAGGAAAGCTTCCGCATTGGCCCCTTGCACTAGATATTTGGCAAATGAGCTTTGGTCAAACAGGCCAACAGTTTCCCGCACAGCGGTATGTTCGGCCGCGGCATTGTCAAACCAGTTCTGGCGGCCGAAACTATACTTGTATTCCGCTTTCATTCCGTCGGTTGCGTACCAGTTGGGGCGCTCCCATCCTGCTTGTTCACCAAAGCACGCGCCGGCTTGTTCCAATCGATCGTGGAGTGTTGACTTGCGAACGTTTCGGGCGGTTTCGGGCTGACGAAAAGGCCAGTGCATTTGATATAATAGACCAAGACTTTCTTTGGTTCTGTCATACAGATATTGTCGATTGGACTGAAACGGCATTGTCCGGCGAATATCCACATCCCAAAGATCCATGGTGGGTTCGCCTTGGTCGATCCAGTCAGCAAGGACTTTTCCCGCTCCGCCGGCTGATTGAATGCCGATGGAATTAAAGCCGGTGGCCATGAACAGATTTTCCATATTGGGCGCTTCGCCGAGTAAATATCGATCGTCAGGCGTGAAGCTTTCGGGACCATTGAAGAATGTGCGAATACCTGTTTTCTCCAGAATAGGCATCCGCTGCATGGCGTTCATCAGAAAGGGTTCAAAATGGTCAAGGTCGGGGGGAAGTTCATCAAAGCAGAAATCTTCTGAAATTCCGTTGTGTCCCCAAGGTTTCGCAACCGGCTCAAACGCACCGATCAAGAGTTTTCCTGCATCTTCCTTGATGTAGATACTGTGATCGGGGTCGCGCAGGACGGGCAGGTCATTGGGCAGGCCATCGATCCCTTCCGTTACAACGTAGAAATGCTCAGCGGCATGTAGAGGGACCGAGACACCGATGGCGGCGGCGATGTCCCGGGACCACATTCCGCCGCATAAAACCACCTTTTTTGCAGATATGGGGCCGTGATCAGTCTCAACGCCGGTTATCTTTCCGTCACGATGCTGGATATTTTCAACTTTGACCCCTTCATGGATATGGGCCCCATTGTCGCGGGCAACAGAGGCCATGGCACGGGTGGTGTCGATGGGGTTGGTTTGGCCATCGCTTGGTAGAAAAATGGCGCCAAGCAAATCTTCTGTTGTAATCAAAGGCCAACGATTTTTGATTTCCTCCGGGGTGAAAATCTCGCATTCCAGTCCCAGATTGCGGGCCATGGAAGCACCGCGGCGTAACTCTTCCCACCGGCCTTCTGTCATTGCGCAACCTAACGAGCCGTTCTGTTTAAAGCCGGTGGAATAGTCCGTGGTGGTTTCCAGATCACGATAGAGATCACTGGTATATTGAGCCATGCGCGTAAGGTTACTGGTGGCCCTTAATTGCCCAACCAGTCCAGCCGCATGCCACGTGGTTCCGCAAGTCAGGTCTTTGCGTTCCAGCAGATGGACATCTTTATACCCAAGTAATGCAAGGTGATACGCAACAGAGCAGCCGATGACACCGCCCCCGATGATGATGATATCTGCGCTTTGAGGAAGTGAGACTGTTCGTGACATGGCGTTTTCCTAATAATTTGGTGGTGTGATGACCCACGCAATGACAAGATTTTCATCGCCGGGATTGACGCAGGCATGTTCTCCTTCATCAGGCAGGGAAAAACTGTCCCCTTCCTTCAAAGAAAACGTTTTGCCATTTATTGTGATATCGAGAAGACCCTTTAGAATAAGGCCAGCCTCTTCCCCTTTGCGCTGCCTTGGCCGATCACCGGTTCCGGCGCCGGGTTGATAGGTGGTCAGAAGGAATTCCAGCGACCCGCTGAGATTGGGAGAGAGCAATTCTTCGGTCAATCCAGTGCTGGAAAGATCAAGTGTTTTTCGATTTTCCTTGCGAACGATGAAATCCCGTTCTTCTTTTGGGGCATTTGCCTGCCCGCTAAAGAACCAGCTGGCCTGAACGCCCAACGCAGCAGAAATATCCTGCAAGACCGGGATGGTGACCGAGCTTTTCCCCCGCTCTATCTGACTGATATACCCGACTGACTTGCCGATCGTTTCTGATAATTCTGTCAGTGTCAGTCTTTTGGCCCTGCGTAAATCCCGGATCTGGTGACCAATGGCAAGTTCATCCATCGAGGGATGATCTTTATTTTCCTGCATGTCACTCATAATTTGGGTCCAAAATTATTCATTCATGAAATTATTTGGGATTTTTTCACATATGAAAAATTTTGCAACATATTTTTATTATGGGAATAGAGAGTTCGGTTTTTTCAATGAAATTGAGGTGGGGCGCAGCTCAGGCTCGAGAGGGCGACGTTGGCTATCATTTGAAGAAGTTTTTTGGGGGAGCTTGGGGTGCGAGCTGAGACCGGGTGTGTACGGCACCCGGCCTATTCAAAACGCTACTGATTACGCAACTGGTACTCAACTCTTTACGCTACGAGATACGCTACTCTTTAAGCTACTGGCGTGGATAATAGGGGCCGGATCTTAAAAAGCAGTTAGGGAACACGGTTAAAAACCGTTTACTTTTGATTTTTTTTGAAATTTCTGGTTATCCTGTATTTTGCAAGGAGGGCGTGAATGACAGAAGAAAAACTGGCTGAGATTTTTAATCAGTTTTGGGGATATGTTGTTCAATCCCTTTCAGAGCCTCAAGTCCTTGTGCAGATCGGCGCAATCATCATTGGATATGGCCTGGCCCATATCGTTACTCCTAAAATCCAGCATTCCCTTGACGAGCTACAGAAGAAGATATCAGGTGCGTTTTTTCTCAAGATTGCGGACGCTGTTTTTTCAGTAACCCGTCCTGCCATTTGGCTGATCATCCAGTTTCTTGTTTTAGCAGGGATACAGGGGGCAGGGCATCCTTCTTCAATTCTAAGTGTCACCTGTTCGCTTTTGAGTGCGTGGGTTGTCATTCATATTTTCACCCGCCTGATGCAGAACACAACCTGGGCCCGTCTGGTTGCTTTGTGTGTCTGGGTGATTGCGGCGCTGAATATTGTCGGCCTACTGACGCCAACACTCGAATTCCTTGATAGCCTTGCTTTCAGTTTCGGGGATACACAGATTTCAATGCTGAAAATTGCCAAGGGTATTGTGGCAAGTATTATTGTTTTCTGGATCTGTCTGGGGGTTTCCCGCTTTACCGAAGCCCGCATCTACAAATCCAAAGCCCTGACACCTTCGGTTCAGGTATTGCTGGCTAAACTTATTCGGGTTGGCCTTATCGCCGCGGCGATTTTGATCGTTTTATCAAACTCTGGCATTAACATAACAGCCTTCGCGGTTTTCAGTGGTGCGTTGGGCGTTGGTATCGGCTTTGGACTGCAAAAGGTTGTGTCCAATCTGATCAGCGGCGTTATTTTGCTTTTGGATAAAAGTATAAAACCCGGCGATGTGATCGAAGTCGGTCAAACATATGGTCGGGTTCATTCCATGGGTGCGCGATATGCGTCTGTTATTACTCGCGATTCAATGGAATTTTTAATCCCGAACGAGGATCTGATTACACAGCAAGTTGTGAATTGGTCGTATAGTTCAAAGAATGTTCGTTTGAGAACGCCGATCGGTGTGGGGTACGGGTGCAATATTCCCGATGTTATCAAGTTGGCGGAAGAGGCTGCGGCCAGCCAAAAACGAGTATTGAAAACACCTGCACCGCGGTGCCTGATGCGTGGGTTTGGGGATAGCTCCATTAATTTGGAACTGCGGTTTTGGATTGCCGACCCAGAGGCGGGCTGCGCCAATATTACGAGCGATGTTCTGATCGCCGTTTGGCAAATTTTCCGGGATAATGATGTGGATATTCCTTTCCCTCAACGGGATGTGCGTGTCCAGATGGTCGAAAAACCCGAAACAACCTGACTCTTCTTGTTCGGATCAGGATCCACCCACAGTTCATACGTGTTCTGACGGCTGTTTTCTTTTGGAAAAAGGCATTGTGATACGCTTTACCTCTGCCGTATTATGTTATAATGTAACGCTCTTATTCCTGATGAGGTGGGTTATGCACGAATGCCACGAACATGCACTCTGTGTTGAGGATGCTGTTCAAGCGGCGAACCGTATCTGTGAAGAACGCGGTTTGCGCTTCACAGACTTACGGCGACGGGTTCTTGAACTGGTCTGGGAAAATCATGGATCAGCTAAAGCATATGATCTGTTGGAAAAACTCGGTTCCGACTATAGTGCAAAGCCCCCAACCGTTTATCGCGCACTTGATTTTCTTCAAGAAAATGGATTGGTTCATAAAATTAACAGCCTGAATGCCTATGTTGGCTGTAGCCATCCGTTGAAGCATCAGGACTGCTTTTTTCTAATCTGTTCTGTCTGCAATGAGGTGCAGGAATGCTGTACAGGAAAAATCGTGGATGTCGTTCGCGATATGGCTAAAAAAAGCCATTTCTCGCCCCATCACACCACATTGGAAATAGAAGGTGAATGCGAAAAGTGCGAGGCACGAAGCTAGTTAAATGGATAGTTTGATCTCTGCGAAACATGTCTGTGTTTCCCGCGACTCTCAGGAAATCCTGAAAGACATTTCCCTTGATATTGCAGAACAGGATTTTGTAACGATTATCGGGCCGAACGGGGCCGGGAAATCGATGCTGCTTAAATGCCTGATGGGTTTCTATCCGCCGGACAGTGGCCATGTCACCATGCGAAAGGGCCTGGTGATGGGCTATGTACCGCAGCGTCTGGTTGCCGATCCGACTATTCCGATAACGGCGCGCAGATTTCTGACGTTACGCCGAAAAACCGATAAGGCCGGATTAAAGCATGTTATTGAGGAAACGGAAGTCGCCGATTTTCTCGATAAGCCGCTAGCCGTATTATCGGGAGGGCAATTGCAGCGTATTCTTTTGGCCCGGGCCCTATTGAATAGTCCGGACCTGCTTGTACTGGACGAGCCCGCCCAAAATCTTGATATCACTGGACAGCTTTCTTTCTACAAATTGCTGGATCGTGTTTATCGGGAACGGAAAATTAGCGTTTTAATGGTTTCTCATGACCTGCATCTGGTTATGTCGTCGACCCGCAATGTCATCTGTCTGGCACAGGAAATCTGTTGTCACGGAGAACCTCGTGATGTGACGAAAGACCCCGAATTTATTTCATTGTTTGGAACGGATATGGCGGAGTTGATGGCAAGCTATCAACATCACCATTTTCATGATGATGATCCTCATCATCATCTTCACGCTCACAATTTTACTCAACCCCACACTCATCTTCATACAGGGGCCGACATTTGTGAGGACGACCATCCTCAGGGACTAACCGGCACTGACGAAAAGACTGCCGGATCCGGGACGCATAAACATGGTTGACCCTTTTATTCTTCGGGCGCTGGCCGCTGGTGCGGGTATTGCCCTGATCGCGGGCCCTTTGGGTTGTTTTGTCGTGTGGCGACGGATGGCTTATTTTGGGGATTCTCTGGCCCATAGTGCCTTATTGGGCATCGCACTGGGATTGTTGACTGGAATAAGTAGTAATCTGGGCACTGTTCTGGTTTGCAGTGGTTTTGCCCTTATTCTGTTATGGCTTCAGCATACCCGTATTCTGGCCACCGATACATTGCTGGGTATATTGGCGCATGCGGCTTTATCTATTGGTATGGTCGCCCTTAGTTTTGCCGGCAATCAACGATTTGATCTGCAATCTTATCTGTTTGGCGACATCCTGACGGTTCGCACTGAAGAGTTATACTGGATTTTCGGGGGTGGCGCGCTGGTTCTTGTATTGTTGCTGAAAAACTGGCTGGCCCTTACCTTGATGACCATTCATGAAGATCTGGCAAAGGCAGAAGGGGTCAAGACATTTTGGGTCAACCTGATGTTGATGTTGCTGATGACAATTGTTGTTGCAGTTTCAATTCGCATTGTTGGAATTTTATTGATCACCTCTTTGCTCGCTATTCCGGCGGCAACTGCCCGTCAATGGGTGCAGAGCCCGGAAGCAATGGCCATTCTTGCCGCATTTTTTGGTCTATGTGCCGTTGTTGGAGGGATCTTTGGCTCTGCGTATCTGGATACGCCTACAGGCCCGTCCATCGTGACAGCGGCAACTATCATGTTTGCTTTTTTGTTTCCACTCTCTCAGCTATTGCAAAAGTATCGGGGCATCCGTTAGGGGGCGTTTACATCTTCTGCCTGCACGACTAACATGCGTAAATCGCCTGAAAATAAAAGAGAATGCAATGATACAAAAAACGATTGAGAACTGGCACGAATTGTTGAAAACAAAAGACGTGGCGGGGCTGGATGCAATTTTGCACGATGATGTTGTTTTTCATTCTCCTGTTGTTCACACCCCACAAAAGGGGAAGCAGATTACCACCTTGTATCTTGCCGCCGCGTTTAATGTTTTGAACGGCGATGATTTCAAATATTTACGAGAAGTGATAGGCGAGCGAGAGGCGGTTCTGGAATTTCAAACTGTCATTGATGGGATCACGTTAAACGGTGTCGATATGATATCCTGTGATGAAAATGGGTTGATTACAGATTTTAAAGTGATGGTAAGGCCCTTAAAAGCGGTCAATCTGATCCATCAGAAAATGGGCGAAATGCTGGCGGCCCTGGGTAAGGCTTCCTAAGTCAGGCTGTGCAATTCAAGCTGTGCAACTCAAGCAATCCGCATAAGGAAAGACAGGAATGTCAGTCGACCAGATCATTCTATTTACGTTATTTGCCACTGTTTTTATCTTCCTTCTTTGGGGACGCTGGCGGTACGACCTTGTTGCGTTTATCGCCTTGATTATTGGACTGGTTCTAGGAGTGGTTCCGACCAGTGAAGCCTTTTCCGGCTTTGGTCATCCGGCGACCATTATTGTAGCGCTGGTTCTGGTTGTCTCGCGTGGTCTCGTCAAATCCGGGGCGATCGACATGATCACCCGAAAACTGACGGCAATGGAACTTGGATTGTCGCGGCATATTATCGCGATGAGTGGTTTGGGCGCTGTTTTCTCTGCCTTCATGAATAATGTCGCTGCGTTAGCGATATTAATGCCCGTTGATCTTCAGGCCGCGAAAAAAGCGGAAAGGACACCCCGAATTACGCTGATGCCGCTGGCTTTTGCGACTATTTTGGGAGGGATGATTACGCTCATCGGAACGCCGCCCAATATTATTATCGCGGCTTACCGGGAACAGGCGCTGGGCGAAGCATTTGGGATGTTTGATTTCGCCCCTGTTGGCCTATCCTGTGCGGTGGTTGGAATAGCGTTCGTCGCATTTTTCGGCTGGCGATTAATTCCGGTAAGCGAAAAAGACAATAATCCAGCAGGTGATCTTCTTGATCTGGAAGGATATGTTGCCGAGCTTAATGTCGTTGAAGGCTCGGATGTGATCGGCCAGATGGTGCGGGATCTGGATGCGGTTGCTGATGAGAATGACGTGTCGATTGTCGGTCTGGTCCGAAATAACCGACGTCTTGCAGGATACGCGCGCAACGTGGAAATCAAGGCGAAAGACATTCTGGTTGTCGAGGCGGGACCCCAATCCATTGATCAGTTCAGAGGCGCACTGAAGCTTGAATTCGATGGCGAGGAAAGGCATGAGAAAGTTGCTTCAGGCGGTATGACGTTGACAGAAGTTGTCGTGCCAGAAAATTCAATTATCGTTGGGCGTTCTGCATTGTCCCTGCGCTTGCTGGCGCGGCACGGCGTTACATTGTTGGGTGTTTCGCGACAGGGACAGCGGTTTCGTGAGCGGGTACGCCGTCTTGATATTATGGCCGGTGACATTTTGCTGTTGTTGGGCCCTTCCGAGCGGGTGAATGATGGAATTAGCTGGCTGGGTGTGCTTCCATTAGCGGAACGCGGATTGTCGGTCACCCAGTATAAAAAAGCCTGGATGGCGACCGGTATCTTTGCAGCAGCCATCGGCGTTGCCAGTTTTGGAGGTCTGTATCTTGCCGTTGCGCTGGCCATTGTTGTGGCAGCTTATATTCTGCTCGAAATCGTGCCTATTCACGAAGTCTATCAGCAGATTGAATGGCCCGTGATCGTGCTTCTTGGTTCGATGATCCCGTTGGGCGCGGCACTAGAGGCATCCGGGGGCACAGGCCTTCTTGCGCAATCCATTGTTAGTTTGACCGATGGGCTGCCAACCATCGCCGTTTTGGCCGCACTAATGATTGTCATTATGACGTTATCAGATGTGTTGAATAACACGGCCACTGCTGTTGTCGGGGCGCCGATTGCGGTGGATGTTGCGAACCGCCTGGGAGTTAGTCCCGATCCGTTTCTGATGGCTGTGGCTGTTGCCGCATCCTGTGCCTTTTTAACCCCAATCGGACACAAGAATAATACGTTGATCATGGGGCCGGGTGGCTACAAATTCGGCGATTACTGGCGTATGGGGTTGCCGCTGGAAGTTCTTATCGTTTGTGTCGCGACACCATCCATTTTGTTTTTCTGGCCGTTGTAATCCATTAGTCCGGTATGTTGAACGTTACTGTGTCGACAACGGATTCCAGAACGATATAAGTGCTTGTCTGCTGTACTTTGGGGAGCTGGGCAATCGTAGTTCCCAGAAAATGGCGATAGTCCGTTACGTCTTTTGTTCTGACTTTAAGTAGATAGTCAAAATTCGCGGCGACCATGTGGCAGGCTTGTATTTGCGGGACCTTTTGAACAGCAAGATTAAACTCCTGCAAAGCCGCGGTTGTGGTATCGTTGAGGGTAACCTGTACGAAGGCGATGTGACCGGCATCCAACGGGGCAGGATTTAGGTGTGCCCCGTATCCTAGTATGACCCCCGTTGCTTCCAGTCTCTTTAATCGTTCAATACACGGGGTCTTGGTCAATCCAACCCGCGCTGCCAGTTCAGTCATTGTGATTCGAGCATTTTTTTGCATTTCTGCCAGTATTTTCTTATCGATTTTATCCATTTGACTACTTTTTTAAGAAATTTCAGGAAATTTGGTGATCTTATGTAGCATAAGCAGTTTGATTGTTCAAAAAAGGTAAAAAATTTGGTCTCGATGACTGGTTGATTTGCCCTAAAATCTCCACCGAGACCTTGCTGTATTTTGTCTGCTGGCTCTGATTTGAAGGGGTTCCCGATGGAAATGAAGTCTGAAAACCATGAAACTGTTTTGCGCAATGTCATTCGGGACGCGCATCTCGCCGATGAAGAAAAGGCGATACAAACCTTGACAGATTATCTGTCTATCTCAGAAAACACGCGGGAAGCGCTGGTCTCGGATGCGGCAGATCTTGTTCGTCAGCTTCGCCGGGCAAAAAATCCCGGATTAATGGAAACGTTTCTCGGTGAATATGGTCTCAGCACGGAAGAGGGGGTGGCCCTTATGTGTTTGGCCGAGGCCCTCCTGAGGGTTCCTGATGACTCGACAATTGATATGCTGATCAGTGACAAGATCGCCCCGGCAGACTGGGGTCAGCATTTGGGGCATTCCACGTCGCCTTTGGTGAATGCCTCAACTTGGGCGCTGATGCTGACAGGCAAGGTGATTTCACCCAAGGAAACAGAAAACTGGGACGTGGTCAGTAATATCAAGCACCTGATCAAACGCGCGGGAGAGCCTGTTATTCGGAAAGCTGTGGCGCAATCGATGAAGATTTTAGGGCACCAGTTTGTTCTGGGCCGTGATATTTCTGAGGCCATGCAGCGTGCAAAAGGGATGGAGGATAAAGGATATCAGTATTCTTACGATATGCTGGGAGAGGCCGCCCGGACGGCGAAAGATGCACAGAAGTATTTTTTAAGTTATTCCCGTGCCATCGCACGGCTGTCAGAGGCTGCATATCATTCTGATATTCGTGACAATCCCGGTATTTCAATCAAGCTTTCCGCCTTGCATCCAAGATACGAGTTTTTGCAGAAAGAGCGGGTTCTGGAAGAATTGGTGCCCCGGGTTCTCAGCCTTGCCGAGCAGGCTAAAAATGCGCAGATGGGGTTTAATATCGATGCAGAAGAGGCAGACCGGCTGGATTTGTCGCTTGATGTTATTGAGGCTGTCTTTTCTCAGAAGGATTTAAGAGGATGGGACGGTTTTGGCGTTGTTGTACAGGCTTATAGTCCGCGCGCCTTCTATGTTCTTGATTGGTGTTACAATCTGGCAAAGCGTCTGAACAGACGGATCATGGTTCGTTTGGTGAAAGGGGCCTATTGGGATACGGAAATCAAGCTGGCTCAGGTAGAAGGGTTGCCCGGATATCCCGTCTTTACCAAAAAGGCAGCGACGGATGTGAGCTATATGGCTTGTGCGAAAAAATTGCTGTCCATGACGGATCATGTATATCCGCAATTTGCCACCCATAATGCTTATTCAATGACGGCTATAATGGCGTTGGCAGGTGACAAGAGAAACTTTGAATTCCAGCGGTTGCACGGTATGGGTGAAGGGCTGCATGACATCGTCAAGAAAGAAAACTCGACACGTTGCCGGATTTACGCACCGGTTGGTGTACATGAGGATCTTCTGGCGTATCTGGTGCGCAGGTTACTGGAGAACGGTGCCAATAGTTCATTTGTCAATCAGGTGCTGGATGAAAAGGTCCCGGCGCGGGATGTGGTGCGCGATCCAATTTCGCTTTTGGACGGGTTTACTAAACACTCTACGTTCAAACTCCCGGCCCCAAAGAATATCTTCCCGGATGGGCGGATTAATTCAGACGGGATGAACCTTTCGGACCCTGCGGTGCTCGATGAATTTCTGACGAAGCGTGCTCAGTTTGAACGGAAACAATGGACAGCGGGCCCGATCCTCAACGGAACCGAAGAGGTTGGCGAGGCGCAAGCGGTCATCAATCCTGCGGATATTATAGATATTGTTGGGCATGTTTCATCTGCGACGCTTGAACAAGTGGAAAACGCAGTGCAAATTGCGATTGCAGGGCAGGTTGTCTGGGCGAGGCGCCCTGCCACAGAACGCAGTCAAATTCTTCGGCAGATTGCTGATCTTTACGAAGAAAATCGCGTTGAACTGATGACAATTTTAGGCCGGGAGGCTGGAAAGTCTCTGCTGGATGGATTGAACGAAGTCCGCGAGGCCATCGACTTTTGCCGATTTTATGCGAATGAAGCGGAGAAAGAAGCGTTGTCCGCTTCGGGCGATGCATTAGGGGTTTTTGTGTGTATATCACCCTGGAATTTCCCGCTTGCCATCTTTACCGGTCAAATAGTTGCGGCGTTGGTAACTGGGAATGCTGTATTGGCAAAACCGGCTGAGCAGACGTCGCTTATCGCGTCTTTTGCGGCCCGTCTGATGCTCAAGGCAGGCGTTCCTGATGACGTGCTCCAGCTTGTGCCTGGTACCGGGCAGTATATTGGGAACGCTCTCGTATCGCGGCCCGATATCGCCGGTGTCTGCTTTACGGGGTCAACTGATACCGCGAAGGTAATTGGCCGCGCAATGGCAGATCAGGGATCAGCCTACGCGCCCTTTATTGCTGAAACCGGCGGGATCAACGCGATGGTTGTTGATTCTACAGCCCTTCCCGAGCAGGCCGTGCGCGATATCGTAGCATCTGCCTTTCAAAGCGCTGGCCAACGCTGTTCCGCCTTGCGGGTCCTGTATGTTCAGGAAGATGTGGCGGAGAGAACAATTTCAATGCTGAAAGGAGCGATGGATGAATTGATCATTGGAAACCCTTTGAGCATCGATATCGATGCGGGCCCGGTGATTGATACGAAAGCGAAACAGAATATTGAAACCTATTGTGCTGCGATGGAAGAAAAAGGGGCGTTACTGAAAAAGGTTCTTCCCAACGACGCGGTGGCGTCAAAAGGACACTATGTTGCGGCTTCGCTGTTCCGGATTAATGGCATCCATGAATTGGAACGGGAGATTTTCGGCCCCGTGCTGCATGTGGCAACCTATAAAGCAGATCAGGTTGAGCAGGTCATTGAGGCCATAAACAATACCGGGTTTGGACTGACAATGGGATTGCATACCCGTGTGGATGGCCGTGTTCAAAGCTTTGCGGAAAAAGCAAAGGTTGGCAATCTGTATGTGAACCGAAATCAGATCGGGGCAGTTGTCGGGGTTCAACCTTTTGGCGGAGAAGGGCTGTCGGGCACCGGACCAAAGGCAGGCGGTCCGTTATACCTGCATCGTTTTGTTGGCCAAAAAATGAAAAGCGGATCGCCACAGGAGATACGCTTAGGGGAGGCAAAGTCTCCATCGTCCCCTTTGGCCTTACCCTCTTTCCCCGGCACGGCTCTGGACAAGTGGCAGCACCATTCCGACCGCCGGACCGCAATCTTGTCGGTGGCGCAATCATTGGCAAAATTAACCGCTTTTGATAGTCCCGGTTTTGAGAAGAAGGCAAAGGATTTTGATCAGAATATTATGCTTCTGCCGGGACCAACCGGGGAAAGCAACCAGCTTCAGTTTCATGGCCGCGGAACAATTTTTGTTACGGGTGAGGACTGGATGCGGGATAGCCTTTTGGCACTGATGGTCGGTAATCGCGTGATAGTGCGGGCCCCGCAAGCGGATTTTGATATCATGCGCAAGGCTTTGCATTTGTTTTCTGTGCCGGATGCTCTGATTACATGGGTTCCTTCCGAACAGGTTGAAAATGTTGTTCGTGAGTTAGAAGGTCTTTCCTCCTGTGCACTAAGTCGCGGAGCACTGGATGCAAAGCAGGTGCGGATCTGGTTGTCAGAACGGACTGGTCCGATCGTCACTCTGTTGGACGGTGCCAAGGGTTGGCGGGAGTTCGCGGCGGAACGAACCTTGAGCATTGATACAACAGCATCTGGCGGGAATGCCGCCTTGTTGGCCGCGGTTGATGGCTAGAGATTGAAACAAGCGAAGGAGTGATAGAATTGTTTGGGGTTTGAAGGTGATTGTTCACAGTTTGTAAAGGTTCATAATCTAGGCTTTTTTTAGTAAGGTGAGTGACTGTCGCGAAAATAATGTCAAGTTACTCTGTTTTTCTTAAAGCCTAGGTTGTTCGATTGATCCGAAACCCTAAAATTCTGTCTTTTTTTGTCTTGTTGGCGCTTGCCGTCGCGACCTTTGTTGCTGGATACGAAATTGAAAAAGTAAACGAGCAAACGCGCCGCGATATCCAAACAAATGATAGTCAGCGCGCCGCCAATGAAATCAGCATTCGTCTTTCGGCTCAGGTAAGAGAAAGCATTTTCATTCTCAGCGGTCTGAAAGCCCTGATCGAAGGCAATCCCAACTTGAAGCAAAGTGAGTTCGAGCATTATGCTCGGTCGGTTCGCCGCTTGGGGCCAGGTATTAGAAGCATTGCAGCGGCCCCTGATATGGTTGTAACCTATGTGCACCCAATAAAAGGAAATGAAGCTGCTATAGGCCTGGACTACCGTAAAGCACCCGTAGAGCAACGGGCTGCCGCCTTCAGAACCCTTCGCGTTGGACAGCCAATTGTTGCCGGACCTGTTCGTCTTGTTCAAGGGGGCGTGGCATTTATTGTCAGGCTGCCGGTTTTTGTCAGGGACGCGAATGGGGGTACGAAAGACTGGGGAATTCTCGCAGCTCCGATTGATACTGATGTGTTCTTTCAACAATCGGGATTGTTCGAATTTACTGACGAATTCGAATTGGCTATTCGGGGGCATGATGGCCTTGGGGAGCAAGGCAGAGTTTTCTATGGAGATGCTTCTTTATTTACAGAACGGGCTCAGCCTGTGCGTGAAACGATTGGACTGGGCAGTGGGAACTGGGTGTTGGCCGTCACCCCAAAGGGGGGTTGGGTAACTCAGGCGCCTGATCAGATGATCATCCGCATAGCGATGATTTTGACCTTTCTGGTGTTAAGTATCACCTGGTTGACTATTTTTGGCTATTTGAAAGAGCGTAACGCCGCGCGGATTAGACGTCAGCAAATTCTCAAAGAAAAATCAGAATTTCTTGAAATTTTATCCCATGAAATTCGTTCGCCGCTTCAGGGCGTCTTGGGAGCTCAACAATATATACTGGATAATGGGTTTAAAGAATCCATGCGCCCGATTGTTGAAACGGCCCATGAGTCCGGAAATTATATTTTAAGTCTGATTAATGATTATTTGGACCTGCAACGGGCAGAGAGCGGTAACCTGTCAGTTACCTTGACGCCTGTAAATATTCGTAAAGTCATTGATGATGCTTTTCGGATTGCAACCGCTGGCAAGAAAAACAGTAGTCTGTCTATAAAGTTTTCCATTGCTGAAGAGGTTCCTGCAAGGTTGATGCTGGATCAGCGGAAGGTTAATCAGGTTCTCGTCAATATTATCGATAACGCCATCAAATATACGGCCCGTGGATATGCGAATATTTCTGCAGCTTATCATGAGGCAGACGAAGGGCCTGTTTTAAAAATCCATGTGGAAGACACTGGCGTGGGAATAAACAAGGAAGACCTTGAAACCCTTTTTGACCGATTTACCAGAAGCAGCACTGGTGAAAATAGGTCCGGGTCGGGTTTGGGGCTGGCAATCAGTAAATCCCTCGTTGAAGCTATGGGGGGTACAATAACGGTTCGGAGTGAAGTCGCCAAAGGAACAGATTTCTCAATTTCACTTCCGGCTTTTGTCCCAACTGAAACAGAAATCGCCAAATTTGATACTTTGGAAGAGGAAGAGGCGCACGCCTCTGCGCCGGGCAATGGTGATCATCTTTCTGAAATGCGAGTATTGATTGCTGATGATGTGGTTGTGAACCGACTGTTGTTGAACGCCATGCTTTCCACATTGGTAAAAGATGTAATCCTTGCAGAGGATGGTCAGCAAGTCCTCAATATTCTCGAAAAGGAACATGTTGATGTGATTATCATGGATGCTATGATGCCCAATGTCAGCGGGATTGCCGCGACGATGAAAATAAGGCAGCAGGCTCAGTTTGACCACATCCCGATCATCGGATTAACGGGTGAAGAATCCATGAAAAGTCAGGCAGAACTGCTGCGGGCGGGCATGGATGTAGTCCTGTTAAAGCCAATTGATCTTGCGCCGATTTTATCGGCCATTAAAGAGCAAATGGCGCAGCGGGAAAAATTCGCTCTGCACCAAAAACCGTGATTCAATTCAAGCCCTTACAGCTGGCGTAGAAGCTGCTGGTCGCGGGCCAGTCAGAAAAAATACCTTTCACACCAACCTCTTTCGCTAATATATCCAAAACCTTCAGAATGTCCCCGTCCGTTTTAATGGCATTTTTGACAGTCTTATAATACCAGCCCCCGCCGTTTTGCATGGGGCCGGATCGTTCGAGGCTCCATCCGATCAGGGAAAGGCCCGCTTTTCGAGCTTCGAGGGCGTAGGCAGACGGGACGATTTTATTGTCGCTGTTCAAATCCAGAAGCATCCAAATTGGCGGCGCGAGGATCTTAACACCTTGATCCGCAAGTTCTTGCATCGTGGGGGAAAAACTATCCGGGTTTGACGGATTGATTTGCCGGTAACGACCATCCAGATAGGTCGCCTGTTTTCCAAAATCAGGTTCGTTTTTTATCCAGTATAAAACGTCATCAAGATTAAAGGATTGCAGAAAGACACGTGATGGATCGATGCCTTTTTCCTTGTAGGCGTCGACCAGTTTCTGGGCGTATTTTTCCTGACTGAAATTTTCCTGATAAGGCATGGATACGGCGGGTTTTTTGAGTTCCGGAATAAATTTTGCGCCCAGCCGATCGATCAGGTCAATGGAATCTGCATGCGAAAGAAGGGTCCCCTTCGTGGCGTAAAGGTCTGTCCGCCAAGGCGATGTGCCTTTTACATATTCCTGTACCGTTTTAGCTTTCGTGTTCACACCGTCCATTTTTCCGTTGAGGGAGTAAAATTCTGACAGGGTGATATCAGATGTACAGCATTTGGCCGTTGCTTTCGACCCTTCACCTGCGGGAGAAAATGGCTGTGTACACTTACCGGCCAGATCGGGCCGCAGCAGGATATCTGTCGTTTGATGAAGATCGCACTGTGAATGACGGCAGACCAGTTCTTGGTCTTTTGTAAAGGTGGCATCGCATTCTATGATGCCTGCACCCATCCGGGCAGCCGCTTCATACGATTGTTTAGTATGCTCGGGAAATTGCAGAGGCGCCCCGCGATGAGCGATTGAAAAATCTGTTCGGTAAAAGGGCCCGGTTTTACAAGAAGACAATGCCTCTTTCAAAGGCCCTTCTTCCAGATCTTCCAGCAGATAAAAGGGACGTGGCCCAATTTCTGCTTTAACGGAGGTGTCTGCCGCTTTGGCAAGATCAGAAAAACTCATCAGGAGGAGGCCAGTGAAGGCTATCGCCATCAAAGCTCGCGACGCTGGAGAATGCTGGGTCATATGTCTGCCGATCTGTTAATAGAAGGATCATTGTCAAATGCCATACGGATATTGCTGTAAGCAGGCAAAGAAGTCACGTCCTCTCCTGCCCAGTCGGGTTTTAAAAATTTCTCATCCACATGTGAAAGCTCGATTTCTGCGAGAGTCAGCAAGGGGTTGGGGGACTTAAATTCGTCAACTTCCCAGATAAAACCATCAGGGCCTTTTACTGTATGGCGCACTTTGTGGATAATGTGGCCCTTAGCCTGTTTCTGTTGGGACCGCACATCCTCAACTGGAATTTCATATTCGAACTCCTGCCGGTCAATAATGTCAGCGGAACGTGACGGGTATTTTATTGTGAGAAACCCTGTGTTTCCTTTCTGGCGCAGCCGCACAGTCGGTACTTGATCAAGCCCCGTGAGATAATACTGAATAATTTCTTCGGATTTCACGATACCGGATTTCCAGCTATCCGAAGCCACCAGAAATTTGCGTTCAATCTCAACGGTTTTGTCTTTTTGGGGGCGTGTCATTACGGGCCATCGCTTTTGCTTGAATGAAGGGGGATAAGGGCCTCAGTGATTAAGAAGGTTATTATATTTTGACATCGAACCGGCGACAACCTATCTTTCGCGCCGTCGTCGCCATCGGGAATTTCCCATAAAGCCAAGGCGTTTCTTCTTATTGAAAGAAAGTATTGTGTTATGACGCTCCCCCATATTGGTTTGGCGCTACTCATCAACGTTATCTGGGGATTTGCCTTCGTTGCTGCGAAAGAGGGTATTGCTCACTACTCGCCTCTTCTATTTACGGCTCTGCGTTTCTTGTTGGTCGCTGTGTTTCTGGCGTTTTATCTGAAACCGGTAAAGGGCAGCATGAAGACTGTGGCCGCCATTGCCGTTCTGGTCGGCATCATTCACTTTTCATTTTTGTATTTCGGCCTTTTTGTCGCGGGCGGGGTGTCGGCTGTTGCCATTACAATTCAGCTTGTTGCGCCTTTTTCGCTGATCATGGCCGTTATTTTTCTGAAGGAAACTGTAGGTTGGCGCCGGATCGTCGGTCTGCTGATGGCGTTTGGCGGTGTAATGGTTCTTGGTTTTGATCCGGCCGTTCTGGATCAGATCAATGGTGTCATTCTTGTCGCCATGGCCGCCTTTTGTATGGCGGGCGGGATAATCCTGATGCGATTGGTTCAAGGTGTAGGGACTATGGCCATGCAGGCGTGGATCGGCCTCATTTCTTTTCCCGTCATGCTCGCATTGTCTTTCATTTTTGAACAAGGTCAGTATGAGGCCATTACGACCTTTGAATTGCGATCTTTTGCGGCGCTAATTTTTACCGCGGTGATTACTACGATTGTCGCCCATGGCGGTTGGTATTATTTGCTGCAGAAATATCCGGTTGCTGTTCTAACCCCCTATGGCCTTCTCGCACCTGTTTTCGGTGTGGGGTTTGGTGTTTTCCTGTATGACGAACCGATTAGCTGGAAATTTATCATGGGCGGCGCGCTGACCCTTGCCGGTGTTTTCGTGATTAATATCAGAACCGCGAAGAAGACGGCGACGGCATAATCGTCCTGTTTTGTCCGTTCGAACGCTAGAGGCAGTGAGGCGTTTTTTTATCTGGATCGTCTGCGGTCTCTCCTATAATCGGGCGCGGGGTCTAAACCCGTTCGTTAGCGATTATCGTCGAAGTAAATCTTTAATCGGTCGAGATAAGAAAATAGCTGCTTTTTGTCTGTTTCTTCCCAGTCGTCAAAAACACCGCTCATACCGTGGATTAATCTACTTTGGGCAAGGGCATGGGACTGTTTTCCCTGCTCCGTCAGGAAGAGGATTTTGGATCTTCCATCCTCCGGGTTCGGTTCTTCTTTTAAAAATCCGTTTGAGACCATTTTGGCCAAGGTTTTGGTAATACCCGGCTGTGGCTGCTGCATCGCCCAGGCGACGTTAGACACGGTCTTTCCTTCGTCCGGGCGATGGCTGAAATGATTGAGCAGAATGAACTGGGGCATTGGCACGTCCGTTCCGTCCAAGAGTCGTTTGGCCTGAGTACTGCTCAACTGTTCGATAATCCCGATCCAGTTAATGATTTGGAAATCGAGGGCGCTTGCAGAGCCTGTCTTCTTTTTGGTTGTTGTCATGTTCTCATTATATCAGTCAGCTTCCGTCTTGGGGAAGGGGCGGGTTTCTCTTGATACCCAATTCGGAAGAACATTTGTATCCTTTCCTGACCACCAATGTTTAAATGCTGGTTGAAGGCCGTTTGTAATGCCGCCATTTCCGGGTATTCCTGCAGGATCTGACTGACCGGATGCATGGCGATGCCGAGGCTCGTCGCCATCAAATTCAATCGGACATAAGACCGGCCTGCATTAACCTGTGCTTCCCTTGAATTGTCCTGTGTGCTGAGCCAGCCGAAGCCATGGGTGCCGTCGGCCCAGCCAAGCGCATAGTCAAGGCCACCTTGATGAGCGATGGTGCCGGGCGTCATTGCTTTTTCTTTTGAAAACTGACCAAAAGCCTTCAACCACCAGAAAAGCGGCCCGTTTAAATCAATGCCATCCCTGTGTTTCGCGATTTCATCAGCGCCGATACGGGTTCTGATAACACTTTCTTTGAGTGTGCGAGGCGTTCTCATCTCGGTGATCATCGCTTCCTTGGCGAAATCGCGTAAGGGGCGAACGGTGTCTTCGGTGATCGCAAAACCCGTTTTTTGTCCGGGTAAAAGATTAAATGCTTTCATTTGACTGTGATGATCGGCAGAAAGCGAGACCTGCTGGTATGGCTGTTTGTTGGAGCGCCGTTTCAGCAATTGTTCAAACAAAGGATCCGGCTTGATGGCTGGGTCTTTCTGCAATGAGACCCGGGCAATGGCGCGTGCACCAATTTCCAAGGCCTCTTCTGCAGGGCTACCGTCCGGGTAAAGGATCACCGATGGCCGATATCCTCTTTGACGGGCAGCGATGGTCAAGATTTCAAGAAAGGTTCCCTGACCAATTGTGATCTGCCGGGAGTAGGGGTCAGTGTCGGGAAGCAGGCGACTGTCATCGGCAAAAATTGTAATGATGTTGTCCTGCCGCAGATCAGCGATCCAGGATTGCATATTGTGCGGGTTGGGCGCGAGGAGGGCATAGGACAACATCCATTCGCGATCCTCCAGTTTATCGCTCGGCCCCTGCCAGGCTTCTATGGCTTCAGAAGGCATTTGATCGCACTGACTGAGCCCAACGGCGCTGGCTGCCAGAACAACACCTGTACCGCCGAGTGTTTTTAGAAAACGTCTTCTATTCATCATATCCTCCTATTTGCATTCCTCGGAATATAAATATATTCCAAGGAATGTAAAGAAAAAACTATCTTCTGGTCTCACTTGCCGGAATTCAGTACTCTTTCACTCCTTTCTTATTCGGATTTTTCATGACGTCAGTCCCTTATTCCTCCAAGTCTGCCGAACTTCGTCTGACAGGTTACTATTCAGCGTTTTTCGCCGTTTACGGGATCGCGATTCCGCTTTGGCCGCGCTGGCTTGAAGGTCAGGTTTCGCTGGAAAATGTCGGGTTGGTTCTGGGCCTTTCCTACTGGCTGAAACTGGTTGTCGTACCTGTCACGTCGTGGGTTGCGGATACGACAGGGGATCGCCGCCGGGTCATGATTGCCCTTGCCCTGATTGTTTTTATTGGATTATTGATCCTGCCTCACATGAACGGCTGGGTTTCCTACCTTGTGATCTGGGGAATCGCTGGCGCGGCACTGTCTACGGGGATCCCCCTCTCTGATGGGTTGACCATGCGCCTTGTTCAGTTGCTCGACCTGGAATTTGGTACTGTCCGGCGTTGGGGGTCTGTCAGTTTTATGGCGGTCTCGTTAGGCGTAGGTGCGCTTGCTGATTGGGGCGGCTTGGATGCCATCTACTATTCTATTTTAGCGGCGTCCGTTCTTCTGCTGATTGCCGCCTATTTTACGCCCAGGATTTATACCAAACCGGATCAGGGTAAGGCCCCCTTTTTTAAGCCCTTATCTTTACCGAATTTTCCATTGTTCGTCGTAACCGTTGCTCTTCTGCTCTCTACCCACGCCGCATTATATGGTTTCAGTGCGATCTACTGGAAGTCACTTGGATACTCGAACACGGTCATTACTATTCTATGGATCGTTGGTGTGATCGCTGAAATTATCATGTTTAGTGTGTCCGGCCGATTGATAAAGCGGTTCGGGGCCATGCTTATGATAATTGTCGCGGGACTTGGGGGTGTTGTGCGGTGGACGCTTTTGGCCTACGCCACGGACCTTCCGGTTCTGGTTTTTGCGCAGCTTTTACATGCCCTGACATTTGCCCTGCTTTATATGTCGCTGATTGCCTATATGACGAAAAGGATCCCTCCTGCCATATCCGCTTCAGCGCAGGGTTTGTATGACAGTTTGTCCATGGGTGTCTTCTTCGGCATATTGACCATGCTAGCCGGATACCTGTTTGAAATTGACCCCCAATACAGCTTTTTGCTGATGACAGGCTGTGCCCTTCTGGGGGTTGGGTTGGCCGTTATCCTACTGGTTCGTGTTCGCTCGTATGAAAAGGGATTGGAACAGGATGAACGCCCTTAGTCAAAGGGGCTGCTTTTGAAGTTTGTCATCGTGCCACTTTCCAGAAATTTGACTTTATTATTCTCGAAAATAGCCGCCGTTATTTTCCCTTTTCTGCGATAGCTTCCTGTATCGATGCTAATTCTATGAGGGGTTATTTCGGGTTTGAAACCGGACATGATGGTGTGCCCATGGACAACCATGAATTTTCGTTTCGGGCCGCTGTACTCAAGGAAGGGGGCTCTGATCCACATCAAGTCCTCGTCATTCTGATCCTTAATGGATTTATCCATCCGTATCCCCGCATGCACAAAGAGCAGCGGCCCTTTCCGGTAAAGCAGGTCGAGTTTTTTGTAAAATTTGGCGTGGGCTTTTGGAAAATGATCTCGCATCAAGGTCAGGCTTTGGTGAATGTCTTTTCCTTCAAGGGAAAACCCACAAAACCGCGCGTAGCTATACGCAGTTTCTTTCCCGCCATTTTTCCACCAAAGCTCGGCTCTTGTAAGATCGCCAGACAATGTTTCGATCATTAACTGCTCGTGATTGCCTTTTAGAAAAACCTCTCGGTGGTTCTGCTTCTTGGATTGTTTGCGCCGATCCGATAAATAGTTGATAACCTCGGCAGACAGCGGCCCGCGATCCGCGAAATCCCCAAGAAAAACCATGGCGTCATCTTTAACAGGATTGTCTTCACGGTAGCTGTCGACCTGTTGCATCAGGGTTGTCAGTCGGTCGATTTGCCCATGGATATCGCCGATTGCGATCACGCGCTGCGACGGTTCCAGTGCAACTCTGATCTTTTTTTTATCTGAAAATCCGAACATGTATCCCGTTATCCAACTGATGGAGGCAATGTTGCATAACCGGGGGCGTTGGGCAAAATAAAAAGGGCGGCATTCCTGCCACCCTTGGATCTGCTTGTCCTATGAACCCGCCAAGGAAAATAGAAGCCGCAGTAGTCTTGATCGTCCGAACCTTTAAAATTCGATGGCGTAGGAAACAAGAAGGCCAAGGCCCTGATTGTCGATGTTTCCTTCTTCAGCAAACCGCCAGCCACCGGCAATGCCAATTCCATTTTCGAAAGTATATCCAACGGAAAGATCAGCAACATAATCGTCTACGTCTGTACCGCCTGTTTCTGTGTCCCGCCGTTGATACATGGCAGAGGCATTCCATGCACCATACTCAAAGCCCACTCCGGCAGACAGGTAATGGGCCGTATCCCCGTCAATTCCGCCATTGTTATCCAGATACACATATTCAATAAGCGGTGTTGCAGAAATCGTGTCTGTAACGTTGAATTGATAGTCTGCGCCTGTGGCAAACCCATTTTGCCGATCCGTTCCGTCGTCTCCTTCAGCCAAAGAGGAGAAGCCCAGATGATACCGCAAGCCGTCTACAGCCGTGAAATTGCCATCCAGTGCAATTGCGAAAGAGTTCAGTTTTTCGGTATTGCCCGCCCCGCCATCTTTTTTGTCGAGGGGGCCCCGGCTGTCACCAACAGAATCACTGAAGAAACTGGTGTCTTTAAAGAAACTGCTGACAGAAACGGTATGGTAGCCAGCTGCAGAAAAATTAAGCGCGCCTCCAAGACCGATCATTTCGGCAAGTTCGTAATCTTCACTTAGATCTGCGCCATAAAGACCGGGGGCCGCGTCCCATGCGATCCCGAAATTTGGGGTAAATTTACCGGCATATAGTGAAAATAAATCCGTATCGTAATTCACAGTCAGAATGTTGACATAGCCACCAATATCTTCAAATGCTCGGTCATCTGTTGCATCTTGAACGGGCTCTACAGTTGCTTCCAGATTAATGGAGAGAGATTGGGTGAACGCAACCTTTGTTGACAACACAACCGTTGGGTAAAGATCATTGATTTCTGAAGCCTTGTCATCAGAATCGTAGGTCCAGTCATTTTGAAGCTCAAGAGACAGCTCACCGGATATTGTTGGATAAGAAGGCGCCTCTTCGGCGGAAACGTTCAGGGAAAAACAAAGTGCCGGAAGCAGCGGAAGGACCAGTTTTTTCATTGCCATATAGCTTTCTTTTTTCGGGAGAGAGCGGGAGTTGTTAGCTCCAAGACGCGTCTTCATGGAAGTTGTGAAAGGTAATATCGCTTTTAAAAATCATTTGCAATAAAAATTGCGAATAATTCTTATTATTAGAAGGCGCCGTATTCAGTGGCGTTCCGGGTACACCGTTGTAAAAGTCAAAGCGTGTATTACGTAAAACATCTGTTCAGGGTGGCCGGTGAGTGGTAAGCCTAGGCTCAAATATGTTGGAAGTTCCCTCCCCGTCGGAGTTAAAAATTGATTGATCAAGCGAAGTCGAAACAGGAAATGGCAGCTCAACCTGATCGACAGTCGGCAAGAATGTTGTATGGCCGTTTGCTACGGGATTACGTGTCCCGCTACAAGTTTAAGGTTATCGCCGCCATTTTCTTTATGATTTTGGGCGCAGCAACAACAGCGGCGACCGCCTTTCTGATGAAACCAATTGTCGACCGTGTCTTTCTGGAAAAAGATGAAAATACGGTTTTGTATACGACCCTGTCGATTGTTGCCGTTTTTGCGGCGCGCGGTTTTGCGGCTTTCTGGCAAACCGTGTTGATGAATTGGGTGGGCAGTAAGGTTGTAGCGGATATTCAATCGGACCTTTTCAGTAAGGTAGTGAACGCCGATCTGGCGTGGTTTCATGCCAATCCAACGGGGCAACTGATTTCCCGTTTTGTGTTCGACACAACGCTACTTCGAACCGGGACGACACAAACCTTGATTGTTCTAACAAAAGACAGTCTGACCGCTATTTTTCTGGTGGGATCGCTTTTTTACTATGACTGGAAAATGGCATTTTTCATTGTTGTTGTTCTGCCGCCCTCAGCCCTTGCGATTAAACAACTGGGCCGGCGATCCCGGAAAGCGATTAAGAATAATCTCGAACAGACCGGGCATTTCAGTTCCTTTCTGGAGGAAGTCTTTCAGGGTATTCGCGTTGTTAAGGCCTATAGCCAGGAAGCTCAGACCCAAAAGCATGGGGACGAGGTTATTGACCGGCGTTTCAAATATGATTTGAAGGCTATGCAGGTTCAGGCCACTGCGAACCCCATTGTGGAAAGTGTTTCCGGCGGTATTATTGCTGCCGTTATTTATTATGGTGCGAGTAGCGTGACCGCCGGTGAGACAACCCCTGGAACCTTCTTTGCCTTTATCACCGCGGTGATGCTCGCGTATCAACCTATTAAGAGCGTGGCGAAAATTACGCCCCAGATGCAAAATGGTGTTGCCGCCGCTGAGCGCGTGTTTCACATGATGGATGTGGTGCATGAAGTCACCGAAAAAGAAGACGCCAAACCACTTGTTCTAGAAAAAGGGGAAGTGCAGTTTGATCACGTGACTTTTTCATATGGCGGCGAAGAAGCAATTTTACGGGACCTGTCCTTAACGCTTGAGGCCGGCAAACGGATCGCGTTGGTTGGGCCGTCTGGCGGCGGAAAGTCGACGATTATGAACCTCATTCCGCGCTTTTATGATGTTGCCGAAGGGCGCATTCTGATTGACGGGCAGGATACACGGGATGTTACTTTCCGGTCGTTACGGGATAAAATTGCGCTGGTCAGTCAGGATATTTTCCTGTTCGATGATACGGTCCGGGCAAATATCGCCTATGGCGGTGTCGATGCTTCAGAAGAGGATATTATCGCCGCTGCAAAAGATGCGGCTGCGCATGATTTTATTATGGCGTTGCCAGAAGGATATGACACGAAGGTTGGCGCCGACGGTGTCCGGCTTTCAGGTGGACAGAAGCAAAGAATTGCCATTGCCAGGGCCATGCTGAAAGATGCGCCTATCCTGCTTCTGGACGAAGCAACTTCGGCACTGGATACAGAGTCAGAGCGAAAAATACAATCTGCGTTGACCCGACTGATGCAGGGGCGCACGTCCCTTGTTATTGCGCACCGGCTGTCCACTATTCTGGATGCTGATCGTATATATGTTATTGTCGAGGGACGGGTCGCAGAATCCGGTACGCATGCTGAACTTCTGGAAATCAGTGGTGTCTATGCAGATCTTTACAACAAGCAATTCGAATCCGATAGTTCGATTGCCTCTGTCTCCTGACGAGGGATGTCACTGACTGAGGCTGTTAAAAAACGCCTCGATTTCACGGCTGACCCGAGAGAGGGGGAGGACGTCGTTATCTCCACGAGGGGGGAGGTGAATAGGCTGTCCTTCCGGGGCCCCTTTTATAAGGAGCGTGTGTTTTCCAGAGGGGCCATACACAACGGGTTTGCCAATTCCAAAAAGCCCGACTGTTGGAATGCCGACAGCAACAGCGCTGTGCATCAAACCGGAATCGTTTCCGACAAACAGACTGGCGTGAGACAGATAGCAGGCAGCTTCCAGCGGCGTTGTTTTTCCAACGAGGTTTATGATCTGGTCGGATGGCAGACCTTCCACGACAGGCATCGCCTGTTCTTCTTCCCCCGGTGCCCCCAGAATGGCAATACGAGCCCCATGTAAAACGCCGCTTTCGCCGGTTAGAGTTTTCGCCAGATTCAGGAAATTCTCATGATGCCATTGCTTTTGATCGAAATTTGCAGTTGGCGCCAGCGCTAGAATTGGTCGTTTGTCTGTCTGTAAATTCAGCAGGCGGACCGTTTTGGCAAGGTCTGCCGCCGATGGAATAATTAATGGAGGGATAGCATGGTCGACGCCGATAAGACGGGCATTTGCAACCGTTTTATGCACCGTGTCGTCTCCGCCAGTCCAGATATGCCGATGACGAGCGGGCATGATGCTGAAGATGCTGCCGCGATAGTCTACGATGCGATTCCAAAAATGTGGGCCTGCCTTAATGGCGGCCTTGATCCAGTGCCGGTTATATTTTTCTTTTCGCAACGTGATAACGCGTTCAACCTGTGGGATGGCTGCGAAAATATCGGCTGGAATTGTTCCGCAAATCACCGTTACTGGTATGTCAGGTTCCTGCTTAATCAGATAATGCAATATTCCTGTCGTCAGAACAGCGTCGCCCAAACGGTTGGACGTGACAAACAGATTACGTTTCATGATTACCCTTATTATATCAAGCAGACGAATTATTCTGTTCTTACCGGAAAAATGAGAGATAACCCACATGTTTTTGGGACCTGTCAGAATGAACAAGTCTGTGAAGTCAGCTGGAATTTCTTGAAATCAAGGTTTGCAATGGCCATTATATTGGAACGATCATTCAAAAAAACTAAGCCATTTCATTACAGGAGAATAAAGTGTCGTCACATAAACTTGCAGCAGGAACCCCCTTTCCCGTCATTACAGTTCCATTGGTAAATGGTGAACAGATATCGGTTGGCGCTCCAAATGATAAAGATCGCTGGACTCTGGTTGTTGTCTATCGGGGACGTCATTGTCCGCTCTGCGTAAAATATTTGGACAGTCTACAGTCTTTATTGTCCGATTTTGATGCAGTAAATACAGATGTTGTCGCTGTTTCCGGGGATGGTCTTGAAAAAGCCAAAGAGCAGGTTAAGGTGGGTAATCTTACGTTCCCACTGGCTTATGATCTTAGTATTGAGCAAATGAAGTCCCTGGGCTTGTATATTTCCAATCCTCGCTCCCCGGAAGAAACGGACCAGCCATTTCCAGAACCGGGATTATTTGTGATCAGACCAGACGGCACTATTCAAATTCTCGACATTTCAAATGCACCTTTTTCCCGCCCGGACCTGAGTTCGATTTTAAGAGGCATCACATTCATTCAGGAAAAAGGGTATCCTGTGCGTGGAACATACTCGTAAAGCGGGCAAACTGTGACTTAATTGTTACTTTTCTTTCTATCGATCCTGCTGGTTTCGCAAAAAAAGAATTGGTTCAGTTCTTTTATGTTAGACGATTTTTAGCCTACTTACGCGTGTTTTCGAATCATTTCTCGAGAAGCCGTTGACATTCTGAGCAAGGCCGTAAAGTGTTTTGCAGCCTTGTTTCTTGCCCGTTGTCATAAAAATGTTGGGGTGTCTGTTTATTCGTATATGAAGAACATTGAAATGTTTGGTGTTTTTACAGGACTGTGTTTAGGTTAGAAAAGTGGGGGTTTTTCTGATGTGATCACTAAGATGTGACAACAGAATAATGAAGCGTTCTTTCATTTTCTGCTGGCATATTTTGAAAACAGATGAAAAATGAGTGCGTGTAGGATGGTGAAGTGTTGATCGGTAAGTTGGGGACAGGGTGCGATGCAAGAGAATAGTACAGTACAATCGAGTGTAGAAATACGTGATAGTATCGAATGCAAGGTAAAGTGGTTCAATACGGCGAAAGGCTTTGGCTTTGTTGAGCCGCTGGATGGTTCAGGCGACGCGTTTGTCCATATATCCGTTTTACAGCATAATGGATTGCAGGGGTTGCCGGAAGGGGCGCCAATTGTTTGCGATCTTGCGGCAGGGGTACGGGGGCAACAGGTCCAAAAAATTGTGGACCTGGGACCAGCACCGGTTCTGGATCGCACGGATAGTGATTCCGAATTGATAGAGGGCATTGTCAAATTCTTTAACACAGAGAAAGGATTTGGTTTTGTGACCCCAATGGATGCCAGCCGAGATATTTTTGTGCATATGAAGGCACTTGAAAAATCGGGACTTGGTATGTTGGAGGCCGGCCAGCAGGTTCGATTGAACGTCAAGGACGGCGAAAAAGGGCCACTTGCAGAGGGTGTTGAACTCCTTTAAGCCCAAAGAGTTCGGACACTCAAAGAATTCACGGAAAAGCCCCGCATATGTTCGTGGGGCTTTTTTGCGTTATACGAGCCTTTCGTATAGAGGCTTGCCAAAGGCTGTTTGAATAGGGCACTCTTGGCCAACACGGGAAAACCCTGAAAAAATAAGAAATAACAATCAGGAGAAAAGTAATGTCAGGCGTATTATCAGGCATTCGAGTATTAGACTTTGGTCGCTATATTGCTGGTCCTTACTGTGCAACGATTATGGGGCAGTTAGGGGCAGAGGTCATTCGTATTGAAAAGCTGGCGGGGAGTGAAGATCGATATATGACGCCCCTTACCGAAAACGGTGAAGGCGGACTATTGTTTCAAATTGCCCATGACAAAATGGGAATGACGCTTAACCCAATGAAGCCCGAAGGGCGTGAAATTGTTGAAAGGCTGGTTAAAACCGCGGATGTGGTGGTTGCCAATCTTCCGGTTGATACGCTGGAAACCATGGGGCTGGATTATGAAAGCCTGAAAGCGATTAAAGAAGACATCATTTTAACCCACCCCTCTGCTTTTGGAGATGTTGGGCCATATGCAAATAAAGTAGGTTTTGATGGAATCGGGCAGGCGATGTCAGGCGCGATGTATATGTCTGGCGACGGTCATGAGCCACGCAAACTGTATGGTCCGTGGGTCGATTTTTCGACCGCGATGATCAGTTGTATCGGCACACTTGCTGCATTGATGCATCGGGATGCGACCGGTGAAGGACAGGTTGTTGGTACCTCCTTGTTTGGATCGTCTATTTTGATTTCCGGGGTAACCCTGATGGAACAGGCGATGCTGGATCTCAATCGCGTTGGAACCTCGAATAGGGCTCAGGGTGCGGGGCCTGCGGATACATTTCAAACAAAAGATGGCTGGGTTTTGGTCCAGTCCATTGGTCGGCCACTTTTCGAGCGCTGGGTAAAGCTGATGGGCGAAGATCATTGGTTGGAAGATCCACGTTTTGAGACGGATCAGGACCGGGGCGACAATAATGAAATCCTGTCGGAACGAATGGCAAAATGGTGTATCGAGCGTACGACTGAAGAAGCGTTGGAGCAGATGGCTGCCGTGCGACTTCCTTGTGGTCCCGTTCTGTCCCCGCAACAAGTGTTGGAAGATCCGCATTTGAAAGCGATGGGATTGTTGAAAGAGATCGACTATCCCAACGCAGATAAGCCGATTCCGGTTGCCGATTTCCCGGTTAAAATGTCCAAGTCAGATACGTCCATCAAGAAACGTCCACCTACACTGGGTGAACATACGGATGAATTGATGGAGAGTCTGGGGTATTCTAAAGACGAAATTACTGCCTTGAAAGAAAAGCGGGTTATTTGATACTGGGCGGGCCTGTCTCTTAGGATGCAGGTCCGATCCACTGGTTTAGAAAATTATCCAGCCACAACCTTAACGTGTCATCATGTTCGGCGCGGTCTGCCAGTTGCTCTTCAGCAGATTGTGCCCCGGGTTCCACCAGCATATGACTTGCCTTGTCCAGCCATCGACGGTTCATGGCTTCCGTCACTTCCGGGTGAAACTGAATACCAAACGCGTTTGTCCCATATTGAAAAGCCTGATTGTTAAATTCCGGGCTGGTCGCTAAAAGTTCGCACGCCTTTGGCAGGTCAAACCCCTCTTTATGCCATTGAAATGCTTTCATGGGGCTAGGAAAGAGCGGATGCTCATCCTGCGTGGGGTGCACTGGATGGTAGCCAATTTCCATATAACCGTCCGGGTGTCGGTCAACGGTTGCGCCAAGACTGCGGGCCATTATCTGAGCCCCCAGGCATATCCCGAAGTAGGGTTTCTCGGCATTCAGCACTCGGTCAACATACCGTGCTTCCTGAAGAATATAGTCCTCATGGTCATCATTGGCGCTCATCGGACCGCCAAAGACAACGGTGGCCTTATGTTCTGACACATCCTCAGGTAAAGAATGGCCAATGGCCGGGATACGCATATCCAGTTCATACCCGAGGGTTCGAAGTGCTTCGCCCACCCGACCGGGGTCGGAGCGGGCTTGGTGAAGAATTAATAAGATTTTGTTGGAGGACATCCGTAACTCTATACAAAACAATAAACTGAAAATTACATCGCGCTGATGCCGCCATCAAGGACCAGTTCTGCTCCGGTCATAAAGCGGGATTCATCTGACGCAAGATATAAGACACCGTAAGCAATATCATCTGGTTCGCCTATATGTCCAATTGGAACCTGACGGGACAGCTTGGCGATGCCATCTTCTGCACCATGGCGGGCAAACATGGAATCCAGAATTGGTGTTCTGACAAATGTCGGATGAACAGAATTACAGCGAATGCCGTTTTTCTTTTTGGCACAGTGCAATGCAACAGATTTACTTAGATGCCGGACACCCGACTTGGCGGAATTATAGGCAGCCATATTATGGCCTGCAATAATACCGGCAATGCTGGAGATATTCACAATCGATCCGAGGCCGTCTGTCTTTTCTATATGGGCAATGGCGTATTTACATCCTAGAAAAACGGAATCAAGGTCGATTTCGTGAACCCGTTTCCAAGTGGCGAAATCTGTGCTTTCCACATCAGAACCATCGCCAATGCCCGCATTGTTGACAAGAATGTTCAACCCGCCAAAATGGTCAACAGTTTGTTGCAAAATATCCTGCCATCTTTGTTCATCTGTTACATCATGTTGAAGAGCAAGAGCTGCATCACCGATCAAGGAGGCCGTTTCTCGGGCACTTTCTTCATTGATATCAGTAACCGCTACTTTCGCGCCTTCCTTTGCCAGCATTATCGAAATGGCCCGGCCCAATCCACTTCCAGCACCTGTCACTAACGCTACTTTATTGTTCACTCTTCCCATTGAAAATTTCCTGTTGTTTTGTTCCAGTGTGTCTGGAATGCTTTTTATTTAGGGTAATTCTGTGATGAAAGGCAGTTTAACGCTGTCGAAACTGGACACAAGTGAATTACTGTATAAAAGATGTTTAGTTTTCTAATGACGTTGTTTGGATAATATGAGCACGCACACTGTAAATCACGAGTTGCCTCAGTGGCTTTGGCTATGGCTTGTCGTTTTCCTTCTTGCAATTCAATTTGCTGCCCGGTTTGTTTCCCCTGAATTCTCCGCCATGTATATGGAAGGTGAATATGGGTTGATGGAAAACCTGACGGTTGTCATTCTGGTAATTGCGCTGTTTATAGGGATCAGTATTATAAAAAATCACAAGGTTCTACAGTCATCCTATTTGACGGCCTGGTATAGCCTTTTGATCCTTGGATGTTTCTATTTTGCCGGAGAAGAAGCAAGTTGGGGGCAGCATTGGCTCGGCTGGGACACACCGGACGAATTCAAGAAACTGAACGACCAGGAAGAAACCAACCTGCATAATATGTCTTCTTGGCTGGACCAAAAACCCCGGACCCTTATTGAAATAGCGGCCATCATTGGCGGGGTCATAATGCCGGTATACTGGCGAATAAAAAATCGCTTTCCGAAGGCTGGGACTTGGCAAGCCTATTTCTGGCCGACTTGGGTTTGTGTGCCAGTGTCGATCATCATTGGCACAATCAAGCTTCCGGATCGCCTGATCGGTTCTGAAAATATTCCAAATCCATTTGATCTGAATGTAAGTGAAGCCCAAGAGGTTTTTGTGGCAATGGCATTTTTGATATATTTTTCTTCGGTAGCCGTTAGAATGAAGCGCCAAAAGCGCGATTTGATGTAATTGAGCCCGAGAAACCTGATATCGGTAGACTCTTTGAATTTACAGCGATATATCAGGAGCGGGCGGCAGACATGCCGCTTAAAATTTATTAAAGATGAGTCGCAGGGCGTTGACGCTGAAAGAGACTGGATATGAGCTGGACTGAAGAACGCATTGAAAAACTGAGAAAACTTTGGGGATCAGGCAAAACGGCTGCTGAGATTGCTGAAGAATTAGGTGATGTTACCCGCAATGCTGTGATTGGTAAGGCAAACCGTCTTGGTCTTTCTGCAAAAGCCACTCCGGCTGCGGCACCGAAGCCAAAGAAAAAAGTTGTTCCGGCACATCGTGCCTGCCAATGGCCGATCGGACATCCCGGAGAGGCGGACTTTCATTTTTGCGGTGATGAGTCTGTGCCAAGTAAGCCGTATTGCCTCAAGCATTGTAATATGGCCTACCAGTCCAAAGACAATAACTAGACATTGTTTGTGATCACTGAATGATAATGCCCAGCTTGTCTTTATCATTCAGATACTGATATCTGATTTTGGCGTTCAGCTGTTTCTCTTTAGAAATCATTCGGCCTCTATTGTCTCTTTCATACAAATAACCGACAGCCCAGGCAGATGTCGGCCGGCCTAGATTATCCTTTTCTGTAATCAAGGCCCCATGACGTGAAAATTCTGACGTGCCGCTTTTGCGTGTCCGTGTCCACCCTGTCAGCCGACCCTGATCATCATAGTGATAGTCGTCCCGCCAGTCCCTTTTTGGGAAAATCCGGGGGTCCAAATAGGTTTTTTGGTCGTTTCTGTGATCGATCGCCAATAATTTCCCGTTCGGATCATAGTGTCGTTTCTGGATGACCGGGTAAAAAAGATTGATGAAAGATGGGGCCGATATGTGGGTGCCGTTGTCCGCAAATACGCCAATTTCGACCCGGCTGCTTTTTAAGTCGCTCTGGATGGGAGACTGGAACGGCTCGTGCCATTTTACAGTAATTTCTGCCTTGCTCGCGGCTGAATTTTTTGGGGTGATTTTTATTCTGTCAGGGTCACCCTGTAAAATGACCCATTTGTAACTTACCGTTTGCCCCTCTGGAACCCTGGTGCTGGCGGCATCCACGGTTAATTTTTTCTCGAATGCCGTTGTTCTGATGACCCTAGAGATGCTGGCCGGCGTATCAAACAGTTTTTCAGGAAGCTGCCGCATGAACTCATCCCACCCTTTTCTGGGTTCTGTTTCATCTTTTACCGACAGCACGACTAGGGGAGGGATCTCGTCATAAGACAGGTTGTTTGCGATCTTAACCATTTTCAGGGTGTCCAGTATTTTCCCATCAAATACGACGGGGTGGCCCCGGTGGCTTAAATAATCCGCCTTTGAAAGAACCGTCTTTAATCCTTGGCGGAATACCATTTGAACCGTTGGCATCAGCCGCCTGTCTTTAATGAGGGCGTCTTTAACATCTGGTTTTAACGCAGCCAGAATGGCCGCGATCGCGCGCAGGTGTGGCTGGTCAGAGCCAGACTTTCCTTTGGAAATTATAAGATATGGGCTGTTCGCCGGATACAGGTCACCGTCCTTCTTTTTGAAGTCACCAACGGCCGGATAGACGTAAATATGATTGTTTATATATTGTAAGAATAAGCGCGCAGGGTCACCACCCGTTGTATAGGCCAGCCGGGCGAGGCTTCTCCAATATGGGCCGCTATTCAAGGCAGTAGATGAATTCCCAAAGGTCGGAGCATTAAACAGGATGGATGCGTTCAATCCAAAATCAATGTTGTTCCGTTGGGCTGCTTGATCGTACGCGGTCAAAGCAAGCTGAGGAAATTCTTTAGCGTTCAGGTATGAATGCCTGCGGTCACGATTGTCATAAATATCGCCAGCGTTGCCTGCGCCGCGTCCGGACCTGAATAGCTGATTTAGCTGGGCCGCGACGTCTGATTTATTGTTCTGTACAGTTGCCGGGGCTACTTTTCGGCTATTGAACTGAAAGGACGATCGCAACATCCCGATGCGTCTTTCCCATCTTGTATTTTCAGATGTAACTTTTGCCTGGCCGTTTTCGATTTTTAACGCTTTTACCATAGGCCGTTGCGCAGAAGGCTGTGCAAGCAGCTTTTCAACAATTTTCTGAAACCGGTCATCTTTTCGAAGGTTAGTAAGGTTCGGGTCTTTATAGAGCGCTTGTTTGTTGTCGAACCCCATTAAAACTGCGGTATCCAAGGCCATAAAGGCTTCGTCGAGCCGTGCCTGAATAGCCAATAGGGAAGCCTTCAGATAATGGCTTTCCATATGCCACGGGTATTTTTCTGTAAGATTGTTTAGGCCGGTTTCCGCATTTTCAAACCGTTTGTTGGTTAGGGCAGCAATGACAGCTTGCAACTGTTTGGCAATAACAGGGATTGCAAATTCATCCCGCTTTGGCGGTTCCGACAGGTTGGTCGATTGCTGCGCGATTGCATTATCTGACAGCAGAGAGACAGTTAGTAGAAGGCAGGCAGCGAGCATGCCATAAGGGTATCTTCGGTTTTTAAACATCTTTGGATTATAGCGCGATCAACTTGGTGCTGAGTAGTAAAATCTATAATTTGCGGTAATCCAGATTTCTTGGTTTCCCCAGCCAGATTGCGAGGGTTGTATGGTCTTCCAGGTCATTACCGGTCTCGGGATGGATAAGAATATCAAGTGGCCCCCGATTTAGATTAAGCCAGGGAACGACTTTGCCAAATTCTTCGGTGCTTATGATTACTTGAAACATCGGGCTGGGATGTGGGCCGACGGGTTGGTCATGCCAACGTCCAAGGATGACTGAAAATTGTCGTTCCATTTCTTCGCGTATTTGCTCAGCATGCGAACGCGAGTCCGCAGTATAGTAAATATGGGCGTGATATCCGGCGATATCGGAAAGCGGCCTGGTCAAGTGCAATTCTCCGTTGAAATGTTTGGCAGCCTGTCGCGCAGGTTTGCCGATACGATATACCTGTTCAAGGCAAATATAAAGAAATGTGATCGAAATTACCGTTCAGTACAGTGTCTCTTACGGCGGAGCTGATTCTTTAGGGGCACTTGGAAAGATTGATCTAAGCTGAGGAGACTACGCTTATGGTTAATTATTTTTCATTATTTTTGAATTTTATACCCAATCTGGGGGGCAGTGTGGGGAATACCACTAAAATCTTATTTACAGTTTGACAGTAATCGGGCTCTCACTAGTATTGTATTAATGTTTTGTTAATAAATGCGCATTCTCTGGTGTTGAGGATGTTGCATGGGGTTTGTTGAATACAGGCTTACCAGAGGGTACTGGGTGCTTACAAAGAAAGAGGGCCAAATGAAAAAATTAAATAAGATACTCACTGCAGCGGCGTCAGGACTTGTTCTGGCATTGGTGTCTGCTGCGCCAGCACACGCATTGCTGGTTGGGGTTTCAAATTCTCAATCAACTTTGGATAACGTTGCCACAGGAGCGTTTGCTGAGATTCTGGATCCGAATAATCCGGTTCAGGTGGCGAACTCAACAGTTTCTAACCTGGCGCAACAGGGATTTACGGAACAACGCGGTGTTCTATTGACGTCTGCGCTGGATGTTGACGGTGGTACCGTTGCTGCAGGTCATCGTGTGGATAGCCATATGATTTTTCTGAATAAAGCTGATCAAACATCAGGCACCTTGAGAAGCTTGGGGGTGACTTGGGAGTTTGACGGTCAGATCTTGGGTGTGATGTCAGATGCTGGCGGCTTAAAAGAAGCGGCCTCGAATGCACTGCTGGGTGCTGCGGGTACAATCTATCCTGGGTCTTTTAGTAACCGGGGTATGGAAGGTGCCGACACCTATTTTATGCTTGGGAATTTGCTAACAGTTGATATGTTGGTTACTCAACCAGGTGACTGGATCCGGGTTGTGACTGTATCAGCAGTTCCGCTTCCTGCAGCGCTTCCTTTGTACGGTGCTGGCGTGGCTCTTATGGGCTTCCTTGGGTGGCGTAAACGTCGGAAGGCTGCTGCCTGACAGATAAAGAAATTCAGAAAAACGGCGGCTTTTCAGTCGCCGTTTTTTTTGTCCGTGATCTTGCGGGATAGCGTGAGTTCCGGCAAAGTGAGGTTGCAATAAAAACATCCATATATTTTTGGACATAATAATAAGGAAGAATGCATGTCTTACGAACAGATTACCTATGAAACGGAAGGTCCTCTTCTGATCATTACTTTGAACCGCCCTGACAAAATGAACGCCTTCACACATGTTATGCGCGATGAACTGATCGATGCTTTTGATCGGGCCGATGCAGATGATGAGGTGCGGGCTGTTATCGTGACCGGTGCAGGACGGGCCTTTTGTGCAGGGGCTGATTTGTCCGCGGGTAAAGAAACGTTCGATTACAAGGCAAGAGGGCTTTCCGATGGGACTGAAATTCGCCGGGATGGTGGAGGGCAAGTGACTTTGCGGATGTTTCAGAGCAAAAAACCGATCATCGGGGCGATCAATGGGGCCGCTGTCGGTATTGGGGCCACTATGACTCTGCCGATGGATATTCGTATCGCTTCTGATGAAGCCCGCTTCGGCTTTGTTTTTTCCCGCCGCGGGATTGTGCCGGAAGCATGTAGTAGCTGGTTTCTTCCAAGACTGGTTGGAATCTCTCAGGCGCTGGACTGGGTGTATTCAGGGCGGGTTTTTCCTGCTCAGGAAGCTTTGGAAGCCAAACTGGTCAAATCGCTTCATCCGACGGAAAGTTTGCTGGTAGCAGCAAAGGAGATTGCCATGGGTTTCGTGGATCAGACATCGGCCGTATCGATTGCATTAAGTCGTCAGATGATGTGGCGCATGCTGGGGGCTGATCATCCAATGGAGGCGCATAAGGTGGATAGTCGTGGCATCTTTTTTATGGGGCAAAGTCCGGACGTCGCAGAAGGGGTAACTTCTTTTCTGGAAAAAAGGCCGGCGAAGTTTTCTATGAAACCTTCACAAGACATGCCTTCCTATTATCCGTGGTGGGAAGAGCCGGAGTTTAAATAAACTTGCAAAAAAAAGGGAGCCTAATGGCTCCCTTTTAACATTCTATCAAACTTGGTTTTTCCGCCGTCCGAGCCAGCCTAGGCCGAGGAGGGCTCCGCCAAAAAGCAACAGGGCGGGGGGAAGAGGGACAACCGAAATACGAATTGCCATGTCATCAAAGTCATGATCGCCTGCACCGTCACCGAATAAGGCGATGATCGACCGTCCATCATTTGAAAGGGCTGAGAAGGCAATCGCGAGTGGGTTGTCAATGTTGCCGTTTTCAGCTTCCTGTCCGCCGCCTCCGGAGGTGGTGAACTTGAAAGGTAACAAACCGTTTGCGTTCGGGGTCAGGGAAACCGTGACACTGGATGTGCCAGGCAGGTCAGAATCTGTGCTGAATAGAATACCAAATCCAGCCAGTTCGATCGCCTTGTTAATATACCCAGCTTCTTTTCCCAGGTAATCAAACCGGACAGTTGCCGGGCCAGACAAAGCCAGTCCTTCATTTGTGTTTGTGCTGTTAAACACAGTGACCTGATCTACATTGGCTTGCAAACCTGTCAGTTGCAAATGTGATGCTCCGCTGAAATTCGACGGCAAAGTGACGCCTGACTGTCCGCCTACTAACGAAAGCGTGGCGGCGTGGGCTGCCATTGGCGTCAAAAGCGCAATTGAGATTGCGATAATTTTAATCAACTGTTTCATCAACCAGTACTCCGATATTAGAACTGTCGGGCGTACCCCCGAAAATCATTACTCGTTTATTCTGATCCTGTTTTAGGGGAGCTACCGGTTCTGTGTCATCCCTCATTCGAAGGAAAATTTGCATAAAAGTTTCAATATTATAGTTAATTTTCTTAAGGGTTTCATGATTTTGCCAAATTTGCGCCTTGATTGGGGGTGAAAAGCAGTCTTTCAGAAAGGTGCAGATTATTTTTTTGTGATTTTTTTGCGGCAATTTTGCGGGCGCCCGACATGCTTTTTGTGAGGGTGTTTTTGTTTATTCGGTTCTTCTTCAATATCGCAAAGTGATGGATAGTAGAGAAGACAGATTGCTGAAAAACATAAAAATAAATATCGCCAATAGGAAATCTAGTTTTGTAAAATTTAAGCGTATTTATTTATTTGTATTAGTCTAATTATCTATTTTTTGGCTCATTTGTATCGTATTCTAAAGTAATAGTAGTGATTTTTATTATAATTTTACTTTTAATATAATTTTGAAACAATTTTATGTAATTTTTTTACTGATTATTTGATAAATATTGTTCAATTTTTTTAGTCAATATTTAAAACCGGTAACTAATTGTTTATCAATTGAGACTACCTTCCCCTGATATTGAGTTGATGTACATGCGCCTCCGATCTAATCGGATAACGCTACAGGAGAATAAAAAAGATGAGTTCCACAATCACTGACACTGAAAACGGATTGCTAGAAAACGCGGCTTCTGATTTTGGCAGTTCGAAAAATTTTGGTCAGGATCCTTCTCTTAACGGGATGGATAGCTTTACAATAAGCGCCACTTTTGAGCTGGATACATTGTCAGGTGGAACACAGGCCCTTGTCTGGAACACACAGCAATATGGTCTCATTCTCCATAATGACACGCTTTATGTTTATCTGCGCGGCACCGATGGACGCATGGACGTTTTTCCAGTTGCCGATGCATTCGATAGTACTGGATGGCATGATGTTCAGGTTGTTGTTGATGATCAGTCGGGCACACTGGATATTTGGGTCGACGGCGAGAACTCATATTCAGGCTCAAGTGAAAACATCCAGTTGGGAGGCACCCAATATTCTGGCGTCACAGCAGGCGTAACCCCTTGGGGTCATCAGCTTCAGGGGCAAATCGCTGATGTTTCCATTACAGACGAAGCGCTGGAGATCGACGGAAGTCAATCAATTTACGAACGCATGTATGCAATGGATGAGGGCGACAACGCCTCTACGTTAGAAGCTGCGCCGACTGATCCGGACGGACCTGCAGAAAACACAGCCGCTGAAGTTTCTGGCACCGACACAGGATCCGTTACGGAAGATGCCAGCCTGACCACAAGCGGCAAGCTGACTGTATCCGATGCGGATGCGGGTGAAAGCAGCTTTCAGGCAGGTACTCAAACAGGGGCCCATGGCACTCTGTC
>NZ_JBLHZT010000003.1:0-153604 GCF_047631475.1 Sneathiella sp. | reverse complement strand
CTACCCCCATCGATATTGATGAACTTGTAAGGCTTACAGAATTCCCTCCCGGCGTGGTTTTGACGATTTTGCTTGAACTTGAACTAGCAGGCAGAATAGAACGCCATTTTGGAAACAGGGTTTCCTTCGCGAGTTAGTCTCTCTATATATGGCAAATTGCACTCTTGTACTGAGCCGTTAAAAAAAGAAGGTCTGTGGTATTTCTATGAATGTAGTGGTCGTTGAGTCTCCTGCGAAAGCAAAGACAATAAATAAATATCTCGGCTCGGACTATACTGTCCTGGCATCCTACGGTCACATCCGCGATCTGCCGTCTAAAGACGGGTCAGTTAAACCGGATGAAGATTTTGCAATGGATTATCAAAATGATGCAAAATCTGCCAAGCATATCAAAGCAATAGCAGATGCTCTTAAGGGCGCTGAAAATCTGTACCTCGCCACTGACCCGGATCGCGAAGGAGAAGCGATCGCCTGGCATGTCATGAAGGTGATGGAAGAAAAAAAGAAATTAAAAGACGCTAAAGTAAGCCGTGTCGTCTTTAACGAGATTACGAAAAAAGCCGTCTTGGACGGGATCGCAAATCCACGCGAACTGGACATGAATCTGGTGAATGCCCAACAGGCTCGTCGGGCACTCGATTATCTGGTTGGCTTTACCTTATCACCTGTTTTGTGGCGAAAACTGCCCGGCGCTAAGTCTGCGGGACGGGTTCAGTCGGTTGCTCTGCGGCTGATTTGTGAGCGTGAATTGGAAATTGAGGCCTTCAAGGCCGAAGAATACTGGACGATTGATGCGGATTTTCTGAACGACAAGAAATCCAAAATCACAGCCCGCCTCACGTATCTTGACGACAAAAAGCTCGATAAGTTTTCTTTACCGGATGAAGCAACGGCGAAAGCCGCCGCAGAAAAAGTACGTGCTGGGACGTTCCATGTACAAAGCGTCACGAAAAAACCGGCGAAACGAAACCCATCCCCCCCCTTTACGACATCCACGTTACAGCAGGAAGCATCGCGTAAACTTGGATTTGGTGCCAAGCGCACCATGATGGTTGCACAGAAATTATATGAAGGGTTTGATGTGGGCGGAGAAACAGCCGGCCTGATCACTTATATGAGAACAGACGGCGTGACACTTGCCAATGAAGCAATCCACGCCTGCCGGGACGTTATCGCCGCTGAATATGGACCGGAATTTGTTCCAAGCTCGCCGCGTGCTTACAAAACAAAGTCCAAGAATGCTCAGGAAGCGCACGAAGCAATCCGCCCCACTGACTTATCCCGCACACCCGCGCAAGCCGCGCGGTATCTGGATCAGGAACATCTGAAACTGTATGAACTGATCTGGAAACGGACAATTGCCAGTCAGATGGAAAGTGCGCAGATGGAACGCACGACCATTGATTTTCAGGATGGTGCAGGTCAAACCCTACGCGCAACAGGAAGTGTAGTTCGTTTTGCAGGCTTTTTGAAACTATACGAAGAAGGACAGGATGACACCAAGGATGACGAGGGCGGAAAACGACTGCCTGCCGTTTCCGAAGGGGAAACCATGTCCACGGAAATCGTCCGCGAAGACCAGCATTTCACAGAACCGGCCCCACGCTATTCAGAGGCCAGTCTTGTCAAGAAACTCGAAGAACTGGGCATTGGCCGGCCGTCCACTTACGCCTCGATTATCTCTGTCCTGCAAGACCGGGATTATGTTGTACTGGATCAAAAACGGTTTAAGCCAGAAGACAAAGGCCAGTTGGTAACAGCCTTTCTATCCTCGTTCTTTACGCGATATGTAGAGTATGATTTCACAGCTCAACTCGAAGAACGGCTGGATGATATTTCAGATGCCAAGATTGACTGGAAGCAGGTTTTGCGTGATTTCTGGAATGACTTCAGCCTTTCTGTTGATGGAACAGCAGAGCTTCGGGTAACTGACGTTCTCGAGGAATTGAACCGCGTTCTTGGTCCTCATGTGTTTCCTGAAGTTGAGGAAGGTAAAGATCCGCGTGCCTGCACAAAATGTGAAGATGGCCGCCTTTCCCTGAAAACCGGCCGGTTTGGCGCATTTATTGGTTGCTCGAACTATCCTGAATGTCGTTTCACCCGACAATTGGGAGCGGCAAATTCAGAGAACGGATCCTCGGATGTTGATGATGGGCCCAAGGAACTTGGGATCGATCCCGCGACAGAATTGATGATCACCCTGCGCAAAGGACCTTATGGTCCTTACTTGCAATTGGGCGAACCTGAACCAAAGAAAAAGCCGAAACGCGTTTCCATTCCAAAGGACATTCCACTGGAAGACATCGATTTCGAGATGGCTGTCCAGTTAATGGCCTTGCCACGGGAAATTGGTCCCCATCCAGAAACAGGAACAATGATCACAGCAGGCCTTGGCCGATACGGTCCTTATGTGGAATGCGATAAAAAATATGGCAAATTGACGAGCGGAATGGAAGTTCTGACCGTTGGGATGAACCGGGCGGTTGAACTGCTGGCCGCGGCAAAAACCCGCGGTGGCGCAGGTCGGGCGGCCCCTCCCTTGCGTGTTGTCGGGAAACACCCGGACGACGAAGCTGATATTAATGTAAAAGATGGCCGTTATGGCCCTTACGTCACCCATGGTGGCATCAACGCGACGATCCCTAAAGGATCTGACCCGATGACCATTACTTTGGAAGAGGCTGTAAAGCTTCTGGTAGACCGTGCCGCAAAAAGCGGAAAAAAGCCCAAGCTAGCGAAGAAAACCGCAGCAAAGAAAACTACGGCTAAAAAAGCGCCTGCCAAGAAGAAAGCCCCGGCAAAGAAAAAAGCTCCTGCGAAAAAGAAAACAGCAGAGAGTGACGATTAACAGCGGTACTGACCGCAGAAAAAGATAATTTGACCAAAGACATAAAGAACCCGAGTTACTTACCAACCAAAGATCAGGTGCGCACTTTCATCGAAGAAAGTGACGCCCCGGTTGGCAAACGGGAAATTGCGAAAGCCTTTAATATTAAAGGCGCCGATCGCATATATTTGAAAAAAATCCTTAAAGAGCTGGTTACGGATGGGGCGCTTGAAAAAGGCCGCGGGCAGTCATTGGCCGCCGCGGGAAGCCTTCCCAGCGTTGCCGTGATTGACATCATACGCCTTGACGAAAATGGCGAGCCCATTGGCAAACCGGTAAAATGGGACGATGAGACACCAGCACCAACCATTTACGTGGGCCTGCAAAAAAAGCGGGGGGTTAAAGCGGTTGCCGTTGGCGATCGATATCTGGCCAAGTTGACCAAGCAGCCAGATGGCTCGTATGAAGCAACGGTCATCCGTCACCTGACGGCCGCGAGCGGGCCCGTGCTTGGTGTCTATACCAGCACCGGCAAAAATGGGCGAGTTCAGCCGACCGACCGAAAAAATAAAAAAGAAGTCATCATTTTGGAAGAGCATTCCATGGGGGCACAATCGGGAGAAGTGGTCCTTGTGGATATCCTGCCCGGCCGTCATTTTGGAACGCCTGAAGGCAAAGTGACAGAGCGTATCGGACCATTAGGCGATTCCCGATCCCTAAGCCTGATTGCCATCCATGCCCACGGCATCCCCCACGAATTCAGTGACACAGTCAAAAAAGAAGCATTAGCTGCAAAACCTGTCGAACTTGCGGATCGAACCGATTTACGCGATTTGCCGATTTTGACCATCGACCCCGAAGATGCACGAGATAGAGATGACGCAGTTTGGGCGCAACGGGATGAAAGTCCTGAAAATTCAGGTGGCTGGCAAGTCATCGTGGCAATCGCGGATGTGGCCCATTATGTCACTTCTGGGTCAGAATTGGATAAGTCAGCCCGTTTGCGCGGCAACTCGGTTTATTTCCCTGACAGGGTTGTCCCTATGCTTCCCCACGAACTGTCCAGCGACTTGTGCTCCCTGCATGACAATGTGGACCGACCTGTCATGGCCGTCAAAATGTGGTTTGATGCAAACGGCAACAAGATCCGCCATAAATTTATGCGGGCGCTGATCAACTCCTGTGCGTCCCTCACATACCGGCAGGCCCAGAACGCCTATGAAGGGCATCCTGACCATGTCACAGAAGAGCTTGCCCAGACGGTTATAAAACCATTATTTGGCGCCTATGAAGCCTTGAAAAAGGCACGGGATAAACGCCAACCCCTTAATCTGGAACTTCCAGAACGAAAAATTGAACTGAACGAAGATGGGTTTATTAAAGCTGTCCATAAAAAAGTTCGCTTTGCCGCTCATATGATGATTGAAGAGTTTATGATTCAGGCAAATGTATGTGCCGCGGAGACCCTCAATCAACTTCGGCGGCCCTGCATGTTCCGGGTTCATGAACCGCCTGATCGGGAAAAGCTGGAAGGATTGCAGGAAATCCTGTCGGAAATGAACATTAGCTTTGCCAAAGGGCAAGTCCTTCAAACGGCGACGTTCAACAGAATTTTGGCGCAAGCCGAGAACGAGACGGACAAAGAGCTGGTCAGTACTCTGGTCCTGCGCTCTCAATCACAGGCGGTCTATAGCCCGGATAACAAGCACCATTTTGGCTTGCACCTGAAAAACTACGCCCATTTCACCTCACCAATTCGGCGTTATGCAGACCTATTGGTCCACCGAAGCCTCATCTCCGGCCTTGGGCTGGGCAATGATGGCCTGACCAACGAAGACGCTGAAAATTTCGACGATATTGGGGTTCATATCTCTGGACTTGAACGCCGTGCAATGGTTGCGGAACGTCAAACCATGGATCGTTTCACGGCCGTTTTTCTTGCCAACAAGGTCAATGAAATTTTTCAAGCAAAAATTACGGGTGTTACGCGGGCGGGCTTGTTCTTTTCGCTGGACGAAACCGGTGCCGATGCGTTTGCTCCTATCTCGACCATTGGGCATGACTTTTTTGTATATGACGAAAAAAACCATTCTCTTTTTGGCGAGCGGACAGGTGTCACTTATCGACTGTCCGACCGGTTAGCTGTACAACTTCGTGAAGTAGACATTGCAACCGGCAGTATGATTGTCTCGATTGAAGACGGCTCCGGTCGCTCTTCCTATGACGCGGGGTCGCGGCGGAGAAAACGCAATGCAGCTCCTGGAAAGCCCGGAACCCCCGGTAAGAAGTCTTTTTCCAAGAAGAAGAAAACGATGCCAAAGGGTAAGAAGCGGGCGGCGGCAAAGAAAGCAAGAAATACCTGATATGCATTGACCCAAATCAATGCAAATTGCGGCAGAGTGTCGCAATGGCGGTTTCGTGATCCCATAGACATAGGCTTCCTGTTATACTCTACGCAAATAACAGGAAGCATTATACTACTATGAGCAACACTTCATCGGAACGATCTTTGGCCGCATCCCTTCGCAAAGGCTTCATGCGTCGCTGTCCTGATTGCGGAAAAGGTCGGATTTTTAAAGGATATATCAAAGTTAATCACACGTGTGACCATTGTGGTCTGGAGTTATTCCATCAACGTGCTGATGATGCTCCCCCATATTTTACGATGATGATTGTGCTTCATTTTATCGTGTCGGGCCTGTTGTTCGTTGAAAAAACATACAGCCCTGAAACATGGGTTCATATGGTCATCTGGTTTCCGGTGGCAATTCTGTCATCGCTTGTTTTGCTGCCCCATATCAAAGGCGCCTTGATCGGTCTTCAATGGGCTCGTAAAATGCATGGGTTTGATGAAGAGGCAACCGGATATTCTGCCCAGCAGATAGACTAATCACCAGCCATTCCCTGAGGCAACTCTGGACTTTTTTCTCGATAAAAGGCATCCTTAAGCTCAAAAAAGGATGTTTAGAGAATGACCGATAAGAAAAATCGAAGCGTGGCGGAGAACCGCAGCTCAAATACGAAAGCGCCTCGGCCGAAAGACGCGGCCACAATTATCATTTACCGCCAGCAACCAGACCGAACCGAGATTCTGATGGGTGAACGCAGCGGCCGGCACAGCTTTATGCCAAACACTTATGTTTTTCCCGGTGGACGGGTTGATCCACATGATTCCCGTATTGTCCCGGCGCGAGACCTTCGCCCAGATGTCATGCACCGCCTAGAACGGGGCGGGTGCAGTCCGGCCCGCGCCCGCGCCCTCGCGGTTGCCGCCATTCGTGAAACGTTTGAAGAAACAGGGTTACGCATCGCAGCTTCCTATGATCGGGCGCGTCGATCGCGTGTTCAGGTTTGGAATGAATTTGGAACCAAGACCTGCGGGCCAGACCTGTCAGAGCTGGATTATATCGCACGCGCTGTCACCCCTCCGATGCGCAAGAAACGATTTAACACACGCTTCTTCGTCTATAATGGCGAAAATATCGCGGGAGATTTAGGCGGAACCGGCGAACTGCTGGACATGAAATGGGTAACGATTGATGAAGCCCTTGAACTTGATATCCCCCTGATCACAGAATACATCCTGACCCAAGTCAGAGAGTTTCTCGACACTCATCCCGGAAGGAAACCCGAGATACCGGTGAAACTGTTTAAGATGGTGCGGGGCCAACGGGTTTTTACAACGGAATGACGACACGAAAAGCGCATGGAAAGCCAGCGGTTCCAAAAGATTCCGCAAGCCTTGTTTTATATCGCAGTCGTAACAACGGCATCGAAGTTTTAATGGGCAAACGCGCCAAAGGCCATCGTTTCCTTCCTGATGTTTACGTGTTTCCCGGAGGCCGGCTCGATGCCAGTGATTTTTCGCATCCGGTCAAGCGCCCCCTGCAGGCGCATGTCAAACAACGGCTGTCCCATCCAGGAGACATGGCAACAGCCCTCGCATGTGCCGCTGTGCGCGAGACGTGGGAAGAAACCGGGCTTGTACTTGGCGATATGCATAGCGACACTTTGGTGGCTGATCTTGCCGGGATCGATTATTTCGCCCGGGCTATCACACCTGCACAAAGTCCAATCCGCTTTAACAGCCGGTTCATGCTGGCCGATGCTGAGCACGCCAAAGGAGATTTGGCCGGCTCGGGCGAACTGGTTGATCTGGGATGGTATAGCCTTCATGACGCGCTCAACATGCCGGTGGTTGACATCACCGAGTTTGTCTTGGAAAAAATGATCCGTTCAACAGAAAACGGATCTTTAAACATTTCCCATTTTTCTCTATTTACCTATATCAAAGGAAAATCTGTCGTTCGTCAGGAAACACTGTGAATCTAGCCAATAGAGACCGCAACCGGGCGATCGTCGCTATCATTACGTCCGTCACTGTAATGGCTGTTTCACTAAGCCTTTCTATCCCTTTGATTTCACTCACCATGAATAAAAACGGTATTGGAAGTGACCTGATCGGCGTCATGGGGGCAATGCCATCGCTTGCCTTTCTCTTTTTCTCACCTGTAGTTCCGCATCTAACGCACAAATTTGGGACAGGCACAGTTCTTTGGGCCGCGCTTATATTGTGCAGCGGTTCCATTTTCGCCCTTGGACTGAATGATAATCTGATTTTCTGGTTTTTCCTCCGTTTGACCATGGGCATTGCTATGGCAGCGCTGTTTCTGATCAGTGAAACCTGGATCAATCAAGTGGCAGAAGACAGCAAGCGGGGGCGTACTGTTGCGATCTATGTCTCGTTCATGACCCTTGGATTTGCCTTGGGTCCGGTCCTCATCAATTTTATCGGAACCGAAGGCAATCGGCCCTTTTTCATAGCAGGCGGAATTATTGCCTCTGCAAGTGTTATGTTTCTATATTCCCACGGAACCTTTCCAAAGCTTTCGGGGCAAAGCCATTTTTCCGTCTTTTCATTCCTTAAACTTGCCCCGATGATTTGCGCTGCGGCGTTGCTGGTTGCCATTTTTGACGGATCGGTTTTAACACTCCTGCCGGTTTACGGCGTTTTATCCGGCATGCCTGAAAAAACGGCGGTTTTGATGTCGAGTGTCTTATTGGCGGGAAATATCCTGTTACAATTTCCCATAGGCTGGATTGCTGACCGGATTGGCCACTACAAAGTGATTCTTTTCTGTGGGGTCGTTGGCATCCTTGGCGCCCTGTTTTTGCCGCTCCTTATCGCCATCCCCTATCTCCTGTGGCCAATGCTTGTGATTTGGGGTGGTGCGGTCGTTGGAACCTATACAATTGCCCTGGTGATCATGGGCCGGCTCTTCAGAGGGGCTGACCTTATTACCGCAAATGCCGCCGCAGGCATTCTGTGGGGGGCTGGAGGTCTTATTGGCCCTCTTGTGGGAGGGTATGCAATGAAAGTCTATGAACCGCATGGTATGCCCCTCTTCTTTGCTCTGGTGTGCCTTCTGTTTGTGTTATTGTCGATATGGCAAGTCTATTGGAAACCCATGAAATCAATATAAAAGACAAATGACAGGAAAAATGCTCATGTTGCACTTGACTTGTTGAATTAAATCCGTATTTTCCGGGCTTCAATATTTAATTCTCCTGCGATGTGGCAGGCGAAAGACGGAGTTTCGGACATGGCTAAGCCGACCACATTAAAGATCAAACTGGTAAGCACTGCGGGTACAGGTTTCTATTATGTGACCAAAAAGAACCCTCGCACACTGACTGAGAAAATGGTGATGCGGAAGTATGACCCAGTTGTTCGCAAGCACGTGGAATTCAAAGAAGCGAAAATCAAGTAAATTTTCTCTTCTAGAACAGCGTGTATTACACGACTGATCCTATTCAAAACCCTGGCTTTTGCCGGGGTTTTTTATGCGATCCTGAGTTGTTTTAGAAAAGAATAGAAGGTAGACGCCCGATCTCAGGCGCCAGTATTGGTTACGACCCGATTACGACCGTCCCGCTTGGCTTGATAGAGTGCATCATCTGCACGCTTCATAATACTGTCTGTGGTATCCTCCGGCGTCGACATGGTCACACCGATAGAGCACGTAATATCCAACGAAATCGAACCGCGGGACACCTCAAAAGGATAGTCGGCGATTTCGCAACGCAAACGCTCCGCAACCCCATTTGCGACAGCAAGGTCCGTGTCGGGCATCACCACAACAAATTCCTCTCCACCAAAGCGGCAGGCCAAATCAATCCCCCGCACACTTTTACCAATACGCCCGGAAAACGCTTTTAAAACGTCGTCCCCTGCCTCGTGGCCATGCGTATCGTTCACCTCTTTAAAAAAGTCGATATCCATGATGAGTATAGAAACTGATTTAAACTCGGTTTTTACTTTTTGCAGCTGGGTATCAAGATGGTTGGTCATGTAACGGCGGTTATATAGCCCCGTAAGACCGTCTGTAACAGCCAGCTCCATACTCCTATGGTAATTATGGCGAAGGCGGTCCTGGTACTGTTTGCGCAATACCTGCGTTCGGGTCCTGACAATTAGTTCGTTGCTGTCAATTGGACGCATCACGTAATCATTAACACCCAGATCAAGACCCTTAACAAGTTTATCCGCATCAGAGTCATCGACAAGCGTCAAGATCGGTAATTGCCGTGTTTCTTCAAAGGTACGGATCCGCGAGCAAAGACGCAAGGGATCAAAACTAACGGCGCTCATACTGACAATCGCCAGATCGAAATCACCGCCACGCGCCAGAACCAGCGCTTCTTCCATATTGCCTTCGATTGTCACATCATAATTGTCGCTAAATACCTTTAGAAGCTGGGAAGCGGAAAACTCGTTGTCATCGATGGCAAGCAGGCGACCGCGATGCACGGCGTCAGGGTGATCCTCGCTGTTCAAAACGCCCAGATCCTGACTTGTTTCCTCACGCAGGCGGAACTCGTCCATCATCATTTTCAAGCGCAACAAAGATTTAACCCGCGCAAATAGCGCAACATCGTCAACCGGTTTTGTCAGGAAATCATCAGCGCCCGCCTCTAATCCCTGCACCCGGTCCGCCGCTTCACTTAGCGCTGTCACCATGACGACAGGGATATGTGCCGTTGTTGGGTCGGCCTTCAAACGTTTACAAACCTCAAATCCATCCATCTGAGGCATCATCACGTCAAGAAGGACCAGATCAGGTGATTTATCTTTGGCAAGTTCCAGCGCATCAAGGCCATTATATGCGGTTATTACATCGTAATATTCCACAGAGAGCTTGGCTTCGAGAATTTTAACGTTCGGGACAACGTCATCGACTACTAAAATGCGTGCAGACATATTCTTAGTTCAGAAAGCCTTTAACGGTTTCAATAAAATTTCCGACGGAAATTGGCTTGGCAATATAGGCTTCACAGCCTCCTTCACGAATTTTCTCTTCGTCACCTTTCATGGCAAAAGCAGTAACCGCAATGATCGGTATCGATCTTAGGTCTTCGTCTTCCTTAATCCATTTTGTAACTTCCAACCCGGATACTTCTGGAAGCTGAATATCCATCAAGATCAAATCAGGTTGGTGCTGGCGTGCCAATGACAAAGCCTCCATGCCATCTTTGGTTTGCAAAGTAGCATATCCATGCGCTTCCAAAAGATCATGAAACAACTTCATGTTCAATTCATTGTCTTCAACAATTAGAACTGTTTTCTTGAGTTCCGCATTCATATTTTTGGTCGCCTTTTTGCCGATGCCTGACACAGATCAGATTATTTTTTAATTCTACACTAGTATTTCAGACAAACATTTACCTAATTATTAACCATAACCCGAAATCATTCGTTTTAGGAGATTATTGACATTATCAACAGACAAATAGCAGAAATTTATTTAAAATTCTGTTACTTTGGCTCTTTGAAAGATTAAAATTTACGATGAATCAAGAACTTGCTGAGATTACGGCCCTTCAGGCAGTAGCCTATATTCTTGGGCAGGAGAAACAAAGAGACTGGTTGATGAACGAAACCGGTTTATCTCCTTCGGACTTCATTCAGTCCGCTGACTCTCCTGAAATTCTGGCAGGTGTTTTGGATTTTGTGCTCGCTCATGAAGAGATGCTCATTGACTTTTGTTCGGCGCAGAACATCGACCCCGCTCAGCCAGCGAAAGCCCGCCGATTTTTCCCCGGCGCCGTATTGGAGTACTAAAATTATGCCCGTGAACATTCATGAGGCCGTTAAACCACAATTGTCGAGCATCGACGTCGACCCGGATCGCCCACTGATCATTTCCGATGCCGATGAAGTTCTTTTTAATTTCATGCACGGCTTGGAAATTTTTCTGCGCGAAAACGACATGTTTTTCGACTGGTCGTCTTTCGCCCTTCATGGGAATATCCGTTATAATGAGGACAAAAGTCCTGTTGCCAAAGAAACGATCCCCGGTTTGCTGGATCAGTTTTTTGACACCCATTGCCACAGAATACCTGCAGTCGCCGGTGCCGCTGAACAGCTTGAAAAACTAAGCCAGCAAGCTCAGATCGTTATTCTGAGCAACATTCCCCCGCAATATGCGGATAAACGGCGCGAGGGCCTTGTTAAAAATGGCATGGATTTTCCATTGATTGCCAATGTTGGCGCCAAGGGGCATGTGGTTGAATATCTGACCCGCGACCTCAAACACCCATCTTTCTTCATCGATGATATTCCGACTAATCATAGCTCTGTTCTCAAGCATGCTAAACATGTAGAACGCTTGCATTATGTTGCTGATGATCGGCTTTCGCGGATGCTGGCTCAGGCTGAAGACAGCCACGTCCGGCTCAACAGTTGGCCGGATATCCACAATCATATCGTTCAGAAAATTGAAAATAGCAGGTAACGTTTTATGCGAATTGGGGTGGATTTAGGTGGCACAAAGACAGAAATAATTGTTCTCTCTGATGCTGGAGAAGAGTGTTTTCGCACCCGAAAAACAACACCGCGCGGTAATTATTCCGACATTGTAGACAATATCGTTGAGTTGGTTTCTGAAGCGGAAAAAGAAACAAACAGCCAAAGTTCAATCGGCATCGGTATTCCAGGATCCGTTTCCAAGCATACAGGATTAATCAAGGGAAACGCGAACACGACGGAGCTTATCGGGCATGACCTTAAAGGCGATGTCGAACGTATGACTGGCCGCCCCACCCGACTTGCAAATGATGCCAACTGTTTTGCGTTATCTGAAGCAACCGATGGTGCGGCGGCAGGCGCGTCTGTTGTATTTGGCATCATTCTGGGAACGGGTGTCGGTGGTGGTATCGTTGTGAACGGTGAAATCATTCCCGGCCTTAACTCCATTGCTGGTGAATGGGGTCACACGCCCCTGCCCTGGGCTAATCAGAATGAACGCCCCGGCCCAGACTGTTATTGCGGCCAAAAAGGATGTATCGAGACCTTTCTTTCCGGACCGGGCTTAAGCAAATCCCATGATCCGGTTGGTGCGAAAGGACCGACCGCGAAGGAAATTGCCGCCATGGCCGCGCTTGGGGATGCCGCGGCGATACGAACGATAACAACCTATGAACGTCGTTTGGCAAAAGCATTGGCGGGCATTATTAATGTTCTGGATCCTGACATAATTGTCTGTGGCGGTGGTCTTTCCAATATGGACAACCTATACACCCGCGTTCCCGAACTCTTGCAGGCTTATAGTTTCTCTGGCCCACTTGAAACAAAGCTGGTAAAGGCGAAATATGGGGATTCCTCGGGCGTCCGGGGTGCGGCTTGGCTTTGGCCGCTCGACTGATATTTTAACAGGTTCGAAAATGACAACTCTATGTCGGCAATGCTTGAAAGAAATAGCAGTGGCAAACAATACCCGCCGGAATAGATGCCCGCATTGCCAGTCGCCGAAACTTATTTCGCATCCAGAGTTAAATCAACTGTCCACTGCCCATATGGATTGTGATGCATTTTATGCAGCTGTCGAGAAACGGGATAACCCGTCATTGGCCTATAAACCGGTTATTGTTGCGCATGACGGTGTTCGAAGTGTGGTTAGTACCTGCTGTTACATCGCACGCATCTCTGGCGTTCGCTCTGCAATGCCTTTGTTCAAAGCAAAGAAAATCTGTCCGGATGGAGTCATAATCAAACCCAGAATGGACGTCTATAGTGCCGTGAGCAAACAAATCCATAAGCTGTTTGATGAACTCACCCCAATGATTGAACCGCTTTCATTGGATGAAGCTTTTCTGGATTTGTCCGGCACCGATAAACTTCATGGACGAACTCCAGCACAGTCGATGGCTTGGCTCGCCCGGGAAATACAACAAACCATCGGGATTACTGTATCGGTGGGCCTGAGCTACAATAAATCGCTAGCAAAGCTTGCCTCGGATCTGGATAAGCCGGACGGATATGCCGTTATTGGCCAGGCGGAAGCCTTGACCTTCTTGGCCCCACGCCCTGTAGGGGATATTTGGGGCGTGGGAAAAGCCCTCAATAAAAAGCTGAACGCAGAAGGCATAACAACAATCGGGCAACTTCAACACAGGGACGAAAATGATCTGATCAAAAAATATGGCACGATGGGGAGCCGGCTTTATCAGTTTTCACGCGGACAGGACGACCGCAAGGTAAAGTCGGAAAGGAAAGCCAAAAGCATCTCGGCTGAAACAACATTTGGAACAGACATATCGGATATCCATGTCTTGGCAGATAGACTTTGGCCCCTGTGCGAGCGGGTTTCCGCCCGTTTGAAACAAACAGAAAAAGCGGGAAAAACGATTACTCTAAAGTTGAAAACCGGAAATTTTCAGGGCATCACGCGCAGTCATACTTTAGATCGACCCACCCAACTGGCGGAAACGCTTTATCAGGAAACTCTTCCCCTCCTGCAAAATGCAGCCTTGGGGAAAAGCTTTCGGCTGATTGGAGTTGGCATTAGCAGCTTTGGAAAACTGGATGAAGCAGATACACCCGACCTGCTGGATCAGGACAAAGGTAAAATCAAAGAAATTGAAACCGCAATGGACAAGGTGCGCGCAAAGTTCGGAAAAGATATCATCCTAAAAGGCCGGGGGTTCAAGCCACCGCCTAAAGACGATTAAACGCTACCTTTGCACATAATTTTAATCGCCGCCCAAGCGCGCTCAGAAAAAGCGTTCAATGTCCCTGTTGTCTTAGCCTCTTTAATTGCCTGAATACGACTATCCATATCAGGGTGCGAGGAAAACACAGAAAACAGCCCGGCTTCAGGCACCTTCTCACCTAGTTTTTTCAACAGGGGGAGAACCGGTGCAATATCCATATCCAGCCTGTTCATCAGGTAAACGGCTGTTTCATCAGCATCATCTTCGTAACTGCGGCTATACGCTGCGCCGGATGCAGATTGCGCAACGGCCGCAATCACTGTTCCTCCTGACACATCGCCCAATGCCATGGAAAAGAAGGCCGCGATGCCTACATTCGTTACAAACAGGCTCATCGGGTGCTTTTCCACTAGATGCCCAAATTCATGGGCCAAAACCCCTGCTAACGCATTCGGATCCTCTGCCATATCAATCAGGGCAGACGTAATCACCATCCGCCCCGCCGGTAAAGCAAAGGCGTTCGGGACCTTGCTGGAAATAACAGTCACCTTTACGGGCGGAATATCTGCGTCCGCCGCCGTCACAAACTCCTGCACCAGACCTTCAATTGCACTCTGCGCGACGGCTCCCTCACAAACAGGATTGGTCTCGTTATTCTTCGTCGTTTTTGCCAGGCGTTGAATAACAATATTTTCGACGCCCTCACCAATTTTAGAACGGGTATCATACGGCACAAGACTAGCAATTCCGTAGGCCAATACCGGCAACCCATACCCAAAGAAAAGTCCGGCACAGACCACAACGGCTGCCGTCCATGCAACAACAGGCTTCCACCATCCGGCAGCACCCTTACGCCGCTTACGCAAGTTTGGAGATGCGATTTTTAAGCTTTCTATGAAAACAGGCTCGGTAACAACCAGCCGTTCATCACTTTCATGACTATGAGAAAGGGTCAATTCGTTTGGGCGATACGGAGCATTTTCATCTCGCAAATCAGCAAGCGGCCACCGACCGATAAGGTTTTTTGCCTCGTCATAAAGACACAAATCCGGTTCAACAATTGTCAGAACTACCCGAGTTTCCTGAGCTGTCTTCCCATCAAAATATCGCCCGATCGCGTGCATTGCTAAAAAGCTCCTACATCTAGTGCATCGGCGAGCCCTTCTCCATATTTTGGAGAATTTACCGATGTAGTCGCTACTTTCGCAAATACATCTTCATCATCTGTTTTTAAAGACTTGCCGATCTCTTTCATCAAAGGAATGAAAAGCAGCAGATACATGACAATATCCATGACCAGATAAATTGTTAAAAACAATCCAAGAATCACAGCCATACCAACGCCCGGCTGGGTCTGCATCAGCGTCGCAATGCTAACAAAAATCCCGATGACCAAAGCATAGCCAACAAGACCCAGCACACCCATCACCACAAGGATTAAAAGGATCTTGCGAAACCTGAGTTCAGATCGAAAAGACGCCCCTGCAAATTCTATCCGGCTTACCTGATATTTAAAAGATTGAACCCGTGCAATCAGGAACATCATCGAGAGAGCCACAAAACCAACACCCGCCGCGATTTGAACTTGCGGCAGGAAGCCCACATGAACGATGCTTTGCTCAATCTCTTCAAGCGGGGCCCCCATGAGTTCTTCACTGATCACAAGGAAGCCAAGAATACCAGCCACAAAAAATTGAGCCAGCAAGATCAGCGGCCAGTAAATTTTGTAAAATCCAGCGGCCCTGCCCGAATAGTGGAAATCCTGATCGCCAAATGCCAGGTTATTCAACATATACGTCGCCCGAACGGCCAATAATTTCGGATACGCCCAGCCGAGGGTTACCACGGACAAAACCGACCAAATGAAAACCTTCCCCATATAGGCCATGGCACGGCCTTTTAAATAAAACCGAATAGACCGAAGGGATGTTCTGCTCAGGCGATACCGCCACAACCGATAAAGAGCAAATTGCCAAAAGCAATATAAAACAACAAAGTTTAGTAAAGAGGAAACCGCAGACAATTGGGGGCCCGCCAGGCTGATAATGCCGAGTAGAATACCCAATCCGGTAAAAATTACTGTCATTATGACCAGCGCAATTAGAAACCCGATGAACAACTCTTTGGCGGTACCATGATATTGAAGTCTATCCTCTCCAATTTTGATTGACTGCCAAAGCAGCCGACGCAAATGAGTTTTTCCCCAGAACCGGTAAAATCCCAATGTCGGGATCCCCAGAATTTTATTTAAAAGTAACCGACCAGCTACAGCACGCCGTGAAATATCCACAGACACAAATGACTGCATCTCTTCCCCCTAGTTCTCGTTATTCGCAGTTATTTTTGTCTAGAAAATCCAATTGAACCAGTTTCCCGCTCAATGAAAATTCCTTGTATTTCAGGGTAAGGTCTGTAGCGACACCGTTTTCGTACATTTTTAGCCCCACCTCGTAATCTGGCTCGTTGCTTTGCCCTTTTAAGTCAAAAAAGGCAAATTGAACTGGCCAGTATGGCATCTCTTTCATTCTCTGGTCAGCATCAGACCAATCATCAGAAAAGCCCTTCTTGCCGATCACGGTAAGTGTATCCTGCAACCCTTCCGGACCATTTCCATCATACACTTTGGCGGATACAAGGTTTTTCCCTTGTTTTGCAGATTTCAAAATAATGCGGGTATGAGCCGTTGGAAACAACACCCCTTTTGGCAAAACCAATTCCTTTGTATCAGTATCCTCGCCATTGAACACCACCTTCCCATCATTTTCGCCGAGTGTCGCGACACCGTCTGAGGCTTCAACCGACTGACCGTCCAAAATACTGGACATGGAAAACCGCATACTGTTACCGCTTTTGTTTTCCCAGGTTGATAAATGAAAATCAGATGTCACCACGCCGCCTTCAACATTTTCCAGTTGAACCAGCATACGCTGATTGAGGACATAGCCTTCGCATTGATTATCCACTTCCATGACAATACGCCCGCGAACATTCTGCACGCCATTATCCTGCTTTATTTCTTTCAGGCTAAGGTCATAGACGGCGCGATGAGACGCAAGAGGAACCTCCCCGCCTGCCAAGGCTGATCCGGCAAACAAGAGTGAACCCGCAATGAACAAACGAAGTAAACCGTTCTTAAAACGCATCATAAATGTAACCTTGATATAACAAAACCAGATTGGATCAGACAAACCGGCAAACGACAGTAGATTTAAAGAAAGTAATAAACTGCTATTTGGACCCTGTGAAGTTCAAAGAACAATTAATCTCAGTTAACACCACTTCTACAAGTGGGATCATTCTTCTTAGTAACCGGTAAATCTTACCCATTAAGTAGGGAAAAACTCGATATTCTTCAATAACACCAATCCATAACGTATTGAATAATATATACTTATCTCCTTTAAACTCCGTGGCATGCATCTTGCTTATTAGTTGGGGAAAGGTGTGAAATTACCTTTAAGGGATACATAATTTGGGATGGCAAAGCCATTCATGCAAGTTAAGGAGTATGAGTATGTCAGGTTCGTTTTCTTCTGCTGCGACAATGCACGAAAGCCTATCAATTCCGCATGATCGGGATGTTACTGTCTATCTTGAAGATCTCGCCAATCGGCTAAAGGATCTGGATAGCAAGGATCAGAAAAACGACGAACAACACTGGATGCTGATTAATCGCGTCCTCGCCTATGCTGCAAGTGCTGAACAGCATATCGCTGAACAGCAATCTCGTATTCAAGAGCTTGAAAACCTCTCAACAACCGACGAATTAACGGGCCTAGCCAACCGCCGGGCGTTAAGAGATTTCATGCATCGGACGATCTCATCTGCGCGCCGCTACAACGAACAAGGCGTTCTGGCTTTCCTTGATTTGGAAAACTTCAAGGCCATTAACGATACCCATGGTCACGATGCAGGCGACAGAATGCTTCAGAAACTTGCCGAAATACTCGTTACTAATCTAAGAAGTACTGACTTTGTTGCCCGTTTAGGCGGAGATGAGTTTGTGTTCGTGCTTCAAAAAGCAGATCAAAAACAGGCAATTGCACGGGCTCACAAAATTCGGGAGTTGATTTCCCAATGCAGCATTAATGCTCCGCGCTCGCAGATCAAAATATCTGCCAGCATGGGCCTTGCCATTTACGATGCGCAGAGCACGTTTGAAAGCGTTATGCGGGCTGCTGATGAAGCCATGTATAAAGACAAAACGGCCCGCAAAGCGCTAGTATAAATCCTGTTTTTTCGAGAAGACGTCGCAATCGCGAATTTTGAACAATTCTTTAGGCTCCTGAACACCGCGCAAGTGATGGAGCCCAACTGACTCAAGATGCTCGCATAAATGTCCGGAGGTCTCAACGAAAGCCCCAGACATCAGAAGATCCGTGTCCAATTGATCACAAAGCGTTTCAATGCGGCTTACTTCATTCACGGCGGGTCCAACAACGGTAAAATCCAACCGGGTTTTGGACCCCACATTCCCATACATGACCTCACCAACATGAACCGCTATATCCAGCTCCATTGTCCGTCGGCCCTGAGCCAGCCTCTCGCCATTCAATTGTTTAACGCCTGAAATCATCTGCAACGAGGACACCAGCGCCTTTTTACACACTTCTTTTTCGTCTTCATTATCCAGTGCGAAAGTTGCCAAAATACCATCGCCCATAAATTTCAGGATTTCTCCGCCAGCCTCTTCGATTGGCGCGACCATTCTCTCGAGATACTGATCCAGTGTTGCCACAACGTCAGATCGCCCCGTGACATCCGATAATCGCGTAAAACCGCGAAGGTCTGCAAAAATAAGAATGGCGGAAATGCTGCTCGCCTTCCCACGCATAATTTCACCAGACAAGACCTTCCGCGAGGTCTCTTTCCCGATATATGTTTCCAGAACAGTTTCGGCCGCTTTGAATGACGCAATACCTTTAACCGTCAGGGCAAATAACGGAATGGCCCGTCTCAACAGGTTTAACTCTTCTTTTGTAAAGCCCCCTGGCGCAGAGCTTGCCCAGGATGTAATCAGTCCCGACGAATGATCCCTAAAATCATCCTGAAAACCCCAGCCGAAATCAAAAATCTGACTGAACCAGTCAGTCATACCCTGATCCCGAAATTCCACAAGCACGGGGAAATCCAACTCCTCACTGTTTTCCAAGGACCGTTGCATGAAACTGACCCGGTTATTCAGCATAAAAAAGAAAGGACTGGCAAACCAACCTTCACCCGGCTCCTCAGAATGCAAAACATTGGTGTTCGCAACAATGCCTCCTTCTTTGCGCCAAGTGTACATGAAAGCGCTAACTTGAGGGTGGATTGTGCTCAATGCAATATTGCCACGGGTCAATTGAACACCAAGATCAGTCAGCTTTTCGCAAAATTGGGCGATAAGCTGATCAATGCGCATCCCATGCATACCTGCTTCAATCAACCAGCCAAAAAGCTGCTCTTCTTTTGTGCGGGCTGCAAATAATTCAGTGGTCGGATCGGTGCTGGATGTCGTTACGCCCATGGTAGAGGCCTTTGTCAGAAATAATCTCAAAACGCTTGTTGGATATAATGCTTTAATGCGGCAATGAAAGACTTATTTACGCAACGTCAAAAAATAAACTGTTTGAATTGAAACAATCTATATTGGACGGCGTGACCGGAAATGCTAAAAAGCGTTCTACACGCTGAAAAAAAGCAACCTATTTGTTAAGGGTATCGAGGTCGGGATGTCACAAGAACTTAAAAAATACTGGAAAAATTATATTGGCGGCAACTGGGTAGATGGTGTCAATGGTGATCGTATCTCAATCGAAAATCCGGCGACTGGATTACAGATTGCTGAAATTGCCCGCGCCACACAGGAAGACATTGATCTGGCCGTGACGGCTGCCCGCACCTGTTTCAATTCTCGTGTGTTATACAACATGCGCCCGACCAATCGTGGTGCCTTGATGTTTGAAATTGCCCGTCACATGACGGAAATGGCGGATGAAATTGCGTTGGCTGAATGTCTGGACAATGGGAAAACCCTGACAGGCGGCAAGAACGAAGCCCTCGCCGCTGCTCGCTATTTTACCTATTATGGCGGCCTCGCGGATAAGCTTGAAGGACGTATGATCCCATTGGGATCGGATTATCTGGATTATACTATCCCCTCTCCGTTTGGCGTCTCTGCTCAAATTGTACCTTGGAACTTCCCTCTTCAAATTGCCGCCCGCTCGGTCGCCTGCGCGTTAGCAACGGCAAATACGGTCGTCTTGAAGTCTCCTGAACTTTCACCGCTTTCAACCTATTTCATCGCTGAAGCCTGTCACCGGGCAGGTGTACCCGCCGGCGCCGTTAATATCGTATCAGGCTACGGACATGACTGTGGAGCCTCCCTCGTCTCTCATCCGGACATCGATCACATTGTGTTCACAGGCTCCTTAAAAACGGGTCAGTCCATTCTACATGCCGCCGCAGAACGTGTTCTGCCCTGCATCATGGAGTTGGGCGGAAAGTCTGCCGGTATCGTCTTCCCGGACGCAAATATCGATCAAGCGGTCAACTCAACGGCATCCGGTATTTTCACCCATGCAGGCCAAGTCTGTTCTGCCCAGTCTCGCCTTATCGTACCGGCAAGTCTGCGCGATCAGATTGTTGAAAAGCTTGCACAAAAAGCGGTTGGTCTGACGATCGGCGCGGGAATTAACGGACACGACATCACGCCCGTCATTTCAGGACAGCAAGCAGAAAAAATTGATGCCATGTGCAAAAAGGCCATACAGGCTGGTGCCGAAGCCGTAACCGGTGGTGGTCGCATTGAGGAAATGGACGGACATTTTATCAAACCAACAATCTTCAGTAACGTCACCCCCTCGATGACCATCGCACAAGAAGAAGTATTTGGCCCCGTCTTATCAGTCCTCACATACGACGACCCCGAAGAGGCGATTGCGATTGCCAATGGGACAGATTATGGTCTTTGCGCAGGTCTTTACACCAAAGATCTTTCAACGGCGCATTGGGCTGCTGATCGATTGGTTGCGGGTCAGGTTTTCGTCAACGAATGGTTCGCCGGTGGCATTGAAACACCGTTCGGCGGCACAAAAAGATCGGGGTATGGTCGAGAAAAAGGACAAGAGGCCTTGCTAAATTACGTTCAAACCAAGAATGTAGGGATCCGGATTACCGATGGCGGCGGTGGACGCCCCGGAGGTTAATTGAAATAAAGAGGAAATAAAAACGCATGTCAGGAAAAATTGACGCCCAACTTGAAAAACTTGGTCTTGTAATTCCAGAAGCAGCCGCGCCTGCCGCGAATTACATTCCCTACACTGTTTCTGGTAACCTTGTATTTGTTTCAGGACAGGTACCCTTTGTCGATGGCGCCATCACTTTTCAGGGCAAGGTAGGCAAAGAATTTACAGTCGAAGAAGGCGCGGAATGTGCGCGCGTCTGCGCCCTGAACATTCTGGCCCAGGTAAAAGCGGCATGCGGCGGGGATCTGGACCGGGTGACACGCTGCGTAAAATTGGGCGGTTTTGTAAATTGCGTTGACGGATTTGCACAACAACCAACGGTCATTAATGGCGCATCCGATCTGATGGTTGAGGTCTTTGGAGATGCGGGACGACATGCGCGTTTCGCGGTTGGTACAAATGCCCTTCCTTTGAACGTTGCTGTTGAAATTGATGCTGTTTTTGAAATCAAGTAAGCCCGCCACGCTTCCTGATTGGCTGACAGCTATACCGATTGCGCATCGTGGCCTTCATGATGCACAATCGGGCGCAGAAGAAAACAGCCTGACAGCCTTTAAAAATGCCATGGATGCAGGCCTTGCCATCGAATTAGATGTTCATCTTTCGGCGGATTTGATCCCGTTCGTTTTTCACGATGCGACACTGTCCAGGATGACAGCGGACAGCAGATCCATTGCAGAGGTTTCTTCCGCAGAGCTGCATCGTCTGCGTCTGAACGGCTCCCATGACACCATTCCGTCCCTCAAAGAAGTATTGGCCTTGGTGAACGGCGCCGTTCCGCTGGTTATTGAACTTAAAAGAAGTCCAATCGATAATCTGTTGCTAGCGGCAAAAGTATGGGATTGCCTGAAAGATTATTCTGGCGCTTTCTGCATTCAAAGCTTTGATCCCAATATCTTAAAGTGGTTTCGTCTCAATGCCCCTAATGTCATCAGGGGCCAATTGGCGATGAAACACCCTCCAGCCCATGTCTCGTTTTTCAAGAAAATCATGATGCGTTACCTTTTAACGAATTTCATCAGCCGCCCACACTATATTGGGTATGATGTGAAAGATATCAGTTATTGGGTGGTAAAAAGTGCCTTAAAACACAATATGAAGCTTCTAGCCTGGACCGTTCAAACAGAAGACCATCTGGCTATCGCAAAAAAACGGGCCGACAATATTATATTTGAAAGTCTGCCTGTAGATCATATCCGCTAATCTTGTAACAAAGCTTCGTCTGGTTCTGGTATTATGACAAACCCACTTTCCATCTCGACCCTTCAAAATATTTCAGAAGTAGAAGAACAGGAATGGAATAAGTGCGTAAGCAGCAACCACCCGTTTATTCAATACGGTTTTCTAAAAGCTCTGGAAGAAAGCGGCTCTGCGACCGCTGAAACAGGCTGGATGCCATACCATTTGGTCCTGAGAGACCACGATACAGTTGTGGGTGTTGCCCCTCAATATATTAAAGGCCATAGTCAGGGAGAGTATGTTTTCGATCACAGCTGGGCTCATGCTTACGAACGGGCCGGTGGTCGGTACTATCCTAAACTGCAGCTATCCATTCCTTTTTCCCCGGTCACCGGCCCCCGCTTCCTTGCCATGGGGGGAGAAAAAGAGAATGAGTACAAATCCTTGCTTATGTCCGGGGCAAAACAAATTGCAACGAAACTGGGAATATCCTCTGTTCATGCGACCTTCGTTCAGGAACATGACCTTCCCCTTCTTGAAGACAACGGGTATATGATCCGCACCGGTGAACAGTTTCACTGGGTCAATCAAGACTATACTGACTTTGACGATTTTCTGAGCCAGCTATCATCCCGCAAACGCAAAGCCATCCGAAAAGAAAGAAAAGAAGCCAACAACGCGGATCTGACTTTCGAGATTAAACAAGGGGCTGAGATTACTGAGGAGCATTGGGACGCATTTTTTGCATTCTATATCGACACAGGAAACCGTAAATGGGGCACCCCCTATTTGACACGCTCCTTCTTCAGTCTTCTGGGGCCTGCCATGGGATCAGATGTTGTGTTATTCATGGTGAAACGCGAAGGCCGCTACATCGCCGCCGCCCTGAACCTTAAAAGTGATGAATGCCTTTATGGTCGCTACTGGGGTTGCATCGAAGACCACCGTTTTCTTCACTTTGAAACCTGCTATTACCGGGCCATCGATTATGCGATCGAACATGGCTTAAAACGCGTGGAGGCCGGCGCCCAAGGCCCTCACAAACTTGCGCGGGGCTACCTCCCGACAAAAACCTATTCTGCGCACTGGATGCAGGATCCGGGTTTTCATGACGCCGTCAGTGACTTTCTAAAGGCAGAAACCCGGGATATGAACGCCGAAATCCAGTATCTCAGCAACCATTCACCTTATAAAAAAGTTTAGAAAAAAACCACGTTCCTTGCGGACCCTGCGTCACTGAACATGATCCCTTCATTGTATTTTTCTAACAAATAGTGTAAACTGCCATTAACGTTTACGTAAACGTAAAGCAATAAAAAAGCTCCCAATAGAGCAAACTGAGAGGAAACCCAATGAACGAACATATAACTCGGGATGAAATATACGACTCGGTTGCCCCATCTGATTTTCCAGCCATGCTTGAAACAGCCCGCTATGGAAAAAGAACGGATGCATTTGATAAAATCATTTCGGCAACCCATGATCATTTCTGGGATCCTCTGGATACTGCCTATATCGACTTTTCAACGCCTTTTGACATGAAAAACGAAATGATCATGCCAAAAGAAACCATTCCGGAACTGCAAAGCGCCGTAGTCGACAGGCTTGATGAAGGACAACAGATCAAGCTGGCAAATGAAAGCGTGCGCTGGGGCGTTTCTGGCATTCTACATGGTGAACAAGGCGCGCTCTCCCTGAGTGCGAGCCTGTGCCATATCCTGCTGGATCCGGGGGCTCAGGAATATGCCTCCAACCAAACCAGAGAGGAAGCGAGGCATGTGACGGCATTTAGCCGTTACATTCAGACCCGTTGGGGAAGCCCCTACCCTGTGGGAGAAGCCCTCGGAGGACTGATGAATGAATTGGTTGGTGCTGAGCAGGTTTATAAAAAACTGGTCGGAATGCAAATGCTTATTGAAGGTCTCGCAATGGGCGCGTTTGCCAACTTCCATTCGAAAACCAATGATCCACTGCTGAAACGGCTGACCCAGCTCGTGATGACAGACGAAGCGTTTCACCATAAGTTTGGAAAAATCTGGGCGGACAGAACCATTCCGAAACTCTCTCGCGAAGAACATGACATCGTCGAAGACTGGGCGGCAAAATGCTTTGAAACAGTGCTGTTCAATCTGGTCAACATTCGTCAGAAGCAGGTAATTTACCAACAATTTGGACTAGAATGGGAATGGGTTCGTGACGCGTGCCGTGAAGTTTACACCGACAACGACCGTCGGGATTCTCTTAAAGAATCCACCAATATCTTCCGGGTCTTGGTCAAAACGCTTCTTAAATCTGGTATTATCACAGATCGCACACGCCCCCTCTATGCTCACTGGATCGATATGGATGAAATTGATCAGGAAGGCGAGGATATGGTTGGCTATGCCATTGCCGATGAAGGCATTGAATATCTAAAACAGATCAATTCTGGCCGTCGGGTGATCGGGCAAAAATAGATCATTGCCCTTCTCAATAAAGAGACAAAAAAGCGGGGCCGATCTGGCCCCGCTTTTCATTAAACAGCTTCGCTGTCTTTCTTGTCGTTTCGCTTATTGTCGTCTTTATCGAGCTTTTCACGCTCGTTCACTTCTTCAGCGCTTTCGATATTGAACGTCAATTCGCCCTTCTTAAATCCGATACTGACATGCCCGCCCTTCGACAGTTTGCCGAACAGAAGCTCTTCGGAAAGCGGCTTTTTAATATGCTCTTGAATAACGCGGGCAAGTGGCCGAGCACCGTTCAGAACATCATAGCCTTTTTCAGCAAGCCACGAGGCCGCCGCATCGGTCAGTGACAAGGTCACATTGCGATCTTGAAGCTGTGTTTCCAATTGCAGTACAAATTTTTCAACAACCCTCGAGACAACTTCTGGCGGCAGCGGTGAAAACGGCACAACGGCATCCAGACGGTTCCTGAATTCAGGCGTGAACAGGCGCTTGATGGCTTCTTCGTCCTCTCCTTCGCGAACGGGATTACCAAAACCAATTGCCTGCTTACTCATTTCCTGGGCACCGGCATTGGACGTCATGATCAAAACAACATTCCGGAAATCAACATGCTTTCCGTTATGGTCAGTGAGTTTACCGTGATCCATAACCTGCAATAAGATATTGAAAAGGTCCGGATGGGCTTTTTCAATTTCATCAAGCAGAAGAACCGCATGAGGTTGCTGGTCGATTGCATCAGTCAGCAAACCACCCTGATCATACCCGACGTAGCCCGGAGGGGCCCCGATCAAACGGCTGACAGTATGGCGCTCCATATATTCAGACATATCGAAACGGATTAACTCCACCCCCATGATAGAGGCCAGTTGTTTCGCAACTTCCGTCTTACCCACACCCGTAGGGCCAGAGAATAGATAATTACCGATCGGTTTTTCAGGCTCTCTTAATCCGGCGCGAGCAAGCTTGATGGAACTTGCCAACGCTTCGATTGCAGCATCCTGTCCAAAAACCACCCGTTTCAATTCAACATCAAGCTTCCGCAAGCTTTCAGTATCTTCTTTGGAAACAGATTTGGGTGGGATGCGGGCGATTTTAGCCACGATTTCCTCAACATCCCGAACACCGATCACCTTCTTGCGACGGCTTTCCGGTTTCAGCATTTGTGCGGCACCAACCTCATCAATCACGTCAATTGCTTTATCTGGCAATTTGCGATCATTGATATAGCGCGCTGCCAGCTCGACCGATGTTTTAATGGCATCCGCCGTGTACCGAACATTATGATGCTCTTCGAAATAAGGTTTTAAACCCTTCAAAATCTTAATGCTGTCAGGAATGCTGGGTTCATGAACATCAATTTTCTGGAACCGGCGCAATAAAGCCCGGTCTTTTTCAAAATGACTTCTAAACTCTTTGTAGGTCGTCGACCCAATACACCGTATCGCGCCACTTGCAAGAGCGGGCTTCAATAAGTTTGACGCATCCATTGCACCGCCACTTGTCGCACCGGCACCAATGATGGTGTGTATTTCGTCGATGAACAGGATGGCATGATCCATCCCTTCGAGTTCTGTCATGACCGCTTTCAGGCGTTCTTCAAAATCCCCGCGATACCGCGTGCCGGCCAGCAAGGACCCCATATCCAATGAGTAAATAACAGCGGGAAGCAACACCTCGGGGACATCCCCGTCGACAATCCGTTTTGCCAAACCTTCTGCAATGGCTGTTTTTCCAACGCCCGGATCGCCAACATACAGGGGATTGTTTTTTGATCGGCGGCATAAAATCTGGATTGTCCGTTCAACTTCTTCTTCTCGGCCAATCAAAGGATCGATTTTACCGTTGAAAGCTTTTTCATTCAGATTGACGCAATAGGCATCTAAAGACTCCGTCTTGCTGTTGCCCTCTTCACCAGACTCCAAATGTGGGTCATGATGCTCGTCGTCTGCCGGATCATCTGCACCGCGCACAATGCGAGCAGATTCATGGCCTGGTGCTTTCGCAACACCGTGGCTGATATAACTGATTGCATCCAGACGGGTCATATCCTGTTTTTGTAGAAAATAGGCGGCATGGCTTTCGCGTTCCGAGAAAATCGCGACAAGAACATTGGCACCGGTTACTTCTTCACGGCCGGAGCTTTCCACATTGATCAACGCTCTTTGAACGACACGCTGGAACGAGAGGGTCGGCCTTGCCTCCACAAAACTATCCATGACCAGATCGTCCAGTTCATCCGTGATAAACTGATCGAGTTCTTTTTTCAGCAATTCCAGATCCACATTACACGCCCGCATGACAGCGGCCGCATCCTGATCTTCTGTAAGGGAGAAAAGTAAATGCTCCAGCATCGCAAACTCATGACGACGGGAAGTCGCCAAAGCCATCGCACGATGCAAGCTTTCTTCGAGGGAATTTGAAAATCCTGGCACTATTCTTTCTCCATTGTACATTGAAGAGGATGTTGATTTTCGCGAGCGAAATCAATTACCTGGGCTACTTTTGTTTCAGCGACTTCATACGGGAAAACACCACAATTCCCGACACCTTTATGATGGACGTGCAGCATAACCTGTGCGGCGGTCTGCTCGTCCATTCCAAAAAAGCGCTGCAACACGAACACGACAAACTCCATCGGTGTATAGTCATCGTTTAACAACAGGACGCGCCACATTGATGGTTTCTTTGTTTTCGGCTTGGTCTTGGTAACAACCCCAGTGTCCGCATCCCCACCATTGTTATTGCCATCCGTATCATCCGTCATTTTAATCAGCGAACTGGTATACTTCATTTCCGGTATTTTTTATCCTATTTCAGATGACTCTTTACTCTGCCCCTCTATACATAGTTAGAGATCATAGCAGGAAATTCAAAAAAAATGATGAATTGTCCTCAAGGAATTTTGGATTTTTTTATTTTTTGGCTGTTTTCGTCATTATTTTTCTTTGTTGATGTCGTTTAAACAGCAAAAAAGGCCCGGACAAGCCGGGCCTTTCTGTGAGATGATAGAACTGATCTAGTCTGATTTATGCGCGGTTCAGGAACTTGTCCATGTTGGCTGCATACTGTGCGCCAAATGGTTCCATAACAGTTTTAGCGGCATCAACGAACATTGAGTTCAGTTTGCCAAATTCACTGACATAGGTTTCTACTGAACTGCGAGCGTACTCAGATTGCAATTCAATTGCTTTCTGAACGTCTTCAGCTTCAATCAAGGAACGCGTTACAGAGAAATACTCAGATACTTGCTCAGTGCTGAATTCTACGATTTCTGCACTAATTTTTTCGCCTTTCTCAACAGCAGTTGCTCCAACTTTCATGAAGGATTCAGACCCTTCAGCATCGTAAAAAGGAACTTCGCTTAGAGATTTAGTGGCTTTTTCAACGTTTGCCTTGCCGTCTTTTACAGCTTTTTCGTAGTTTGCTTTGAAAGCTTCACTACCTGATTTAAACGCGCTTTCTGCGGCGTCTGTACCGGACTTAAAGGCGTCCTGTAATGTCTTGCGGTTCGCAGTCATCAGGACTTCAAAATCTTTTGTGATATCAGCAGCTTCTTTTTTAGCAGTCGTTGCTGTTTTCGCTTTAGTAGTTGTGTTGCTCATTTGTTTGACCTTTCAGGTTACATCTCAAATCATGCTGCACTGCAACAATGTGCTATTTATATATTCAATAAACCTGTTTTGTCAACACTTTTTGTGCAGCGCACAATAATAACTAAATTATTGTTTTATCTGTATTTTTTATATTACCAGTCAAAATAAATCGAAAAAAATTTGCACAAGCGATATGAATAACGCACCTTCTAAAGCTTCAAACCGTTATCACCCACCTCTAGTGAAAAATAACTACCGCCTTCCAATCCAACCTGATTTCGCCCGCCCCTGTCATGAATGATCGGCTCACGAATTGGAACCGGCTCAATATCAGTTCGGTCTTTCCGCGAAACTGCTTCCAAAAGAGGGAGCCCTTCTATATCGACCATATCCTTTGTCCAGGCAAAATACTTGAACGCTCCGGACCTGCAAACCATGGCGATCCAATAAAATTCATCTGAGTGCAATATCTGGCCATCCATACTGGGGCGCTCAAAACCCGCCTCAATTAACGCCTTATCGATCGCCAACAGGTCATCATAGGTTAGAACCTCGGTGCTGTTCGACGTTCCCTGAAAGTCGATCCCATCCCTGCCAATAGCAAAGTTGGCGCCAATTCCACGGGCAAACACGCGGGTCGTCTGAACGCCCGTTTTGGCGTTTTCCGGCTGACGGATATCATATGTTCGAACCTGCTGTTCATATAAACCGTTAAAGACGAGCCGATAACGGGAGTCGCTGCCCTCAGCGCAGCTATTTCGAATATCATCTCCATTTAGATAAGAGAAATACTGGAATGGCCTGACAAGCGGATTGTCCGTACCGCCATTGGCTGTACATCCACTCAGAACCATTGCCCCTAAAATACCTAGAATTTTTCGCGTCAATTTCGCCTCTTATAGACTGGAATGATCTCGCTGTGCACTTACGACTTATTAACCTTGATCGGATATTGTATGACCCTTCAGCAAATATTCAATTCGACTGGATATAAGATAGTTTCTTAGAAAGTTTGCGTTTGACCATGAATCTAAATGTTTTTTCCGATTTTGGTAGACATGATTCGCTTCTTTTTTTACACTCTAGAGTTATAACGACAAAAAAGTTCGATTTTAGCCGGTCAAGCAATGAAAAGTAGGTTTTCCTTGAGTGAACAGTACACACAGAGTTGCATTTTCGACCGTATGAGTGAATTACGTCAAAAAAAGGGCGGGGGATCCAAGATGATCAACAAAGCACTATTGTCGACCCTTGCACTCATTCTGCTCGCGGCTACATTGTTCCCTGGCGACAGTCTCGCGCGTTATGCCTCCGTTGTTATGGACAGCCGCACCGGCCAGGTTATCTATTCTCGGAATGCGGACAAGAAACTCTACCCTGCGTCTCTGACGAAAATCATGACACTCTACATGACTTTCGAAGCCTTGGATCGAGGACAGCTGCGCTTTGACCAGATGTTATCCGTCTCCAAGCGGGCTGAAGGGCAAGCGCCCACAAAGCTAGGCCTGAAAAGAGGCGGCCGCATCAGTGTACGGGACGCCGTTTTTGGTCTTATCACAAAATCAGCCAATGACGCAGCGACCGTTCTTGCTGAGGCGATGGCGCCCACAGAAGCTGCATTTGCTCGTAAAATGACGGAAAAAGCGCGGAAGCTTGGCATGCAGCGCACCTCTTTTAGAAATGCAAGCGGCCTGCCCAATCGTCGTCAAAAAAGCACTGCACGGGATATGGCTATCCTTGGCGCTGCCATGATCCACGACTTTCCGCATTATTACAATTACCTGTCGCTACAGAAGTTCGATTATAAAGGCAAGGCCTATAAAAATCACAACAACCTGCTCGGAAAATACAAAGGCGCCGATGGCATTAAAACCGGGTATATCCGGGCCTCTGGCTTTAATCTGGTTGCCTCAGCAAAGCGTGGACGCAATCGATTGATCGGTGTCGTTTTTGGTGGGCGCTCCGCCAAGAGCCGCGACCGCCACATGAAAAAACTACTGGATAAAGGCTTCACCAAGATCGAAACCATATATCCAACAACCATTCCCACGCCAACAACCAGACCCCTGCGGATTGCCTTGGGAACGTCCCATCAAAGCAAACCTGCAGTTCAGATTGCCAGAAGCAATATTGACACACCTGGCACTGTCGCCGCGATTAAGAAAACAGCGATTGGCGAAGGAAGCTGGGGCATTCAGGTCGGCGCATTTTCCCGCGCGGACAAAGCCCGCAGTCAGCTTAACAAAGCAAACAGGCTAAGCAATGGCTTGCTTGATAACGGTCAGTTCAACATCCAACGCGTAACACAAAATGGCACCGCTATTTACCGCGCCCAGATGGTCGGCTTTAACGAACAGGGCGCCCGCAATCTATGCAAGGCACTTGAGCGTAAATCAATGACATGCTTTGTTGTTTCAGCAGGCACCGGCAACCTTGTTCGTGTGGCTGACCGCAACTAGACCGTACCGCGCCTAATTATTCAAACCATACAAGGCGGACCAGCCTTTCTTTCAAGGCACAGCCTATGAGCATCGATTGCCACCCGCAACCGACGGACCACAAAGCCGCCCCTTATCTGTTGATCTTAAACGATACGCACCAAAGAAAAGGAGCCGGCAATTCATGCAGGCCCCAACCTCACTCCGAAGATTACCAATGATGCCAGCCAATGCCAAAATTCTGGTTGGTGACGCTAACGGCAAGGCTCCTTAAAGCTGATTGATCGGCACTTTAAGGTAGCGCGTGCCATTTTCTTCAGGAAGCGGCATATGCCCCGCGCGAATATTTATCTGTACAGACGGTATGATTAGAACGGGCATACTTAGTTCTTTATCTCTATCCTCCCGCATTTTGACAAATTCCTCTTGTGAGACACCTTCGTTGATATGAATGTTCTTTGCGTTTTGCTCTGCGACAGTCGTTTCCCAGATATAATCTCGCCCACCGGGTGCATAGTCGTGACACATAAACAATCGTGTATCGCCGGGCAGAGACAGGATTTTTCGGATTGAATTGTAAAGTGCCTTGGCATCGCCCCCTGGGAAATCACATCGGGCCGTTCCGAAGTCTGGCATAAACAAAGTATCCCCGACAAAAACAGCATCTCCAATTTCGTAGGCGACACAAGCCGGAGTATGTCCCGGAACGGAAATTGTTTTTATGGTCATCTGCCCACAGGAAAGCGTTTCACCATCCGCCAGCAGTTGATCAAATTGCGAGCCGTCCGTCGGAACCTCATTCGCCACGTTAAACACACCGGTAAACACTGCCTGCACTTTCGTTACCGCCGCGCCGATACCAATTGCCCCGCCCAGTTTTTCCTTTAAATATGGCGCAGCGGTCAAATGATCCGCATGGACATGGGTTTCAAGGATCCAATCGACAGTCATCCCTTCTTTTTGAATAAAATCGATGACAGCATCAGCGGTTTCCGTATCCGTACGGCCGGATTTTGGATCATAATCCAAGACACTATCAATAATTGCACAACGGCCCGTCGAGCCATCTGTGACCACATACGTTACCGTAAACGTTGGTTCATGGAAAAAAGCTGTCACGATCGGCTTCATTTTGCACCTCATTCTGGGTTGTCCCTGACAATCCGCGATCAGATCGCCAAAAAATTTCATATTGACTATATATCTGTATATATGTAGATAAACAAGTATGAATATTGAAAATATGAAATTTGCCGCGCAGCGTGCCAGCACATTGATGAAAGCGCTGTCGAGTGAAACCCGGCTGATGCTGCTTTGTCAGATGGCTGATACGGAGCGCTCGGTCAATGATCTTGCAAGTATTTTACAAATGCGCCCCTCTTCTGTTTCCCAGCAGCTGTCTCTTCTTAGAAAGGATGGATTGGTCAAAACCAGAAGAGAGGGGCAGACTATTTTCTATTCCCTAGAGGGGGATGAGGCAAAAAATGTGATTACTACACTTTATGACCTTTATTGTTCAGAGGATACTTCCCAGTGACTGTCTCATTAACCCGCTTTTTGCCTATTCTGGATTGGGGCCGGAACTATTCAGTCAGCACATTCAGCGGTGATCTGTCAGCTGGTATTATTACGGCAATTCTGCTGATCCCCCAAGCCATGGCCTATTCCGCTCTTGCTGGCCTCCCTCCCGAAGTTGGCTTATACGCCAGTATTGCACCGCCCATTCTGTATGCCTTTTTTGGCAGTAGCCGGACACTCGCCGTTGGGCCGGTGGCTGTCGCGTCCCTTATGGTTGCCTATGCCTTATCGGCAATTGCGGAGCAAGGGAGCAGCGACTATCTTTCCGCGGCCCTTGTTCTTTCTGTCTTGATTGCGTTGTGCTTTCTGATTATCGGCGTCTTGAAGTTGGGTTTCCTGACTGAATTTCTGAGCCACCCAGTAATGGCTGGTTTTACCAGTGCCGCAGCCCTGATGATAGCCTTCAGTCAGCTTACCCCTTTTTCAGGGCTTAGCGAGCGGCTTCATTTTTTCGATTTATTCTCGCCAAACGGCATATCAAACACAATAAACGGTATCAATGGTACAACCCTTGCCATCGGGTTATTCAGTATGGTTCTGCTGTATATATTCCGCAAATATCTCGAAGCGCTTTTACGCAAAATTCCAGCACTGGATCCATTTGCACAAGGTTTATCCAAAACCGGGCCGCTTATCGTCTTGATCCTTACCACCTTCACCGTGATGACCTTTGATCTTAGCGAAACCGCGGCAGTACCCATCATTGGCTTAATCCCAGAAGGTATTCCCACCTTTCAGGTCCCGGATTTTTCAGCTGGTCTGATCTCGGACCTCCTCCCCTCTGCCCTACTGATAACCTTGATCAGTTACGTAGAGAGTGTGGCAATTGCCAAAGTGCTGGCCGCTAGACGCCGCCAAAAACTGAACGTCAATCAGGAAGCGTTGGGCCTTGGATTTGCCAATCTAGGCTCAGGCTTCACCGGGGGCAGCCCCGTTTGTGGCGGCTTCAGCCGATCCGTGGTCAATTTTGCCGCTGGTGCCAACACGCAGGGAGCCGCAATTATAACCGCGCTCCTGATCGCAATGACCCTCGCTTTTTTCACGCCCCTCTTCTACTTCGTGCCCAAAACAGTCTTGGCCGCCATCATTCTGGTTGCCATCCTCGATCTAGTGGATGTGAAAGGCTTCTTAAAAAATCTCCGCTATGATAAAGCCGACGGGATTGCGGAAGGCGTCACCTTTGTTTCTGTACTGCTGCTTGGGATTGAAACGGGCCTGACCATTGGAATTGGAATGTCATTGCTTCTACATTTCTGGAGAAGCAGCCGCCCTCACATCGCCGTGGTTGGTCAGGTTGATAACACTGAGCATTTTAGAAACATAAAGCGCCACAAAGTGAAAACCTATCCCCATCTGCTGGCTGTCAGGATTGATGAAAGCCTGTTTTTTGCCAACGCAACCTATCTTGAAACCTTCTTGCTTTCCGAGGTTGCCGCAAACAAGGAAATCACCGATGTACTTTTGATTTGCAGTGCGATTAATACGATTGACGGCAGTGCCCTGCACACGTTGGAGATGGTGCAGAAAGAACTCTCTGACGGCGGCGTGACATTGCATTTTGCCGAAGTCAAAGGGCCGGTCATGGATCGCCTGCAACAAACCGATTTCTTTAATCACAATCAGGATATCAAGGTGTTTTTAAGTACCTATGACGCCTTCAAATTTCTTTCTGAAAAAGGAAACCCGCTCTTGAACAATCCAGAATGGAGTATCTAATCGTGGAAAATTTCACACCTTTCTTATCCCTCGCTGGAGGCCTGGTTCTCGGCATCTCCGCAACCTTACTCTTTGCCGGCGGCCGCATTGCAGGTATTAGCGGTATCATTGGTGGCCTTGTACCGCCTTCAGACCCCGAAAAAAAATGGCGACTTTTATTCCTGCTTGGATTAATCGGCGGCGCAGCATTGTACCCGATTATCGGAGGAGATATTTCTTATATTTCCCTGAACCCGTATGGATTTGCAGACCAACTGCACTTCGCCGCGTTAATTGTTGGCGGACTTCTTGTCGGTATTGGAACACAAGTTGGAGGGGGATGCACAAGTGGTCATGGGGTCTGTGGTATCGGCAGACTTTCCGTGCGCTCAATCGCTGCGACCCTGACCTTCATGGCGGTTGCAGGTATCGTCGTCTTCATTATCCGCACCGTTGTAGGAGGCTGATCAAATGTTCAACATAATCGCAACAATTTCCGGCGTTTTATTTGGTATGGGCCTCGCCATCTCCGGAATGCTGAGCCCGGGTAAAGTCATCGGCTTTCTCGACATTACCGGCAACTGGGATCCCAGCCTCGCCTTCGTTATGGGCGGCGCAGTGCTGGTAACTGTCGTTAGCTTTAAACTTCTGCTGAAGCGTCCCATTCCATTTTTCGGTGATAAATTTCATCTTCCCAGCAAAAAGGATATCGATGCCCGCCTGCTTGTCGGCGCGGGTTTGTTTGGCGCCGGCTGGGGAATAGGGGGTTTATGCCCGGGACCAGCTGTCAGCTCTCTTGCTTACGCTGACCCTAAGATTGCCGTTTTTGTCGTCTCGATGGTGACCGGTATCATTATTGCCAAAAGGTTTTTCTCAAACCGCTAAACGCGCTGCAAGCGCCGCAGCAACTTTTGCATTATTCAAGGCCAGCGCAAGATTGACTTCGCTGGTCTTTCCATTGGACAAACGGTTAAGGGCCCCCAAAATATAAGGCGTTATCTTTGCGCCCTTAACTCCTGCTTTGATGGCGTCGAACCGTGCCTGATCCACAAGAGCATCAACTTCGTCGTTCGACATCGCATAATCATGCGGCACAGGATTACAAATCAAAATACCGGACGGCAATCCCATTTGAAAATGCATGTTCACAATATTGCAAAGAGCCTCCATATCTGGTGCCGAACTTGGAAGTGGCAAGCCGCTTGATAAACTATGAAAAGCCGGGAAAGTATCAGTTTTATATCCAACAACAGGAACACTATAACTTTCCAGCACCTCCAGCGTTGCCGGCAAATCCAGAATGGATTTGGCGCCCGCAGCAACAACCGCGACCCGAGAGCGGGATAACTCAAGAAGATCGGCAGAGATATCAAAACCGTTGCCGCCTTCTTCACCGCGATGGACACCACCAATACCGCCCGTTGCAAAGACTTTTATACCCGCGCGTTCCGCAATGAAGGAGGTAGAGGCAACCGTAGTCGCACCCGTAATTTTGCGCGCCGTCGCGGAAGGCAGATCACGAACCGAGCATTTCTCGACATTTTCTGAAGTCGCCAGGATCTTCAGTTCCTCAACAGACAAACCGCATTTTATCACACCATTAATCAGCGCAATCGTCGCGGGCTCGGCCCCCTGCTCGCGGATCACTGTTTCCATTTGTTCCGCCAGTTCCATGTTTTTTGGAAAGGGAAAACCATGACTGATAATGGTCGATTCCAATGCCACAACTGGTTTTCCGTCTGCGAGGGCTTTTGCTACCTGAGGTGAGAATTCTATTTCCATTGGATCAGCCTGACTATGAACAGATAAATTATGAGCAATGCCCCTACCCCTTCCTTCTTTTTCACGCAAGAAAATAATTCTAAACCGTTGCGCCCGCCTGAGGAAGTTCGGTAGGGTAGGCGACGCGTAAAACAAAAAGGAAAGAAAATGAACGCCACTAATAAAGTCGCCATTGTCACGGGATCTGCTACGGGAACGGGAGCCGCGATCGCCATGGCTCTTGGAAAAAAAGGATATAACGTCTTAATCAACTATACAAAAAGTAAGAACGAAGCCGAAGAAACGGCCATAGCTGTTAGTGCCCTGGGTGTCGACACCCTTCTCTTTCAAGGGGACGTTTCAAAAGACGAAGACTGCCGCGCAATGGCTCAGGCCGCCGTTGATAAATGGGGCCGGATTGACGCTCTGGTGAACAATGCGGGACGCACAAAATTTGTACCCCATCAAAATCTGGACGATCTGGATGCTCAGGATTTTCACGATATTTACGCCGTAAACACAATCGGCCCCTTCCAAATGACACGCGCCTGCGCCCCTTATTTGAAAGAGTCAGGCAAAGGAAGAATTGTCATGATTTCTTCAGTCGCCGGTACCCATGGGCACGGCTCATCTCTTGCCTATGTTGCGTCCAAGGGCGGCTTGAATTCCATGACAAAAGGCTTGGCCCGAACCCTTGGCCCCGAAATCACCGTTAACGCGATCTGTCCCGGGATGATTGAAACCCGCTGGCTTCGAGAAGGTTGGGGGGATGAAAACTATGAAAAGAACAGAGTAGCCATGACCAAACGCGTCCCCTTGGCAAAGGTTTCGCAGCCTGAAGACATCGCTGATGCCGTCTTATGGTTCATTACCGGAGGTGATCTGGTTACCGGTGAATTGCTTATCGTTGATGGCGGCATGCATTTGGTTAGCTAACAATCACTGACATTCATTTCTCTGGCGGTAATACACCAAAAAGTAATAAATTAATTACAGTAAATAAAAAATTGTTACCTTTTGCTGGCTTTTATTTTTCGATCACTTTAAGGTTATAACACCTTATAACTATTAATCAAACTCGAGTGACACAATAAAAGGACCGCCAGTTATATGATTGAATGCCCCCATGACATCAAATAGTGGGACAGCTCCAGAAGCGAAAAAACTGCTTATCATCGATGATGAACGTGACTTCGGCGACTATGTCGGTGAGGTAGGCGAAGAACTTGGATTTCAGGCCGTGGTAACAGACAATGCGTCTGACTTTATGAAATCCTATCAGGCGCAGGAGCCCGCTGTCATTGTCCTGGACATGGTAATGCCCGGCGTGGATGGGGTTGAATTAATCGGCTGGCTAGCCAAACAGAAGTGTCAATCCCGTATTTTAATTGTGACCGGTTTCAATCCCAGATATGCAGAGTTGGCAGAAGACCTGGGCGGCGCTAAAGGGTTGCGGGATATTAAAAGTTTCACCAAACCAATTCGGTTGGCGGATTTACGAGCTGCCCTTTCGTTGCCAGAATGAAACCCGCCGAAGAACACGCTGACGATATTACCCGTGCCCTCAATTATCCGTATTCAAGGCCCAAGGGATCTTTCACAATATCTGGCAAACAGGTTCATGACCTGCCGCCCGATTTTTGGCCTTTGGGACGCATCCCGGTTTTGGCATGTGGATCAAACGCAGCACCGGAACAGCTTGTCAGAAAGTTTGGCAGTCATGAAACGGACGCCATCCATGTTACGCAGGCTCATTTAAAAGACTATTTAATCGGCTATTCGGCTCATATCGCCGGTTATGGCGCCATTCCGGCAACATTGGCAGTGGCAAAAGGCCATGGAACTGACTGCCACATCACATGGTTGACAGAAGCCCAACTGAGACACATGCATAAAACTGAAGCCGTTGGCAAAAATTATCGCTTTTCTGAGCTGAGTAACCTCTCTTTGCAATGCTCGCAAAATGGTCTTTTAACAACAGCATTTGCCTATATCAGCCTTCGAGGATATCTGGCTCAAAATGACAATCCTATTTTGATTAAAGACCTGAATACTGCGAAGGCACCGTTCCAAGAAATGAGCCAACAAAATATTCAAAGGTTGATGTGCAGTCTGGTATCTCCTGCCTCCTCCGTCGAAGATTTCATCGTGGAAAATATAACGGACCCCGATCTCAGACGTGACAGGGTTCATAAATTCGGGCAATATGCAAAAATATTTTCCTGCCCGAACGAAAAAATTATCCTGCCCCAGGAGGCCTAAATGTCGATCAACTCTCTTGAGGAACTCCGTGCAATTTACGGAGAGCCCAAGGAAGCAGTGTTAAAAAAAATCCTGCCTTCACTTGAAGATCATGGCAAAAACTTTATTGCTCGGTCTCCCTTTCTCGTCCTGTCAACGAGTGGCAAAAATGGACAGGCGGACGCGTCCCCCAAAGGCGATATGCCCGGCTTTGTGCATGTGCCTGACAACCAGACTATTTTGATCCCCGATCGCATTGGAAATAACATTACAGACAGCCTCCGTAATATTATTGAAAATCCCGAGGTCGGTTTGATTTTCTTTATCCCTGGCATTCGTGAAACACTTCGCGTCAACGGCCCCTGCCAGATTTTGGCAGATGCCGATCTTTTGGACAGGTTTAAAGAAAAAGGAAAAGCCCCCAGAACGGTTCTGAAGGTAACTGTGCGCGAAGCGTACATGCATTGCGGAAAAGCAATTATTCGGTCTGACCTTTGGGGGGATACCCATAAGGTTAGCCAAAAAGATTTCCCGTCCCTCGGTAAAATTCTTGCAGATCAGATCGCCGGTCTGGATGGTCAGGAATTAGACGAGTCACTGGAAAAATCTTATAGTGATCGTCTGTATTGATCTTTGATGACGCAGAAAATACTTCTGAAAACAATAAAATCACTGGCGTTTGGTGCAATCGGCGGGGGGATCTTTTTCTATTTTGATCTCCCACTGGCTTGGATGATGGGATCCATGTGCCTGCTAACTGTGCTTTCCGTAAAAGGGATGGATCTTGCTGTTTATCCGCCTTTACGGCAAGTCATGACCTCAGTGCTTGGTGTTATGCTGGGCAGCAGTTTTTCTCCCGATACCCTGAATAATTTAATGGTCTGGGGAAATGGCCTTGTGATCCTGATGCTCTCAGTCGTGTTGTCTATGACGGCTGCGTATTTCTATTTCAGGACCGTAGGAGGATTTGACCGAACAACGGCCTATTTCTCATCCGCCCCGGGTGGTTTTAATGTCATGTATGAGGTGGGCGAAGCGAAAGGCGGCGATGGCAGAAAGATCGCCTTGATCCATGCTACACGTGTTCTTCTACTGGTCATGACCGTTCCCCTGGTTTTCAGGTATGGCGTTCAGACACAGGGACAAACAACAGAGCTCCCTTTATTCGGCACGCTTGAAGACTTACCCGGATATGGATGGTTGTTGGTTGCTGCCATCGTCGGATATGTTGCAGGAAAAAAACTCAAATTCCCGGCCTATCATTTGATGGGACCGCTCCTTGTGGCGGCACTTTTTGAAATGTCGGGCTTCATTACGGCAAAACCACCAATGGTTTTGGTATATCTGGCACAATTGGTTATCGGATCAGCAATCGGGCTCAGGTTTCTGGGCACCAGCGTTTCTCAGATACGAAACATAATTTTGCTCAGCATCGGCTCCACTGGCATCATGATGATAATCGCAACCACCCTTGCTTTTCTTGCCACATCTTTTACCGGCATTAGTGTCGCCGGTCTCGTCCTCGCCTTGTCGCCAGGCGGCCTCGCGGAAATGTCACTGGTCGCCCTCGCCCTTGGGATTGATGTCGCGTTTGTGTCAATCATGCATGTCATTCGGATCGCCGTCATTATTGCGGTTATCCCTGTTCTGTATCCTCTTTTTAAAAAAATCGTCAGAGATTAGACGTCTACTGAGCGGCCTTTTTGACTCTGGGATAGACAAGAGCCAGCGTCAGGCCCCGCATAGCAAAGAAAATGAGAAGGGCTATCCAAAGACCATCTGTATGAAGCCAATCCTGCAACATTTCAATGGCCACAAAATAGGCGACAAACGAGAAGATCATCCCGTTGCGCATCTCTCGAGATTTCATGGCGCCAACAAATATGCCATCAAACTGATAGGACCAGACCGCGATCACGGGCGTTGCGACCAGCCAGGGTAGATAGGAATATGCGGTTTCCCGAACCGACGGGATATCTGTCAGTAGGTTGACAAGAGGCACCCCGAACAATCCATAAAACAGCGCATATCCAATGGCCACCGACACCGCCATTACATTGCTTGCCCGAACCGCCTTGGTCAGGTCAGCGGGCTCTTTTGCTCCGATGGCTTTACCGACCAAAATCCCGGCTGCATGTGCAAACCCATCAAGACCAAAAGCCAGAAAATAGACGAAGTTCATCGCGACAGTCACGGCTGCCAATGTCTCGTCGCCTAGTTGTGCCGCGGCGACAGTGAAGTAAGAAAAGCTGAAAATCAGAATGATTGTCCGAATGAAAATATCTGTATTTACGGCCATTAATGAATAGATGCGTTGGAGATTAAAAATACTACTGGCAATCCAGCGCCCACCGATCACTGTCAATTCCCGATACAGATAAATCGCCCCAATCAGCATCCCAATCCATTCTGAAATAGCGGTGGCAAAGGCCACACCGGGGACTTTCATATCCAGATAGACAACAAACACCAAATCCAGAATGATGTTTATGAAATTCATTAAAACTTGAATAACCAGCGCCGTCTTTGTTCGGCCCAGACCAATGAAGAACCCGAGAAGCGCATAGTTGGCAAGCGTGGCTGGTGCACCCCATATTCGCCAGTAAAAATATTGGCTAGCTCCTTCTGCAACACCATCACTCGGGTCAATGATTGACAGAGCTAGCGTCAATACAGGCCATTGAAGGAGCAAAATCAGTAGCGCAATAAAGCCCCCCAACAACAGGGCTTGCGCCAAAATGGTTTTGATTTGGTCAAAATCGCGCGCCCCCGCTGCCTGCGAGACAAAGCCTGTTGTCCCCATCTTTAAAAAGCCAAACCCCCAATATAAGAAACTGAAGATCATTGCCCCGATACCAACGGCACCCAAATAAACGGGGTCCGGCAGGTGGCCGATAACTGCTGTATCTACAGCCCCCAACAAAGGAACAGACAGGTTTGAAAGAATGATCGGCCAGGCCAGATGCCAGACGGTTTTATAGGAAATTAATCCGGTTTTTGTTTTCATCCCTATTAAAATCCAAATCGATCCCGAAGACTGTAACCAACCATCGCAACAGGAACGAACCAGGGCCTGCCATTATAAAAAAACCGTGTAGGGAACGGCAAATCGTCAAACGCTGTATCCCCTTCTGACTGGCCAAGGATCTTCAGGGCTACTTTATGTCCCAAATACCCTGACATGGCGACTCCAGACCCGCAATATCCCATTGCAAAATGCAGCCCCTCGTGTTTACCGATTACTGGCAACGCGTCAAAGCCGTAGGCAACATATCCAGACCAGACATGAGAAATATCAATTGTCACCAGCTGTGGGAATATTTCAGCCAGTCTTTTCTTTAAAGCACGGGCCTGCACCGCCGGGCTCGCCGGCAGTATGGATGGCCGCCCGCCCAAAAGGACCCGCTGGCCATCCGGCGAAGGACGATAATAACTCAACATATTTCGGCTATCTGTGATCATCCGTGATGTCGGGAACAAGGACTTTACAAGCTCTTTATCCAGCTCTTCCGTGGCAATCATCGTGCTTCCGATTGGCATAATTCTTTTCTGCAAGAAAGGTGTGAGGTTCCCGCCATACCCGTTCGTTGCAATTAGAACTTCACTGCATTTCAAATGGCCTGATGGTGTTGTAATGGAAAAACCAGAGCTTTCTTTTTTAAGGTCGCGAACAGGACAATCGCCGACAATAATTCCCCCCTTTGCGAGAACCGCCTTTGCCAGACCTTTTACATATTTCCCCGGATGCAAACCACCTGTTTGGGCTTGTTGTATTCCGCCCACATACAAATCTGTGCTGACATCCTCTTTATAGCCGTCGCCGATTAGAATTTTTTCGTCAACAGACAGATACTTCATCCGCAATTCGGCTTCTTTAGCCATTGATTTCAGATGCTTTTCCAGTACAGCTGGATATTGGCGTCCGTTCATTGTCAGATCACAATCAATATCATTTTGTGCAATAACGGCTTGGACGTGATCAATTGATTTAACCGCTTCAGCAGCAATCGCGCAGCCCTTCTCCTCGCCATATTGAGACTGCAATCCGACCAGCCCCGGCTTCAGCATATAACCGATCATCCCGCCGTTTCGACCGCTCGCCCCAAAACCCGGCTTTTCGGCCTCCAAAACAACAACTGATTTTCCGGCACCCAAAAGGGTCAGCGCAGCATTCAGACCTGTATAACCACCCCCGACAATCGCAACATCAACCGACCTGTCTGGAAGTTGATTGTCAGTTTCAATTGGTGCGGCGGCCTCCCACCAGAACGGTTTTTCTTGCATTTTTTTCCACTGAGTTATGCTAAACGGCTTAAGTGATTTGAATTTATTATCTTATACGCCTAACTATAGATAAGAATATCCAAAAATAATTCTTGGGACGTCATGGCGAAAAATCTGGATAAAGCCAATAAAGAGGCTGAGCAAAATGTGAAAGCCTTTCTTGATAAAGTTGCGAACACACCTGCCCCCGCCAAATCAGGTGGCGCCGGGCGGTTAATTTTTGCTTTGGATGCCACAGCCAGCCGGCAACCCACTTGGGATCAGGCGAGCCATCTGCAGCGAGAAATGTTTAACACCGCAGCAGAGGTTGGCAAACTAGAACTTCAAATCGCATTTTTTCGTGGCTTTGGAGAGTTCAAAGCAACCCGTTGGACCCAGGATAGCCGTTCGTTGACCCGGCCTCTTTCAAAAGTCAGTTGCCTTGGCGGTCATACCCAATTCGAAAAAGTCCTGAAGCACACCTTGAAACAAACAACCGAAAAACCTGTAAATGCCTTGGTTTATGTTGGGGATAGCATTGAAGAAGATGTTGACCATTTATGCCATCTGGCAGGTCAAATTGGTATGAAGGGGGTCCCTGTGTTCATTTTTCAGGAAGGTTATGACCCGATTGCAGAAGCCTGCTTTAAACAGATCTGCCGATTAACAAACGGTGCTTTTTGTCGGTTCGATGCAGGAAGTGCGGCCTATCTTAGATCACTGCTTAAAGCTGTAGCGATCTTCGCAGCTGGCGGGAAAAAAGCCCTTCGTGACTACAGCAAAAATGCTGGTGGAGAAATCCTTTTATTATCAAACCAGATCAAGTAACAATAAAACATGCTCGGATATTTTATAATTGGTGTCGCCCTGATTGTTGGCCTGATAATAGGAGCAAATGCTGTCGCGCAGGCGAATCCTAAAACCATCATTCGTGCAATCAGGATTGCTACCGCAATTATTCTGGGTGTTGTCGCAACTTTTTTCGTTTTCACAGGCCGTTTCGCCTATGCCCCTCCTCTTGCAGCTGCTGCCATCTTTTTGCTTAGCAACAGGTCCTTTTTAGGCAACCGGAAACCGTCATCTGGCAATCAATCTGATGTAAAGACCAATTGGATACATGCCGTTCTTGATCATGATAGCGGGGATATGGATGGTCTCGTCCTTCAAGGGACCTATAAAGACAAAAACCTCTCAGATCTGAACGCACGGGAGCTGAATAACCTGCTCGAAGAGTTAAGTGATGATGCTCAAAGCCGGTCAATTTTGGAAACCTATATGGACCGCCGCTTCTCTGATAACGAAAAAGAAACAAATTTTAGGCAAGATCATGCCAATTCTGACGAAACGACAGGTTCATATTCGCAAGATATGAGCAAAGCCGAAGCGTTAGAGGTACTGGAACTGGACAAGGGGGCAACCAAAGAGGAGATCAAGGCGGCTCATAAACGTTTGATGAAAAAATTTCATCCAGACCATAATGGTTCTTCCTATATGGCCGCTAAAATCAATCAGGCTAAAGATATCCTGACAAAGGGATAACATGTGCTCTTGCATGTCCAGTGCTTGAATGCCATAAAACGCACCACATCATGATAGAGGGGTTTTCATGATCAAAAAAGTACGTAAAGCAGTTTTTCCGGTAGGGGGATTGGGAACACGCTTCCTTCCTGCAACGAAGGCCATGCCTAAAGAAATGTTGCCTATCGTAGATCGACCATTGATCCAATATGCGGTGGATGAAGCCCGTGAAGCTGGCATTGAAGAATTTATTTTCGTGACCGGTCGAGGGAAAGTCATCATTGAGGATCATTTTGACAGATCCTACGAGTTGGAAAGCGTTTTAAACGAACGCGGTAAAACTGATGTTTTGGAAGAATTGCAAAACGGCCTGCCAAAAACAGGATCAGTGGCCTATATCCGCCAGCAGGAACCACAAGGTCTTGGCCATGCTGTCTGGTGCGCAAAACGCTACATTGGCAATGAACCGTTCGCTGTCATTCTGGCAGACGACCTGATCCTGAGTGAAAAACCCTGCCTCGCACAAATGATGGAAACCCGGGAACAAATGGATGGCGGCAATATTCTAGCCGCGATGGAAGTCCCCCATGCTCATACATCACGATATGGCATTATTAGCCCCGGATATGATGATGGCAAAAAAGTAGAAGTAAAAGCATTGGTTGAAAAGCCGGACCCGACAAAAGCGCCTTCAAATTTAGCGGTTATCGGTCGCTACATTCTGGAACCCACAGTGTTTAATATTCTGGAAAATCAGGCGCGCGGAGCAGGTAATGAAATTCAATTAACGGATGCCATGTCAGATATGCTGAAATCGACCAGTTTTTACGGATTACGATTTGACGGCACCCGCTTTGACTGTGGCGACAAAATCGGCTTCCTGCATGCAAATCTTGCTTTTGCATTGAACCGAAGTGATTTGTCGCACGAAATGGAAGATATTATTCGAAAAATGGCGGCTGACTTATAAGGCAACGCGCCGTCGCCCTATTCCAAAAGGATTTAAGAGATGCGTATTGCAATGATTGGAACCGGTTATGTCGGGTTGGTTTCCGGAACCTGTTTCTCTGAGTTTGGGCACGAAGTTATTTGTGTCGATAAAAATACAGACAAGATTGATGCCCTTCACAACGGCCAAATTCCGATCTTCGAGCCGGGTCTTGAAGCCTTGGTGGAAAAGAATGTGAAAGCGGGCCGCCTCTCCTTTAGTACAGACCTGAAAAATGCTGTTTCACAGTCAGAGGCTGTTTTTATCGGTGTGGGCACCCCTAGCCGCAGAGGCGGTGGCCAAGCTGATCTGACCTTTGTTTTTGAAGCCGCTAAAGAAATAGCAGAGGCCATTGACGGATACACCGTGGTGGTCAATAAATCGACAGTGCCTGTAGGGACCGGCAAACAAGTCCACGCCATCCTTGCTGAGCATTGCGCCGCCGATATGTTTGATGTCGTATCAAACCCGGAGTTCCTTAGAGAAGGTGCCGCCATTGAAGATTTCATGCGCCCGGACCGGGTTGTTGTCGGTACAACATCAGAAAAAGCGCAGAAAGTAATGGAAGCGATCTATCGCCCGTTGTCGCTTATACAAACCCCCTTACTCTTCACATCTCTTGAAAGTTCCGAGCTTACGAAATATGCGGGCAACGCCTTTCTTGCCGCTAAAATTACCTTTATCAATGAAATGGCAGACCTCTGTGAACAGGTTGGTGCAGATGTTCACGATGTCGCTAAGGGCATTGGTCTCGATGGCCGTATTGGTCGGAAATTCCTGCATGCAGGACCAGGTTTCGGAGGTTCTTGTTTTCCAAAAGACACCAGAGCCTTGTACCAGACCTCACTGGAAAATGACGCTCCTTTGCAAATTGTCAAATCCGTGATTGAAATAAACGAAAAACGCAAACTGCAAATGGCGGAAAAAGTTATTTCTGCCTGCGGTGGCTCGGTGGATGGCAAAAAAATCGCTGTTCTGGGGCTAACTTTCAAACCCAATACAGATGATATGCGCGAAAGTCCCAGTCTCGACATCTTACCGGCTTTGTCGAAGGCTGGTGCACACATTCATGCCTATGATCCAGAAGGCCGGAAAGAAGCGGAAGAGCTCCTTTCCGATGTGATATTTTATGACAATAGTTATGACACACTGGAAAATGCAGATGCCGTCGTTATCATCACCGAATGGAATGAATTCCGGGCCTTGGATTTCACGCGTATCAAGTCCTTGATGAAGTCGCCCATACTTGTTGATCTGAGAAACATTTACGAACCCGAAGAAATGGCCTCACTTGGCATTCAGTATAGTTGTGTCGGCCGTCCCCATGCCGCCCAAAAGGCCTGAAACAAACGAAAGATAAAGCATGCAACGCCATACGTTTCATCCCACTATTCTTAGAGAATATGATATTCGCGGAATTGTCGGTCAAACCCTCTCTTTAGACGATGCGGAGGCCATTGGCCGTAGTTTCGGTACGATGATGCTGGAAAAAGGTGGTTCTGTAGTATCCGTGGGCTATGACGGGCGCGCCACGTCACCCGAACTGGAAAAGGCCTTGGTAAGCGGCCTTCAGTCTACTGGTGTTGACATTATTCGTATTGGCATGGGCCCGTCCCCAATGCTGTATTATTCGACCTATGAATTAAATACTCAAAACGGCATTATGATTACCGGATCCCACAATCCTCCAGATCATAATGGGTTTAAAATGATTATGGAGGGCAAACCGTTTTTCGGACAGGACATTCAGGATCTAGGACACTGTTCCGCTGAAGGAAACTGGATCCGCAAAAACGGTACGGTAAGTGACAACCCGCTGCTTGAAAAATATGTAGCAAGGCTTCTTGAAGATTACAGGTTCCCAAGTGACCTCACGGTTGTCTGGGATTGCGGGAATGGAGTCACGGGAGAGGCACTTAAAAAGGTCGTATCCAAACTAAGTGGCCGGCATATTTTATTATTTGAAGAAATTGACAGCACATTTCCTAACCACCACCCCGACCCGACGGTTGAAAAGAACCTTCAAGACCTCATCAGAACCGTAAAAGGCATGAACGCGGATTTGGGCATTGCCTTTGATGGGGATGGGGACCGTATTGGCGTCGTTGACAGCCGCGGCAATATTCTGTGGGGCGATCAGTTGTTGGCGATCTTGGCAACGGAAATCCTTAAAAATCAGCCGGGCGCCTCCTTCATTGCCGATGTCAAAGCAAGCAAAAGCCTTTTTGACGAAATTTCCCGTATGGGCGGAAAGCCCGTGATGTGGAAAACGGGTCATTCGCTTATTAAGACCAAGATGGCCGAACTTTCTGCCCCGCTCGCAGGCGAAATGAGCGGTCATATCTTTTATAATGATCATTTTTACGGGTTTGACGACGCCATCTATGTTGGGCTTCGCCTGTTAAACCTGTTGGGACAAACGGATCAGACGCTTGATGAAATGTTTGATGCGCTCCCTAAAATGATCAATACACCGGAAATACGCTTCCCCTGCCTTGATGAAGAAAAATTTGCGGCCGTAGAGAGATTGCAGGCAATCCTTAAAAAGGCCGGGGCTGATTTCTCTGATATTGATGGGGTCCGCGTTTCTACACAAGGGGGATGGTGGCTTTTACGGGCGTCTAATACGCAGGCCGTTCTCGTTGCCAGATGTGAGGCCGCCACGTTGGCAGCTCTTGACGCAGTCAAACAGGACATGAAAACCAACCTAGCGGCTGCCGGTATTGAATTCATACCCGAATAAAGGAAGGCAGGCGCCCTGAAAAACAAGGCGCCTGCCATCATTTATTAAAGCCTTACGATTTGGGACTTAGCTGACTTTACCTTTTTTAGGCATTGGAATACCCATCCAGGATTCGCCTGACGCCATGACACATGTCGCGCCGTTTGGCTGCGTAAGCACGATCGTCCAGGTTACGCCATCGGGGCTGGTAAAGACTTCCAGAACACTCCCGTTTGCAGCAAGGCCAGCGGCGACCGGAGCTTCACTGAATTTTCCGTCCAAGTGTTTTATCAATGCTCCCCGCTCAAAACAGGCATTTTGGGCAGATGCGTCTGTCACTTGAAATGAAACCATCATCGCCGCAAGTACTAGCACTGAAAGTCCAAAAGAAATGACAGAGCGCATGCGAAAATCACGTTTAATTGGGTTGTTAAAGCTAAACATACGCTCCTCCTTTTAACTAAAGTTTCAGCCGGACCTATACAACAAAAGGAACGGGACATGTTGCCGATGCTACGTGCATCGCTGATACTTATTATGTATATCGTTTAAACGTTAATATTAGATATACAGGTTAAATTTGGCGGGTATTTTGCGTAAAATTTTCTTGATTATCGGCCTAAATGGCTGTTTTAAAATACAAAAATTGTCAGTGTGCATTCATCACAAATTTGGATTTTTTGTCGGTCTCAAGCAATAGTTAAGACGATTATCTCTCGAACCTGATAAAATATTGCTCGAATTTTACAATTCATTAACCGTAAAAAACGCCCTAAAGCTCTTCGGCTTTATCGCTGACCCCCGGAAGATTGAGTGATTTTATCAAATGCCGCACTTCCTGACGGGCGGCGACGTGGCTCATGGACATTTTTATACCCACGCCTTTTTTCTGCAGATCAAGCATTGTCAATCCTTTCAGAAACAGTTCGCGGAAGATCACCCGCTCACCAAATCCGGGAGCAGAGCGAAACGAAATACGTTCCGCCAGTTTTTCCAGAATTTTTTCGATATGCCGTTTGTTGTGCGCATCCGTGTGAGACAACCTGTTCCGCATGACCACCCAATCGATCTGGTGTTTATCGATCAGTGCGCGGCGTTTACGCTGTTCCCATACCATTTCAGAGTACCAACTGGGCCGCTCTACCTCAAACGTCGCTTCATCAACCTTGGCCAACAGATCAAGGTCAATAAAACTATCGTTCATCGGTGTTAGAAGTGTGTCGGCAAAAGAATGGCCCAACTTCGAAATAAAACTATCTGCACCGGGACAATCTACAACGACAAAATCATTTGCATATACCAACTCCTGCAACGCCGACACAAAACGCGTTCTTTCGTCGCTTTGCGCTTCATCCAGGTTTTTCTTTTCACTGGGTTCAATCACTCTTAAGGCTGGCATCGGCAGGTCAATATTCTTTTTCGAGACAAAATCCTGTCGGTTTTCAATATACCGGCCCAGTGTTTTCTGTTTTCCGTCCAGATCAATGGCGCCGACCCGGTACCCCAGGGTCAGCAAAGAAACAATAACATGCATACCTGTTGTGGATTTGCCGGATCCCCCTTTGGCATTTCCAATAACAATAATATGGGCCCGAGTGGGCTGCGCGTTGTTTTCAGGCTTTGCCTCTTCAACAGTAACGGACACCATGAACTCCACGTGAAATTGTCAGACACTTAAATCAGCACTCCCCATGCTGATTTAAGAGACTTAAACCAAGCTCAAAGCCATGACAAGCAAGATAATTTTCGAAACTTTCAGGAACAATTAAGACAAAATAAAAATAGAAATCAGTCGGTTATGATTTCTATTTCCGGACGAAATGCGTGATGCGCAAAAGCAAAGTCTACGGTGTAGGGAACATCAACCAGTTTCTCGCCGTCCTGCCGCTGTACAGTGATATTACCGATATCAACCCCCTCTCCGATTACACTTGCATCAAGCGCAGAATTCTGCCCTTTTTCCCAAATGATCACCAGCCCCGAGGATGTCTCTACGCGCTTGACCCTTTGCAAATATTCAAGTGACCAGGCCTGGCCCTCACTGGCAACAACCCGGGAAAGAGGGGCAACTCTATCCGGCATGGCCCCGCGGTATAAAAAGGGTGTCGGGGAACTGTCATACCTTTCATAAGGATTACGACCATATTGGCGCATACTGATATTATTCGGGATCAAAACCAGACCATCCGGATTTCTGGTTTTGAATTTTTGAAAAGATTCGATTCTGACGGGGAGCATTTTCAGACTTTGTCCCAGTAAATCTCCAACAATTGCCTCGCCCAGAAACTGCTGCCACCAACTTTCTGTTTGCCGATCATACATCACAAGATCGGAATTACGAAGCTTACCGGTTGTCCCAAAATCCAGAACGAGAGGACCCTTTTCCGGGTGGGTAATCCGCCGGTCGAAAACAATGGATGTATTACAAAGCGGGCAAAAGGTAACTGAAATCGGAATGCCCGCGATCGTATCATTCACGATTTCGTGCCACATCAGGACCCGAAGAGGATAGGCTTTAGCGGCCTTTTCCACGACAACGCCAATGACCGGTTCAGTAGGCTTGATATTGCTGATCTCAGCGATAGGTTTGAAGATTGGATTATCAATTGCCGGAATGCCATCCTTTGGTGGCCCACCAGAGAATATTTCCTTAAAATCAACACTGGTTTTCGAAAAATCTGTTTTCGGCCACTCGTACTTCCAGAAACCAGGATCAGCCTTCACAGCAAACGCACAAAAAAGAACAGCGCAAACCGATACCATAAATAGGGGGCGAAAGAGAGTATTCATACCGAACAGTATATTAGAATGTGTTCAACATTGAAATGCCGGGCATATAAAGCTTTTGTGAAGATAGAACAAACCTTCACTTGACCCCTTGCGAATAGATGGTAACACCAACCTATGGAATATGATGTTGAAACAATTGTTGTTGGTGCCGGTGTTATTGGGCTGGCCATCGCCCGCTCTCTCGCCCTGAGCAATCAGGATGTCCTCGTCCTTGAAAAAAATGGCCACTTTGGCGAAGAAACTTCGTCCCGCAATAGCGAAGTCATTCATGCAGGGATTTACTATCCAAAAGACAGTTTAAAAGCCAAACTATGTGTCGAGGGAAAATCCCGACTCTATCAATATTGCGAAAACCACAATATTCCACACAAACGAACCGGTAAGCTGATTGTCGCAACGACGCCCGAAGAATGTGACGTTCTTGAGAATATTTTGAACAAAGCCCAAGACAATAACGTTCAGGATTTAAAGTTTATCAGCAAGAAGGAAGTCTCGCTTCTGGAACCGCAGCTACGCTGTGAACAGGCGCTGCTCTCACCTTCGACCGGTATTATCGATACACATCAATATATGCTCTCCCTTGTCGGAGAGATTGAAGCTAACAAGGGCGCGATTGCCTATCATGCCCCCTTTTCAAAGGCCGAAGTCATCGGCGGGGGTTTTCTGGTGACAAGTGGCGATAATCAATTGCGCTGCAAAAGATTGATAAATTCGGCAGGCCTGGGCGCACAATCGGTTGCACATGAAATTTCCGGATTATCTCCAGAATTCATACCGACCCGATATTTGGCAAAGGGAACCTATTTTACCGCGTCTTTTCCCTCTCCCTTTAAACATTTGATTTATCCGGTCCCGAACACGGCAAGCCTGGGGATCCATGTAACGTTGGATATGGCCGGGCAAATTCGGTTTGGCCCAGATCAAGAATGGGTGGACACTGTTGACTACTCCCTGGACGAAGGCCGCTCCCACGGCTTTTATGAAGCTATACGCCGATATTACCCCGACCTGAAAGACGATAGTTTACAGCCCGGCTATACAGGGATCCGGCCAAAACTCCAATCCCCCGGAAGCAGCGCTCAGGATTTTCAAATTCTAAGCAAAGCAGATCACCAAATACCCGGTTTAATCTGTTTATTCGGGATGGAAAGTCCGGGTTTAACGGCCAGCCTTGCCATCGCGGAAACGGTCAAAAAGTGCCTTTAGGGCAGTATTTTCGTCTTGAATCACAATTTTTCCCGTAAAATCACTTCGCAGCCTAAAAATCATCAAAATTAAAATTGCGCAAACTGTTCCCTTCTACGCAACTAATATTATGTCTTTCGAATGGAAAACGTAATCTTCCTGCGAATTTCAAAACATCCCTCAAAAATCGTTGATTTTTAATCTCCCTGACCAACCATTTCTATTAGGGAGAGAACCAGTTTTTATTGGCGGTGAGGAAAATTATGTCTGTATTTGCATCCAAAGGCTACGATGACCACGAAGCCGTTTTATTCTATAATGACACGACGTCGGGGCTGAAGGCTATTATTGCGGTCCATGACACAACGCTGGGCCCGTCCCTAGGAGGGACACGTATGTGGCCTTATGCAAGCGATGATGAAGCCTTAGAAGATGTCCTTCGGCTATCTCGCGGCATGACGTTTAAATCAGCACTGGCTGGCCTTAACCTTGGCGGCGGTAAATCAGTCATCATCGCAAACTCGCACAAAGATAAATCCGAGGCACTGTTCAAAGCATTTGGTAAGGCAGTTGATAGTCTGAACGGACAGTATATAGCTGCTGAGGATGTGGGGATCGGTGTCAGTGACCTGGAAATCGCCCGACAGGTTACACCTCATATTTCCGGGATCTCGGAAGGGAATGTGGGCAACCCGTCTCCAGCGACGGCCTGGGGCGTGTTTAATGGCCTGAAAGCCGCAGTTCATTACCGGCTTAAACGGGAAGATCTGTCCGGTGTGACGGTTGCAGTTCAAGGCTTGGGGCAAGTGGGTTACGGTTTATGCCGCCACCTTAAAGACGCAGGTGCCCAGCTTGTTGTTGCAGACATCTATGATCAATCCGTGAACAGGGCCGTTCAGGAACTTGGCGCGAAGGCCGTCAGCGTTAAAGACATACTGTCTCAGGATGTGGACGTCCTTGCACCCTGTGCTTTAGGCGCGATCCTTAACGACGACACTATTCCAACACTGAAGGCGAAAGTTGTTGCCGGTGCTGCCAATAACCAGTTGGCCGAAAGCAAGCATGGTGCAATGCTGAGAAACAGAAATATTCTATATGCCCCCGACTATGCGATCAATGCCGGCGGGATCATTATTATAAGTCACGAAGGGCCGCTTTTTGACCGTAAATCTGCGATGGACCAAGTCGCCGGAATTTATAATACAGCCTTGAGAATTTTTGAACGGGCGGACCAAGATAATCGCCCAACAGCAGAAGTTGCTGATATGCTGGCCATGGAACGCATCGCATCCGTAAAAGCAAAAAAAGCTGAATCCTCTAAAATGAAATTAACTGGTTAAAATACATTATTCTGGCCAACGATTATGAACCCAAAACCAATGATCGGGTTTTTCAGTTATCCATTGCTCATATAATTCATTGATGGTTGTGAGCAATGCAACCACGTCTTTCTCCCGATTTCCAGACGATGGTGGGAAAATAGGTGCCGACACGGTTACCCTCTTTTTCCCGCCGTCCAGGCGTTCAGCCCGAATAGGATAAATCGGCAGGTCAAATTTACAGGCGAGTTCAGCAATAGGCGGCGCTGTCATGGCATCGCGACCAAAGAACGGAATAGGAAGCCCCGTATTCTGTTTTTGATCATTTAGCAGTGCGATGGCTTCGCCTTTTTTAATTGCTTTTAAAATCCCACGGGCGCCAGCCGTTCCCTTTGGAATAAAGCTGTAGTCGCGGCTAAACCGTTCTTGCTGAAAATACGCATCGACCAACGGATTGTTGGCCGCCCGATAAATAATACTCAACGGAACTTTGCAGTATTTGCCTGCCGCAATCGTCAATTCCCAAGGACCATAATGCCCGGTCAGAAAAAATGCGGCTTGCGGCGTTTTTATATACGCATCAAGGTAATCTCCGCCAACCAGTTCAACATCCGGATCCTGAAAATCCATATCCTTTATAAACGGCAATTCTGCGGCGTTGCGGCCCAGATTGTTCCACATCCTATCCAGAACCTCTTCCCGCTTTTCCGGCGACCAGTCTGGAAACGCTTTCGACAAATTTTTGCGCGCCGTTTTATCGGCTTTTAGATACGGCCCGATTTTTCTGGCAATCCAGCCACCAAACGAAGAAGCGCGTTTTTGTCCAAGCAGTTTGAAAAACCAAAAAAAGAATACGACTGCCAACCACTCTATGCGATAACGCAGCGAAACCCGTGAACCTGTTTTTTCAGGCATGTTCTCGGCTCCCCATAATACCTTTGAGAAGCTGCTGTAAACGGTCTGGCTGTTCAAACATTAAATCAATATCAAATACGGTTGTCATCATACGGGCTTCATCGGTCAAACGAACATAGTCTTTCCGTGTTGTCACCAGAGCTGCATTGTGTAGCGCTGCTTTTTCTACAAGTTTCATAATGTCGTCACGCTTGAACGAGTAGTGATCCGGGAATTCGAGTGCTTCAATCACTTCAGCACCAGCATCTATTAGACTATCAAAAAACTTTTGCGGTCGACCGATACCAGCAAATGCCACCACCTTTTCACCGACCAGTTCTTTTTGCAGAGCATGTGGGACGATACGAGCGGAAAAGACCGGCACAGATACTCCATCTAAAAACGAAAAGTCGGGCTTCTCGCCAACCACAATAACACCATCCGTTCGCTGCAAGGCGCTGACCACCGTTTCGCGCAAGGGTCCCGCCGGTAACAACCGACCGTTTCCGATCCCATATCCGGCATCAATAACCAAAAGTGACAGATCCTTCTTCAGCGATCGATTTTGAAAGCCATCATCCATCAGAATAATATCAGCACCGGCTTCAACTGCTTTTGTAGCCCCGGCATATCGATCGGACGCTATCCATGTTGGTGCAACAGATGCCAGAATGAGCGGCTCATCTCCAACATCTTCTGCGCGATGCACATCCAGCGAAACGCGCAAAGGGCCTTTTTCCTTTCCGCCATATCCGCGAGAAAGAAAATGAACAGACCAACCTGAATGGATTAGAAAGCGTGCGATTTCGATCGCAACCGGTGTTTTTCCGGCCCCACCAGCGACAATATTTCCAATACAAACAACGGGGACGTCAACAGATCGGGTGTTGGTCATTTTTCGATTAATGCCATCGATCAGGGCGTAAAGCATACTGAAAGGTGTCAGTACCGTTGGTAAAACCGACTGCGACCCTTTTTTCCAGTATTCTGGTGCTCTCACTTATTTGCCTCTACCAATTCCCGTTCGATAACCGACACTAGGTGGGCTAACAAAGACTCGCCCGATTTTACAACTTGATTTGCTTTACTCGCCAGCTCACCGCGAATTCGTGCTTCAGACAATAATCTATGTGTTGCATGAATAAGATCACTTCCATCCTTGACCATCACAACAGCATTACTGTTTTTCATGTCTTCTGCAATTTCTTCAAAATTGCTCATGTCCGGACCGTGCATGATAGCGCAATGCAGGCGGGCTGCCTCCAAAAGATTTTGACCGCCTTTCGGCACAAGCGATCCACCAATAAAGACCACGTCACACAGACGATAGAACAGGCCCAACTCACCGATTGTATCGGCAAGGTAGATCTCTGTATCTTCAGCAACACCCTGACCCAAAGAACGACGGGCAACATTAAATCCCGCCTCTTCCAACTTTGCCATAATCTCATCACCGCGCTCTGGATGACGGGGCACGATGATGGTCAACAAACTATTGAGCTTGCTTCGCAATTCAAGATGTGCCGCAGCGACAATGGCTTCTTCGCCTTTGTGGGTACTGGCAGCAAGCCAAACTTTCCTGTTATTAAGGGCCTCTCTTAAAATCGAAAATGGCTCTTTTACAAATGGTAAAGGAGGTGAGCAGAATTTCAGGTTCCCAAGAACTTCAACTTTTTCAGCGCCCAGATATTTCAAACGCTCTCCTGCCACTTCGGACTGAGCATGAATGTATTTGAACTTTTTAATAAGTTTCTTCGCCAGTCCACCCGTTTTTCGCCAAAGATTAAACGAAGAGGTTGTAATGCGCGCGTTCAGCATCAACATCGGGATCCGCCGCGCAGCAGTCTGGTTTATCAGATTGGGCCATATTTCGGATTCCATCCAGATCGCGATCTGAGGCTGCCAATAGTCGAGAAAACGACAAACCGCTTCCTTCGTATCAATGGGAATATATTGGTGAAAAGCCCCCGTCGGCAGACGATCTTCCATTAACCGGGCTGACGTTACCGTGCCGGTTGTCAAAAGAACCACGCGATCTGACTTCATAAGAAGCAAGGCCTGAATGAGAGGCAGCGCTGACATCGCTTCACCTACTGAGGCAGCATGGATCCAGACTACCTGACCACCAGGACGAACACGCGAGGCTTCCCCAAAACGTTCATAGAAACGATTGGCATCTTCCTTACCGTCAGCCATTCGTTTCTTGAGATGCGCCTTTACAAAGGGGGAGGTAAGCCACAACAAGCTATTATACATAAACAAATTCATTGTGGTTACATTACCTTATTCTTGTTTTCTTGAGAAGGACTGCAATCTTCTGGTTCAACCGGAACCTGTCCGCACAGAGTATCCGCTTGTTGTGTTAATTCGGTTAATTGATTTTCAATTTCTTTTTTAGCTTTGTCATAAGCGCCATTTTCATTTTTGCGCGGCACATGAATTGGATCTCCCCACAAAACAACTCCTTTGCCAAAAGGCTTTGCAACAAAAAACCGGTCCCAGCTCGACAGGCATTTTCCGCGAGTTGACGAAAAAGAAACCGGTATTACGGGCACCCCGGACATAGCCGCCATTCTGATAACGCCGTCCTGAACCCGCATGCGAGGGCCACGAGGTCCATCAGGAGTAATAACCGCAATTTCACGATCTTTCAGGACGCGGAGCATATCCTTTATCGCAGGAAGCGCCCCCTTGGAAGTTGAACCACGGATGCTTTTCTGCCCCCAATGCCCAATGGCCCGAGAAATAATTTCACCGTCCGCATGATGAGAAATCAGCACATGAACTTTGGACTTTTTCAGAACCACGGTCGGCATCATCAAAAGTCGACCATGCCAAAAGGCCAGTATAAATGGGTCTTCATTTGCCAAATATCGGTGGGCTTGCGCTGCGTTCATAACGGTCCAGCGGCTCGTTCGATAAACCACCCAGATGTAAAGCGCAGCAAGTAAGCCTGCCAGGCCTTTAATCGCATCACTTTTAAGGAACCGCCTAAACATATCGAGAGATGTGCACCCGTGAAATCAGAATCCAAACAAGCATATATCTTTTAGTAGCCGCTAACGCCAGACTCTTTGCGCGAAAATGCAACAAAACAGCTTCGATAATTTATTCTGATATTGCAGCCCTACGCCGAAGCCATTACTCTGCACTTTAAAATGACGATGCGGCGCAAACGATTTTTCTGCAAGAATGTAATGGCACCCCAATGAAAACTGCAAATTCCATAGAAGTCAGAGCCTCGGCCTGTCCCCATGATTGCCCGTCCACCTGCGCCCTTGAAATCGAACGGCTGGGTCCGCAGGAAATCGGCCGCGTCCGGGGCGCCTCTGACAACAGCTATACCGCCGGGGTCATTTGCGCGAAGGTTGCACGTTACGCAGAACGAACCCATCACCCAGATCGCATTTTACACCCTTTGAAGCGAAAGGGAGCAAAAGGATCAGGAGAGTGGGAGCAAATCAGCTGGGACGAAGCCCTGGACACCATTGTTCAGGAATTCAACAAACGCGAAGAGGCGTTCGGTTCAGAAACCATATGGCCCTACTACTATGCAGGAACGATGGGACTGGTCATGCGGGATGGTATTAATCGCCTCCGGCATGTAAAAAATTACTCAGGCCAGTTTTCAACAATCTGTGTAAACCTAGCCTTCGCTGGCTGGATGGCTGGCGCTGGCGCCTATCGGGGAGCCGATCCGACCGAAATTGCTAAGTCGGACGTCGTCGTCATCTGGGGCACCAATGCGGTGCATACACAGATCAATGTCATGACCCATGCAACCCGCGCCCGGAAGGAACGGGGCGCCAAGATCGTCGTCATTGACCCGTATCGTAACGCAACTGCGCTATCTGCGGACATGCACGTTATGGTCAAACCGGGAACAGACGGCGCTTTTGCCTGCGCGGTTATGCATGTTTTATTCAAGGAAAATCTGGCGGATCGCGCCTATCTGGAAAAATTCACGGCCAACCATGCTGAATTTGAAGCGCATTTGGAAACACGCACGCCGGAATGGGCGGAGAAAATTTCAGGCGTACCAGCCGACCAGATCCGGGAATTCGCCCGTCTTGTCGGCACGACACCAAAATCCTTTTTCCGTTTAGGCTATGGCTTTTCGCGCAGCCGAAATGGCGCAGTGAACATGCATGCGGCAAGCTGTATCCCAGCGGTTACCGGTGCCTGGCAATATGAAGGCGGCGGTGCATTGCATACCAATTCAGCTATCTACCACTGGAATAAAAAGCTGATCGAAGGATTGGATGTCGTAAATCCTAAAATCAGAATGCTCGACCAGTCCCGGATTGGGGAAGTCCTAACGGGCAATAAGCAGGATTTGGGAGACGGCCCTCCTGTGACGGCCCTGCTGATCCAAAGTACTAACCCAATGGATGTTGCCCCCGATCTTGCGAAAGTACATAAAGGCTTCGCCCGCGAAGACCTGTTCGTTGCCGTTCATGAACAATTCATGACCGAAACTGCCAAGATGGCGGATATTATCCTGCCTGCGACAACCTTCGTTGAACATGATGATATTTATCAAGGCGGTGCCCAGAACCATATTATGCTTGGCCCCAAAGTCATCGAACCTCTTGGCGAAGCCCGCTCCAACCATGATGTTATCTGCGCGCTTGCCGAACGGCTGGGCGCAAAACACCGGGGCTTTGAAATGACCCCTCTTGAAATTATCGACGAAACCCTCAAGACCTCTGGATGGCCGGATGTTGAAACTCTCCGTCAGGATAAATGGAAGAACACACAGCCCTCATTTGAGCAGTCTCACTATCTGAAAGGCTTTGGTCACAAAGACAAAAAATTTCATTTCGCCGCAGATTGGTCACGCATTGGAACCGATTTTTCCGGAATGCCGTCCTTTCCAGATCACTGGGACGTTATTGAAAAAGCAACGGACGAGACACCGTTCCGACTTGTCACAGCGCCCTCTCGTAATTTCCTCAATACGTCCTTTACGGCAACCCCCTCTTCCTTGAAGAAAGAGAAGAAGCCGACCGTAATGATCCATCCCAAGGATGCGGCTCGATTGAAGGTGTCAAAAGAGGATATCGTGCGGATTGGAAACAAGCGTGGCTCAGTGCTTATCCACGCCGAAATTTTTGATGGCATGCAGCCTGGAACGGTAATTGTTGAAGGAATTTGGCCTGGGAAATTCTTCATTGAAAAAGTTGGAATTAATATATTAATCGGGTCGGATGCCGCCAAACCGAACGGCGGGGCAGCCTTTCACGATACCGCCGTTTGGATAAAACCCAATTAGCCTTTGTAAAATAGCTACTTAACAGACCAGAACAGAAGACAAAAACTTCTGCATATTCTCCTTTGTTCTTGCGCAGTATCCGCTACAATATTGGCCATAAAAAAATTCGAGGAAACCTGATGAATAACAAACGCAAGTTTTTAAAATCAATTGCACTAGGTGCGCTGATTGCAACGTCCTTTACGGGCATGACTGCGGCATTCGCAGCAGATAAAACGCTGGCCGTTACAGCGATTGTTGAGCACCCAGCTCTGGACGCCGTCCACAAAGGGCTGGTCGATGAATTGGCAAAGCTGGGATACGAAAAAGGGAAAAACCTGACGGTTCAACACCAAACCGCACAAGGGGATATTCCAACCACCGTTCAGATTGCAAGTAAATTTGTCGGGGCAGAACCAGACGTTATTGTTGGGATTTCAACGCCATCTGCCCAAGCTATTGCAGCCAAAGCACCGAAAAGTCAGGCTGTTGTCTTTACCGCAGTTACTGATCCTGTCGGCGCGAAATTGGTAAGTAACCTTGAAAAACCCGGAGGAAACATCACCGGGACATCGGACATGTCACCGATCAAGAAGCATCTGGAACTGATTAAACAGATCATGCCGAACGCAAAAACTGTTGGCGTGCTTCATAATCCAGGCGAGGCCAATTCGCTGACATTGATTGAAGCATTGGAGGCAGAAGCCCCCGCGCTTGGCCTGAAAATTGTAAAAGCCGGTGCCAATAACAGTGGCGCTGTTCTTTCTTCTGCGCGCAGCCTCGTGGGCAAGGCCGATGCCATTTATGTTCCTACGGACAACACAATCGTGTCCGCTTTTGAGGCGGTTGTTAAAGTTGGTATCGATGCACAAATTCCTGTCTTTGCCGGCGATACTGCCAGTGTGAAGCGCGGCGCTGTTGCTGCTCTTGGATTTAATTATTATGATGTTGGCCGCCAAACAGGACAGCTTGTCGCCAAGATTTTTGAAGGCGCTAATCCCGGGGATCTATCCGTGGAACTCCCCACTATTCTGGAACTGTTTGTCAATCCGACGGCAGCAGAAAAAATGGGGCTAACCCTACCGGCAGACATCGTTGCGTCAGCCAAAGAAGTTGTTAAGTAACATTTACTCGTTAGGGTCATAAATTGAGCCTTATAGCTTTTCTCGGGGCGATTGAACTTGGATTTATCTATGGTTTGGTCGCCCTCGGTATTTTCATATCCTTTCGGATCCTCGATTTTCCGGATCTGACAGTCGATGGGTCATTTCCATTGGGCGCCGCCGTCTCGGCTGCATTGATTGTGGCAGGATACAATCCCTATCTTTCGACCGTGATTGCAATTGCCGCTGGTTGTCTGGCCGGTTTTGTCACGGCGTGGCTCAATGTAAAACTGAAAATTCTTCATTTGCTGGCCAGTATCCTAACAATGATCGCGCTTTATTCCATTAATCTGCGCATCATGGGTCGGCCAAACATTGCCCTTATCACCGAAGAGACAATTCTGACCCCCTTTGCAGACTTAGCAAATATGCTGGGTATCAGCAGTTACATGCTCATGCCCATTGTTTTTCTTGTTATTGCAGCGTTGATCAAGTTTTCACTTGATTGGTTTTTGGGATCAGAAATTGGTCTTGCCATGCGGGCCACTGGCGCCAATGCAAAAATGGCCCGTGCGAACGGTATTTTTGACGGCAAAATGATCTTGCTTGGCATGGCTATGGCCAACGGCCTCGTTGCTTTTGCCGGGGCAGTTTTTGCGCAAAGTCAGGGTTCCGCCGATGTAACAATGGGTGTAGGTGTGATTGTCATTGGTCTGGCGTCCGTCATTGGCGGGGAGGCTTTGCTTACCCCCAAAGGAATTACACGCGCGACTCTGGCCTGCATATTGGGGTCAATCACTTATTGGCTTGCCGTCAGTCTGGCTTTAAACGCCGATTTCATTGGACTGGAAGCTCAGGACCTTAAACTTGTTACGGCGTTGCTAGTGGCATGTGCCCTTGTCCTGCCAGGCAGCCGCTTTGGCCGCTTGTTTCGTAAAGGAGCGGCCAAATGATCCGCTGTGAAAATCTTCACATCACGTTCAACAAAGGAACTGTGATGGAAACACGTGCCCTGTCTGGACTGGATCTGTCCGTCCCAAGGGGTCAGTTTGTTTGTGTTATTGGATCAAACGGATCCGGAAAATCAACGCTTCAAAATGCAATCGCTGGTGAATTGAACGTGGATACAGGCAAAATAACCGTGGACGATACGGATATTACCAATTGGCCTGCCCCAAAACGCACAGGACTGGTTGCTCGTGTCTTTCAGGATCCACTGGCGGGATCCTGCGAAAACCTGACTATCGAAGAAAATATGTCCCTCGCCTATTCCAGAGGACGAAGCCGAGGGATCGGACGCGCATTGTCACGCGCCATGCGGGACGAGTTCAGAACCAAGCTGGAGCGCCTGGGGCTGGGGCTTGAAAACCGCTTGGGGGATTTGATTGGCTTACTATCAGGTGGCCAAAGACAGGCAGTTAGCCTGCTTATGGCGTCTTTGCAACCTTCCAGCGTCCTGATGCTGGATGAGCATACGGCGGCGCTCGATCCCCGCATAGCGGCATTTGTAATGGATCTTACCCGGGACATCGTGCGGGAAAACAACCTGACAACCATAATGGTGACCCACTCCATGCGGCAGGCACTGGATTATGGTGACAGAACCGTCATGCTTCACAAGGGACGTGTTGTTCTGGACGTCTCTGGAACTCAGCGCGATGGTTTGGATGTGACGGATCTGATCAAAATGTTTGAAAAAACCCACGGTGAAGAATTATCTGACGACAGTCTGCTCCTCAGCTGACGCGCGGTCGGTATAGGCTACCGGAGTTAGAGTAACCCCAGTTCTCTGAGTTCGGCAGCCATTTCCGGGGATAACTCCCCTTCACTGTCTTCATCTTCGTTTGCTTCTTCAACCAGATCTCGCAAATCTTTGGGGGCATCTTCATCTTCCAGATAACGCCATCCCTGATGAGGGCCCCGCTTGACCAACTCTGTCTCGACAAGTTCTGGGTCCAGAATTAGTCCGCATTTTTCCCCTTCGTGGTCAATCAGGCGCTGTAATTCAGTAATTTTCTGACGAACAGCAATATTGCCTTTTATGATCCAGTAAAGAGACCCCCCATCGAGAAGTTCAGCCTCTCTCTGCGGTCGTTGCTTTGTCGCATGACACAGTGGCCCTGCAATCAAACGTCTTTCCTGAGTGGAGCGCAGCTGATCAATCGAGCTAACCCCAACGCATACTTTAATTAAATGTACAGTCATCTTTATTAAATAACGCGGATTGCCGGTTCTGCCTAGTCCAGTTTGTTTTTTAACGCTTTTGCGACCCTGGAAACAGGAGGCCGACCAAGGAAATCAGAAATAAACCAGGCGGTTTTTACAAGCTTGTTCAGATCAATCCCGCTCTCTATTCCCATACCATCCAACATATATACAATGTCTTCAGTGGCTACATTGCCTGTTGCCCCGGGCGCATAAGGACATCCACCCAAACCAGCGACGGAACTGTCCAGCCGGGTGATCCCCACTTCAAGGGCGGCATGCAGGTTGGCGAGTGCCTGACCATAAGTATCATGGAAATGAACGCCGATTACTTCAAGTGGAATGACATTGGCGACCGCGTCCAGAACGAGTTTGGTTCGAATAGGCGTTCCAACACCAATGGTATCGGCGATCGACACTTCATAGGCCCCCATATCAAACAGCTTTTTGGAAACGTCAGCGACCATTGCAGGTGTAATTTCCTCGCCAAAGGGACTGCCAAAAGCACAAGAGACACTTGCCCGTACAGGTAACCCGTCTTTTTTGGCGGCCTCCACAACTGGCTTAAACCGTTCAAGGCTTTCATCAATCGAGCAATTGATATTCTTCTGACTGAAGATTTCAGAAGCTCCACTGAAGATTTCAATTTCATCCGCTTTCGACGAAATAGCCCCTTCATACCCTTTCATGTTAGGCGTCAGCACCGAAAAGATGACGTCATCATATCGCGTAACCTTCGCCATGACATCGGCTGTATCGGCCATTTGCGGCACCCATTTTGGCGATACAAAACTACCCGTTTCGATTGCCTTCACCCCGGCATCAACAAGGCGTTCAATCAGCTCTATTTTAATTTCGGTCGGAATGACTTCTTTTTCATTTTGAAGGCCGTCACGCGCACCGACTTCAAACAATCTGACAGAAGCTGGATATGACATCTTAGACGTCCTCACTTTCAAGGCGGATCAGAACAATCCCTTCTTCGACCTGATCGCCTATTTCAAAAAAGACGTCACTTACGATACCGTCTACGGCCGCTGTCAGACTATGTTCCATCTTCATTGCTTCCATAACAATCAAGCTGTCACCTTTTGATACAGTATCTCCAGCCGCAACAGAGACCTGAATAATTTTACCTGGCATAGGGGACAGGATTGCGCCAGCACCAGCCTCTTCACCATCTCCGGAATGATCTGTGATAATTCGGTTCACTTCCACCTGTTTGCCATCGGTGATGACAATCATCCGAGTATTGTCAACAACAACGGTTGCGCTGACGATATGCCCATCAATCGAGGCACGCAGACTTCCGTCCTCTTCTATCGTCCCCGAAAGGTGGAATTCTTCGCCTGCAACCTTCATCTGAAAGCCGTTTCCGGCATCCAATACGGTCACATGGATATCGCCCTCATCCCCCTCAAAAGTGTAATCCACATGGGCTGCATCGTTCATCCGCCAGGCCGTGATATCATTCCAGGGTGAATAAGGATCCGTACTCTGTGATTTTTTTGATTGATTGGCCTGTCTTGCGTCCAGAAGCAGTTGCAGGGTCGCCAACGCTATGTGGCGGGAACTGGCTGATGTCCTTTTAGGAACCAGGTCATCGCGAAACCGTTCAATAAAGCCAGTATCCAGATCTGCATCTGCAAATGCCGGGTGCGACGCCGTGTTTTTTAAAAATTCCAGATTGGTCGCAAGGCCCGCCACTTCGTAATTTGAAAGCGCCGCCTGTAATTTTCGCAGGGCGACAGCTCTGTTTTCTCCCCAAACTATAAGCTTGGCAATCATCGGGTCATAAAAAGGAGTGACCGCATCCCCTTCGCGAACGCCCGTATCGACCCGCACACCATCGTCCAATTCCGGAGTACGAAGGCGCAGCAAAGGCCCGGTTGCCGGAAGAAAATCATTGTCAGGATCTTCTGCATACAGGCGGGCTTCAAAGGCATGGCCGGAAATGGATAACGCGTCCTGAGAACACGGTAAGGCCTCTCCAAACGCCACTTGTAACTGCCAGCTCACCAGATCCTGACCCGTGATCATCTCGGTCACCGGATGCTCAACCTGCAGTCGGGTATTCATTTCCATGAAATAAAAACCATCGTCTTTCAGGCCATCGGATACATCTGCAATAAACTCGACCGTACCAGCTCCTTCGTAGCCGATCGCTTTGGCAGCAGCAACGGCCGCAGCCCCCATTGCATCGCGCATGCTTTGAGGCATATCCGGTGCCGGGGCTTCTTCAATTACTTTTTGGTGGCGGCGCTGCAAAGAACAATCCCGCTCAAACAAGTGAACTGCATTCCCCTGTCGGTCGGCAAAAACCTGTATTTCAATATGACGTGGTTTGGTGAGAAACTTCTCGATCAGAACCCGGTCATCGCCGAATGCATTGGCCCCTTCCCTTTTTGCTGACGCTAACGCTTCAGGAAATTCGGCCGCACTATCCACCCGGCGCATTCCTTTTCCGCCGCCGCCTGCAACCGCCTTGATCAGGACGGGATAACCGATAGCGCTGGCTTCTTTCGCCAGCATCTCTGGATCCTGCCCTTCACCATGATATCCGGGGACAACTGGTACACCGGCTTCCACCATCATGGCCTTAGCCGCATCTTTTAAGCCCATCGCCCGAATAGCCGACGCAGGTGGGCCAATGAACGCTACTTTTTCTGCAGCACATTTTTCCGCAAAGTCAGCGTTTTCAGACAGAAAGCCATAGCCAGGATGGATTGCCTGAGCACCCGTTCTTTTGGCAATCTCCAAAATTTTATCCGCTTTCAGATAACTTTCTGACACTTCCGCCGGACCTAGAAGGACAGCTTCATCTGCCATCTGAACATGGCGCGCATTCGCGTCAGCTTCTGAATAAACAGCAACCGTCCGAACACCCATTTTGCGGGCTGTATCAATAACACGGCAGGCAATTTCGCCGCGGTTCGCAATAAGAATTTTTTGAAACACCGGTAAACCTACCTTTATCAGGAATTATTCCAGGACGCTTTGCGTTTTTCCAGAAACGCGCCGATCCCCTCTTTGGCTTCATCTGTCGTCCGTCTTGAGGCAATCCGGTCCGCAGTTTCATTGATCACATCCTGATCAATTGGACGTCCCGCAACGGTATAAATCAGATCCTTTGAGTCTGCCATGGCACCGGGTGCATTCCCGCGCACCTTTTCCAAAATGCGGTCTCTGGCTTCCGCCAGAAGATGAACATCATCAACAACCTCATGCAGAAGCCCAAGCCGATACGCTTCTTCTGCGCCAAAGACTTCAGCCGTCTGAAAATACCGGCGGCTTGCGCGAATACCAATGGCCTCAACTACATATGGCGAGATCACAGCCGGAAGCAGGCCCAGCTTCACTTCAGACAAACAGAATTTGGCGGTTTTGACCCCGATCGCGATATCACAAGCAGACACCAGCCCAAGGCCTCCCCCATACGCGGCGCCCTGTACCAGTGCAATCGTTGGTTTCGGAATATCCTGAAGATTTTTGAGCATACGGCCCAGGGACAGGGCATCTTCACGATTGTCTTCTTCCGTAAAACCGGCTGCCCGCTTCATCCAGTTCAGGTCAGCACCAGCGCAATAACTTTTACCAGCGGCGGCCACAACGACAGCGCGAACCCCTTCCTGATTGCCCAGATCGTCGAACATGTCAGCAAGCCGTTCGATCAATTCTTCATCGAATGCATTGTGAACTTCAGGCCGGTTCAGCGTGACAGTAGCAATCCCGTCTGTAGAAAAATGTAATACTGCAGTTTCTTCACTCATTTTTCGTTCCTTACATTCTAAAGAGGCCAAATTTTGTTGGCTCGATTGGGGCATTTAGTGAGGCGGAAATGGCAAGTCCGAGGACGCGGCGACTATCCGCCGGATCAACGATGCCATCATCCCAGAGCCGGGCACTGGAAAAATACGGGTGCCCTTCCACATCATACTGTTCCTGAATAGGCGATTTGAAGGCAGCCTCGTCTTCTGCGCTCCAGCTTTCACCGCGCGCCTCCATACCATCCCGCTTGACTGTTGCCAGCACAGAGGCCGCCTGTTCTCCGCCCATAACAGAGATGCGGGAGTTTGGCCACATCCAAAGCATACGCGGACTATAGGCACGACCACACATACCATAATTACCGGCACCGAAAGAGCCACCGAAGATCATTGTAAATTTTGGGACCTTTGCCGTTGCAACGGCCGTTACCAACTTGGCGCCATCCTTGGCGATGCCACCGCTTTCATATTTCTGGCCAACCATAAATCCGGTAATGTTCTGCAAAAACACCAACGGAATATTGCGCTGGCAACACAGTTCAATAAAGTGTGCGCCCTTCACGGATGATTCAGAAAACAAAATCCCGTTATTTGCAACGATCCCGACGGGATAGCCATGAATATGGGCAAAGCCGGTAACCAAAGAGGTACCATACAGTTTTTTAAATTCATCAAATTCAGATCCGTCAACAAGACGGGCGATGATCTCACGCACATCAAAGGGCTGCCGGGTGTCTTTTGGAATGAGACCATAGATTTCTTTGGGATCGTAAAGCGGCTCAGTAGGCTTGCGAATATCCAGCGGCATTGGCTTAGGCCGGTTAAATGTCGCCACAATATTTCGCGCAATCTGCAAGGCATGCTGATCATTTTCGGCATAGTGATCCGTTACCCCCGATGTCCGCGAATGAACATCGGCGCCGCCCAGATCTTCTGCTGAGACCACTTCACCCGTTGCCGCCTTAACCAGCGGCGGACCCGCCAGAAAAATTGTTCCCTGATTGCGAACGATAACACTTTCATCAGACATCGCCGGAACGTAGGCACCGCCTGCGGTACAGGAACCCATGACCACCGCCACCTGTGGAATGCCCTGAGCGGACATGTTTGCCTGATTGAAGAAAATACGGCCGAAATGCTCTCTATCCGGAAAAACATCCTGCTGGTTCGGAAGGTTTGCTCCTCCTGAATCGACCAGATATACGCACGGCAGGTTATTTTGCTGGGCCACTTCCTGCGCGCGAAGATGCTTCTTCACCGTCATCGGATAGTAGGTTCCACCTTTCACCGTCGCGTCATTACAGACAACAACGCATTCTCTGCCTGAAATCCGACCGATGCCTGTAATCAAACCAGCTGAATTAATATCGCCCCCATACATGTCGTATGCGGCGAGCTGGCTGAACTCAAGGAAGGGCGATCCCGGATCCAGAAGCTGTCGTACCCGTTCACGAGGCAAAAGCTTGCCACGGGACAAATGTTTGTCGCGGGCACGATCACCGCCGCCAAGCTTGGCTGCTGCCACTTTTTCGCGAAGATCATCGACAAGCATTTGCATATGCTCGGCATTTTCTTTGAATTCTTCACTTCTCGTATTGAGATTACTTTTTAAAACAGGCATTTACGCGAAATCCCCTTTTGCAAAAATGGATTTGAACACAGGTTTCTGAGACGCTGCGACGATGATTTTCTTGGAGATATTCGGGCTATGTGCTACCCGTAATCCCCTAACATAAAAAGAAAAAAGGAGCCTAAAATGGCTTTTAAAGCATTTGACCTTACCGGTAAGGTCGCTCTTATCACAGGCGGAAATGGCGGCATTGGTTTGGGAATGGGTAAAGCCATTGCCGAAGCCGGCGGTGATGTTTGTATCTGGGGCACAAACGAAACCAAAAACGCTGCCGCCGTCGAAGAACTGAAAGCGTTTGGGACGCGCGTCAGCTCTTTGTCCTGCAATGTTGCCGACCAGAAAGAAGTTCAGGATTGCTTTGCGGAAACCCTTTCCCAATATGGTCGCGTTGATGGTTGTTTCGCCAATGCTGGTGTTACTTCTGGCAAACGGTCGTTTCTTGAAATCGACGACGCCGATTGGCAACGGGTGATCGGTGTCAATCTGGACGGCGCTTTTTACACATTGCAAGAAGCGACGAAACATATGGTCGAGCGCGCTGAAAACGGAGATCCGGGCGGCCGTCTGGTTGGAACCGCCAGCCTCGCGGCTATTTCCGGTGCTGCCAGGAACGAGCACTATGCCGCGACAAAAGGCGGTTTGATTTCGATGCTTCGTGCCATGTCGGTTGAATTTGCCGGTAAAGGTATTACCGCCAACGCCATTTTGCCTGGCTGGATTGAAACGGCCATGACGGAACCTGCGTTTAACTGGAACAAGTTCTCGGACAACGTCAAACCGCGTATTCCAGCAAAGCGTTGGGGAAACCCCGAAGACTTTGGTGGCATCGCTGTTTACATCATGTCTGATGCGAGTTCCTATCATACAGGTGATACTTTCCTTATTGATGGTGGCTATTTCTTATTCTAGACACCGCAGATTTCCGGCCCTTTAATGGGCCGGAGATTATTCCTCTCAAGCGGCTTTAAACGCCAGATACTGATCGATATGTGGAATGCGGTCAGCCCCCCAAAAAACCTGTTCGCCATATTTGAACCACGGCATACCAAAAGCACCACAATCGATCGCGGCCTGTGTGGAGGCAATCATCGCCGCCTTAGCATCCGCATCTGTCAAGGCTTCGGCAATTTCGCTAAGATCTACCTTTAGCTCTTTTGCCAGATCTTCAAGATGTTCAGGCTCCGTGATTTCTTCACTCTTGGCCCAGAATTTATCAAAGATGCCCTGGGCAAATGCTTTTCCCAAATCTTTGTCCTGCGCCGACAACCGATAAAATGCTAACCGAGCGAGTTTCGCATCAACCGGAAAAACCGCAGGCTTTGACATTTCCAGCCCTGCCATTTTCGCAAACCGCGCGGAATCCTGCATCAGATACTGAGCCTTTTGGGAAACAGCCCCCGGACCGACATTTGTCGCACCAATAGATTTCCAAACATGACCAAGTGATACAGGCCGCCAAATGACTTCCTTGCCGTGTTTCTTTCCGACCTCTTCAATCTGTTTCGCCGCGATATACGCGTATGGTGAGACATATTCAAAGAAAAATTCTATCACGTCACTCATTGTCGCTCTCTCCCCTCTATGTTTCTGCGGATTTGTTACCACCCGCCTGTTTCAAGCCATTCATCAACCTGAACGACACGATCCGCGCCCCAGAACGGTTCCCCATCAACTATGAAAAATGGTGCCCCGAAAACCTTTTTTTCTTCGATGATTTCGTTCACCGATATTTTAAATTCATCTTTCAGTGTGGCAGACTGCATGGACAATTCAAGCGCTTCTACATCGATGCCGCACTCACGGGCGAGATCAAGAACAACGGCCGTATCAGAAATATCCATACCTTGAACGAAATACGCCTGAAAAACCGCTTTCCCAAATGTTTTAGCCAGGAGTGGATCTAATTTGTTCAAGTAAAAAAAGGCTCGCGAGGCCGCAATTGTGTTTTTTGGAAAATCATTGGGCATGGAAAAAGGAATGTTGTATTTGCGCGCCGTCCTTGCAAAATCCATTCGCGAATATTCCCCTTTTCGGGGATAAAATGTCAGCGGTGCCGTCTTCTCGTTCTTAAAGGCTATTCCCAACATGAAAGCATGCCAGTTCACCGTCCTCGCATGCTTGGCGGCAACGTCCTCAATCATATGGCTTCCCAGATAGGCATAAGGCGAGGAAAAATCGAAATAGAAGTCAATTGGTGCAAACATGTTCAATTCCTTAAGCCGCTAGATTTCTGGCAATCACCATTTTCTGGATATCAGATGTTCCTTCGTAAATTTGGCATACCCGTACATCACGATAAATTTTTTCAACCGGATAGTCCGCTACGAAACCATTTCCGCCCAGCGTCTGAATAGCCGCTGAACATACTTCTTCTGCCATTTCCGAAGCGAATAATTTAGCCATGCTCGCTTCTGTCAGGCAAGGCTGCCCCGCGTCTTTCAGTGTGGCCGCATGCAACACCATCTGACGGGCAACTTCAACTTTGGTTGCCATGTCCGCAAGACGAAAGCCTACGGCCTGATGTTGAATAATTGGTTGGTCAAAAGAAATTCTTTCCTTTGCATAGTCGATGGCGTGGGCCAACGCAGCAGACGCCATTCCGACACTTTGCGCACCAATACCGATACGTCCTGTTTCCAAGTTGGCAAGGGCGATTTTATATCCCGCCCCTTCAGATCCCAACATATTCGCAGAAGGAACCCGGACATCCTCAAAAGCAAGCTGGCAAGTATCGGACGCTTTTTGGCCCAACTTGTTTTCTATGGACGCAATACGATACCCTTCAGCATCCGTCGGAACGATAAAGCAACTGATCCCTTTTTTTCCAGCCTCCGGATCCGTAACAGCAAAGACCAACGCAACGCCGCCAATTTTTCCAGACGTGATGAACTGCTTCGTCCCGTTAATGATGTAATCATCACCGTCTTTTACCGCCCGGGTTTTCAGGGCGGACGCATCAGAACCAGCCTGTGGTTCAGTCAGACAAAAAGCACCGATCATTTCCCCTTTTGCAAGCGGGACTAAATATTTCTGTTTCTGCGCCTCGGAACCATCTTTTAACAAAGCCGCACAGCAAGGCGAATTATTGACGCTCATGACAGTGGAAATAGCGCCGTCACCACCTGCAATTTCCATTAATGCCAGTGCATAGGAAACAAAGTCGGTTTCTGCGCCGCCATAATTTTCCGGAACTGTCATTCCCATCAGGCCAAGCGCGCCCATTTCATCAAAAACTTCTTTGGGAACAGCGGCTTGCTGCTCCCAAACGGTTGTATTGGGAGCCAGACGATTGGCGGCAAAATCACGCGCCATGTCGCGGATCATTGTTTGTTCTTCGCTCAGGATCATTTTCTTACTTCCTATCGTCCAACTCGTTTACCTTAGGCTACCAGCTCTAGGGCCATAGCAGTCGCTTCACCGCCACCGATGCACAACGCAGCAACACCGCGTTTTTTGCCATATTTCTGCAAAGCAGATAAAAGTGTCACGACAATCCGCGCACCAGAGGCACCGACAGGATGCCCCAGCGCACATGCACCGCCATGAACGTTTACCTTGTCATGATCCAAACCCAGATCTTTCATGGCAGCCATGGTAACCACAGCAAAGGCTTCGTTGATTTCAAAAAGATCTACATCGTCTTTTGTCCATTCGACCTTGTCCAGAACCTTACGAATGGCGTCGATTGGCGCCAATGTAAATTCAGAAGGTTTACGGGCATGCGTTGAATGCGCAAGGAATTTGGCTATTGGCTTAAGACCGCGTTTTTCAGCTTCCGACTGACGCATCATCACTAAGGCCGCACCACCATCCGAAATAGACGACGAATTTGCCGCTGTCACGGTTCCATCTTTAGCGAACGCAGGACGCAATGTCGGGATTTTTTCAGGGTTCCCTTTCAAAGGCTGCTCATCCTTGTCGACAACAACATCCCCTTTACGGGTTTTCACAGTGACAGGTGCAATTTCATCGTCAAAGCTACCATCTTCGGTTGCTTTTTTGGCGCGTGCCAGCGATTCAATCGCATAAGCATCCTGAGCTTCCCGAGTAAACTGGTATAAGCCTGCTGTTTCTTCAGCAAAACTACCCATCAACCGGCCTTCTTCGTAGGCGTCTTCCAGACCATCAAGGAACATATGATCTTTAACTTCGGCATGTCCTAACCGAGCGCCACCGCGCATTTTAGGCAAAACGTAAGGTGCGTTTGTCATGCTTTCAAAGCCACCGGCCACCATAACATTTGAAGAACCTGCGATTAGGGCGTCATGGGCATACATTGCAGCCCGCATACCAGAACCACACATTTTGTTTACAGTTGTACAGCCGACGCTGTCGGGAATACCGGCACCAAACGACGCCTGACGCGCAGGCGCCTGTCCCAAGCCAGCCGGCAAAACACAACCCATAACAACTTCATCAATGTCATCGCCCTTCAGGCCAGCGCGTTTCATCGCTTCCTCAATAGCAATTGCACCCAATGTCGGAGCTTTTACTTCACTCAGGTCGCCCTGAAAACCGCCCATTGGTGTACGGGCCATACCAACGATGACAATAGGATCGTCGCTCATTTTTTATTCTCCATTACTTTATTATTTGTTTCACTATCTTCGCTGATCGGAAGTCAGGCATGAAATCCAACTTTTTTCTTTATACCCGGTAAGACTTCTTCAGCCTTTTTTACGCTGTTTCGTTAAACAATTCACGGCCAATTAACATTCTTCTTATTTCGCTGGTGCCCGCGCCAATTTCATACAATTTAGCATCCCTCAGCAAGCGTCCGGTTGGATATTCATTAATATAACCGTTACCGCCCAGTGCCTGAATTGCTTCCAGGGCCATCCATGTTGCTTTCTCTGCTGCGTAAAGGATAACACCCGCGGCGTCTTTTCGGGCCGTCTCGCCCCGGTCACACGCTTGCGCGACTGTATAAACATACGCCTTACAGGCGTTCATTGTAGAATACATATCAGCGACTTTACCCTGCATCAGTTGGAATGTACCGATGGATTCGCCGAACTGTTTGCGATCATGAATGTATGGAATTACGGAATCCATGCAGGACGCCATGATGCCCAAAGGGCCACCGGACAGTACAACCCGTTCATAATCAAGGCCACTCATCAATACCCGAACCCCTTCATTAAGAGGTCCCATGATATTTTCTTCCGGTACTTCGCAATCTTCAAAAACCAGTTCGCAGGTATTTGACCCGCGCATGCCGAGCTTGTCGAGTTTCTGCGCTGTGGAAAAACCCTTGAACCCTTTTTCAATAATAAACGCTGTGATGCCGCGCGGTCCTGCGTCTGGATCGGTCTTTGCGTAGACAACCAGAACATCCGCATCGGGGCCGTTTGTAATCCAGAACTTGTTCCCGTTCAGGATATATCGGTCCCCTTTTTTCTCAGCGCGCAGTCGCATTGAAACCACATCTGATCCCGCGCCGGGTTCACTCATGGCCAAAGCGCCCACATGTTCACCAGAAACAAGCTTGGGAAGGTATTTCTGCTTTTGTTCAGCAGAGCCATTGCGCCGGATCTGATTAACGCAAAGGTTGGAATGCGCCCCGTAAGACAAACCCACAGACGCAGATGCCCGGCTGATTTCCTCTACGGCGATGCAATGCTCCAGATATCCGAGGCCCGACCCACCATATTCTTCTTCAACAGTAAGTCCAAGCAACCCAAGATCGCCCATCTTACGCCAGGCATCCATGGGGAATTCATTTGTTGCATCAATTTCTGCGGCCTGCGGCGCCAATTCGTTATCTGCAAAGCTTCTAACCGTATCCCGTAACATATCGGCGGTTTCGCCCAAGCCAAAATTCAGGGTTGGAAAATCAATGGATGACATTTGACGTCCTTTTCTTGATCAATATTCTTAGGTTGCTATCAAAGTAACCAAGGCAGTTGCACAATGTTTCTGCTCCCCGTTACCGATCGAATAGATGTTGGATTCTGCTATTTTCAAGCTACGTCCAGATTTAATAATTTTACTCTTTGCAACAATTGCCTCACCCGAAGCGGGGGTAAGGAAATTTAGTTTATACTCCGCCGTCAGGCAATTTTCGTCTTCCGACATAAGTGTTGTGGCAGCGACACCAGCCGCCGTGTCCGCTAACGTGCCGATTATCCCCCCGTGGAAATAACCGTCATGCTGCGACCAGCGCTCATGGTAGCCAAGGGTTAAATCGCAATATCCCTCAGACAGGGCTGTAATCTCAACACCAAGATGGTGCATAAGTTTCTGGCTTTCAAATATTGGTAAAATTCGTGCCAGCAATCTTGGATCCAGGGCGGTCATCAAGAAACCTCATCTTTGCGACCGAGATTGGCCGCATCTGATTTACCCTGAAGACACATCATTGTAAAAATACCGGACAGGCAATGGGTTTTAACCTCATCCGAAAAAGCAAAAACTTCAGCCTTTACATGATAAATTTTTTTACCGGCTCGAATAACCTCAGCTGATGCTTGAATATGGTCCCCTTTGGACGGGTTCAGGAAACTGACTTTAAAGTCTACGGTCAAGACCGTGCTCTCGTTCGGGAACAGGGTATACGCGGCATATCCAGCGGCTGAATCTGCGATAGAGGAAACCATCCCACCATGAAAAAAGCCATGCTGTTGGGTTAGATCTTGACGCCAGTCGACCAAGATATCGCATCGCCCTGGCGCGACCTGGCCCATCTGCGCGCCCATCAACGCCATAAAAGGCTGGCGCGAAAAACTATCGCGGACAACCTGTTCGTATGAAGGGTTCTGAGGCGTAAACTTTTGCATGACAGAACCTATATCAAATTAATCAATATAGATAAAATCGTTTACTTCAATCATTGCTATTGATAATGTCTATTGATGGACATTTATCAGTTGCGATATTTTTTGGCAGTGGTTGAAACGCGGAATTTTTCCCGGGCGGCAGAGCGTGTTTTCGTAAGCCAGCCAACACTGTCATCCGGCATCAAAAAACTGGAACAGGATTTAGGCGTTATCTTGCTCAACCGCGCATCCCGTAACATTACGCTTACCGAAGCTGGTTCTCGTTTCTTGCCGCGCGCCCGAACAATCATTTATGAATGCAACACAGCCAAACAGGAGGCGCGGGGCAAACAACCCTCCCAACGCCTACAGATTGGCATCCCGCGAGCCTTTCCGATCGCCAAACTTTCCATGCTGCTTGCCGATTTTGGAAAAACCCATACGGAAATGCAGATAGCGCTGAAAGAAGGAACCCCAGAACAACTGGATAACTGGTTAAACGAAGAGCGCATTGATATGGCAATCAATGTACCGCCAACTCATAATTCTGAGCATCAGTTTGAACGGCTTTTTACGACAAAATGTGTTCTAGCTGTTCCTGCGGACCATCCCTTCACGGTTCGCTCTTCCGTACAGCTTCGCCAGTTGACCGGTCTGGACTTCATCCATCGCAGTCACTGTTTATCAGAGGTGGAAATCACTCGTTTCTTTGCCCGGGAGAATATCAACCCCAACATTATCTTTAGAACTGATGAAGATGATAAAGCCTTGTCATTGGTGCAGTCCGGTGTCGGATTATGTGTCATACCTGACATGCTTAGCTACCCTGGAGTTGAACTGGTCCCCATTGATCAACTGAATATCGCGAAAACTCTGGGGCTAAGCTGGCGACACGGCAAGAAAAATGACATCATGGAAGTCTTCCGTCTATTCGCCAGCAGCCACAACTGGAAAGATCAACGTATAATGATCAACAATTTAGAGTGGGCCAGATAGCTTTTTTAAAGCAGGACCAACGATGCAATCCCCAGAAAAGACACAAAACCGATAATGTCCGTAATTGTCGTTACGAAAACGCTCGATGCAACGGCAGGGTCAATATTGTAACGCTCTAACGTGATGGGCACGACCATTCCGGCCACACCGGCGACCAGCATATTGACAACCATCGACAGGCCAATTATCCACCCAATGGAAAAATCGTTGAACCAAAGCCAGGCGACAATACCGATCAAAATGGCGAAAATACTCCCATTCAGAAAGCCGACAAATGTCTCTTTACCGATGATCCGGAACATATTGTTGGCGGTAAGTTCGCGCGTGGCCAACGCCCGCACAGCAACAGTTAGCGTTTGTGTTCCTGCATTCCCGCCCATACTGGCAACAATCGGCATAAGGACAGCAAGGGCGATTACTTTTTCCATGGCCTGATCAAACATACCGATCGCTATGGACGCCAAAATGGCTGTAAACAGATTAACCAGCAACCATGTGAACCGGGTTTTTGTTGTGCCCCAGATGGAGCCAAACAGATTATCTTCTGCCACACCACCCAGACGCAGGATATCTTCTTCTGCTTCTTCATTGATAACATCAACGATGTCATCAATCGTAATCATACCGATCAAGGCCCCGTTTTCATTAACAACAGCCGCAGACGTCAAACGATATTGCTGGAAAAGATACGCGACTTCTTCCTGATCCATATCAACAGGGATCAGTTTCTGCTCCCGGTGCATAATGTCCTTCACGGGCACCGATCGTTGATTTCGCATGGCTTTATCAAGAGGCACCGTACCAATCGGATGATGCCGCGGATCGACCACGAAAATTTCATAAAATTCGCTGGGAAGATCTTCCGTGTCCCGCAAAAAATCAATTGTCTGACCAATATTCCAGTATTCTGGAACGGCGATCAGGTCTTTTTGCATCAATCGGCCAGCGGTATCTTCCGTATAAGAAAGGCCCTGCTCGATGATAATCCGGTCTTCCGCCGGCAATTCATTCAGAACATCCTGCTGATCGCTGGCTTCCAGATCTTCCAGAACGTGAACCGCATCGTCCAGCTCCAGCTCGGTAACCAGTTCCGCGATCTCGGACGCTTCCATGTCGTCCACAAGTTCATCACGGACGGTCTCATCAAGGTCCGAATAAACTTCAGCTTCAACAAGATCGTCTGCAAATTCCAACAGCAGCGCCCGGTGCTTGGGCTTAAGCTGTTCGATGAGGTCAGCAATATCGGCGGAATGCAGTTCAGCAACATTTTGCCGAACATGTTCGACGAGCCCCAGCTCAATAGACTCCTGTATCTCATGAACTTTTTCTTCGCTCATGCCATACTGGATGTCCTCGCCTTCCCGTTCAGCCGAGGAAATTTCTTCCTCTGGGCTGTGGAGCGGAGCTTCGCTCATTAGTAATCACCCTCATAATTCTTTCTACGCGCAACCGGCCCCCTCATCATATGCCCGGACTTATGATCCTGCGCATCGACGGCCGCAATTGCGGTGATATTGACCAAGCCACGCACGGTGACAGAAGGCACGGTAATATGGACTGACTTTGACATGCCGATCAGGATCGGGCCTACAGCAATTCCATTTCCAAGGCTCTTAGCGATATTGTAACTTATGTTTGCGGAATCAAGGTCAGGCATAATCAATAGATTAGCGGGCCCCTCCATTTTGGAGTTTGGAAATGTCACCTTGCGGATCTCTGGTACAAGAGCGGAATCCGCTTTCATTTCGCCTTCAATTTCCAGATCTGGGTCAATTTGCTTGATCAATTTCATCGCTTCTTGGGCACGGGTTGCCGATGGCATTTCCGCCGAGCCAAAATTGGAATAAGAAACCAATGCTGCTTTTGGCTCAATACCAAACCGGCGCACTTCGTCCGCTGCCAGGATCGTCATTTCCGCAAGCTCTTCAGAATTATGCTGTTCACGCACTTGGGTATCCGAGAAAAATAACGGGCGGCCTTCGGTAATAAGCAGATGCAGCGCCGACGCATGGCGCACCCCATCCCGCAGTGGGATGATTCCGTTTACCCGTTTGAAATGTTTTGAATATTTTCCGTAAGTACCGCATACCAACGCATCGGCATGTCCCAAATGCACCATCATGGCACCGATGATTGTCGTATTGGTACGGATATGCGCGCGCGCCGTATCTGGGTCAACGCCCGCCCGCTCCCTCAGGCTGTGATATCCCGTCCAATATTCACGGTATCTTGGGTCATCCTCAGGGTCGACCAATTGAAAATCCCGATCAAGCTTCAATCGCAAGCCAAGCTTTTCAATCCGATACTCGATCACCTTACGGCGCCCCACAAGGATCGGAAGCGCAATCTTCTCATCAACAACGGTCTGCACTGCAGATAGGACACGTTCATCCTCGCCTTCCGCATAGGCAACGCGCATCTGTTCTTTTCGTGCTTTATCAAACAACGGTTTCATAACGAAACGTGTCCGATAGACAAAATCCGAAAGTCGCTCATGATATTGATCAAGATTTTCTTCAGGACGGCTGGCCACACCGCTATCCATTGCCGCTTTCGCGACGGCAAACGCAACTTCGACATAAAGTCTTGGATCGAAGGGTGTCGGAATAAGATAATCAGGACCGAAACTTAATTGAGTGCCTCCGTAAGCTTTTGCAACAATGTCAGACTGCTCCGCCATTGCAAGATCAGCAATCGCTTTCACAGCAGCGACCTTCATTTCTTCATTAATTTCCGTTGCACCGACATCCAGCGCACCACGGAACAAATACGGAAAACACAGAACGTTATTCACTTGATTGGGATAATCAGAACGCCCCGTTGCGATAATCGCATCCGGGCGAACTTCCCTGACTTCCTCAGGTAGGATTTCCGGTGTTGGGTTCGCAAGCGCCATAATGATGGGCCGCTCCGCCATCGTCGCAACCATATCTTTTGTCAGTGCCCCGGGTCCGGAACAGCCTAAAAAGATATCCGCCCCTTCAACAGCCTCTGCCAATACTCTTTTATTGGTTTTTACGGCAAACGCAGATTTATAAGGATCCATTTCGATTTCACGGCCTTCATAAACTACACCGTGAATATCGCTGACAATAATATTTTCTTTTGGCAGCCCTAAACTGACCAGCTGATTTAGGCAGGCCAGTGCCGCAGCTCCCGCTCCGCAGGCCGCAAGTTTTACATCTTCGATATTTTTTCCAACAACCCGCAATGCGTTATACACGGCCGCGGCAACACAGATGGCTGTTCCGTGCTGATCATCGTGAAAAACCGGGATATTCATTCGCTCTTTACACAGTTTTTCAACAATGAAGCATTCTGGCGCTTTGATATCTTCCAGATTAATGCCCCCAAAGGTCGGCTCCATTGCAGCGATAATATCAACCAGCTTCTCTGGATCCATTTCATCCAGTTCAATATCGAAAACATCAATGCCGGCAAATTTTTTGAATAAGACGGCCTTCCCTTCCATCACTGGCTTGGACGCAAGTGGGCCAATGGCGCCAAGACCTAAAACAGCGGTTCCGTTTGTCACCACACCAACCAGATTTCCACGCGCCGTCAAGCTTGCGGCCTCATTGGGGTCATCTTTGATCGCATTGCAGGGATGGGCAACACCGGGAGAATATGCCAGCGCCAAATCAGATTGGGTTTCCATTGGTTTTGTTGGAGAAATTTTTAATTTCCCTGCTTTTGGATACCGATGATAATCAAGTGCTTTTTTAGTAAGATCTGATGCCATGACAAATTCCGTAGCTCCCGTGGGATGTTACCCTAGGGTTTACCGAATGCAGCGCCAATAAGCCAATAAAAAACACGCCAAACAGTTTCCTTACTTGGTACAGTTTAGAAAAATAATAAAATCCTAAACTTTTGAGGTTACAGTTTAAGAAAATTGTTTAGAATAGGATTACGTAATAACCATAAAAAATAGTATTAATTACCATGACTTCATTTGGCCCGTTTACCCACTATACAGGCGAGGTCCAGGCAAATGACCCCCTGCGGGAGGCATTACCGGACCCAACCCAATATTTTGTCAAAAACCTAACCTATAGGGCTCTGCCAACTGACGAAACGCAGGACACGGATTTTCTCCTGAAACCACATCAAATTCTGTGGAACTACTGGTTCGAGAAAAAAGGGGATCACCAGATCGCCCGGTACAAACATATTGACCCAATAGACTTTAACAAGGCCATTGGCTATGTCCTGTTATTAGAGCCGAATGAAACCAACACAGATTTCCGGTACAGAGTTTATGGCTCTTCCGTTGTTGATCAATTTGGTCAGGAAATGACCGGTAAATGGCTTTCGGATTTCGGCGATTACCCGGGTAAGCTATCGCTTGCACAATACCCTCAAGCCGTCCGCTTGCGGTGCCCATTATATTCCGAACATAATGCGGCGCATGAAGGCAATCAAATGTCTCGCTGGTGCCGCCTTATTCTTCCAATGGAAAATATGGAAGGCCATATTAACCGCATATTGGTTGGTACAGTTCCCGTTCCAAACAGACGCTAATACGGCAATCCCACATAATTCTCTGCAAGCGCTTTGCGGGCAACTTCCGAGTTGAACAAATAGTCAAGCTCTGCCTTTTGAATGCGTGCATCAAAATCAGAATTTTCTGGAAACCGGTGAAGCAAGGTTGTCATCCACCAAGAGAACCGCATTGCTTTCCAAATCCTCTTCAACGCAGTTTGTGAATATTCGTTAAGCCTGGTTTCGTTTTGCTCCGTATAATACTGAATAAAGGCCTCAGAAAGGTAATAAATATCGGAAGCAGCCAGGTTCAGTCCTTTCGCCCCTGTTGGTGGCACGATATGCCCGGCATCACCGGCCAGAAACAATCGCCCATACCGAAGCGGTTCGGATACGAAGGAGCGCAGCGGCGCGATACTTTTCTCAATAGACGGACCTGTTATCAATTGCGCGGCCGTCTCGGTTGGGAGGCGGGATTTCAACTCCTCCCAAAATCGGTCATCTGACCAGTTTTCAACATCTTCATCAATATCGCACTGAACATAATAACGGCTCAGCGATTTATTTCTCATTGAACAAAGCGCGAAGCCTCGGTCACTATGATTATAGATCAGCTCATCGGATACAGGCGGTGTTTCAGACAACACACCAAGCCAGCCAAAAGGATAAACCTTCTCATATTCCTGACGAACCGTTTCAGGGATCGATTGACGGCTGACCCCATGAAAGCCGTCACAGCCAGCGATAAAATCACACTCCAGCCGATGGGAAACACCTTCTTTCTCATAGGTGACGTAAGGCGTTCCAGCCTTTAGGTTATGAGGCATCACATTCTGCGCGTTGTCCACAACGATGCCGCCCATTTCGTCACGGGCATTATATAAGTCCAAAGTCACTTCTGTTTGGCCATACACCATGACGGACTTGCCCCCCGTCAGACCGGACAGGTCGATCCGCATCCGCTGCCCTTCATGCGCTATATCAAAACCACCATGAAGATGACCCTCCCGATCCATACGATCGCCGACGCCGGCAGAGCGCAGCATATCGGCAAGCCCCTGCTCCAGTACGCCCGCTCGAATTCGACCCAGAACATAGTCCCTGCTCTTTTGTTCCAGGACCACCGACTGAATACCCTTCAAATGCAGAATTTGGGAAAGCAGCAGACCCGAAGGGCCCCCGCCAATTATCCCGACCTGTGTTTTCATAAGAACCATCCATCCAATATAACTACCCGCAATATGCCAAAACAGAACGGTTTCCAGAATGGATAAAACAGCTTATAATTTGTATTATTCGAACATTTAGGAAAAACGATGATCCCGAACTACACCCTCTATGGTGACGAAAAGAATGTAACCTTTCCTGACATTCTTCATTGCGAGTCGATTGCCGCCCGCTCCGGCCGCCATAATTGGAAAATTGCACCGCACAGGCATCATATACTGCATCAGTTTTTCTACATATCCAAAGGCGGCGGTACGTTCTTAATCGATGGAAAGAGGCGAAAAATTGACTCGGACAGTTTTTTATCAGTCCCCCCATTCAGTGTTCATGGTTTTGAATTCATCAAACATACCGAGGGATATGTTGTCACCGTACCTTCGGTTGTTCTGGCAGAAGTCTTACGCCGCTCCCCCGATATTCAGGCCGGCCTGTCAGAAGCACTTTCTCTTCCTGAAACGAAAAGACTAAAAGTATATTTCGAACATATTTCTGATGAACATGGCGATACCCTGCTTGGCCGGAGCCAGCGGCTGGCAAATCTCGTCGGTTTGCTTTGCATCGAAACCGGCCGGCTTCAAGCCTCCCTGCAAATCAGCTCGCCGCAAAAAGTAACCAAACAACAGAAAATTGTTCAGTCATTCCTCCGCCAGCTTGAGCAAAATTTTCGCACTATTCACTCTGTTGCAACTTACGCGGATCTTCTTTTTCTTACGACCCAACACCTAACCAGATCCTGTAAAAGCATCACGGGTAAAACCGCATCAGCTTTGATCACTGACCGGCTTATGCTGGAGGCCAAAAGATCCCTTGTTTACACGAAACTTCCCGTGTCTGAACTCGCCTACACGCTTGGGTTCGAAGACCCCGGCCATTTCACAAAATTTTTTCAGCGGCATACCGGCTTATCGCCCAGCAAGTTTCGCAAAAAATCAGAGCAGAACGGCCGCTAGAGATTACCAAAAAATCTGGGTAGCCATAGGGAAATAGCCGGGAACGCAACTAATAGAGAGACGCGGACAATTTCCGCCATGAAAAACGGAGCCACCCCTTTGAAGGTTTCCTTCATCGGCGTTTCCTTATCCATGGAGGAGATAATAAACACGTTCATCCCCACCGGCGGCGTGATGAGGCCGAGCTCCACAACAATAAGCGCGAGAATGCCGAACCAGATTTTTAATTCTTCGGGGCCGAGACCGAAATCCAGTTCTGAAATAACGGGCCAGAAAAAGGGAATTGCCAGCAGGATCATACTCAGGCTGTCCATCAAACACCCTAAAATGATCAAAGCGATCAATAACAGAACCAGAATACTATAAGGCGGCAAACCGGAATTTGCCATCAACTCAGCGGCCGCCTGCGGAACACCGCCACGCGCCATAAAGATCTTGAGTAATTCTGCACCAAGAAGGATCAGATAAATCATGCCTGTTGTTTTGGCCGTCTCTAACAAAGCATAGCGAAAACCGCCAAAGGATAATTTCCGTCGCAACAGGCCATAAAGCGCGACAAGAAACACCCCAACAGCCGCGGCCGGTGTTGGATTGAAAAACCCAAAATAGATACCGCCAATAACCAGCCCAAATATAATGAGAACAGGCACCATAGCCATCGTTGCCGATAAAAGTTCTTCACGGCTAACGGCGCTTCCCCTTGGGCCAGCATCAGGCCGCAACCTGACATAAAGGGCGATTGTCAGCAAAAACAGAATAACCGCGAGGATGCCGGGCAGAAAGGCGGCCATAAACATCGTCACAATGTTCGCCTCGACAATCACAGCATAGATGACCAGCACGATAGACGGCGGAATAAGAATGCCCAAGACACCACCAGCAGCCAGTGTTCCTGTCGCCAGTGAGCCCGCATATTTATAACGCTTGAGTTCCGGAAGAGCGACCTGCCCCATGGTTGAGGCCGTTGCAAGCGACGAGCCACACACAGATCCAAATCCTGCGCAGGCTGCAATTGCCGCCATGGCAACTCCTCCGCGCAGATGACCTAACCAGGCATTCGCGGCGCGAAATAAATCTGACGACAAACCAACGCGGGTTGCGATATTTCCCATCAAGACAAACATCGGTACGACCGAGAGATCGTAGATGGAGAATTGTGCCCACGCCAGATCCTTCAACTGCGCCAGCAAAATATCAAATCCATTCAAAAACCCAACACCAACAGCGCCCACCACGATCATCGAATAGGCGATTGGTAACCGAATAACGATCAGGGTAATCAGCGCGGCCAATCCAACAAGGCCAACAATAAGATTTTCTTCCAACGGAATGCTCTTCCTAGGCCCGTTTGCGGGACCCGAAAATATCCAGCAGACTGACAAACGCAGCTGCAACAAGTAAAACCAACGATAAAAGGCAGGGAACAAACGCTATCCAGATGGGGATACTGAGGATACCCGTTATTTCCTCATATTCACGATATCCCAGCAAGCCTTCCCACATTCGCCACAGCAACAACAGGCTAAAACCAAAGGCGACCAAACTGGCAAATACGCCCATCAACATGATTTTCGATTTGGACGCCGTCGCCGTAAACAAGTCTGCGGAAACATTTGCCCCTGTCATCTGGCAATAGGGCAGGAAGCAGAACGCAGCTATTGCCACACCAAGTTCGGTCAATTCAAAATCACCGGGGAACGGTTTTGTAAACAGCATGTCAGCCGAAATGGAATAGGCATTGACCATGACGACGGCCATAAGAACAAGGCCGCCAAACAATGCCCACAGCTCAGAAAGTCCATGAACAAGGGCGTGAGCCCTTGTCCAAAAGTTGTAATAGCCAGACATGGTCTATTTCATATGCTTTTTAACGGTCGCAACAGCCGTGTCATAAAGTTTCCGGCCATCGATACCTTTTGAAGAAACTTCCTCAATCCAACGATCAACTACGGGGGCCATTTTACCTTCAAAAACAGTCCATTCGGCATCGCTCAGAACAACGTGAGTGTTCCCCGATTTCGTCGCAACACCGAGACCACCTTTTTCAGACGCATCCCATACATTGCCGACTTCTTTTTGCCATTCCGGACCAGAATTGTCCAAAATGATTTTTTGAATATCCGCTGGCAGATTGTCCCAAACTTTTTGGTTCATCGCGACCTGGAATGTTGTTGTTCCAAACCGCTTACCACCCGGGCCTTCAATTTGATACTGAGTTTGCTCCTGAATTTTCAGCGGCGGAATAATCTCGAAAGGAATAAGGGCTCCGTCGATCACCTTTTTAGCCAAGGCTTGCGGAAGCTCCGGAACCGATGTTTTGATCGGGCTCGCACCCAGTGCTTCTAATACCCACGCGCCAGTCCGTGACGGAATGCGGATTTTTTTGCCCGCCAGATCCTCTGGCTTGCGAATTTCACTGTCCACCATATGCATTGCGTTACCACCATGCACATGCAGCCAAATTGGTTTTAAACCCTTATATTCTTCTGCAAGAAATTCTTCATACATCTCGCCCATTGCCAGGTTAGTAGCCGCGGAACTTCCCTGATGGACGCCGGGCAGTTCAAATACTTCTGTCCGTGGGAACAGTCCACCTGCATAGCCATTTACAAACCAGGCCATATCGACAATCCCATCGCGCACCTGACGTGGCAATTGCGGAGGTTTTCCACCAAGAGACATGGACGGATAGATCTTGATCTCAACACGACCGTTCGTCGCCTTTTCAATACGCTCCGCCCAAGGAACAATCATTTTCGAATGGGCCGGTGCTTTTGGGCCCAAGAAATGGTGCAATTTTAACGTAATCTCTGCCGCCGAAGCGGTGCCGCTCAGCATCAGGCCGGCGACGGCACTCAAGGCCAGTAGGCCTATTGATTTTCTCATTTTCATGTTTCCTCTCCCGTTAATTTTTTGATCCCATATGATCTACATTTTTAAGCAACTTGATCGATTGTTTCAGGCTAACAGCAGTTGCCATCACCATTTGTGGCAGGATAAGCCACTCTAGGGTCCATGATGCACCCGACCGCTCATTCTCGTGGATTGCCGAGACATGCATACCGCCAACTTGCGTTGCATTAAAGCGGGCCAGTGTTATCAGGATTTCTGCCAATACCGGATTCTTTTTGTGCGGCATGGCTGAGGAGCCCCCGGCCCCTTTGAGCTGAATCTCATCCACTTCATTCTGGTTCATCAGAACGATGTCCTGCCCCACCTTTCCAACGGCCGTTGTAATCTGGGATAACCAGTTTGAATAGGAAATTAAAGAGGACCGATCAGTATGCCAGCAGGCCGCCTCAAAAGAGAGATCCAGTTCCTCAGCAAGGGCACGTCCAATCGCCGTGCCTTTATCGCCCAATTTATCCAATGTACCAACAGCACCACCAAATTGCAGTACCGCCACGTCTTCTGTCATGGCATCTGCATTTTGTGTCAATTTAGTGAGCGGCCGTTGCCACCGATTAATTTTTTCCGCGGCATTGGTGGGAACTGCCTGTTGCATCCGCGTCCGCGCAATAAGCCCATTTTGACCAAATCGATTTTTCAGCCGCTCAAGCTCTGCCAACACTTCATCCATTTGAAGCCGCAGTAGGGCCGTTGCGCGTTTGAGTCGTAGCGCCAGACTGGTATCGATCACATCTTGACTGGTTGCGCCGAAATGAAGATACGCCTGTACCTCTTTGCCAAGATTTTGCCGAATTTGGTGGATCAGACCGGGGACAACAACACCATCGATTTCAGTTTGTTGGGCGAGGTCCTTCCAATTTGGCTGAAAACTGGAAAGGCCCTCTATAATCGAACTAACTGCGCTGTCAGGGATAATCCCAGCGCGTCCTTGAACACGGGCCAATGCCCTCTCAAAGGCCAACATACAGGCAACATCTTCTTCCGCAGAAAACAGAGGTGCCATCTCTGAATTTCCCAAAAGTCGGCCAAGGACTGGATGTTCAAAGATTGAAATCATCATATCACTCTGCTGTGCCTTCATGCGCGGCTTTTGTCCGCGCCTTTAGATCTCGCAAGGTTTGCAATTCAAGAGCCGTTGGCGGCGGTGTTTGCTCCAACTGTTCAGAGAAGCGGACGGGCCATCCACAAGTTGCCTGAACCTGCTCTTTCTCAACACCGGGATGCAAGGACACCACAACAAACTCTTTTGTTTCTGGGTCAGGTCGCCAAACCGCCAGATCCGTAACCAGCAAGGTCGGACCGCGTGTTGTAATACCCTGCTCTTGACGATCATTGCCGCCATTGCCATGACCAAAAGATGTGTAAAAATCAACCTTATCGACCATACCGCGCAGCGATTGCTTCATCGTGATGAAGATTTCACCACTGGAAGAGGCAATTTCCGGGGCCCCTCCGCCGCCTGGAAGTCTGGTTTTAGGATGATTGTAATCGCCGATAACGGTGGTGTTGATATTCCCGAATTTGTCCAATTGAGCAGCCCCGAGAAAACCAATGGTAATCCGACCGCCCTGTAGCCAGTATCGAAACATTTCTGGGACGGAGACGGTTGTCGTCGCGGTCTCACACAATTCACCATCACCGATGGACAACGGCAAGACATCCGGTGCAGTCCCGATGGTACCGCTTTCATAAATAAGGGTGATATCAGGCGCATGCGTCAAACGCGCAACATTACAGGCCGCTGATGGTGCGCCAATTCCGACAAAACAAATATCATCATTCCCAAGCGCACGAGAGGCTGCAATGGTCATCATCTCATCTGAGGTAAATTTTTCAGTCATTTACCAGCCTCCAAGAGGGAACTGACACGGCTTGCAAAAACCTCCGGCGTTTGATTCAGAACATGTTGTTCCATCCAGTTTCTAAATCCTTCCCGATCGGTGGCGATTTTATCCCAGTCAAGATAGGCTCCATTATCACGAATGTAATATCCATGCGCATAGGACGGATGGGCTCCTCCAGGTACTTCGCAGATAGCCGAAACAGCCCACCCCGGAAGGATGCAGGCATTTGCATGGACATCATCAAAGTCATCAACAATTTCCTCAACGGTCACCACTGATTTTTTCGCCGCCAGCACGGCTTCTTTTTGAATACCCACAATACCTTCGATCAAGACATCGCCTTTGCGATTTGCTTTTTGCGCATGAATGAAGGTCACATCCGGGCGAACTGAAGGGACAGCCGCGAGTTCTTCGCCGGTGAAGGGACAAACCACGCTTCGAATGTTGCTATTTACCTCTTTCAAGCCCGCCCCCTTATATCCGCGAAACACCGCACAAGGCAGGCCTGCGGCCCCTGCCTCATAAGCGTTGGCCATGGCGGCATGGGAATGTTCTTCAATCTCTACAGGATTGGGCCAGTTATTCTCGACCGCATCTCTCAAGCGCCGTAAAAGACCAACGCCCGGATTTCCCGCATAGGAGAAAATCAGCTTTTTTGCCATTCCCATACCGATCATCTGATCATAAACAATATCAGGGGTCATCCGTACCAGCGTCAGATCCCGATATCCTTGACGGATTGCTTCATGGGCGGCAGCATGCGGGATAAGGTGTGTAAAGCCCTCGAAGGCAACCACATCACCATTATTCAGATTGTCCGCTACTGCGTCTTTTAAGGATTGGATTATAGCCACGGGTTAAGAACTTTCAGATATCAAAAAACACAGTTTCATTGTCACCCTGCAAATGAATATCAAACCGATACTCATCGCCCACCTTTTTTCCGATCAGGGTCGGTACACGATGTTTATGCTCAATCCGTGTTAATATCGGATCAGCAGCATTTGCCGTTTCCTCATCCGGGAAATACATTCTTGTATGCAGGCCCAGATTAATCCCCCGGGCGACGACCCAAAAGGTGACATGTGGGGCCATTGGTCGGCCATCCTTAAAAGGCACACTGCCAGGTTTGATGGTGTTGAAAACAAACTCGCCGGTTTCCATATCCGACGGGCAGCGACCCCAACCCGTAAAATTTGGATCCGCTGCGCCTCTTGTCTCAGAGGGACTATTATACAATCCCTTTGCATCGGCCTGCCAGATTTCGACCAAGGCGTCTTTAATCGGAGTGCCAGTCCCGTCAAAGACACATCCCCGTATGATAATTCTTTGCCCTTCCGTGCTCTTGCTTACCATTTCAGAGCCAAGATCTTTTGGAAAAACACCAGAAAGACCACTGAAATTCGGCGTACATCCAATATGGACATAGGGACCGGCCGTTTGAGAAGGGCTTTCTTTAAAATAAGTCAAAGGCTGCGTCATCTAATTGCCCTCTTTCCGGTTTTCGAACAAGGTCGAACGACGACCCCGTAAAACAATATCAAACTTGTAAGCCAGACTATCCATAGGCAGTGTATTGGCCAAATCCAATGGCGCGATCAGTTGTTTCACCGCGTCTTCATCCGGGATTGCCTGAACGATCGGGCATTTCCAAATTAACGGATCCCCTTCAAAATACATCTGCGTAATCAAACGCTGGGCAAAACCATGACCGAAAACGGAAAAATGAATATGAGCAGGCCTCCAGTCATTGACCCCATTGGGCCACGGATAGGGCCCCGGTTTGACCGTCCGAAATGAATAAAACCCGTTCTCGTCTGTAATCGTCCGGCCGCACCCTCCAAAATTAGGATCCAGCGGGGCCAAATAGGTTTCTTTTTTGTGACGGTAACGGCCGCCTGCATTTGCCTGCCAGAATTCAAGCAAGGCGCCTTCCACCGGAACACCCCGCTCATCAATTACACGGCCATGGACAATAATGCGTTCGCCGACAGGTAGATCCCCATTTTGCGAATAATTAAGCAAAAGATCATTATCAAGCTCACCAATAATATCATGCCCGAATACCGGCCCCGTTATTTCGCTGATGGTTCCATCCAACGACAATAGTGCTTTTTGCGGCGATCTTAAAACGCTGGTCTTGTATGCAGGGGTCAGGCCGGGCGGTTGCCACGCTCTATCCCGTTGAAAAAAAGCACCGGTTTCCGGCTTTCTGTTAGTCATTCTAGTTTCCCCCCGCCTGTGTTTCAGCGTCCATTTCTCGAAACACCTCTTTTATCACTTTTATGGCGCTATTTGCTGCTGGCACGCCCGCATATATGGCAACATGAAGCATTGCTTCTCTAATATCTTCGCGGCTGGCCCCTGTGTTTTTCGCCGCCCGCACGTGCATGGCGCATTCATCATAATGTCCAAGGCCGGCCAACAACGCAATTGTCACCATTGATCGTTCCCGCTTTGACCAGTGATCACCGGCCCACACGGTTCCCCATGCACCTTCCGTAATCAATTCCTGAAACGGCTGATCAAATGGATCAGTATTTGCCTCAGCCCTTGCAACATGGGCGTCCCCCAACACTGATTTTCGAACGTCTCTTCCCTGATCATAACGGGGTGAGCTGCTGTTTTTAGATCCCATCATTTCTCTTTCAGGATAATCTTTTATTGAGGAAATCGGTTAGTATGTCTGTAAATATCTCTGGCGCTTCAACACATGGAATATGACCCGCATTTTTGATAAGCGCGAACTCACTGTTCGGGATACCGTCGGCAAGTTCCCGGACTAAACTTTCTGGTGTCGCCAGATCGTGATCCCCAACAACACAGAGTGTCGGCACCTTAATAAGAGCCCGCGCATCAGAATAATCAGCGTCCCTTATCGCCGCGCAGGTCGCGCTATAGCCCATCGGATCCTGCCGCTCAAACATGGCCCGACACCCCGAATAAAGGGGGTTTGAGCTTTTGCGAAATTCCTTGGTAAACCAACGCTCCATCACAGCATCCATCATGCTGGAAAGCCCTTCAGCCTCTACCTGCTTAATACGATCCTGCCACAGCTCCCTTGTTCCGATTTTATGCCCGGTATCACACAAAATCAACGCGCCCACCTGTTCAGGGTCAGAAAAAGCCAGTCCTTGAGCAATCATCCCGCCAACGGACAAACCGCAGATAATGGCCTTTTCGATCTGAAGCGCCTGAAGCAATTCCTTCAGATCTTTTATATGTTCTTCCATAGGATAGGGTCTGTGACAATGAGAGGATAAGCCATGCATTCGCTTGTCATATCGGACAATAGAATACTCAGACTGAAGCGCCCCCACTGGAGCATCCCAAATTCGATAGTCTGTGCCCAGCGAATTCACAAATACTAGGGTCCCCTTCGCGTTGGAACAAGGCAAGTATTCGTAATGCAATGCCCCATTACTGGTTTCCATAAAGTCCATTGTCACCTCCTGCTAGGCATATGAAAACAGATTGATTTCGTGCGGTAAAATGATATTTTTGGTTAATTACATATCTAAATGGTTATGTTTATGGAAAATCGTATTAAATTTCGTCACTTACAAACCTTCATTGAAGTAGCCCGGCAGAAAAGCGTTGGTAAGGCGGCCATCATCCTGAATATCAGTCAGCCGGCGGTCACCAAAACCATCCGAGAACTCGAAGAGATTTTGGGCGTAAAGTTGTTTGAAAAAGAAGGCCGTGGCATTCGGCTTGGCCGGATCGGAGAAGTATTCTTGCGTCACGCCGGGGCCAGTGTCGCCTCGGTCCTCGAGGGGGTAGAGTCGGTCCAGCAAGCCGTCACCCGTTCTTCTCCGCCCGTTCGCATAGGGGCCCTGCCAACCGTTTCCGCCCGGATCATGCCCGATGCCATCCAATTATTTCTGAAGGAAAAGGTCGCCGGGGATATCAAGATCGTTACAGGCGAAAATTCTGTTTTACTGGAACAACTCCGAAAATCTGAGTTGGATCTGGTTGTTGGCAGGCTTGCTGCGCCTGAGAAAATGTCCGGGTTATCTTTTGAGCATCTTTATAGTGAGCAAGTCGTTTTTGCTGTGCGCGCCGACCATCCATTGTTGTCGACAACTCAATTAAGGCTGGATGACCTAAAAAACTTTACAATCCTGATGCCAACCAAGGCTTCTGTTATCAGGCCGTTTGTCGACCGGTTCCTGCTGGCCAATGGCATTCCTGAATTGCCGGTTCAGATCGAAACCGTCTCCGACTCCTTTGGTCGTGCTTTCGTTCGTTCGACAGATGCCGTATGGATCATTTCAACGGGCGTTGTTTCCAATGATCTTAGAGACAATCGAATGACAGTGCTACCCATCGATACCCGCGAAACCCGGGGCGCTGTCGGACTGACCACACGCGCTGACAGCGTACAAAATGCCTCGTTGGCAATTCTCTCTCAAAGTATCCGCGAAGCCGCGGAGCAACTAACCTGATCGCCCTCTAACGAAACTGTGAGCATGGCTTGAATTGCGCGAAAGCGCCGATGAGGTAATATCTAAAAAAAGGAGCGCAAAAACCATGGTCAAGTCCCTCTATTCAATTTCTATAATTCTGGTTGGGTTGATTTTCTCACCAATCGCAAGCTATGCCAGCTCTCTGGAAGTCGCAACATTTGCCGGCGGATGTTTCTGGTGCGTCGAAAAAGATTTCGAACATGTGAAGGGCGTTAAATCAGCCGTTTCCGGGTATACAGGTGGTATGCTGCAAAACCCGAGTTACCGGGATCATGGCCAGCATCTTGAGGCCGTAAGAATTACGTTTGATCCGAATATTGTAACCTACAGCCAGCTTCTTGAAACTTTTTGGCGGTCGGTCGATCCAACGGATGAAGGCGGACAGTTCTGTGATCGCGGAAATACTTACACCACAGCTATTTTCGCAAACACCGAAGAGCAGCGCAAACTGGCGCAGGCGTCAAAAGACGCGTTAAGTCAGTCAGGTATATTAAAGGCGCCGATCGTAACCCCTGTTCGAAATGCTGCCCACTGGACTGACGCTGAAGACTATCATCAAGACTACTACAAGAAAAATCCTGTTCGCTATTTTCTCTATCGTCAGGGATGTAGACGGGATGACCGCATCTCTGAACTTTGGGGCGAGCAAGCCCATCAAGGAATAGATAAATAAACCGCTCTTCCTTTGCGGCCCATTGTCGCGGGCACAGTATTTTTATTTAAAAGGCCTCACAATTCCTTCAAAATAAGGGAATATTGTGAAAGGCCTTTCAATGACTATTCAGGAACGCTCACATCCTTCTTCTCTTCTTTTTGAAGGAGGCTTCCGTATATTTTTCTTATCTGCTGCACTTTATGCTGCGCTGAGCATGATACTATGGATTTGCGATTTAACCGGTTATTCAGAAATTTTAGGGTTATTTTCAGTTTTACCCGGCTCGCTATGGCATGCTCACGAGTTAATCTTTGGTGTGATCATGGCGGTTGTTGCCGGTTTTCTTACAACAGCGGTCCCTGTCTGGACAGGCGGTGAGCGTATCCGAGGCACCGAGCTAAAAATCCTGTTTGGTCTCTGGTTACTCGGCCGTTTGGCTGTCTTTATGTCCGAACTGTTACCGCTCCCTGTTGTTGTTCTTATTGATTTAAGCTTTATCCCATATCTCGCCTTTCTCATCGGAAGGCAAATTATCCAGAAACGGCTTTGGCGTAATTTGGGTTTTATTCCAATGCTGTTTTTCATTCTGTCTGGAAACGTCTTGATTTGGGGAGAAATGTTGGCGATCTCCAATCTCTATGCCAATACCGGCATTCAGCTTTCTATTGGATTTCTGGTTTTAATGACGGTCCTGATTGGCGGCCGGGTTCTTCCGGTTTTCACAAGTAACTGGTTACGGCGTGCAAACAAAAATAACGAACTGGCGAATTCAGTCTGGCTCAAGCGCCTGACAATCGTCACAACCCTGCTTGCTGTGTTCTCTGGCCCATTGAACGCCCCTCAACTTTTCCAAGCCCTTGCGTCCATCTTCGCAGCGATATTCATCATTGCCCGACTCCTGCAATGGAAAGGCTGGCAGACGCTCTCGGATCCTTTGATGTGGATACTCCACCTTGGATACCTCTTTCTGGGGCTTGGATTTCTGGCTGAGGCATCCACCCATGTCTTTATCGATTTTCCGGAAATTCTAGCCAATCATGTCCTGACCATAGGCGGGTTAGGTACTATGGTTCTGGGCATGATGTCCCGAATTGCCCTTGGCCATACTGGACGTCCCCTAAAGATTGCATCCGGCGTCGCCCTTTCTTTCTGGTTATTAATTGCAAGTCTTATTGCGCGTATCTTACCGCCACTTGCGTTCCCTGACTTTGAGGACGTTGGCCTTGCCTTTGCGGGAATAGCCTGGATTTGTGCCTGGATACTCTATCTCATTTATTATGTACCCGTGCTCACCAAAGTCAGAGCCGACGGGAAAGAAGGTTAAGGGCTTAGCCCTGTCAGTTGCCTGAATGCCTGTTCTGTTTCAATATTGGCAGGAAACATGCTTTCGATCATAATTTCTTCTGCCGTAACATCCTGAGGCGTTCCGAAACTTGTGATCGTGGTAATCCACGACAGGGTTACCTCACCCAGTACAAACTCTAACGGTAATACAGGCGGCGCATCGAGCATGGGGTCATCCAACCGCCATTCCGTTGGAATATCAGGATAGGAAAGTACTTCTTCAAGCAATTGCGCGAGCGGGTCATCCTCTGAAGGGCCTCGAAGTTGGCGATGCGCCCGTTGAATTAAATGCCCGGCTGCACGCTTCCAATCTTTGATAAGAGGCCGCAACCCGTTGGGATGTAACGCGAGCCTTAAGGCGTTCGGCACCTCTTGCTGCGCATCCATGGGAACGCCAACCGCCCCCATGATTGTTTGAGCGGCCTTATTGACCATCAGAATATCAAAGCGACGATTAAGAACGGTCGCTGGATAGGGTTCATGATTTTCCAGCATTTTTATAAGAACCGTCCGGATCGGGTCCAAAGCCTCATCATCCAGCGGACTTTCTTTAAAGGCTGGGCTAAATCCCGCAGCATGCAACAGTCTATTTCGCTCCCGCAGTGGTAACTCCATCACATCACATAGATGCAAAACCATTTCCCGGCTGGGTTTCGATCGTCCCGTCTCGATGAAACTGATGTGACGGGCAGAACTTTCTGCGGCAAGGGCCAGATCAAGCTGGCTTAATCCGTGCACCCGTCGCCAACGACGCAACAATATTCCGAACTCGGAAACATTTTGTGTGCCTAATAAATCTGGCATGAGCAATCCCCTGTCCTGGTCCGCAGACAATCATATCGGCATCTCGCCCATAAAGATATTACCTCACAGGTAATTGAGACGATGACCTCCCCCGTGCAGGATAGACCAACATTCAAATTGAAGTGGAACAGAAAAATGAGCTATTCCGTGAACCCAATTTTAAAAAACACATTACTGTTAAACGCAGCATTTTCTTTTGTCAGCGCTCTGATATGCCTGATATTCAACGATTTTTTTACGGATCTGTTAGGCCTCAATAACAGCCTTTATCTATATATCCTTGGCGCTGGATTAATTGTATTTGCCATCGACGTTGCCTATACCGCGACCCGCGACGCCATGAACCTGTCCTTTGTGAAAATTATAATTGGCGCTGATTTTCTGTGGGTTGCCGCCAGTTTTGGGTTAACTCTTCTTGCGCCGCACTGGTTCAGTGTGATCGGTGTTCTTTTAATCGAATTGATCGCTTTGTCCGTGCTGATCTTTGCCATCCTGCAGATCATTGGCTTGATGCAAGCCCTGAAGGCAGATCAGGTGGAAGTATAGATCTGGTGAGTCCCTGTTAATGATCGCCCCGCGCCAACTCTGCGGCCTGTGAAATAACATCAGCGTCCCCAATATGATTGGCCAGAATGAGGATCAGTTTCGCGTTCACAAGCGCACTCTCTTCCTCATTCAGGTTTTCATGCATTTTTAGGATTGTTTCATAAATTTGGTCATGAGAGGCCGTATTTATCTCTTTAATTAAACTCATCCTGTTTGTGCCTTTCTCCCGCTTGCGCATGCCAAAGCCCGCGTCAACGCCCCGGGATCAAATTGCGTCCAGCGGGCGGCCACATGCTGATCCGGTCGAACAAGATATACGCAACCTTCATCGGCCCCGTATCGAGCATAGGCCAAACCAGTATGATCCGTTAGACCCGTCGGCGCCCCCTCGCCTCCCTTAGTGACTTGAATGACGGCCCCCTGTCCTTGCAGACAGTTTTCAATTTCAGATTTAACCTCTTGTTTCGATCCAAAATAGAGGACGTTAAAGGCCTCTGTTGTTTGATTAAGCAACCAATTATTCCCGTTTACCGGTGCATCAATCAACGGAGCGCCAGGCTCTGGCCCCGTTTGAAATTCTTCATCGTTCCCCTCGCTATTTAATGAAGAGCCAGCATAAGGAACCGCAACAGACAACCGGCCAGAATTCACAAAGGGGCGAATGAAGGAATGTTCTCTGGCAAGATCTAGTACCGCATCCCGAAACACCCTCGCCATTTCGGATTTTGGCGTAATAAAATCTGTAGAACGGGTAGAGTTCAGAATATTGACGTCCGCAACATGCGTTGCTTCGTCATTATAGCTCTGTAACAATGCTTCTGGTGCCTTACCGTCAAGCACAGCATCCAGTTTCCAGCCCAGATTATCAATATCCTGCATTCCGCCATTGCAACCACGCGCCCCAAAGGGCGAAACCACATGCGCAGAATCGCCTGCAAAAATCACGTGTCCATGGACGAACTTCTCCATACGTCGGCATTGAAAGGTATATAGAGATATCCATTCAAAATCATAATCGACATCCGGCCCCAGCAACCCCGAAACAAAGGGCTCAACATTTTCTGGTTTTATGGCTTCCTGACGATCGATGTCCCAACCCAACTGAAAATCCAGCCGCCAAACGTCATCCGGCTGTTTGTGAACCAAGCTTGACCAGCCGGGATAGGGTGGATCAAAACGGAACCACCGTTCCGTTGGCCATTTTTCCTTGAACTTCACGTCGGCAATCAGAAAATTGTCTTCGAAGACACGTCCTTGAAAATCCAGCCCCAGCATCGTCCGCACAGGCGATTTATTACCGTCGCAGGCCAATACATAATCGGCTCTTACTGAATACGACCCTTCGGGCGTTTCAACCGTAACATCCGCCCCGTGCTGATCAGGGGCAATGGCCACCACTTCGTGGCGCCACCGTATTTGAATATTGTCGTAGGTTGAAATCTCATCCAACAAATATTCCTCAACGTAATATTGCTGAATGTTTATAAATGCGGGGTATTTTTGATCCTTTATCGGTAACAGATCAAATTCATAAACAGGGTCGTTTTCCGCTTTCCAGAAAACCTTACCCTTATCCCAGACCACCCCTTTTTCAACGAGCCGGTCCCCTATTCCCAATCGATCAAAGATCTCAAGGCTTCTCTTGGAAAAACAGATCGCCTTCGAGCCGCGGGGAATGAAGGGAAGCGCGTTCACTACAACAACCCGTCGCCCCCGCCGTCCTAAATCAAGTGCCAACGACAAACCGACCGGCCCACCGCCAACGATCAGCGTTTCCAGATGCTCTGTTCCGGAAGAGGCTGAATCTGGTATGGATGAAGGAGGATATTCTTTCCATACAGGAATACCGTCTATGTTCATCATGGCACTTACCCCACTCTGAATTAGTCCTGTAACTGCGCCCAAACTTCCCGATCCCGCTCATCTGTCCAGATACGGGGCCAGTCAATCCCATCATATTCATCCCAAAGGCGCTGAACATTAAAGGGCAGGCAGTGCTCGAAAATCGGCCATGCCCCGAATTTAGGCGCGAGGGCTTCATGGGTGGCAAGAAATGCTTCTTTCAGCGTGCCGCCACGTTTGTGAACTGCTTCCGTATGTTCCCGCATTCCCAAAAGGAAGGACCGGGTTTGTTCGATGGCAGCATCGACAGCGTCCCGTCCGGTGGCAACCGCACCGCGCCCACCGATCAATTGCTCTGCACCATAGGATTTTACTTTATCAAGCGTGTCTGTTGACCAGTCCATATGAAAGGCGTCGCCCGTATACAAAGCAGCCTGAGCCTCAACCAGATCCCCGGCATACAGGATCTTCTGTTTCGGCAACCAAGCCACGATGTCGCCTGCGGTATGCCCACGGCCACAATATTCCAAAACAAGTTCGCCGCGATCTCCCCCCAAATCAATGCTCATTTTATCGGAAAATGTTTTTGTTGGATGCGTTAAACCCGGGATGCCTTCCGGCTCTTTAAACAAACGCGGCATCCGACCATATTCAGAATCCCAATCCTGTTTGCCCCGTTCATTGATCAACTTTTCTGTTACATCATGGGTGATGATTTCTTCTGCATCAAATGCTGAAGCGCCAAGAACCCGGACAGCATGGTAATGGGTCAACACAAGGTATTTAACCGGTTTATCTGTATGTTTACGAAGTTCTTTTAACCAGTCACGGGCCGCCGCTGGTGTTGCTCTTGCTTCAATGGCAACGATAAAATCCTCCCCTTCGACAGCACCGACATTGGGATCCCCTTCTGCGGTCAGGGCATAGACCCCTTCTGACAGGATTTCCAGGGTTTCTTTTTTTTCAGACAGATCCGCCGACGATGCGAAAGGTTTAACCATGATATTGGTCCTTTGATTGGTCACACACATTGTTCATTTCAAGCCTGAACGCGACATCACGATAAGGCCGTCCAGCTGAACCGCCATTTGTCATTTTCACGTTTGGCATATTGTTTAAGGAACGATACCTGTGCTAAGTTGCTATGTAAACTTAAAAAATGAGTCAGGGTGCTCCATTATGCAGGACGCGATAAAACCATTTCATATTTCAAATGGGCAAAAAGTACTTGAGCTTGATAACTACCTGACATTCTTTTTTGTCGTGATCGCCAATCGGCTCTCAAGGGGCGCGTCCGCCCACTACAGAAAAGAATATGGGATTGGTGTGGTGGAATGGCGGTGCTTGGTGTCCCTCGCGATGGAGCAAAGTACGACGGCAGCGCAAATCAGCAAAACAAGCAGCATGAATAAGTCGTTGGTCAGTCGTTCACTAAGCAAACTGGAGGCTCTGGAGTGCGTGGAAGACTGCGACAGCTCGCTGAAAAAAAAGCCGCGCCTTCTTAAACTGACCTCTAAGGGCGTCGCCCTATACGAAAAAATGGTGGAAGACACCCTGTCACGAGAAACAGAATTGCGTAAGGGGCTTGGGGAAAACGAAATTTCCGAGTTACTGAGGATGCTGCGCACACTTGCAAGAAACGCCCGTGATCTGGATCAAACCAACCCCGATAGCCTTAATTAGGCGCCTTCGGTATCGACGACCTTTCCGGCATTAATTTGTCCGCCCATCAGGGTGGTCAGACGCTTCATTAACTTTATCTCTTCATCTGATCGGGATCGATCCAAAAAGGCCTTTTTCTCTAGTCCGATTCCATGCTCGGCCGAAAGACTACTATTCTTAAACTGCGCGGCAAGCGAATAAACAAGGTCATCAACTCTGAGGGTATCGTGCAGGGCCTCCTTATCACCTGCCAACATCACATGAAGGTTGCCGTCCCCCATGTGGCCAAAAAAGAAAAGATGACAGTCAGGATATTCCATTGCCATCACATCCTGCAGCGCTAATGCAAAGCCGTTCATGTCGGAAAGCTCAAAACCAATGTCATACGACCGGTTCGTCGGAAAACCAAATTGTACCGCATCGCTATCCTCTCGCGCCCGCCAAATGGATTGCCTTTCCGATTCAGATTTAGCCAATACCGCATCGAGTAACAGTTCCTCTTCGAACATCTTTTCCAGAAACGGCTCCAGACGATGAGGCGCATCCTTCAGCCAGCGACCGGTTTCAATAACAGCATAGAGCGGATACCCATCCGGCAAAGGCCTTCTTCCAAACCCCGGCTGACCGGTAGTAAGCGCATAATATTCCGGCCACATAGCCTCGAATGACAGAAGGTCCGATCCAAGATACCGCCGGGCTTCTGACAGTATTTTAACGAGGATTTTAAAACTCTCAGCCGCAATCAGCGCCGTCTCTTCATCGATTGGTTTCGGGTGCAACTTTAACGCAACCTGACTGACAAGGCCCAGCCGCCCTTCTGTTCCGATAAACAGCTGCTTTAAATCAAAGCCCGCATTATTTTTCATCAGTGTATTAAGGGAGGATAAAACGGTTCCATCTGAAAGCACGGCTTCCAGTCCAAGAATATTTTCGCGCATCATACCGTACCGCAAAACCCTGACACCGCCGGCATTGGTCGAAACCATTCCCCCCAATGTGGCACTCCCTCTGGACGGAATATCAACTCCCGGCATCATTCCGACTTCCGCTGCTTTGTTCAATGCGGTTTCTAACGTCACGCCTGCCTCTGCAATCAGGATGTTCTGCTCTTTGTCGACCCGAAGCACGTTGTTCAATCGTTCAAAACTAACAACAAGATCCCCTTGCTGACTGCTTGTCCCATCCACCAAACCGGTTAAACCCCCATGGGGAACCATGTTGATCTGTTTGTTATGAGCAAGCGCACAAATTTGGGAAAGCTCGTTTGTTGTTGCAGGTCGGACCAAAAGCCCCGCGCCATAAGCGTCATGACAGTAGTCGCTAGACCGTTCAGTAACAGTATTTCCTGTCAAAACATGGCTTTCGCCGACAATTTCTTTCAGCTTTTGCAGCAAATCAGACACATCAGACCTCTATTCATTTAAAGCGAATTCTAGACCACCAAAAGGCAGGCGCAAGTGATGAAATTAAACAAATTCTGTTAGCAAAACGCACAAAAAAACCCGCCGGCAAGAACCGGCGGGTTTCTTTTTCGACATATCAAAGGTTAGATTGCCTTGATAATATCCTCGACCATCTTCTTGGCATCGGCCAAAAGCATCATTGTATTGTCTTTGTAGAACAGGTCATTGTCGATACCGGCATAACCAGAAGACATAGATCGTTTTACGAACAACACGGTACGTGCTTTATCAACATCCAGAATAGGCATTCCGAAAATCGGGCTTTGCGGATCATCTCTTGCCGCGGGGTTGGTAACGTCATTTGCACCCACAACCAGCGCCACGTCTGCGGTTGAGAAGTCAGAATTGATTTCTTCCAACTCAAACACTTCGTCATAAGGCACGTTTGCTTCTGCAAGCAAAACGTTCATATGACCTGGCATACGACCGGCAACCGGATGAATTGCGTAAACAACTTCCACGCCTTCGTCCTTCAAGGCATCAACCATTTCGCGAAGCGCATGCTGTGCCTGAGCAACAGCAAGACCATACCCCGGAACGATAATAACCTTACCCGCATTCTTCATGATAAAGGCTGCGTCATCCGCTGAACCCGCTTTGAATGGCCGGTCCCCTTTATCAACAGCTTCGGACGCAGCATCACCGCCAAAACCACCAAGAATTACGCTAAAGAACGATCGGTTCATCGCTTTACACATGATGTAGGACAAGATCGCACCGGAAGAGCCGACAAGGGCACCCACGATGATCAAGGCTGTATTTTCAAGCGTAAAGCCAATACCTGCCGCTGCCCAGCCTGAATAGGAATTCAGCATGGAAACAACAACGGGCATATCCGCGCCACCGATCGGAATGATGATCAAGAAGCCGATCAGGAAGGCAAGTGCTGTCATACCCCAGAAAATGCTTGGGTTAAGATCAACACAGAACCAGATAATCAGTCCAAGAATACCCAGACCAATGGCCAGGTTGAGCATATGCTGGCCCGGGAAAACAACCGGATTACCAGAAACAAGACCCTGAAGTTTGGTAAAGGCAATTACAGACCCTGAGAAGGTAATGGCACCGACGACGATACCGATCGCCATCTCGATCCGGCTGAGAACTGTAAGCTCTCCACTTTCACCAATAATGCCATAGGCTTCTGGATTATAAAACGCGGCAGCGGCAACCAGAACGGCAGCCAAACCAACCAAGGAGTGGAAAGCAGCCACAAGCTGCGGCATAGCCGTCATGGCAATCCGCTGCGCGATAACAGCACCGATTGCACCGCCAACAACGATGCCGCCGATGATCCATTCATACGAAAGGACGCTTGGATCCAGAATGGTGACAACCATTGCGATACCCATGCCAAGCATACCCATCACGTTACCGCGACGCGAGCTTTCCGGAGAAGACAGGCCCCTAAGGGCCAGAATGAAGAGAATGGCGGATACCAGATAGGCAAGCGCCGTAAAATTAGCAGACACTGGCTATCCCCCTATTTCTGTTTTTTCTTGTACATGGAGAGCATTCTCTGGGTTACCAGAAAGCCACCAAATATATTGACGGACGCCAGAACGATGGCAATGAAACCAAAGATTTTGGCAAGATTTACCTCTGCAGGACCGGCGGCGATAAGCGCACCGACGATGATAACAGAGGAGATCGCATTGGTAACCGCCATAAGCGGTGTGTGCAATGCTGGTGTTACGCTCCAGACCACATAATATCCGACGAAAATCGCCAAGACAAAAATTGCCAGCCGGAAAACAGTAGGATCGACCATATCCATGATTAGTTTCCTCCTTCTGTCAGAAGTGGGTGAACGATCTTACCGTCTTTGGTAAGGCCAGTCCCCAGAATGATTTCATCTTCCCAATCCATCGCAAGAGAACCGTTCTCTTTATTGATCATGGGTTGCAGGAAGTTCAGCAGGTTCTTGGAGAATAATGCAGAAGCGTCACTGGCAAGACGGCTCGGCACGTTATAATGCCCAACAATCAGAACGCCATTTTCCGTTTCGACAATTTCACCCGGCTGGGACTGCGTCACATTGCCGCCAGCTTCAACCGCCAGATCAACAATCACTGATCCCGGCTTCATGACAGCAAGCATCTCATCAGAAATAAGAATTGGTGCTTCGCGGCCCGGAATCAGGGCTGTTGTTATGACAATATCCTGCTTTTTGACATGATCAAAAACAAGTTCAGCCTGTTTCTTTTTGTATTCTTCAGACATTTCCTTGGCATAACCGCCCTCACCGTCACCAGACTCATCACTTTCAACCATGATGAATTTGGCACCGAGGCTTTCGACCTGTTCCTTCGTTGCAGCACGAACGTCAGTTGCTGTCACAATGGCACCCAACCGGCGTGCGGTCGCAATGGCCTGAAGACCGGCAACACCAACACCCATGATAAAGGCTTTGGCTGGCGCAACTGTGCCGGCTGCAGTCATCATCATTGGCATTCCCTTACCGTAGACTGATGCCGCATCCAGAACAGCTTTATAACCGGCCAGATTTGATTGGGATGACAACACGTCCATTGACTGAGCACGGCTGATACGCGGAACCAGCTCCATTGCATGGGCTTCGATACCAGCGTCAGCATAAGCCTGAACTTGATCTTTATTCTGAAGTGGTGCCAGGATTGCAAGGAGGGTGGCCCCCTTTTTCATCATGGATACTTCGTCTGGTCCGCCTTCTGCTTTGGTCAAGGGGCGTTGAACCTTCAGGACGACATCGGCATCTTTTAGGGCCGCAGCAGCGTCCCCGGCAATAGATGCGCCGGCATCTTTATATTCCTGATCAGAAAAGGAACTGGTTAGACCAGCACCCGTTTCTACAATGACTTCAACTCCCAGACCCACAAACTTTTTGACAGTTTCGGGAGAGGCTGCAACACGTTTTTCGTGCTCTCGCCGCTCCTTCGGGATAGCGATTTTCATAATCGATCCTTATCTAGATTTATGATTATTAAAGTGGGTTTGTTCGACGCCCCCGCAAACGTCTCTCGGTAAAACCGCTTCAAAAACAAAGCGGTATCTGCTTTACAATAGGGTCGCGGCCATAATAACCAACAAGACGATCAAAAGCCCCGTGACCCATGTAAACAACTTTACAAAACCAGCATAAGAAGCTTTTTGAGCCTCAATATTCATACTTCCTGGTTCGTACATTTTATCCCTCCATACAGATAATTACTTTTTCGCGTTGCGGTGCAATATAGCAAAACCATCATCTTCGGCAACAAATTGTCGTCACATTTCACAAATTACACGCAAATTCTTCGACGATATCAAATTCTTGACTTGGCATTATTTAGAAAATCCCCAAGGTTTTCCTAGAGATTTTCTAATTCATCAATAAAGCCTTCAATAACCCCCAAACCTTTTTGCCAAAACGCTGGATCCGATGCATCCAGGTTAAAAGGCGCCAACAGTTCTTTGTGGCGGAGCGTCCCACCAGCCTTCAGCATATCAAAGTATTTTGTCTGAAATCCCTCTTCTGCATCCTGATATACTGCATACAAAGCGTTTACCAGACAATCGCCGAAAGCATAGGCATAGACGTAAAAAGGAGAATGAATAAAGTGCGGTATATATGTCCAAAAATACTGATATTCATCATGCAAACGAATGGCCGGTCCAAGGCTTTCCTTTTGAACATCCATCCAGATCTTCCCGATCTGATCCGGTGACAATTCTTCTTCGCGGCGGGCTGAATGCAACCGGACCTCGAACTCGTAAAAGGCAATTTGGCGGACAACGGTATTGATCATATCCTCAACTTTGCCCGCAAGCATCACGCGGCGCTTGGCTGGATCTTTGGTTTTCTCCAATAAAGCACGGAAGGTCAACTGCTCGCCGAAAACACTGGCTGTTTCTGCCAGCGTTAACGGTGTATCCGATAAAAGTGCCCCTTGCGGACCGGCTAGAACCTGATGCACGCCATGCCCAAGCTCATGGGCCAATGTCATCACGTCCCGGATTTTTCCCTGATAATTCACCAAAAGGTAAGGATGTGCACTTGGCACTGTCGGATGAGCGAAGGCGCCCGGTGACTTTCCGGGACGAACAGACGCGTCGATCCAAGGCTTGTCAAAAAACTCTTTCCCCAGCGCCGCAAGCTCAGGCGAAAACTGACCGTAGGCTTGCAGAACGGTGTCCCGCGCCTCGTCCCAAGGGATAACGCGATCATCATCCTCTGGCAGAGGAGCATTGCGATCCCAATAGTCCAGCTTCTCCTGTCCCATCCATTTTGCTTTCAACGCATAGTAACGGTGGGATAACCGCGGATAAGCCTCTTGAACGGCTGTAGACAATGCCTCTACAACATTATCCTCCACCTGATTTGACAGGTGCCGCAGCGTCATGGGAGAAGCGGTCTTACGCCATTCATCCTCGATCGCTTTGTCCTTCGCCAGTGTATTTGTTATCAACGCAAAAAGGCGGATATTGGCACCAAAAACTTTCCCCAGACTTTTCGCAGCCGATTTTCGGGTTGCCCCATCCGCACTCGACAATAAGTGTAAGATCTGCTGCGATGCCATTTCTTCACCGTTCAAATCAAACTTCAAGCCAGCCATGGTTTCATCAAACAGACGAACCCAGGCACTTCTTCCTGCGATGTCTTTTTCATGAAGCATTGTTTCCAGCGCATCATCGAGTTGATAAGGCTTCATGGCCCGAACATTAGACAGCCAAGGTTCATATTTCTTTAGGGCCTCTACCTCGTACAGACCCTGAAGCCTGCTTTCCTCAATCCGGTTCAGCTCCAGCGTGAAAAACAGAAGATCCGTCGAGATACCATTTACCCGCTCCTGCATGGTCTGAAAGAATTTACCAATATCCGGATCAGACATATCCCCTGCATATACCAGATAGGCATAGGACATCACCCGCCCTAATACTTCCTGCAGGTTTTCATACTCGCCGATTGCTGACGCAAGCCCTTTGCCATCAAGATCGTTCAGTTTGCCTTTATATGTTGCGGAAAACTGTTTCGCTGTTTCCTTGGAATTCTGAATATCCTCCTCCAGTTCAGGGGATTTCCGCGAAGGATACAGATCTGTCAAATCCCATTCCGGTAGGTCTGAGAGAACATTGTCGGACATCGGTAAAGAGCTCCAAATTAGAATGATTATAGTTTTTAAATAGTGTGGGTGCGCTAGCTTACAAGGAAATTTGCGCTTGCCGTCGCAATCGGTTTGCTGCGATCGCTTTGCCAGGCCCGCACGCGCATGTTAGCAATCCTGCGTCCCGGCTTTGTAATAACTGCCGCCGCATAAGAAACTTCCAGTTTTGCGGATCTTAAATATTCGACAGTCAGGTTAATGATCTTCGGAACCTGTGTCACATCATCCTGTGTCGCCAGCATATGTACAAGTGCGGTACTTTCCAGAAAAGCACCAACAATACCACCGTGCAATGCCGGAAGAACCGGGTTCCCGATAAACCGCTTATTTTTGGGAAGAACACAAATGATCTCATCATCCGTTTCTTCAACCTCCAGCCCTAAATAGGTAAAATAGGGAATGACATTGGACATCAAGGCCCAATCGCGTTCCTGCTTGGCTTGTTGGATGATTTTCAAGAATTCTTCAGACGTTAAATCAGCCATTTTTTGCCTCCATTTCCTTGGACGCAACATCAAGCGATTTCGTCGGCGTTGATCGCAGCATAAACGTACTCACACTATTCGCAACAGGATCGTCTGGATCACTGTGATAGGCAACTGACCGAACAAAGGCAATTTGCTTCGTCATCCTGTAGCAATAGGCGTGTGCGTATAGGTCCTCTCCAGGCGTGGCTGGTTTCAGATAATCAATCCGCAAGTCAAGTGTTGCAATCGGAATGTATTTTTTGAGTTTTACATAAATGCACATTCCTGAAGCTGAATCGATCAGAGTCGTCATTATGCCGCCATGCAGGATACCGTTCACCGGATTTCCGGCAAAGCGGGCATCATAGGGGAGCATCATCACGACACCACTATCACTTAACTGCGCAACCTTAACCCCGATATCTCCGCATTGCGGAATGCCTGTATCGATGATCGATTGGATTTGCGATATGTCAAAACCGTCCGACATAAACTTATTCTTCCTTTATATATTTTTTATACCAGTCAACGAATTTCGGAATGCCATCCTCCAGTTTGGTTGACGGATGATAACCCACATCATTCTGTAGACTATCAATATCAGCGTAGGTTTCTTTTACGTCCCCTTTTTGCATCGGTAAAAACTCTGTTTCAGCCTTAATACCCCATGCTTCTTCCAGTGTAGAAACCAGTTTCATCAGAGGTTCAGACCGGTGATTACCAATATTGTAAACCGTATAGGGGGGGGAATCGGAACCACCATCGGCGGGTGCTTTTCTCAAGACCTTGATGATACCATTGACGATATCATCGATATAGGTGAAATCGCGCCGCATATCGCCATTGTTAAAGATTTTGATCTTACGGCCCTTCAGCATCGCATCCGAAAAAAGCCAATATGCCATATCCGGCCGGCCCCAAGGTCCATACACCGTAAAAAATCTAAGCCCCGTGGTCGGCAATCGATATAAATGACTATAACAATGGGCCATCAGTTCATTGGATTTCTTTGTTGCCGCGTACAAGGATACCGGCTTGTCGACGGACTGATCCACCGAATAGGGTAGCTCTTTATTACCCCCGTAAACTGAACTGGAACTTGCATAAACCAGATGATCCAGCGTCTCCAGGCTCCGGCAATATTCAAGAATCGACAAAAACCCGACTAAATTTGATTCTGCATATTCAAAGGGATGAGAAAGGCTGTAGCGAACCCCGGCCTGTGCCGCCAAATGAACAACAGACCTCACTGGATAATTTGATAAGCATTGTTTTAACTCATCCGCTTTTGCGATATCCTGTTTATGAAATATAAATTTCTCAAAGCCTGCTAATTCTTTCAACCGGGCCTTTTTAAGATTAACATCATAATAGTCGTTCAGATTATCAATACCGACAACGGTTTCACCCGCTTCCAAAAGGACTTTGGAAACATGCATTCCAATGAAACCTGCCGCACCCGTCACCAATATTGTCATTCTTTTTGAGTTCCCTAGCAACCAACCAACAGAGTGTAGCGTAGATATCTGATCCCCATAAACTGTTTATCGCTCACAAATGTCAAAAAAAATATGGCGGGTAATATTCTTTCTAAATGTCAGCACTATTGACCTTTTTTGATTATGCTGTTATTTTTTATATATTATAAAAAGTAAATTTGTGTGTATGGGAGCCGAAAATGCAACTAGCAGATGTTACACTCAACGACAAATACGAGCTCGAAAAGGGCCGGATATTTTTGACCGGTATTCAAGCGCTCGTGCGGCTGCCACTTATGCAACGAGCGCGAGACCGAGCCGCTGGCTTAAATACTGCCGGGTTCATCTCAGGATATCGCGGCTCTCCGTTGGGCGGATATGATCAGGCTCTCTGGGCCATCAATCCGCTACTCAAGAAAAACCACATTCATTTTGAGCCAGGTGTAAACGAGGACCTCGCCGCTACCGCCGTGTGGGGGAGCCAACAACTCAACATGTATAAAGGCGCCCATTATGACGGCGTTTTCGGCCTCTGGTACGGTAAAGGCCCTGGCGTTGATCGGACTGGCGATGTGTTCCGCCACGCAAATTCAAACGGAACGTCCAAGCTTGGGGGTGTTCTGGCTCTTGCAGGCGACGACCATGGAATCGTCTCCTCCACCGTTGCCCACCAAAGTGAACATGGCTTCATCGGCTGGATGATGCCGGTGCTTAATCCGTCCAATGTGCAGGAAGTCTTGGATTATGGCCTTATCGGCATCGAAATGTCCCGATATTCTGGCCTGTGGGTTGGCTTTAAATGCGTGTCGGAAACCATCGAAGGGGGCGCCTCGGTATATGTCGACCCGGATCGTGTTCAGATAAAACGCCCGGACATTGAGCTGCCGCCCGGTGGCTTAAACATTCGCGGTGGTGACAATCGATTTGACCAAGAAGTGCGCCTCAACGAACATAAAATTTATGCCGCTCGTGAATTTGCCCGTTTGAACCATCTGGACAAGGTCGTTATGGACTCCCCTAAACGGCGGTTCGGTATCGTCAGTACCGGCAAAGCCTATCTGGATGTCCGGCAGGCGTTAAAGGATCTGGGCATTGATGACGATCTGGCCGCAGAAATCGGCCTGACCGTTTACAAGGTCGGCATGCCCTGGCCTCTGGATCCACAGGGCGTTCGTCAGTTTGCCGAAGGCCTCGAAGAGGTTCTTGTGGTTGAAGAAAAAAGAGCCCTCATCGAAAACCAGATGAAGGAACAGTTATATAACTGGGATACTGGCATTCGGCCCCGAATTATCGGTGAATTTGACGACGCTGGAAAACATATCCTTCCTTCTGCCGGTGAATTAACACCGGCGACGGTCGCACGGGTAATTGCCGCCCGCATCCGTCGTTTTTATACATCTGAATCAGTCGAAAAGCGCCTCGCCTTCCTTGACCAAAAGGAACAGCAACTTAACCAGTCGCCAGCGAAAATCTCGCGGACCCCGTTCTATTGCTCAGGCTGTCCGCATAATACTTCAACTGTTGTTCCTGACGGTAGTCGGGCCGTTGCGGGCATCGGGTGCCATTACATGGTGACCTGGATGAACCGCAATACAAACGAATTTACGCAAATGGGCGGTGAAGGTGTTCCTTGGGTCGGGCAACAGCATTTTACTGACGAAAAACACATTTTCGCAAATCTGGGCGATGGTACCTACCATCATTCTGGTTTGCTTGCCATCCGGCAGGCAATTTCAGCCAAAGCAAATATAACCTATAAGATTCTCTATAATGATGCAGTCGCCATGACCGGTGGGCAACCTTTGGAAGATCAACTTACGCCTTGGCAGATTGCGCAGCAGGTTGCCGGTGAAGGTGTCAAAACCATCCGGATTGTCTCAGACGAGCCGGACAAATATCCGTCCAGCATCAACTGGCCAAAAGGAACAACCTTTCACCACCGGGACGATCTGGACGCCGTGCAAAAATCATTGCGCGAAGTCGAAGGCGTCACCATTCTTCTTTATGATCAGACCTGTGCTGCTGAGAAGCGCCGCCGCCGTAAACGCGGGACCTTCCCGGACCCGGCCAAACGGGTCATGATTAATGATCTGGTTTGCGAAGGCTGTGGTGATTGTTCCGTTAAATCCAACTGTATTTCCGTCGAGCCGCTGGAAACAGAATTTGGCCGCAAAAGAACAATCAACCAGTCGTCCTGTAACAAAGACTTTTCTTGCGTCAAAGGCTTCTGCCCCAGTTTCATAACCATCGAAGGCGGACAACTGCGCAAACCCGAAAAAAGTGCCTTAAGCGATCCTGCACAGGATGTTCCGATGCCAACTTTAAAAGGCGTGGATCAACCTTACCGTATTCTGATCACGGGGATCGGCGGAACCGGTGTTGTCACCATCGGGGCACTTTTGGGGATGGCCGCCCATCTGGAAAGCAAAGGTGTAACAGTTCTGGATCAGGCAGGTCTCGCGCAAAAAGGCGGGGCAGTTACAAGCCATATTCATATCGCCAAAACACCTGAGCAGATAAACTCTGTTCGTATTCCTGCTGGTCGTGCAGATCTATTGATTGGTTGTGACATGGTTGTCGCAGGCTCTTACGACTCGCTTGCAAAACTGGATAAAGGCATTGCCCATGCGGTGGTAAACTCTCATCCGGCTCCAACAATGGACTTTACCTTAAATCCAGACGCCCCCTTCCCTGTACAGGATACTCTGGATCATATTCAGGAAGCTGTCGGAAAAGAGGCCTGCCATCTGATCGAAGCAAGCGAGATTGCAACGACCCTGATGGGAGACGCCATCGCCACTAATCTCTTTATGTTGGGATATGCCTGGCAAAAAGGGTTCGTTCCTTTAGAGCTGGACTCTCTTCTCAAAGCTATCGAACTAAACGGCGTTGCTATCGAAGCAAATAAGAAAGCGTTCTCATGGGGTCGTGCCATGGCCCATAACCCGGACCTCGTACTGAAAGAAGTTCAGAAAATTACTGGTCCAGAAACTACGGAAGAGCCCGCAACAGATATTGAAGACATTATCCAGCGCCGGATTGCCTTCCTGACTGATTATCAAAATGCAGCCTATGCTGACCGGTTTAATCAGTTGGTTCGGATTGTTCAAAAAACCGAACAGGCTGTCATTGGTAACAGCAGTCAATTGACGGAAGCAACCGCCCGGTCGTTCTTTAAGTTTATGGCCTACAAAGATGAGTATGAGGTTGCCCGCCTGCACACACAAACCGGCTTCCTTGAAAAGGTCGATCGCATGATGGACGGTGACTACAAAGTAAAATACCATCTTGCCCCTCCTCTATTTGCGAAAAAAGATCCTGAGACAGGTCAGTTACGCAAGCAGGAATTTGGCCCGGCAACAGCAAAACTGTTCCGTTTCATTGCCAAGTTTAAAGGTCTGCGCGGAACAGCCTTGGATCCGTTCGGCAAAACGCAGGAACGCAAGATGGAACGCCAGCTGATCGTCGATTTCGAAGCAACAATCTTGGAATTGATCGAAAACCTGAACACGGCCAATCATGCACTTGCCACCGAAATAGCAGCCCTCCCCATGCAAGTCCGAGGATATGGACATGTTAAAGAAGCGGCTGTAAAAACTTATTACGCTGAAACAAGCAACCTACTGAGCCAGTTGAAAAACCCGGCACCGCAGGCAACAGCAGCGGAATAAGGATCACATTGGGAAGGGCGTTCGCGCCCTTCCGATACTTTGAAACTTTATGGGCCTGGCGCCGATGAACTTCTCGCATCGTCGTTTTTCGAAGTTTCAGAAGCGGCGTATAGCGGTTTCAAACCGACCATCAGGGTCCGAATAAGACGCGCAGCATCCATATTCATTTCAACCTTTTCCAAATCGCCTTCTGCCAGTCCTTCATGCCTGCAGGCGGCGCTACTCAGCAGTCGCGTAACATCCTTTTCGGATAAGTACCCCTTTCGAACACATTCCTGTATCAGAAATTCGACGATTGTAAGGGCAGCGAACCCCGCTGTTTCTTGAGAAAAATGCGTCATGTTCCATTTATCAAAAAAGGCCGCCCCTAAGTTTTGGGGCGACCTTTTGCACTTAATACGTGTTTTTTGAGTTTCAAGCGTTATTCGGCAGGAACGGCAACCCATTGACCATCCAGGGACAGATATTCCTGTCCATCCTTGCGGTAGAAGCTCTCGGAACCTGCCTTTTTCAGAACTGCCAGCATTGCAGGCAACGACTGCCCCTCTGCTTCCAGTTTGGCAATCACCTTCTTTGGTCCTAGCTGGTCTAGCAATTCAAAAGGTCCTTTTGCCCAACCGAAACCCCAACGCATGGCACGGTCAATATTAACAACATCATCAGCGATTTCCGGAACAAGATCAGCAGCATAAAGAAGCGTGCCCCCCATAATATCCCAGACAAGCTTGCTTTCCGCATCGTCGCCAAAGAAAACTGTTTCTGTGGCAGCATGAGCCGGCGACAGTTCAATCTTATCTGCAGCCCGCCATGCCTGATCCGTCAGATCAAAAATTTCTTTGGTTTTTGTTCCATCCTCAGCCACATTCAGACGATAAAAACCGCCTTTGGCTTTGCGGCCCAATTGACCCCGTTCCAACATCGCCTGTTCAGCGCCCGGAAAAGACGTAAAGGACCGGCCCACATCTTCTGCTGGAAGATTTACCTGCAAATTTTTACCGACAAGATCCATAATATCCAGACCAATCAAATCGATCAGGCCATACAGACCGGTAGGAGGAAGGCCTACAGGTTTTGATAATAGAGCGTCCACCTTTTCCATGGGCATACCCGCCTTTAAAGCCGCTTGCGCCTTATGCAGCCCTGAAAGCATGAAGAAACAGCCAATTCGGTTCCCGATAAAATTTACGGTGTCTTTGGCATACACAACGCCTTTGCCCAGTTTGTTGGCACAGAAATCCGCAAGGGCATCTGTCACATCAGCGGTGGTGTCTTCACCCGGAATCAATTCCATTAGCCGCATAATTTTCACTGGATTGAAAAAATGAGTGACGACAATGTCTTGGCGAAGGCGTTCAGGCATGCCTGCGGCAATGTCTTTAAGCGGAATACCGGAAGTATTTGTCGAAACAACGGACCCCTCTTTTCGTAGTGGCTCCAGCTTTTCAAAGAGGCTGCGCTTGGTTTCTAGATCCTCGATGATTGCTTCACAAATCCAGTCATAGTTTGCGATTTTTTCAAGATCATCTTCAAAACTGCCGAGGCTGATTTTTTCTGCAGACGCAGGATTTTCAAACGCCGGAGGGCGAATGCTCTTCATTCTTTCCAATGATGCTTCCGCCGCTTCTCTCGTTACGTCAAGCAAGAGCACGTCTGCACCCGCATCTGCAGACGCTGCAGCGATTCCAAGGCCCATGGTTCCGCCGCCCAATACGGCCACTGATGTCACACTTCTTGTCATTTTCTTTCCTCAAGACAGCCAGGATTCTCATCCCTGATTAATTCATGTCCTGAGTTAGCATTTTGCCGGCAAAAGAGAAATGGAAATATACTATTCCAGAGAACCCTTATGGTCTCTTGCGACTAAAATTAGGAGGGATGAAAAGGGTTTTATCAAAACGGAAAATTGAGCGATAAAGGCAATGCCTGTCTTGGGCTCAACCGGAATAGTGTTGTTCTGGCCACTGCCCAATTACATTCGATTTCAATCGTTTGCTGTCTCGCTTTTGCGCCAAAGCTTCGTGAGGGCGTAACGTCTGTGTAGGTGTATCAAGCAAAAGAGGTGCTGGTAAACAGCATCCGAAAAAAGCCAGTATTTTTCCCGGATGATTGTTCACGTCAGCACCTCAATCGCGCATCACGTAATCTTAAAAGGCATCGCCTTCAGGTGGGATATCATCTTCCTCTTCAGGAGCTTCAGAAGGAGGCACTTCCAGCATACCCAAAGCGTGCTTATACAGGTCAATCATATATTCCTGTTCTTGATAATCAGCTTTATCCATTTTACGCAGCCGAAGAATTGCCCGCATGGCCTTTACATCAAACCCGGTTCCTTTTGCTTCAGCAAAAATTTCCTTTATGTCATCTGCGAGTGCTTTTTTCTCTTCTTCCAGTCGTTCGATCCGCTCAATATAGGATCGCAAATGATCCGCTGCTACGCCGCCAACGTCAGCCATACTTTACCTCTTTACTTTCAGTATATTTGGATAAGATACCAACCTGATCTTAGTGACCAGGATGGCTAGTTTTGAATTTTTCTTTCTGTTCATCAGTTGCTTCACTCTGATGCTTGGACTTCCATTCTTCATAGGGCATGCCGTACACGATTTCACGGGCTTGAGCCTTGTCCATTTCCAGACCAGCTTCTTCGGCCGCTTCCTGATACCAGTTTGACAAACAATTACGGCAAAATCCGGCAAGGTTCATCAAATCGATATTCTGAACGTCCGTCCGAGTCTGTAAATGCTCGCGCAAGCGGCGAAAAGCGGCTGCTTCCAATTTCAATGTTGTTTCATCTGTCATTTTATTTTCCCGGACTCTAAAAAAGTTGCTCTCAGTTTAGGCCTGTTGTCGTCTCTTGCAAGACCTGATCCACAACAGCATTTAACGCTTTTCGGTTTTCCATACCATCTTTACGCGCTTGATGATACGTCGCCAATTGGCGTTCCGCAGACGTTCCCCGCGACAGGATCGTTCGAGCGTGCAGAACTTCGTTCAAACAACCAAGTGCTTCGGCGTCTTCACGAACCAACTCGATAATTTCTTCGATCAGTTCACTGGTTTTTACCTGCCCCGGTATCCCCAGATCAATCAGACTGCCCTCCACGCCAAATCGCTGGGCCAACCAACGATTTTCTGCAACCAACGTCGCAGGATAGATACGCCAGCGCTGATTTTTCCGGCGTAGCCGATAGAGCATACGCAACAAGGAAGAATACAAAGCCGCGATGCAAAGCGTGTCCTCGACCAATGAACAGACATCGGTCATGCGCATTTCCAAAGTTGGGAATTTGGACGACGGCCGCAAATCCCACCAGATCTTAGACCCATCTTCAATAGAACCAGCTTCAACCATGGTGCTGACAAGCCGTTCAAATTCACCGTAACTATCAAACCGATCCGGAACACCTGTTCGCGGAAGGCTGTCGAAGACACTAAGCCGGTAGGATTTTAGACCGCTCACTTCCCCTCGCCAAAAAGGCGAAGAGGTGCTGAGCGCAAGCAAGTGAGGCAGAAAATAAGAAACTTGGTTCATCAAATCGATCCGCAGTTCCTGATCCTCAATACCACAATGTACATGCATCCCACAAATCATCAGGCGTCTGACAACCGCCTGCAAATCTTGTGCAATTACGTCATACCGCTCTTTCGCCGTATGTTTCAGCAAATGCCAATCCGCGAAAGGATGGGTAGACGCCGCCATAAGCTTTAAGTCATAGCTTTCCACCACTTTTGAAACGGTTGATCTCAGCTCTCCCAACGCGTCACGGGCTTCTGTGATATTGGAACATACCCGTGTTCCGATCTCCAACTGAGAACGCAAGAATTCTGGCGTCACCTGATGATCAGGCAACCGCTTTTGACACTCAACCAGAATTTCTGCTGGCGGATCGATCGCCAGATCCCGGGTTTCAGGATCAACAAGCAAATATTCTTCTTCGATACCGATGGTGAAGCCGGGCTCTTTCACTGTCATTAAAACCTCTTATCTGACGCTGTTTCCTGTCAGGAAACCGCAAGCCTTTTTTGCAACTGGAGGACAGCATCAACCATAAGGCTGGACCATTGTTCCGCGCCATGATGCGTATCAATTAAATCCTGCCGGATCTCAATTACAACATGGGGAATGTCCCGCTTGGTACCATGCTCATTCATTGTATAGCCGAACGGCTGCTTCGCTGAATAAGGTTCATTGTCCCCAACCACCAATGTCGGGTTTTTACGGAAAATTTCCAGCAAGGGCCGCGCCAGCCGCTCATCCTGATCCCATAAAATCCCCACATGCCATGGTCTTTCAAAATCGTTCATGACCGGTGTAAAGGAATGCATGGATAAAACGATCGGCTGCTTGTGATCCGCGACTTTCCGATCCAGCATTTGACGGAGTTTATTGTGATAGGGTTCAAAGTAGCCTGCCACCCTTTCCGCCTTTTGAACTGCTGTCAGACCTACATTCGCCGGAACCCGCACCCCATCACTCTCAACGGGCATACTCGCAGGATCATCTGGATAGCGATTGGGATCTATCAAAAGGCGGGAAAAGCCGGAATAAATCGCTGACGCCTCAAGTTTATCGCTCATTCGTCGGGTGACATCCTCAATTCCGATATCCCAGGCGACATGCCGCCGAAGCAACGCGGGGTCCTCAATGCCCAATAGATTATAGGCCTCAGGGATGTGCCGGCTTGCATGGTCAGCAATCAACAATATCGGAGATGAACTCTCTTCATGAGTGGTAGAAAACGGGTCAGACATAGATTGAGTATATGGCGATTAATTTAAAAAACCATCATATCCCATATTCTGTACTCAAAGAAAAGAAATTGATTTGTGCAGGCCGCAATCAGGCATTAATCCTGATCCCAGCGTTCCTCGATTGCACGCGCGATCCCGGCAAAATCCGCCTCGTCTTCCATCATACCATCTGGCGCTAACCACCAGTCCGCCATTTCATTGTTAAAATAAGCAACTGGATCAGACATTCCCGTTTGGGAAAGCTCATCCATGCGGGCCACTGCCCATGCATAATTATACTTTTTGGGCGCCAACTCGGCGGGATCAACCAAGCGTACTGAAATGTTGGGCTCTTTCTTAGAAAAAGCAGAAAACTGACGGGGTTTATGGGACCGATGTCCGCTTAAAACAGATTTATGCAAGCCAGAAAACCGTATTTTCTGCCGGAACGCCTGACGGAAAGTGCGCTTTGCCATAGGCCCTACTCTCACGCGCATTTCTCCCACCAGAAAGCCAATGCCATCTGCGACTGAATATATAGCCCGTTCAAAAGTAACTTGAAATGATCCTGGGTGCCCCATGCGAATCCGTCTGTGATGTCTTGATTTTATTGCTTAGATTTTGTTTTGCCAGATACGCAGTTAAATTTTTCTTAACGAAAAGCGGGGAAGGTGAAGTTGAAGAAAGAAAAAAAACAGATTGGTAAAAGCGAGGCTATCTCGCCAATTTTTGTTTTCGTTTTGGCAAAAATGAAAATAAAACGAAATTAAAACAAATATATTTACCTTTTCTCTAGGGACAGAGGATGTTAGTGTCCTATCTTCAACAAGCTATTGGTGTTTTTACATTTTCAGCACCATATCCAGCATATTAAGTAAGTGTGATTTCTTTATTCCAACAATTCTATAAACCATAAGAAATATTGGCATGCGCAGACTCAGAAAAACCAAAATTGTTGCCACCCTTGGCCCCGCCAGTTCGGATGAAAAAACTGTCAAAGCTCTTCACCTAGCAGGGGCAGACGTCTTTCGGCTTAACTTCAGTCACGGGGAGCCGCAAGATCACAAATCACGCTACGACATTATTAGAAATCTGGAACAAACCGAAGGGCGTCCCATTGGCATTTTGGCAGATTTACAAGGCCCCAAGATCCGGGTTGGTACCTTTGAGGACGGCAAAGTCCTTCTCGAAAAAGGGCAAACCTTTCGCCTCGATCTTGATGAAGCCGCAGGCAATTCTGAACGGGTCTGCCTTCCTCATAAAAGGGTCATGTCGTCGCTCGAAAAAGGAACCATACTGCTCCTTGATGATGGCAAATTGAAACTCGGTGTTACTGAAGCATCTGAAACCCATGCACAATGCGAGGTTTTAATCGGCGGAAAACTCTCTGACCGTAAGGGCGTCAATATTCCAAACGCCATTGTCAACATGTCCCCGCTTACAGACAAAGATAGGCGCGACCTGGATTATGCACTGGAATTGGGTGTAGACTGGATCGCCCTTAGTTTTGTCCAGCGGCCAGAGGACATTGCCGAAATCAAGAAAATAGTCGCAGGGCGCGCCGCGGTCATGGCCAAAATTGAAAAACCAGCCGCAGTTGAACATCTGGAAGGAATTATTGAGCTGGCAGATGCTGTTATGGTCGCGCGCGGTGATCTGGGTGTCGAAATTCCCCTGCCTGAAGTACCTGCGGTTCAGAAGAAAATCATTAATGCAGCCAAGAATTCTGGCAAACCGGTTGTTGTCGCTACTCAAATGCTGGAAAGCATGATCTCCTCTCCCGTGCCCACACGCGCAGAGGCAACCGACGTTGCCAATGCGATCTATGATGGAGCTGATGCCGTCATGTTGTCTGCTGAAAGCGCCGCTGGAGAATATCCCATTGAGGCCGTCACCATGATGAGTGACATTGCGGTCCAAACCGAAAAAGACCCGAACTATAGTAAGATGATGGATGCCAAGCATGGCCCGCTCGAAGCGACTACAGCCGACGCCATCAGTGCCGCTGCCTCGCAGGTTGCGAGCACCATCGGCGCCACGGCCATTGTCACTTATACAACATCCGGTTCAACAGCCTTGCGGGCGTCACGCGAACGGGGCAGCACCCCTGTTCTGGCATTGACGCCAGCGTTACCAACGGCACGCAAGCTCGCTCTCGCGTGGGGCCTTCACTGCGTTCACACAAGTGATGCAAAAAATTTCTCAGATATGGTTGAACGGGCGTGTAATACCTGTTTTCAGGAAGGGTTCGCCCGGCCTGGAGATCGTATTGTTATTATGGCGGGCGTCCCCTTCGGCACCCCAGGGTCAACAAATATCCTGCGAATTGCCTGGGTTGGAGAAAAACCTTTAGCAAAATAAAAACAGAAAACAGAGGACTGGCTAAATTTTTTGCCCTTCATGTTCATGTTTCAGAATTTTTAGCTTTCGCCGAATAGAGGGCATATGCGGGTTTATCCGCAATGCCTTCTCAAATGCAGAAAGTGCCTGTTCAGGTGCATTCCTTATTTCGAAAATCTGACCAAGGCCTGCAAAGGCTCCAAAATGACGGGGTTCCAGTTCCAGAACCCGGGCAACATCTTCCAAAGATCCGTTTAGGTCACCGACCAAAAATCGAACAGTCGCCCGCTTATTCCATGCCTCTGCGAATTCGGGGTCCATGTCGATGATCATCGTAAAAGACATATTTGCCTTTTGATAGGCGCCAGCCGCCATATCCTTAAGCCCCTGGATCATAAGCAGATCAATTGTATCACTGCCTGAGCGCATCCAGATATTCCAGATCACACGCTCGATCGCTTGGGCTTTTACCGCGTCTTTAGTTTCCGTTAGTTCATCAAACAAGCGATCCAGACGTTCATCATCCTGACGGGCTGACGCCACGCTGCCGAATAAAAAGACAGCAAAAATCACTGTTAAAAGCTTCAATATCCTGTTCATATTTTGAATATAGAGCAGTATTCTATTTTGGGCAGTCCTACTTCACCAAAATCAACCACATTTTAGTGAGCGTGTTTTTCAAGGACCTCCGGCTTCGGCCCACCCGTTGCCCAGTCCAGCAGCTGGACCGTGTGCAGCACCGGAATATTCATACCGCTCCCAATCTGGGCGATACACCCGATATTTCCAGCCGCGACAATATCAGGCGAGACAGATGCAATATTTCGAACTTTTCGGTCTTTCAAACGGCTTGATAACTCTGGTTGCAGCAGATTATAGGTACCCGCAGATCCGCAACAGATGTGAGATTCCGGGATTGGCGCAACGTCAAAACCTGCCGCTTGAAGCAACTGTTTGGGTGGGTCAATTACCCGTTGCCCATGCTGCAATGAGCAAGCTGAATGATACGCGACCTTAACTCCGCTCAACGGCACGCTTGGTTCTATGTCGAGGGTCACGAGATATTCCGAGATATCCTTCGCAATATCCGCTACCGCTTGGGCTTTTTCTGCCATTTCTTCATCATGCTGGAAAAGATGACCATAGTCTTTAACCGTTGTACCGCAGCCGGATGTATTGATCAAAATGGCATCCAGGGTTCCTTTTTCCATTTCCTCATACCAGGCCAGAATATTCTTTTTGGCATAGGTCTGAGCAGGATCTTCCTGACCCATATGAAGAGGTAAAGCGCCACAACATCCGGCCTTCTTTGGAATGATCACCTCAACACCCAGTCTGGTCAGCAGCCGGATCGTCGCATCATTGATATCAGGGGATAAAACCTTCTGCGCGCAACCGGTCATTAGAATGACACGCTGACCCGAGGGTGATTGCTTGGGTGTGTGACGGACCATTCCATCTAATCCGGAAGGTCCGGGAATTGAGGCTGGCGCCATGTCCAGCATTGCACGCAAGCGTCCTCTAAACAGATTTTTAAAAGGACGGGCCAACATGGCACCGACCAACGATATACGAAAGAGGGTCGGGCTCGGAAGAATGATGCTCAGAACTTTTCTCAACATCCTGTCGAACACCGGACGCTCGTATGTATCGTCAATATACTGGCGTGCATGATCCACAAGATGCATGTAATCGACACCAGACGGACAGGTTGTCATACAGGACAGGCAAGAAAGGCAGCGATCAACATGCAGGACGGTTTCTTTTTGTGCCGGGGCGCCACTTTCCAGCATTTGCTGGATCATATAAATACGGCCACGTGGACTGTCCCGCTCATCCCCAAGCTCTGTATAGGTCGGACAAGTTGCCGTGCAGAAACCGCAATGAACACATTTACGCAGGATATCGTTTGATTCTGCAAATTTGGGATCTGCGAGCTGCGCGATACTGAAGTCAGTTTTCATGTCACATCTCCGATCGGGTACATCCGTCCCGGATTAAAAATCCCTTTGGGGTCAAAACCCCGGCGAACCCGTTCTGACATTTGTGCCAAAACCTTATTTTGAGGGTGAAACGGCGAGACATCCTGTCTCAATGTCTTATCCGCCCGAACAAGCGTGGCATGCCCGCCATCCAGCAAAGAACTTCGGATAATGTCAACACCGGCCCGTTCTTTATCAGCGGGAACACTGACCCAAACCAGACCGCCCGCCCAATCCATATAATATTGGGCCTCCAGCAAGAATTCACTTAAATGCTGAACAAAAAGAGGAGCGCTTGCCGGTGGCAATGAAACACGCCATACAGAACGACTCTGTTCTTTAACGAAAGGCTTCACGTCACCGACAAAAGACCAGAAGACTTCAGAATTATGTCCGTGCAATTCACCGGTTTCTGCACCGTTCGCGCATTCTTCCAATAACGCTGTACACCTAAATTCTGCAGAGGGTGCCGGACCTTCGACAAGCAACGCTGTGACTGACCTTTGAGCATCCGTCACATGGGAAATATCGCAGGTCCCTGCAATCTGTTCTGGTAAGTAAGACGCCGCAGAAACATCATGCACGGATGACATGGCATCCTTCATCACCCTGACAGCCTCGTCGGGCGTTAAACCAAAGATCAAAACGGTTCGTTTCTTCTCCGCATCCGGCAGGACCTTAAAAGTAAGGCTGGTATACAAGGCAATAGTGCCATAGCTACCACAAACAAGCTTACAAAGATCATAGCCTGTCACATTCTTCATCACACGGCTTCCTGTCTGAAACGCTTCGCCGCGCCCAGAAAATCCTTTGACGCCAAGCAAATGATCACGGGCAGCCCCTGCTTTTATTCGGCTGGATCCGGATAGGTTACAGCCAAACACGCCCCCGATCGTTGATGCGCCGGCCTCTGCTCCCAAAAGGGGGCCAAGATCAGGCGGGGTAAACGCCAATTTCTGACCAGCTTGCTTCAATATTGCCTGAATGTCTGACAGACGGGTTCCCGTTTTGGCCTGCATGACCAATTCAGCAGGTTCGTGCATTTCGACGCCCTGCAATGAAGACATGCTCAGAATGCAATCCGTTTGCAGGGGGCGGCCCAATTCTGATTTACTGCCATTGCCCTGCACTGCAAAAGACTTGTTGCCGGCCAACGCCCACTTTAAAACCTCTGGAAGCTGCTCTTCCTGTGTAATGTCAATCTTTTCCATGGATCAAAACCTTGGTAAATCGGGAAACGGAAGTTCACCGTTATGAACATGCATTTTCCCAAGCTCGGCACAGCGATGTAAAATCGGAAAGACTTTACCGGGATTAAGCCGCCCATCCGGGTCGAACGCACATTTCAAACGCTGCTGCTGTTTGAGATCTTCTTCTGTGAACATTTCACCCATCAGATCGCGCTTTTCAATTCCAACCCCATGTTCTCCGGTCAGGACACCGCCAACTTCGACGCAAAGCTTCAAAATATCTGCGCCAAACGCTTCACATTTCTCCAGATCACCAGGGATATTGGCATCAAACAGGATCAATGGATGCAGATTTCCGTCGCCAGCATGAAACACATTTGCAACCCGCAGTCCGTAATGTTCAGAAAGCTCGTTCATTCGTGCCAAAACTTTCGGAAGCTGTCCTCGCGGAATTGTGCCATCCATGCACATATAATCTGGCGAAATTCGGCCAACAGCGGGAAAGGCGGCTTTTCGCCCGGCCCAAAATGTCATCCGTTCTTCTTCGGACTGGCTTTGTTTTATGACAGTCGCCCCACACGCTTTTGCAATTTTGTTGATGTCAGCATTGTGATGGTCAATTTCTACTTGCGGGCCGTCCAGCTCCACAATCAATAATGCTTCAACATCGAGCGGATAACCTGCGTGGCAAAATTCCTCGGCTGCGTGAATTGCATATCGATCCATCATTTCCATGCCGGCTGGAATAATGCCTGCACCAATAATCTTGCCGACGCAGTCACCTGCCTGCTCGCTGGATGGAAAACCAATAAGCTGGGCCGAGATATTTTCGGGACTGCGAAGCAAACGGACGGTCACCTCGGTAATAACACCCAGTAGGCCTTCCGAGCCCGTAATGACCCCCATCAGATCATACCCTTCTGAGTCAAGATGCTTTCCGCCAAATTGAATGATGTCCCCATCCATGGTAATCATCTCAACGCCCAGAACGTTATTGGTCGTGAGCCCGTATTTCAGGCAATGCACCCCACCAGAATTTTCAGCAATATTACCGCCAATTGTACAGGCGATCTGACTTGACGGATCCGGAGCATAATAGAACCCATCTGCTTTCACCGCGTCGGTAATCGCAAGGTTGGTCACACCCGGCTGAACCACCGCACAACGGTTGTCATAATCCACGTCAACAATGCGGTTAAATTTTCCAAGCCCCAACAGGACACCATCGGCCAAAGGCAGCGCGCCTCCAGAAAGAGAGGTGCCAGCCCCACGCGGGACAACATTTACTTTTTCCGCCGCGCAAAATTTCAGAATTTCGGCAATTTCATCTTTGGTTTCAGGCAGAACGGCAATCATCGGAAGCTGACGATAGGCACTTAGACCGTCGCATTCAAATGCCCGCAACCCGGCTTCTTCATCGATAACGCCTTCGGGATTGCCAACAATCTCACGGAGTTTTGCGACAAGGTAATCTCGTTTCTGCAATACCTGCGGATCCGGTTTCGGCATTTTGACCATGTGACCTGCTCCCATTTTATCAGTGAAGATACTATAGACGTGATTCAGACACAAAAAAACCGCGACTGACAAACAGCGCGGCTTTTTTCACCATTCAGAAATTCGTATGAATTTCCGCCAAAACTAACGAGTTAGCCCTGACGCGCCTTGAAGCGTGGATTGGTCTTATTAATCACATAAACGCGTCCTTTGCGGCGGACAACGCGGCAATCGCGATGACGCTTCTTCGCGGACTTGAGCGAGTTAATGACTTTCATGGTACAGACCCCAAAAAAACTATTCTGAATTTGAAGGCCGGACCATACTGTCCAGCCAACACTCTGTCAATGACCAAATAGGGATTTTCTTAGCTTTTATAAAAGGATCAGATAATCTCTCTTGGAACCCTCGCATAAATGCGGAAAACCTTGAGTACGCCTGCCTCCATGGCCTTAACCCTGGACGTCCACAACTCCCCTTCCTTCAGCACCCAGTCATGTAAATGACCACTTTTAGCGCCGCGGCTTGTTTGTTGGGCGTAATCAGAAAACGCTTTCAAGACATTTGCCTTGTATTCATCCGTTGTATCTTCAGCAATACTGACCTCAAAACCTGCTGTCGTCAGCATTTTCCGAATCTGCTGAACATCAATCAGTTGCGGTGGAATAGGCTCGTTGGCCATCCATTCTTTTAACGCAGGATCATCCAAAGATGCCCCATCCAGCATGTAATCGGACATCATAAACTGACCTTCCGGTTTCATCATTGCATGGATTTGATTAAAGCAGTCCTGTTTATTCTTCACACAAAACAGCGCCTCAGAAGAATATGCGACATTGGCAGACTTCAATTTGGGCTGAAAATCCTCGAAGTCACAGTGGATATATTTGATATAGCGCGTTAGACCCGCCATTTTCGTCATTTCACGTGAGGCTTCGTATAGCTCAGGATCTGACTCGTAAGCATCCACATATGCTTCGTGCTGATCGACGACCCAATGAGAAAAACCACCAAGACCAGACCCGATTTCAGCAACGCTCATGGTTTTGTTCAGTCCCATGGGTGTTGTCAATCGTGTCTTCACAGCATCAGGAATGCACCGCGTCATGCCATCTCCGAAAAGAGTGACAACAGACCGTTGCCGGCTGACTGCCCAGCCTTTTACCGTCGGAGGCCCTTCGTTCTCGGGAGGCGCCTCATCTTCAACTTCGATCGTTTTTACGACAGGTTTGAGCTCATACCCTTCCCACCAAAGCTTAAGCTTCTTAGAAAAAGGTAATTTGCCGTCAATCCCCTCTGTCGCACTGCTTTGCTCAGCACTCATACTTCAACCTTAGCCTTCTTGCCCCAAATCAGCTAAAAAGCTCCTGACTCAAAGTGGTTACAGCTTTCATTGCCAAAGTTTGACAGAAATATGTTAACCATGTGTAAATCTAATTTACACGTCTTTAGATCTAAATAAAGTCCTTATATTCGTCGCGTAACTCTCTTTTCAGGACCTTACCGATTGTGCTTCTGGGCAAGTCGTTCCGAAAGGCAACCCCTTGTATTCTCTGTGTTTTACCTAAACGAGAATTGACCCACTCCCTAATCTCCTTCTCGTTTGCCGCCGAACCCTCTTTAGGGACGACCAAAGCCAAGGGCGTCTCCCCCCATTCTTCACTGGGAATACCAATAACGGCGACATCAGCAACATCGGGATGACCAATTAACTCCGCCTCGATATCTGCCGCATATATATTAAAGCCGCCAGAGATGATCATGTCCTTTTTCCGGTCCAGCAGGAACAGGAACCCATCGCTATCAAACCGTCCCATATCACCACTTTTAAAGAAAACATCGCCTTCCGGTGATGTCCAAAGCATAGCCTCTGTCAGATCCGGACGGTTATAATAACCGGTCATCATCGCATCGGATCGCCCGACAATTTCACCAATATCCCCGACGGGTACTTCTACCCCCTCTTCATTAATAATGCGAAGATCCACCCCTTCTCCCGGCTTTCCAACCGAGGCCAGCTTATCCGGGAATTCTGTGGCCGAAAGCACGGTGCCGATGCCGCCTTCGGTCAGACCATATATTTCAATCAGTTTTCCTGGCCACCGTTTAAGCGCGTCAGCTTTCACATTTTCGCGGAGCGGCGCGGATGTAGAAAATTTAACCTGAAAATGGCTAAGATCGTAGTTATCGAAGTCTTCACGCGCCAGAATTCGTTGATATTGAACCGGCACAAGCATGGTATGCGTTACTTTTTCCGCCTCTGCCAATTGTAGGAACTCTTCTGCATTGAACTTGGACATCAAGATCACCTTGCCACCCAATGCCAATGTTGGAAGAAAGACAACCAAAGTCGTATTGGAGTAAAGCGCCGTTGAGGAGAGTGTGACCGTTTCACTGCCCACCCCCAGCGCTTCAAAGCGTACGGTATGCTGGTTGCGCATATAATGGCTTTGTTCAATTCCCTTAGGCACCCCCGTTGTGCCCGAACTGTATATAAGGTTGAACGGGTCCTGAGGTGAAATTTCCTGAATATGCTCTGCTGTCGAGACGCCTTCCAGAAGAGACTCATACGATGTCCAGTCCGGGCTTTCGAAATCAAACGCGATGCGATCAGCTTTTTTAAGATGATCCAGATTTGTCAGAACCGGCTCCAAAAGGCTTTTAGTGCCTTCGGAGATAAAGATCATTTTTGCCCCGCAATCGCGGATCATTCCCTCCAACTGCACTGAGGATGCCATTCCGGAAAGCGGGACCAAACACATTCCTGCCTGCAAAGTTCCTAAAAAGACTTCGACATATTCCGTGCTGCTTTTGGCTAGCACAGCAACCTTGTCCCCCTGCTGGTAACCACGCTCTTTCAACAAATTTGATATCTGGTTGATCCGCGGCATCAACTCTGCCCATGTCCGGGACACACCATCTGTCTTAAGCGCAATCCGATCCGGGAAGGCGTTGGCAATTTTTCTGATCCGCTCGGGATAAGAGACAAAGCCCTCCGCTTCATCCATATCGTTAAAAAGCTTATTATGTGCAGCTGGCTTTGCGCTCATTTTTATTATTCTCCGGTCTATCTAAGAAATGGGTCGGCTGTTGATTGGTTTTTCTGGCCGTCTTATTTTCGCCTGTCTTTTTAATTTTTTTTGTAAGATAACCTGTTCATCAGGAAATGCAAACGGGCACGGTAAAATGCGCGTGCTGGAGAGACCATGTTTAAACTGCACCCAAGATTGCAAGCAGATACCACCCACATCCAAACGCTGGAGGTCTGCGGCCTGTATTTGATGAATGATGCCCGCTATCCATGGCTTATTCTTGTACCGCACATTAATGATGTTCGTGAAATGCACCACTTGCCGTCCGCAAACTACTCTGCCCTATGCAATGAAATTCGTCAGATCTCAACCCTGTTGGAAACTTGCTTTAAACCTGAAAAATTAAATATTGGAGCATTGGGGAACATCGTTCCGCAACTCCACATTCATATTATTGGGCGCCATGCGAAAGACCCGGCCTGGCCCGGGCCGGTTTGGGGTGTTGGAGAGGGGCTCTCCTATGATCCGCAGGAAAAAGAAGATAGAATAGCGCTCATAAAAAAACACCTTTAATTTAATTTAAACCGATTAAATTAAATAAGCCAGTTAATCCAGCGACCATGAAAGTCAGCTCTGGCTAACATTTTTGTCTCTCCTCCGGGCCAAAGTGTGACAGAGAGAGCAGCGCCAGGCGTTTCCCCGTCCGCCTCCAACCGTAACCACGCCAAGGGGCTATCGATACGTGCCAATTGCCCGGCCTCCTGCATGAGGCGCTCACCTGCAACTTGGTCTGCCTTGGTAAAATACTGCCATGCGATTGTATGGTAGACTACGTGAACCCTGTTTTCGCCCTGCTGGGCAAGCCGCCCGGCAAGCCATTTGATCGCACTCTGCTTTATAACGCGTTCTGGCTGAGTTTTTGCAAAATCGATCGCAGATCTGGTTTTCGCAATTCGGTCCGGTTGATCCGCCCAAATATAGGACAACAACCGAAGACACTCGTCCGCCTGATCAATATCGAGAGGATTGAGGTCGCATCCAGCCCTCTCCAAAACACGGAGTGGAAGCATGGCTGGCACCGAGCCTTTCCACTCTGGCTCCTGCAGGACCGGCGCTTGCTCGCTTCCCCATAAGGTCCCCTTTAAATTGTACCTGAATTTATCCCAAAATAAATTTAGACCCGCACTTGCCCCTAATTCGGAGGTCGTAAAATCCACCAAATTGGTTTGCTCTGCGATATATTGAAATCCGGGAAACAGTATTCCGGCACGTTTGACCTCGTTAGTCTGCGGGGCATTTTTTAGAAACTGAAGGACAAATTCTTCCTCCTGCTCAACCGCGCCCAAAACAGCATCCAGCAGCCGGTCATCACGAATGCTTTGATCATTGGGAGGATAGACCGACCGTAACGCAGGAAGCCGGTCCGACAAAACCAGCGCATGCAATGCCCCTGTCAACCGCAAGGGAACAGACTCGCCGTATGGTGAGACATCTCCCGGCCAATTGGCGATATGACGCCAAACAGCCCCTTCTGCAGGAAAATTCTCCGCCAGCAACAGGCACAGCCGCGCCATAAAGGGAGATCCTAAACTTTCGCAGGCTTTTGCCTGCACACGAAATGCTGTTAGAATTGGTTGTTCGGACATAGGCCCCCCTTTTATCAAATTGGCTAGTATCCACAACACACGTCCTATTAAAAGGGTCTGGGCCCTCCTGAGACATAGGACTGAAACATTTCTTTCAATCGGGCGTAATGATCATCGATATTTTCGTGCGGACCGGAGAACATTTTTTTAACAGCAAGTCCCCGCAGTAAAACAAGCAAAACCGTTCGCCAATCCAGTATTTCGTCCCTACTCTCGCTGTAATCTGAGAAGAACCCTAGCCAGTATTCGTCACGTTCTTCATCCAACCGAGCAATGCCTTCCTCAATGCTTTTTTTCAGGGCCGTATCGCGATGCCCCTGAACTGCGATTTCCAGAAAAACAACATAGATATCGCTTTTATACCCTGCCCAATAGTGATCAATCAGTCGATCCAGTCGTTCTGATTTGCCAAGGTGACTTAAATCAGTTTGCGCAACCAACACGTTTAATTTCTGCACGATGGTGACAATGACTTCCTGTAACAAATCTTTTGGGCTCGAAAAGTGATACTGGATAGCCCCTCTTGTCAGGCCCGCCGCTTTCGCCACCCGTGTTGTCGTCAAATTTGCGCAACCGTCACTTTGAATAAGATGGATGGCGGCATCAATTAACTTGGCCCGCGTTTCTTCCCTACGCTGTTGCTGGGTTTTGCGGTCAATGATGGGCCCGGCCTCACCCTGCTGGACGGGATCACCCAATCCATTTTCCTTATTCACCATTCTGTCTCCAGCTCCCTTATTCATGAAGCTCAGTTTTTATTTACGGGAGAATATCTAGAAAATGGCTTAAAATCAATCACTTCGGGAAAACACACTCGGTTATTGACAATTTGTCATTTTTTTATTGATACATTCATTCATGAATGATAGTGTGATTTTCAATAATAAGAATAAGGGGGAAACAGTCGGTGCTAAGTGTGTGACGCAATCCCCCACCTCTTCCCTTCTATCCCAAATTATCCGCTTTAAAATCCGTTTTTTATGACTGGTCCACATCGGCATTTGCGGCCAATCACAGCTGTCCGACATGACCAACAAAAAAGCCCCACACAAATGGCGGGGCTTTTATTATTCTGGCTTTCTGCAAAAATCGCATTTCAAGGCAATCCGCTAGTCTTTCACAAGGCTATCATCCCGACATTTGATCATTCTTAATGGCGTGTAGATAATTGCGACAGTACCATCCTGCTTGACAATTTTATTGCGCGTTCGAACAAGGCCCCGACCGGGTTTACTAGTCAATCGCGCTTCGATCACCTCGCATTCCACATGAAGAGTATCCCCTGCAAAAACCGGATTTTCGACATTAAGTTCCATATTCAGAAACGCGTATCCTGTATGCTGCATGGTCGATTGTACGAGTAACCCTTCAGCAAAAGTATACGCAAGTGCCCCAGGTGCGACCCGTCCCTTGATGTCAGAAGAATGCTCCAGAAACTCCAGATCCATGAACAACACCTCCTGCATACCGGTTGTGTTGATGAAGTTTACAATATCGGCTTCTGTTACAGTTCTGCCGATTGTTTTGAATTGTCGGCCCAGCGGTAAATCTTCATAGTAAAATCCCAGCCCTACTGTTTCCACATTTCCCCCTTAATCGGCAAGCGCCAGCTTACCGATAATATTACGTTGTATCTGATTAGTACCTTCGACGATTTTAAGAACTTTGGCGTCTCTGAAATACCGGCCAATGGGGTATTCTGAGGAAATGCCCGCGGCTCCGAAAAGCTGAACCGCATTTTCTGCAACGGTCATGGCCGTATCGGTTGCGAACAGCTTAGACATGGCCGCCATTCCAGCCAGTTCATTGCCACGCACGCCAGCATTGACCATCGCGGCCGCTTTATAAACCATCAACCGGGAAGCCTCTGTCTGGGTTTCCATATCCGCAATCATCCATCTCACCCCCTGAAAGTCAGAGACTTGCTGACCGAAGGCGCGTCTTTGCTTGATGAAGTCCTTGGTATGATCGATTGCGCCTTGCGCCAATCCAACCGCCCGCGCGCCAATATAGGGGCGCGATTTATTGAACGCCTCCATAACAATCTTGAAGCCTTTTCCTTCTGGTCCCAATCGGGCACTATCAGGAACGAAAACATCTTCCAAGAACAAAGAGTTTGATGGAACCCCCCGGGCCCCCATCTTGTCTTCTTTTTCCCCGATTGTGAAACCCGGCGTGTCCCGATCAATAATGAACATGTTAATAGAACCAGTGCCCGAAGCCTCTCCTACTTTCGCCGCAACAAGGACAAAATCGGATACTTCTGCATTCGTACACCAAATTTTTGCACCATTGATGACATACCCGCCCTCTGTTGGAACGGCGCGGGTTTTAATTCCCGCGACATCTGATCCACTTTGTGGTTCTGTTGTTGAAAATGCGCCGCGCAAGTCTCCGCTAGCGAGGCCCGTCAGATATTTATCTTTTTGCTCCTTTGACCCGCCGGCCAAAATCGCGCCGAACGGCAACCATTGAACCAGTAAAAGATAGGCTGTGTTGTAACAAACTCGGCCCAGTTCCTCGATCGCCAGACAACATGAAACAGAATCCTCCGTACCGCCATATTCTTCAGGAAACGGCAAGGTGAACAGACCCAGGCTCTTCAACAGATCAAACATATCCTGAGGATATTCAGCCGTTTTATCGATATCATTCGCGCGAGCCGCAACTTTTTCGCGAGCCACCCGACGAACCAATTCCTGGACCTGCCGTTGATCTTCAGTAAGTTCAAAGTTCATTTGTTTTTTCTTTGCTGCTAAATGCCTGATAGACGCCAAAACGGTGTCATTATTCTCTGATGATATGAGAAAACAGGTTTGAGGCAACGCCTCGCCCTGTTTTATTGTTGTTTTTTATAAGTATGGCAAAGCTTTTTCTATTCATCCAATATATTATTACTTTAATTTTGATACATAATATGTATCAATTATAAAATGACAGATATCCGGCAAATCAAACACTTCATCGCAGTCGCAGAAGAAAAACACTTTCGCATTGCGGCCGAACGGCTGCATATGACACAGCCCCCGCTCAGTCATTCCATAAAGAAGCTGGAGCAAACCCTGAATGTCACACTATTCACCCGTGCCAATCGATCCGTTACCTTAACTCCAGCCGGTGAGGTCTTCTTAAAAGGCGCCTATGAAATTCTTGAAAAACTGAACCAGGTGACAGAAGACACCCGCCGGGCATCTCAGGGGCTAACAGGACGACTGACTTTAGGCTTTGTTGGCTCTGCAATATATGAAGCCTTACCAGACACTGTCAGGCAATTTCGTCAAACTTTTCCCAATGTTGAGGTAGAGCTTGAAGAATTAAGCACTGTGGATCAGTTAGACGCCATTTCAAAAGGCAGTATTGACGCAGGCCTGTTGCGTCCTCCTGTTGCTGGGCGTGGCCTGTTCGATCTCACAACAATCAGGCAGGAGAAGCTGATCGTCGTCATGCCACAATCTCACCCACAGGCTGACAAGCAGGCGATCCGATTAAACAGCCTTTCAGAAGATGGCTTTATCCTGTTTCCATTACAAACATCGCCAAATCTGCATGCTCTGGTTTTGCATGCCTGCCATCAGGCTGGCTTCACGCCCAGAATTAGTCAAACAGCATCCCAGATCCAGACACAAATCAGTCTGGTGTCCGCGGGGCTCGGGATTGCATTAGTTCCCCAATGTGTCCGTCAGGCCGTTCATAGCGGTGTTGTTTACAAGGATCTTGAAAGTGCGGACAAAGAGATTGAAACCCACATGGCCATTGCCTGCAAGCAGGGACACAAAAATAGTTTGCTGACAGCGTTCATTGAATGTTGCCGTCCGTTCCCCACAGCAACGTGATTATTTGAAAATTGTCATTTCTGCTGATCTCCCCTAATCTTTTCCTCAATCAAAAAAAACAGGGATCAAACCATGACATTAACGGCTCACCTATATTACTCTTTTCGCAGCCCTTATTCGTATCTTGGGACCAAACAATACCGGCAATTAACCGAACAATATGATCTCGATATTCTGGTAAAACCGGTTTACCCGATCGCGATTCGTACACCCGAATTTTTTACCAAGATTGATCCAAACTGGATCGCCTATCTACTGAGGGACTGTGCGAGGGTTGCACAATACCGCGAATTGCCGTTTCATTGGCCGAGGCCTGATCCTGTCGTGATGGATAATAAGACCCGAAGCATATCGAAGGAGCAACCCTATATATACAGACTAACCCGACTTGGTGTTCTTGCGGCCGAATTGGGTAAAGGCATGGCGTTTATTGAACATGTTTCAGACGCAATTTGGGGCGGCGAAATAACCGACTGGCACTTACCCGAAAATCTGGCACCCGTTGTTGCTAAAGCTGACTTGTCACTGTCTGAAATGGATGCTGAAATTCAAGCGAGGGAGCAAGATATGGAGCGCCAGATTAGCCAGCATCAGAAAGAATTGGAGGAAGCCGGTCATTGGGGCGTACCAACACTTGTTTTTGATGGCGAGCCCTTTTTTGGTCAGGATAGGATAGATCTCGCCGTTTGGCGGATGAAACAAGCAGGGCTTAAGGATCTCTGAAAGCATCCTTAAAGAAGAAAGTAGTCACACCCTAGGATAAAGGACGTTTTACATTCTTGGGGTGCGTCGTAAATCCTTCATTTCAAAAGGCTCTTCAAAAATATCCTCTACTTTGACACCAGCCGCCCGTGCCCGAGAACAGGCTGTGTAGACCATTGAAGGAAATCCGGCCGCATATACCTTCCATCCTGATAAGCTTGGAAAGTCCCGAAAGGCAGCTTCATCTGCGCGCCCCTGACGAAACCCTTCCCGGAAATATAAACTGGAAAAACAGGGAAAATAATGAAAGCTTTCGTATTTCTGTTCAAGCTCCCTGAGCGTTTGGTGCATATAAAAACCCGTCAACCGATCACTATTGTAGTAAAGGGCTATATGTCCCTTGTGACCGTTCGATATTGCAGATTTCAAAACGCCCATTAAAGACGCCAAGCCGGTACCGTTCCCCAACAGCAATAAATTCTGATCCCGGCTATCGGGGCGATAATAAAATTGCCCATGCGGTCCCTGTAAAAGAAGCGTTTCTCCAACTCGACAATCGGAATATAACCAATTGCTTAGCTCACCCGCTGGACGCTTTTCTACATGTATCTCTATGACGCCCGCCTCTGTTGGCAATCCTGCGAGCGTATAGCTTCTCAGAACACCTTCATGACGCCCTAGATTAACAAATTGGCCGGGGAGAAATTCAAAGTCTGGGTCAACTTTCAGGGTTATCTGGCAAATAGTGTCCGAAAACTGCCGTTTTTTGACAACCGTTGCTTCCTGAAAAAAAGTATGTGTTTCCGGCGACGCCACCTCGAGATTATGCCTCAATGGGCATTTACAGGACAAAAAATACCCCTCTTTTGTCAATTCTTCGCCCAATCCATTTTGGGAAACGGGGAGCAAATCGCCCTCTTTACAATGAAGAATACATCCCTGACACCGCCCTGTTTTACAGGAATGCGATATTTCCTTACCGGCTTTCAGCAATATATCTAAGACGGTTTCTTTTTCATGCCCTTCATACGCACGACCATCAAAATTCAAAATAGGCATCTCCCCTCCCTCTTGTTCAAAACAGGAATTTAAACGGAGAAAACTCAACGTCTGTTTACTTGTTTAAAAGTATAGCTTTTTGTTTTTGTAGTGCGGCTGAGTATAGTTTGAAATCAGTTACATCAAGTAACTTAGGTTTCTCGAATAAAAAGAAAAGACTTCCACTTTTTTCGAGGGGCCAAAAAGCAGGCTTTTTTATTTCGAGTTAAAACCGAACACCGAATGAAAGGGCGCCAAAAACGGATGGATCATTCTGTCCGTCAAATTCGTTTGTTCGGTAAATTGCAGTGTAACTTAGTCGATATCGATCATAGGTAAATGCAATCCCGGCATTCAAATCGGCAACAAAGTACTTTTTATCAACACTATGAGAGTCAGTAAAACTATTCCCGTCGAGAAAAATGTTCCGGGCGATCGCCCGCCCGTCAACGCCAGCAAAAAGAAACCAGCTCCATGTGTCCGTCGGCGTATCAAAATACCCCGTGCCGGGAAGCCCTGGCCGCACTCGGATCGGCGCATCCTGAGAAATACCATCGTCCGGAGACAATTTTACCGTAAAGCCAGCATTCGCAAAAGTATAAACATTCCCAAGAGTAGCGCCAAAATGCGGGCTGACTGAGCCTTTGAACCCCAAAAAATTGGTGGACAACAGATCAGTATATCGACGCTGCCACCCCAGAAGCAGGGCCGGTTCATTCTTGAGCTGATTAGACCAGCCTTTTGGGGTTGGGCTAGACGGCGTGACATATTTATGAACAAATTTCTGAGACTGTTCTCCCAGCGCCGCAGATCCGACGATACCAAGGGACAGCTCCAACTCGTCAACGTGATTTCCAGTGACGGTCACCAATCCCATGGAAGCATACAAATGAGCTGCCCAGGGCCTATCTTCTGGGTCCTGAGGACGTTCCGTTATCTCGCTTGGCGTATAAAGGTTCTGACCCAACGAATAGAACAATCCAGTCTGCTCGTTTAAACTAAAGGTCGGTATGAAATCCGCAACGACATGCGCAATCTCCGGGATTTCGAAATCAGTATCCAGATAACCAAGCCGGATACCACTTGTATAATTCTGGTCCGTACCTTTATATCCAATCGAGTCATTCTCCACGACAACGGTAAAGATAGCTTCTTTTTGCGCAAGCGTCTCTTCTGCCCATGAAACGCCTGAGGCGAGCAAATAAATGCATGTGGAAAAAAACAGGACTTTCATAACTGTCACACTCAAAATTGATTTCTCAAAGGCTGCCCCTAGATGCGTCTAAAGACACCTGGAAGTAAAGAAAAATAGTGATGACTTATTTATTCAACAACCCCTGAAGCCTTCATTTTTTCAAGCGCCTCAATGTCGTATCCAACTTCTGTAAGGACGTCAAAACTATGCTCCCCCAACAACGGGGCATGACACGTCGGTGCGGGCTGACTTTCAGACCAAAAAGCGGGAACCGCCATATCTCGAATTTTACCTTCAGAAGGGTGTTCACGTTCAATAAAAAACCCTGTTTGCGCAAGATGAACATCACCGAGCAGACTTTCCGGACTATTCATCGGCATTGCCGGAACATCCGCCAGATCGAACAGTGCCATCCATTCGTCTGTCGTTCTGGTTTGTAAAAGCGCCGCTAACTCAGCATATATCTCAGCAATATGTTCTGTTCGTGTCGTAATAGAGGTAAAACGCGGATCCTGCTCCAGCACAGCTTCTTTTCCCAGTGCTTTGTAAAAATCCCGCCAATGGCGATCCGTATAAATCATGGCGCAGATATAGCCGTCTTTTGTTGGATAAGGACGCCGGTCTGGATTGAGCATCCGCTTGTAACCTGGCGTGCCAATAGGCGGCAGAAAAGTCTCCCCTTCCATATGGTCTGCCAATATGAAGCTGACCATCATTTCAAACATTGGCAGATCGAGTTTTTGCCCTGTCCCTGTCCGGCTGCGGTAATATAAAGCAGCGTTGATTTGACCCACCGCCCAAAGCGCAACCCCCCGATCAACAATAGCTGAGGGGGCGTAGCGCGGTACCCCGCCATCCGCCATCTGCGCCAAGGCCGGGATCGATACCGCGCCCTGTATCAAATCGTCAAACGCCGGTTTTTTGGCATAGGGGCCGTTCTGGCCATAGCCATACAGCCCGGCATATATCAAAGACGGATTGATCTGCCTGACAGTTTCATAAGAAAGACCCAACCTTTCCATGACCTGAGGACGTCGATTATAAACAAGGATGTCTGACTTTGCGATCAGACGTAATATTGCCGCGTGCCCTTCTTCAGTTTTCAGATCAAGGACTAAACTCCGCTTGCTCCGATTGCAGTTAAGATAAATTGCTCCCATACCTAAATTTCTTGCAGCACCGATATATCGAACCGGATCCCCCCCGGGCGCCTCAACTTTTATGACATCAGCCCCCATATCCCCCAAAATTTGAGTTGTATAGGGTCCCATCAGCATATTGGTGAGATCCACGACTTTTATATCTTCAAGCGGTTTAGGCATTCTATTCCAGTACCATTTCTGTTTTTATTCTTTGGAAATCATTGAGAAAGTCTGCCAGACAATCCCCCTCTTTCACAAGGGAATAGCTGAATTACACCATCGTTTTTGTTATAGGCTGGCACAAAAAAAAGCTGACCGGAATACCGATCAGCCTTTAAGTTAGCTCGCTTAAAACACTGGGTTACAAACGAACTTTGCATCAGACGCTGTCCTGAGGTGAGACTTGGGTCGAAAAATTGCAGATAAAACCTGAACTCGACAAACACATTCTCAATCGGACAAGGCGGAACCATCCCCACATATGGGCACCGCCCCTAGCAACCCCTGATAACTGTATTTAAGGGCATTAACGACCAATAAACAACATTTTTCCTCAAGTTACCGCCATTTTACAACAAAACACCTCATAAACTAATCAAAATCTCTTAATGTGTACGAATAAAAACCCATCTCTCTACCCACCTCAATGATCCTCAACATCCCCTAAAACAAACAAACCTAATCTTCTAAATCGTGCTATAATTGCGTTTGCGTTGTGGTTTCCTAGTATCCCTATAACTAAGGAGAATGAGCGTGTACAAAATACTCTCAATAGACGGCGGTGGAATTCGAGGCGTTATTCCAGCAGTCCTTCTACAATATTTGGAAGCAGAATCCGGAAAAGCGATTGCAGATCTATTCGATCTAATCGTCGGAACCTCAACAGGCGGGATCCTTGCGGCGGGCGCGACTGTTCCCGATGCCACAGGAAAACCAAAATACTCGGCCACTGACCTTCTAAAGATTTATGAAGATCATGGCACGGAAATATTCAGCCGAAGTTTTTGGAAAGGTATTGTTTCGGCTGGGGGGATGACAGACGAACAATATGATGAAGAAGCTTTGGAAAACCTTCTTGATCGGTATTTTGGAACAACGACGCTGAAAGACTGCCTAAAACCCGTAATTCTGACGTCCTATGATATCGAAGCCCGGGCACCCTACTTCTTTAAAAGCCGTCAAGCCTTGAAGACCGATACAAGAAACCATTTTTTAAAGGATGCCGCGCGAGCAACAAGCGCAGCGCCCACCTACTTTGAACCTGAAATGGTCATGACGGAACCCGACACCGGATTACAGCGCGCGCTCATTGACGGCGGGGTCTTTGTCAATAATCCGGCCATGTGTGCCTATACCGAAGCTGTCTCTGAGGGTGCGGATCCTTCTGACATGTTGCTGGTATCGCTTGGAACCGGAATTACGACGCGAAAAATTCCATTCGACGAAGCAAAAGACTGGGGCGCTTTAGGATGGGTTCGGCCCATAATCAGTGTGATGATGGACGGAACAGCAGATGCAACAGATTTTCATTTGGATTTGATCCTTGGCGGAAAACGCAAACAAAATTCACAGCGCTATTTTCGTTTTGACAAACATCTCACCCACGCACTGGATGATATGGACGCGGCCCACAGTGCCAACATTCAGGCGCTCAAAAAAGAAGGAAGTTCAATTATTGATGATAATAAACAGGAACTGGAAAAGCTGATAAATCTGCTGACTTAAAAATCCGGGCTGCACTGTTAATCAAGTATACCTGGCCGGATTTTATCCGGCCAGTTGCTTGCCGAGTTTTTCGGTCAACCTGTTTTCAATTTCAGTCAGATATTCTTCCACTGAAATTTTGAATTCCGATGTCACTTCAAGGTCACGATCTTCAAAAACATCCCGTTCAGGATAGGTAGACTGCCATTCAATAATTTTCTGATCACGTTCAAGGATTAACTGCCGAATAACCGGTTTATAAAGCCGGATCAACGCCGTTAGCCAAATGTTCACAGGCCATGAAGGTTGCGCGACATCGATTTCAAAACGGTCAACAAAAGCAACAACGTCTTCGGCTGCATACCAGTTTTCAGCGGTAACCCAACGATTTGTGGTAAAGAGAGACAGCGGAAATCCTCTATTATCCATTGAAACGGCTATCAAATGACAAATGTTATCATCCCGTTCGTCCATGTAGGACATATGCGACTGCCCTGAAACAGGCTCTTCGCCGGCCATCATACCATCTGATCTTAAAAAAGTATGGAAATGCCCATGCTCGCCATCTCTGTGCGCATGATAATAATATTGCGAATGGGTTTCCGGATCAAAAACATCTCCGGGCGGGTAATGCTCCATCTCATAGAATGTGTCGTGCCCCTTGATCAACTCCCCCACAATATTATCACTGGTTTTTGCAAGGACACGGTAACAATTCAGAACATATTGACCGGCTTCCGCCATTTCTTCCAATTCAAGTATCGTCAATTTGTCCCAATCCAACATTGTTACCTCTAATCAAATAACTTACTCAAACAATCACGCGAGCTATAAAACAGCCCGCGCGACAAATGTGCCCCGAAAAAACCGTTAATGACAACGGCTCTTTTAGAATAAAGGGGTACTTAGTTTTTCTTGGCTGCACATGGATTGCATGGATTACAGGGGTTTTTCTTGGCGGCACAAGGGTTGCAAGGATTGCAGGCATTTTTCTTTGCAGCACAAGGATTACAAGGGTTCTTTGCCGCACATGGGTTGCATGGGTTTTTCTTTGCTTTGCAAGGGCTGCAAGATGCAATGACAACGCCATCCAACGAGACTGCTTTAGCGGCTGGCGCCGCAACGATTGTTGCTGCAGACAAGGCGGTTAGACCAACTGCTGTTACTGTAAGAGATTTTTTCAACATTGCTTTTTCCTCGAATAAAACCTGTAGACTGATGACCGCCTGAAACCCGGAATACCCAGGATGCTGCGGATAAAAACGTCTCTAACGTTTAACTAGAAACAATAGAAAACGATCATTTACCTTATTGAACTGGAATAAATTCTCTCATTTCCTGGATTTGACTATGGCAGATGAAAGCCGCCCTCTCTAATAACGTTGTTTCACATAATTGTGACAGTTTGAGAGCACCGGAAACATGTATTCCAGCCGTCTTTCAGGTCTTGAATTCCGGGCCATTCAAAAGAAAAAAGGGGTGTATTCTCAGTTATCCTTTACGACAAGCTTATAGTCAGGCGTTGTGTTCAGCGGACAGGAAAACAAATAGTCGCCGGGTTTTAACGTTACTTTGTAGTCTTTGGTTGCTCCGGTCACCAAACCACCACCGGATACACTAATTTTGTTCAGTTTATGCAGTGGGTTTGCCCAGTTATAATCTTCCTCACGCAGCCAAAACCCCAATTCATAAGGAACATTTTTGTTGGAAACCCTAAAAATATAGTCCCCCGGTTTCAAGGTGAGAACCTTGGAACTCGCAACCCTTTCTTTTGCCGATTTAAGATTTATCGCCTCACAGTCCGCCTTACTTTGAGAGAGATATCCCTGATCATTTTCAACGTCCAAAAACTGACAGGGAACCTGCATTAATTCAATCACCTGAGGGGCGGCGACAGAGGCGGTGATAGAGCCTCCCAAAATGATCCCAACGACCGGAAGTACGCCCACTGCGCCCCGCATCATCAATTTTCTATATTTCATTGTTCTCGTCCCTTTTTAATTTAGTTCAGTTGAAAATACTGGCGAACTCTCGTTCCAACCCAGTTCCCTGGAAAGGCACATAAAATCCACACCCAACCATGCAAACTTGTCGATCCAGCACCGCTGATGAACGCTCCTATATTGCAGCCATATGCCAGACGCGCACCGTATCCGAGCATCAGCCCCCCAACGATGGCGGCAATCAGTGGCCCCAAACGCCGATCCCATTTTGCTGATCTTTTTCGGCTTATCAGCATTGCAGCCGTGGCCCCGATCATTATCCCGACATTCATTACAGAGGTTGTGTCATGCCAAACAGATTGATGAAGCGCGCCGGAGGCAAAACCATCCGCCCAAAAAACACTAGTCGCCGGATCCCATCCCAGGAAGGTTGCGACTTTGGCACCCCAAAGCGTAAACCCCCATGTAATGGACCAAGGGTGCCCGGCTGTCACCAGCGTGAGCCAATTTAAAACGGCTAATGATATGGCAGCCCAAATCAATGGCCACGGGCCTTTTAATAACACGGTCCAGCAAGGGCCAGTCCTCACGCTTTCATTGGACAGGCTTTCTTTTTCTTGGGTCCGGTATTTCTGCAGCGCAAAATATAAAAGCCCTAATACCGCCAGCTGGATTGGTACAGCCAGTTCCCAGCCAACAGTGCCCGCCAACGAAAGAGCTGGAAGAGAGGGTAAAGACTGCCACCAGTTCAAATCGAGGCTGCCCCAAAATGCTCCCGCACAAAAGAAAACAAGAACAATCATCATTCTGGGATTGCCTGACCCTGCAGTATAAAGACTGCCTGAAGCACAGGCTCCTCCGAGTTGCATTCCGATCCCAAAGAGAAAAGCCCCAAACGCCATGCCCACGCCTGCAGGAGCGATCGCGCCAGTGACCGGCGCACCAAATGCAACCCCTTGCGACAAGACAGGTGCAAAGAGGATCGTTGTTAAAGCAACCAGCAATAAATGACTGTCTATTCCACTCACCTGCCGGTGAATAAAGAATTTCCGGTAGGCCGCGCTAAAACTATAAGAGGCATGATAAAGGGTCAGCCCCATAGCCAAGGCAATCACAAAAAAGACAATCGCGTCACGTTTGGCGAAGGTAAAAAAGAAGCCCGTCAACATCACCGCCGTTACAGCCATAACGGCTGTAAATCGGCGCGACCCTGATATTTTTAGATGACTATCAATCGCCATTGAACGACCCTTTTCCGCACCTGAATAGCGGTCCCAGTCAGAACAGCAGGTCCGACGACCGGTATTGAGGTAATGTAAGGGAATATCTGTTCACATACAGTTCAATTTGCCGAGAGCAGCGTTCCGACGAACATGTCGAAGTGAAAATCAGATATACGTCCGGAAGCTTATTTATCTATTTACGCTGTATTTCAATATCACGATGCAAATAAACACTCATAATCAATCCGAACCCAACCAGCAGGGTTAGCATTGAAGTCCCACCATATGAGATCAGCGGAAGCGGCACACCAACGACTGGAACCAGCCCCATCACCATGGCAATATTGATAAACACATACAGGAAAAAGACGCCTGTCATACCGACGGCCATCAGCTTTCCAAATTGATTACGAGAGCGATACGCAATGGCATACCCATAAGCAATCAGCAGAATATAAAGCGAAAACAGGATCAGCCCGCCAACCAAACCAAATTCCTCTGCCAGCATGCTAAAAATAAAGTCGGTCCGCATTTCAGGTAGATAATTCAGGTGACTTTGTGTCCCTTGAACAAGTCCTTTTCCAAAAACCCCACCCGATCCCAATGCAATTTTTGACTGCATAATGTGGTAGCCCGCCCCCAGCGGATCGGATTCCGGATTGAGAAAAATCAGAATTCGTTTCTGTTGATATTCATACAAAAACTGATAAGCGAAAAATGCACTTGGAACAGCGATCCCGATAACGGCACCAAACATCCACATACTAACACCCGCACAAAAGAAAACGATCCCGGCACCGGCAACAAGAAGGAGTGTTGTTCCCAGATCAGGCTGACGCAACACCAAAGCCGCTGGCATCGCAATCAAGATTAAGGGCACAATAAGCCAGCGAATACGCCGGACGTCATCCATTGATAAGCCATGGAAGTAGCGCGCCATCGCCATAATCAGGGTAATTTTTACAACTTCGGACGGCTGCACCTGAATGGGACCAATCTCGACCCATCGTTTGGCGCCCATACCGACGACCCCCATAATTTCAACAGCACCTAACATTAGAAGTGAAATAGCATAAAGTGGATACGCCAACTTTAACCAGATGCGGATATCGACCAACGCCACGATGAACATAATAACCATGCCGGCCGCAAACCGCATCATCTGCCGAGAGGCCCATGGTTCAATACTGCCATTTGCAGCGGAATACAGCATCACAAAGCCAACGGAGGCAACAGCGCAAATCAAAAGGACAAAGCCCCAGTTCATGTCCCAGATTTTTCGCGCCAATGGCAAATTCTGTTCCGGCGCACCAATTTCTCTAAGCATCCGTTTCCCCCTTCTTCTGGGGTTTATTAACAAATTTGGAGCGGTCTTTATTCCGAACTGGATCCAGTCTCAATGCAGCTTTCAACAAATCTCTGGCAATTGGGGCCGCAGCTTTCGATCCGCTGCCGCCATGTTCAACAATCACTGACACCGCGTAGCGCGGCTCGTCATACGGAGCGTATGCAACAAAAAGAGCATGATCCCGCTCCTTCCACGCGCGCTCACTCGATTTTAATACCCCGGTCAGCCGTTCTTTCTTTGAAATTCGGCGGACCTGTGCGGTTCCTGACTTACCCGCCATTTCCCAGCCTTCAACCTTGATCTTGGAACCACGTCCTGTCCCGCGTTTTCCGTTAACCACATCGAACATACCGGCCTGAACATACCGAAGGAACGTCTTGTTGAGCCCCATATCCGCCGGTTCCTCTGTTTGGGTGGGATTGTCAGCCTGTTCCATACTGTTTTTTACCAATCGTGGCGTCACGGCCTTACCACCATTTGCAAGCCGAGCGGTCATCACCGCTAATTGCAAAGGGGTCGACAGGACATATCCCTGTCCAATCCCTGCATTAAACGTATCCCCAACCTGCCAGCGCTCGCCTCGGACTGCTCGTTTCCAATCTGTTGTTGGTATGAGGCCTGATTTTTCACCTCGAAGATCCAGACCCAATTTTTCGCCCAAGCCAAAGCGATTGGACATCTCGGCAATCTTGTCTATGCCGACCTTCCGGGCAATATCGTAAAAGAATACATCGCAGGATTGTTCGATGGATTCACGCAGATTGAGCTTTCCATGTCCGCCGCGTTTCCAACAATGGAATTTATGGTTTCCAAGCTTTGTCGAGCCGTTGCAATAAACCTCATGGTCCATTGTTATTGCCCCGTTTTCCAATGCCGCCAGGGCAACGATCATTTTAAACGTAGAACCCGGGGGGTATTGTCCGGCAACGGCTTTATTCCCAAGAGGCCTCTTAGGGTTTCCTTGAAGAGCTTTCCAGTCCTTTGTGCTGATGCCCGTTGTAAAGCTATTGGGATCAAAGCTTGGAACAGACACCATCGACAAAACATCACCCGTGTGAATATCAATCACAACAGCGGCTGCACTCTCTTCGCCCATTCGCTCAACGGTATATTTTTGCAACTCAGCGTCAATCGTCAGAACCAGATCATTTCCCGGGCGCCCTTCCTGACGATCCAGTTCACGAATGACCCGGCCATAAGCGTTTGCCTCCACACGGCTTGTACCTGCGGTGCCGCGCAGTGGCAGATCATAAAATTTTTCAATCCCATTTTTGCCAATTCGAAAGCCCGGCAGCTCCAGCAAAGGATCTGGCTCAAGGTTTTTAAGGTCCCGCTCCGATACCGCGCCAACATACCCGACTGTATGCGCAAAAAGAGGGCCATAGGGGTAATAACGGGTTTGACCGACGTCCAGTTGAATACCCGGTAATTCAGGACTGTGAACATTGATCCGTGCAAACTCTTCCCAACTAAGGTTATCCATCACCGTGATTGGAACGAAACCGCGTTTGCGTTTTGTTTCTTTTAGAACCCGCGCACGATCCTGCTCCGGAACAGGAACCAATTCTGACAACCGGTCCAAAGTCTGCTCAACGCTATCCGTCTGTTCACGGATCAAAACAACCTGATAATTTTGCCGATTACTTGCAATTTCATCGCCAAATCGATCCAATATCCGACCCCGCAATGGCGCCAGCAAACGGATATTCATCCGATTTTCGTCCGCCATCATCGTATATTCATTGGATTGAATAACTTGCAGGTAATATAGGCGGCCTGCCAAAACCGACATCAACGCAGCCTGCCCTCCCGCCATCATTAATGATCGTCGGGTGAATAATTTAGCTTTTTCCTTGCTACTTTTACCGCGCATATCAAATGCCTTTCAACAGGCTATGCTGTATCGCGCCAAAGCACCAAGCAAACACGGGGAAGATCAAAACTGTGATGATCAATTGGATCAAAACCGGGAAAAAGGGCATCAGAGCCAATGAATAGATACAAGCGATCAACCAGGTTAGCATGCTGATCCCAGTCGCAATCAACAAGTAACCCCACCATGTCAGGATAAAGGCTTTACCGACAAAAACATGCCGCTGGGAAACAGCAACGCCATGAACGATCAAAAGCATAAATGAAGACAGACCAAGGGGAACTCCGGTCAGAATATCCGAAATCAAACCCAGAAAAAAGACAACGGGCGCCGCCATTAAATAAGGGCGATGCAGGCTCCAGTAAAAAACGGACATTGAAACCAAGGCCGGAGAGATAACCGCAAAACCATCGATACGAATTGGAACCACAGTTAAAAGGGCAAGCAGAAAGGTCAACCAAAAAGGGATACTCCCTCTAAGGACCTGATTAATCTGATACGATACTGGCGGCTGCTCAAGCATATAGATGCGCTTTCACTCTAATCGCCGAGAAGGCTCTCACCCAAGTCACCCGGATTAGTATGCCGGTCGGTCAGTCCGGGAAGGTCGTACCGAAGCACGCTGACATATTCCAGACGTTCCCAGTCAGCGAATGTCTGTATTCTGATTTGTCCGTCCCGAACAGACGATACAATCCCGATCGGACGGCCTGCTGGTAGCATGGCCCCATCTCCAGATGTGACAACCCGATCACCCGCAGACACTTGGGCATTATTGGGCAGATACTCCAAAGTAGGCGAGGTCGAGTTATCGCCTACCAAAATGCCTTTATGGCGCGATTTTTCCAACACGACAGGAATACGGGAGTTCAAATCTGTAAGCAGCAATACCCGCGCAGAATTTTTACCGGTTTCGGCAATGCGCCCGACCAGTCCAAGTGGGCCAACCACTGCTTGTCCCACGCGAATACCATCTCTTGATCCAGCACTTAACAATAAGGTTCGCACAAAAGGGCCACCGGAATCACCAACAACTCGGGCAGAGATCGGCAATACTAGTGGATCGGTCAAAACGTTAAGGAGACGTCGGTAATTTTCGTTTTCCTGATCCAGCGATCGGCTCACGGCCTGCCAGCGCAGCAGCCTTTCGTTTTCGCGTCTTAGACGTTCGTTTTCTTCAACCAGCGTCGCCAGTTCTTTAACGCGGGTAATTCCTTTATTGATAGCGTCAACTGGCTGGGAAAGCGTTCCAAGCACGGGCGATAGCGCGTCTGTGCTGATCGTTCGCACCCGTTCCATAAGCACGAGATCAGCCTTACCCAAAACCAGTAAGGCAATCGACACACAAATGAGTGTCAAAAAAGCAAAGCGCTGAAAAACAATTTTCAGCGGAAAGGCCAGTTTCCATGCTGTACCTTGGCCTAAAGCCATTCAGCTACTCCTGCATAACTCTCAATTGAGTGTTCCCCAACACTCACGTCCAGTCCTAGTTATCTCCACTTAGAACATGGCGCAGTGCCTTGATTTCTTCAAGGGCACGCCCTGTTCCTATTGCAACGCATGATAGCGGCTCATCAGCGATTGAAACCGGGAGGCCCGTTGCATGACGAAGAACATAATCGAAATTGCCAAGCAAACCGCCGCCACCTGTCAAAACGATCCCTTTATCAACGATATCCGCCGCAAGTTCAGGCGCTGTATGTTCGAGGGCGACTTTAACCGCCTCGATAATGGCCCCAACCGGCTCCGCAAGGCTTTCAGCGATTTGTCGCTGACTGATCACAAGTTCCTTCGGCACGCCGTTCATCAAATCCCGGCCTTTAACTTCCATGGTTTCCCCATTTCCATCTTCCGGAGGACAGGCTGAACCGATGGTTTTCTTAATCCGCTCTGCCGAGCTTTCACCGATCAATAGATTATGATTTCGGCGAATGTAGGCGATGATGGCTTCGTCCATCTTGTCACCGCCAACACGCACACTTTTCGCATAGACGATACCCCCCAGAGACAAAACAGCTACCTCTGTTGTACCACCGCCAATATCAACAACCATTGAACCGGTCGGTTCCGTCACGGGAAGACCGGCGCCGATTGCGGCTGCCATAGGTTCTTCGATAAGGAATACTTCTCGGGCCCCTGCATTTTCAGCTGAATCCCGGATTGCCTTGCGCTCAACAGCAGTTGATCCGGATGGCACGCAAATAATAACCTGTGGTCTTGCGAATGATCGTCTATTGTGCACTTTTTGAATGAAGTGCTTGATCATTTCTTCGGCAATTTCAAAATCGGCAATCACACCGTCGCGCAATGGTCGAATGGCTTCAATGTTTCCAGGTGTACGACCCAGCATCATTTTCGCTTCATCACCAACAGCCAGAACCTGTTTCTTTCCTTGCCTATGAATAATGGCAACGACTGACGGTTCGTTCAAAACGATGCCACGTCCCTTTACATATACAAGGGTGTTCGCTGTCCCGAGATCGATTGCCATGTCAGCGGAAAGCATGCCGAGCATTTTGGAAAACATTAAATTGCCTCACTCACTTTAATAAAGAGCAAGCCCCCCTGCCCTTCAAAATTCCCAATTATATCAGGTATCGCCGGATCGCCCTGAATTACAACTCAACCAACCGATCGCACACCTGCCCTTAAGCCTGTTCGCTAGCACCTGAAAATAACAGTATTTACGAACACATCAACGGGTATGTCAGATGATGGTTAATATTTTCCAACTATTATTAATTCTGTTTACGCCCTTTCACGCGCGCCGTGCAACCGAATTTTGGATAAACCACTAGAAAAAAGAGAAAATCTATGATTGAAGGTAAAAATGCACACCAAGAAAGGCGACTACTAACAGGAAGAGCTTTGCGGCTATGGCAATCAAGATCCAGCGCCTTATCTTCGATTGTTCTAATTCGCCCATTTCAATCCCCCCATTTTTTTTTACGCACCGCGCTCAATTCGTTTTCTAACGTCATGCAGTTGAAAATCAAGTGCCCGTCCACTGCCAAAATAGATGATTTTGGCACAGACTTGGCCAAACACTATATTCGAATATCACTGATATATTTTACTGTTTATTAAGGCCTCCTATTATAAAAACCCTTCATCAATTCGGCATTGGCCGTTTTAGAGGAACGAAGGATCAAAGTATGTTTAAAAAATTGATGATGCTCACCACATTGGTTTTCATGGTTGCTATGGGAACTGCCCATGCAGATGGTAAAAAAGACACCGTTGTTTCCATGCTTGATGCGGCAGCGGCCCATTTTTCCAAGGTTGGAAAAGAACAGGCCTACAAAGACTTCTCAGTAAAAGGCGGCGATTTCTATAAAGGTGAATTCTACATTGCAGCGTATGGTATGGACAGCAAACTAAATGAATTTCATGCTGTAAATCCAAAGCTTGTTGGTAAGAACCTGATGAAACTGAAAGACATCGACGGGAAACTCATTCTTGTTGAAATGTACAAAGTTGCTGATGAAAAAGGGTCCGGCTGGGTTGACTACAAGTGGCCACACCCAGAAACAAAGAAAATTGCACAGAAGCAGACTTACATTAAAGTAGTAGGCGATGTGTTCCTGATGATCGGGTATTACGAATAACAGTGATCTGGTAAACAACAAAAAAGCCGGTATGAAAATACCGGCTTTTTTTGTGTCTTCCCGAAAAAACCGGAGCTTTGTTAAAAGCCCCGGTTTTTTATTTGGTCAGATAGATAGTCTCTAAAATTAGTTTTTAGATTTATCAACCATCGCATTTTCACCGATCCAAGACATCATGGAACGCAATTTGGCACCAACTTCTTCAATCTGATGGGCATCGTTCAAAGAACGGGTTGCTTTCAGGAATGGCTGGCGAACTTTATTTTCCAGCATGAAGTCACGGGTGAATTTACCGGTCTGAATATCGTCCAGAACCCGTTTCATTTCCGCTTTTGTCTCAGGCGTAATGATACGTGGGCCAGTCACATACTCACCGTATTCCGCTGTATTTGAAATAGAGTAATTCATGTTGGCAATGCCGCCTTCATACATGAGGTCGACAATAAGTTTCACTTCATGCAGGCATTCAAAATATGCCATTTCTGGTGCGTAGCCCGCTTCAACCAGTGTTTCAAATCCGGCCCGGATCAGTTCAACAAGACCACCACAAAGAACGGCCTGCTCACCAAACAGGTCTGTTTCACATTCTTCTTTGAACGATGTTTCAATGATACCTGCACGGCCACCACCGATCGCAGATGCATAAGAAAGAGCAATATCCAGCGCATTTCCAGAGGCGTCCTGATGAACAGCAACCAGACAAGGAACACCGCCACCGCGCTGATATTCAGAACGAACAGTGTGACCAGGGCCTTTTGGTGCAATCATGAAAACATCCATGTCTGCTTTTGGTTCAATCAGATTAAAGTGAACGTTCAGACCATGGGCAAAAACAAGAGCCGCGCCTGGCTTCATGTTTGGCGCTAGATCCTGTTCATAGATATCAGCCTGCAGCTCATCTGGCGTCAACATCATGATAACATCACCCCAAGCGGCAGCTTCCGCAGGTGTCATCACTTTCAGACCAGCGCCTTCTGCTTTTTTAACAGAACCACTATCTGCACGCAGGGCAACAGCCACATTGGCAACCCCTGAGTCTTTCAGGTTATTTGCATGGGCATGGCCCTGGCTACCATAGCCAACGATGACAACATTTTTTCCTTTGATCAGATTAACGTCTGCATCGCTGTCATAATAAACGCGCATTTCCTTCATTCCTTCTCGATATTTGGTCCAATGACCGAAGTTCAAATTTTTATTTGGTTTTGTGAATGGTATCGTGTCCACGTTTTACCGCGACGATCCCTGTACGACACACTTCTGTGCGGCCCAGTTTGCCCATCAGATTAATAAACTCTTTTACCTTGCCGCGCACGCCTGTCACTTCAAAAACGAAAGACGTCGCCGTTGTATCAACTGGCCGAGCCCGAAAGATATCGGCAATCCGAAGAGCTTCAACGCGTTTGTCCCCTGCGCCCTCAACTTTCACAAGCGCCATTTCCCGTTCAACACTTGGTCCATCCAACGTCAAATCAGCAATCCGGCTGACCGGAACCAAGCGTTCCAGCTGCGCTTTTATCTGCTCAATAACCATCAATGTTCCAGTTGTCACGATTGTGATCCGGGAAAGGTTTTCATCCTCGTCCACTTTTGCCACTGTCAGGCTCTCGATATTGTAGCCACGGCCTGAGAACAAGCCAACAACTCGCGACAAAACGCCGAATTCATTATCAACGAGAACCGCAATCGTGTGCCGGTGAATTTCAGTTTTCTGTATCATTGTCCATGCGTTCTTTATTGAGGGCAGAAAAAGGTACCCTGTATGTATAGTAATTCAGGTATATTGTCTCTTGTTATACCAAGGACATCCCTTCAGCGGTGATTTCGGGGCCTTCGCCTTCCTTGTCATCGGCGAGCAACATTTCATTGTGCGCAGCACCAGAGGGAACCATCGGGAACACATTTTCCTGTTTGTCCACCAGCATATCCACCAGAACAGGGCCGTCGATTGCCAGCATCTCTTTGATGCAATCGTCGACTTTATCCGGTTCTGAACACCGCAATCCAGTGGCGCCGAACGCTTCAGCCAGTTTGACAAAATCGGGCAGGCTTTCCATGTAGCTTTCAGAATAGCGACCCCCATGCAGCAATTCCTGCCACTGGCGGACCATGCCCATATATTCATTGTTCAAAATGAAGATTTTCACAGGAAGTCTATATTGAATGATGGTCGCCATTTCCTGGATATTCATCATAGTTGATGCCTCTCCGGCAACATCGACAACAAGCGCATCAGGATGGGCAATCTGAACACCCATTGCCGACGGCAGGCCGTAGCCCATTGTCCCCAACCCCCCGGAGGTCATCCAGCGGTTTGGCTCTTCAAACTCGAGATATTGCGCCGCCCACATTTGGTGCTGGCCAACTTCTGTTGTAAAATACCGATCCATACCCTTGGTCAATTCGTTCAAACGAGACAGTGCATACTGCGGTTTGATCGTCGTACCTTCTTGCGTGAATTTCAGGCAATCCCGTGCCCGCCATTCATCGATAACCTTCCACCATTGCGTCAATGCTTTGGCGTTAGGCTTACAGACTTCGGATTTCCATACTTTGACCATATCTTCAAGCACATGGGCAACGTCTCCGATAATCGGAATGTCCACCTGAATGTTTTTATTGATTGAGGATGGATCAATATCGATATGAATTTTCTTTGAGTTTGGCGAAAACGCGTCCAGCCGCCCAGTAATACGATCATCAAAGCGTGCGCCCACACACACCATAACATCACAGTCATGCATTGCGTTATTTGCCTGATAAGTACCATGCATACCAAGCATGCCAAGGAACTGCTTATCCGACGCGGGATAGGCACCAAGCCCCATGAGCGTACTGGTGATCGGATAACCTGTCATCCGGACAAGTTGCGTCAGCAGCTTCGATGCCTTTGGTCCAGAGTTGATGACGCCGCCGCCAGAATAGAAAATCGGTTTCTTCGCACCAGCAATCAACTTGACGGCTTCTTTGATTGCACCAAGATCACCCTTGATTTGCGGGGCATAATTCTTGTGTTTGATCAAAGTGGGCGGCGTATATTCACCCGGCGCAAATTGAACATCTTTTGGAAGATCGATCACAACGGGACCGGGCCTACCTGTTGTCGCCACGTGAAATGCTTCATGCACCGTTTTGGCCATGTCTTTCACGTCTTTTACCAGATAATTATGTTTGGTCACCGGACGAGTGATGCCAATTGTATCCGCTTCCTGAAAGGCGTCATTGCCGATCAAATGCGTCGCCACCTGACCCGTCAGGCAAATAATCGGGATACTATCCAACAAGGCGTCCGCAAGACCTGTCACAGCATTCGTCGCGCCTGGGCCAGATGTCACAAGCACCACACCTGGCTTACCTGTCGAACGCGCATATCCTTCTGCTGCGTGGACAGCGCCACCTTCTTGCCGAACAAGAATGTGCCGAATGCTGTTTTGCTTGAACAGCTCATCATACAGAGGAAGCACAGCGCCGCCAGGATATCCGAAAATCACTTCCACGCCCTGATCTATAAGCGCTTTGATTACGATTCCTGCTCCGGTCATTTCCTGATTTGCCATGGGATTTCCCTAATCTCTGTTAAACGGCATAAATAAATTATTTTTGCGATAAAAAAGCGCCCGGATTTTAACCCGAGCGGTAAACACTGGCCAGCCTTATGTTTATTCCATCAAAACAGCTGGGCCATGTGCGCGAACCTAACCCCTCACCCTTCACCGGTCAACAAAAAATGGCGAATAAATGAAAAGAAATCAGCCTTCAAACTTTCCAAATCTTGCGCAGACGAGGTTTTCGCATCCGTCATCTTGTTCCGAACCCACGTCAGCTGGCGCTTTGCGTATCGCCGTGTCTGGCGTTTTGCGCGTTCCAGCATTTCTTCTTTAGTGATTGAATTCTTTAGATAATCTGATATTTCTGGCACACCCAAAGCCTTCATGGACGGCAGGGAAGGATCAAGGTTCAAGCCCAAAAAAGCTGCGACTTCCTCGACTGCCCCCCCTTCTTCTACCATCCAGTCCAGACGACGATTGCACCGATCATACAACCATTCCCGATCCGGCGTCAGCGCCAACCACGCACGCGGACAGGTTAAAACAGGGCCATCTGCGGCCCGTTTATGCCAGTCCCCCAGCGGAACACCCGTTTCTTCAACAACCTCCAGCGCGCGCAACAGACGCTGAGAATCACCAATGTTGAGCTTCTCTGCCATTTCCGGATCTTTTGTCTGTAGGCGCTTTTGGATAACTTCATTTCCTTCGCGCCGCTGCAACTCTCTCAGGTCCGATCGTAATTTTTCCGATATTGGCGGTATTTCTGCGATACCCTTCGTCAATATTTCGAAATATAGCCCCGTTCCACCAACCAGAATGGGAAGCTTGTTATCGGTGTGGCACTGTTCAATTTCTGCAAGCGCCATGTCCCGCCATCGGGCCGCTGAGCAAAAATCATCAGGCTCCAACACACCGTACAGCCGGTGCGGTGCGAGGCTTTCCTCTTCTTCACTCGGGCGAGCCGTTATTACCCGCAACCCCTTGTAAATCTGCATGCTGTCCGCATTGATCACGACACCATCGAATTCTCTGGCCAAAGAAATTGCCAATGCGGATTTGCCGCTGGCGGTTGGTCCTGCTAAAAGAACGCAACCTTTTTGGTTTAAGGTTTCCTGATCCATAGAAATATCCGACAAATAGCGGTGCAAAAATGACAACCAAAGTCCTGACACTTGTTGCCAACCCAAATAACGATCGTCCTTTCTCTAGCATAGTTGATCAATTGGTGGCTAGCTTAACAGACGCCCATGTTGAAATCGAAAAATTGGACTGGCTCGCCCTGGAAATTGCCTGTGATCTGTATGTTGGGAAAGACTTCAGTTTAGAGTTGATAACAGAATTTACGGATAAAGCGGATTATTGCCTGCAACCGAAACAGGGCCGTAAAAAGAAACTGATGCTCGCCGATATGGATAGCACCATCATCACCGTTGAATGTATCGATGAACTCGCTGATTTTGCCGGATTAAAGGCAGAGGTTTCTGCGATTACCGAGAAAGCGATGAACGGCGAGCTGGATTTCAATGAAGCCTTCAAGGCCAGAGTTGCCATGTTAAAGGGTCTACCCGAAGAAACACTTCAGAAAACGTTCGAGCAGCGGGTTCGACTAACGCCCGGCGCCCGAACACTGGTTCGCACAATGAAAGCAAACGGCGCTTATACAGCATTGGTATCAGGTGGCTTCACTTTCTTCACATCCAGAGTACGGGAAATAACCGGCTTCGATATGGATGACAGCAATCGCCTTTTGTTTGAAAATGGCAAACTAACAGGGGAAGCGGCTGAACCTATTTTAAACTCACAGGCCAAACTTGATAATCTGAACCGTTTAAAAGCGGAACTAAATCTTCAAACGGAGGACGTGGCCGCAATCGGTGACGGTGCTAATGACATCCCAATGATCGAAGCTGCCGGATTGGGGGTCTCTTATCATGCGAAACCCGCGGCTGAGAAAGCGGCAGATGCCAGCATTCGATTTGGTGATCTTACAACCCTCTTATTTTATCAAGGCTATCGTGCTGAAGAATTCATCCGTTAAACGCAACAAAAGATCCTAAAAAAAGCCCCGCCAGAATTGACGGGGCTTTTTTAGTTTTTAGTACGGAAGATATTTATTTTTCCGTACTCAATGCAACAAATCTTGAAGACACGCCGCGTTTAATCAACATCAATACAGACTTACGATCAGATTTGCTTGCTTCACTCAATGTTTTCTTTACATCAACAATATTCTTAACCGGCTTCAACTGAACTTCCAAAATCTGGTCTCCTGGACGAATATCCTTTTCGCCAGCTTCGGAACTTTCATCCACATCAACAACGATAACGCCTTCAACTTCATCACTGAGCTTAAACTCCTGACGTACCTGATCCGTAACGGTGGCCAATCGCATTCCCATGATTTCTGCCGTCAGTTCTTTATTCAGATCACCGGGGCTTGCACTGGCAAGTTCTGTCTCAGCTTTCTCAAGCTCGCCCAGTTGAACGGACTTCGTAATCTTTTCACCGTTCCGCCAAAGTTCAACATCAACATCGGCACCAACAGACGTTTCTGCAACGACCCGCGAAAGTTCACGTGTCTCGCTAACTTCCTGACCATTAAAGGTCAAAATAACGTCACCCGCTTTAATGCCGGCTTTAAAAGCTGGTCCATCTTCGGGAACACCAGCGACCAGAACGCCATCTGTATTACTCAGACCAAGACCTTCGGCAAGTTCTTCTGTGACGTTTTGGATGACAACGCCCAACCAGCCGCGACGGGTCTGACCAAATTCTACCAGCTGACTAATAACCGTCTTCGCCAGTGTAGAGGGAACAGCAAAGCCAATTCCGATACTGCCTCCAGACTGCGAGAAGATAGCCGTATTAATGCCAATGACTTCGCCGTCCATATTAAAAAGCGGCCCGCCGGAATTCCCTTTGTTGATCGAAGCATCCGTTTGAATATAGTCATCATAAGGGCCGGAACGAATATCCCGTCCACGCGCAGAAATAATACCCGCCGTGACAGTTCCCCCCAGACCAAAAGGGTTTCCGATCGCCATGACCCAGTCACCAACACGGGATTTATCACTATTTCCCCACGGGACAGCGACCAGGTCTTTTTCCTTTGGATCAATGTTTAATACCGCCAGATCCGTTTTGGGATCAGTTCCAACAAGCTTGGCAGGAACTTTTTCACCGTCCTGAAAAATCACATAGATTTCATCGGCACCGTCGATCACATGATTGTTCGTAACGACCAGACCCTCATCTGCATCGATAACAAAACCCGAGCCGAGAGAGGTCGCACGACGCTCTTTTTGACCGTTTTTCCCTTTACCACCAAAATCCTTGAAAAAATCTTCGAACGGATGTCCCGGAGGAAACTGCGGAAAATTTCCACCGCCGCGCTCTGTCTTGACAATTTGTGTTGTTGAAATATTGACAACTGCTGGCGACAATTTTTCCGCAAGATCCGCAAAACTGTCAGGCGCCCCGCGCGCAGAAACATTAAAAGCAAAAAACGCGCAAACAACAAACGCAGTTGCTGCCATTAAAATCGGGAAGCGTTTTTCTGAAATAATCTTTGCGTCTTCAGCAACAGACACGGAAGACACAGGTCCGGTTCTACTTGATCTTTGATTAGGTGTGTACAACGTTACAATCCTTCCGTCATTTCCTAAACGGACATGCAGACCCTGGGCTGCGATATCGCGTCTCTCAATACTTAAGCTCTCT
>NZ_JBLHZT010000002.1:0-164451 GCF_047631475.1 Sneathiella sp. | reverse complement strand
GTCCGCTGCGTGGCTTTTAGCAAAAAAACATGATGTGACGCTGTTGGAAAAAGACGATCGCTTGGGGGGTCATAGCAACACTGTCTCTGCCGATGGACATAATATCGACACTGGTTTCATCGTATATAATACGAAAAACTACCCCAACCTTGTTAATTTTTTCAAAGAATTGCAGATCGATACAGATCCCACAGAAATGTCGTTCAGTGTATCGATGGGGGATGGGGCGCTGGAATATTCTGGAACATCAATCGGTGGTTTGTTTGCCCAGAAATCCAATCTTTTAAGTCCGTCATTCTGGAAAATGCTGATGGAGATCAGGCGGTTTTACAAGGAAGCTCCAGAAATTTTTACGGCCGAACAGACACAGTTCATAACGCTTGGAGATTTTCTGGAAAAAGGCGGGTACAGCCGGGAATTGATCGATAACCATCTGCTGCCTATGGGGGCTGCGATCTGGTCAACGCCAGCCAGTGATATGATGAATTATCCGGCAGAAACCTTCATCAGATTTTGTCAAAATCATGGGCTTCTTCAACTGAAAGACCGACCGGAGTGGCGTACCGTCCAGCAGGGCAGCCAACAATATGTGAATAAAGTCGCGAAGATATTGGGCGATAAAATCAAACTCAACACGGCGGTTGAAATCATCCATCCCGAACGGTCCGGTGTGATGGTCCAATCGCGAAACGGATCGGTTCAACGATTTGATGACGTGGTGATTGCGACCCATGCAGATCAGGCGCTTTCAATGATCAGCGAGCCCAGCCAGATGCAGCAAAAAATTCTTGGCTCTTTCAGATATGAAAAGAACCTGGCCGTCTTGCACAGTGATGAACGGTTTATGCCTAAACGTCAAAATGCCTGGGCCAGTTGGAATTATCTGACCCATTCTACCGATGGTCAGGAAAAACAGCAGCTGTCCATGACATACTGGATGAACAAGCTCCAAAATATTTCAGCGCAGAAAAATTATCTGGTGACCCTCAATCCAGCGATCCAGATCGAAGAAGGCACTGTGATCCGCAGTTTTCCTTATGAGCATCCTTTATTTGATACGGCAGCGATCGCGGCACAGCACAGGCTGTGGAACCTTCAGGGACAAAATCGTCTTTGGTTTTGCGGCAGCTATTTTGGGTACGGGTTTCATGAAGATGGGATACAATCTGGCCTTGCAGTTGCAGAAGCGTTGGGCGGCCTGCGGCGGCCCTGGGCACATGATATACAGCAGTCCAGGATTTGTCTGCCCAGTGATTGGATGGGCATAGAACTGACATGTGTGGCATAACTGAATGTTGAAAAGCGCACTTTATCAAGGGATCGTGACCCATCGGCGGTTAAAGCCGGTTGGGCATCTTTTGCAGTACCGCCTTTTTTATCTTCTGATTGATTTGGATGAATTTGATCTGTTGGATAAAAGCCTGTCTTTTTTATCGGTCGGCAAGAAGAATATTTGCAGCCTGTATCAATCCGATTTTGGTGAACATAATCCGGCTGATCTTAAAGCCTACATTCTGGGTAAGTTGCAGGCAGAGGGAATTGAGACACCAATTTCCCGGATCAGCCTGCTTTGTGTTCCCAGATTGTTTGGCTATGCCTTTAATCCTATATCGGTCTATTACTGTTATGGGGAAGAGAATACCGTTGCGGCTGTCGTTTATGAGGTCCGCAATACTTTTGGTGAACAGCATACCTATGTTTTTTCAGTCACCGACAGTTGCCCCCAGAAAATTTTGAAGCATTATTGCGCAAAGAAATTCTACGTTTCGCCTTTTATGCCGATGGATTGCCAATACAATTTTGCTTTGCTTCCCCCGTCAGATGAGATTGCGGTTTCCATTCGGCAATTTCATGAGGGCAGCCCGATTATGAACGCGTCCTTTCACGGTACGCGTTCTGAACTGACCAGCCGAACACTTGGTCAGGCTTTGCTCAAATTCCCCTTTAACAGCCTAAAAGTCATTACCGGCATCCATTGGGAGGCGTTAAAACTTTGGCTTAAGGGACTAAAAGTTGTCGACCGCTTCGATACGCCAACAAAAGAGATGCAGGAGAAATAAATGTCCGACGTTACCCACAAGCCGAAGATTTCTGTATCAGAGTACCAACCGGTTTCTTTTTCCGCATCCAAATTCAATGATCCCTGGTTGAGCGCTTTTTTACATGTATTGCAGCGCATCCAGTATGGCCATGTCACCCTTTCCTTGCCCTCGGGCGCGCTTTTTGAGTTTGGTCAGCCCGTGGCAGGCGTAAAGGGCGCACAAATGGACCTGCATGATATCGGCGCGGTGAAACGGTTTCTCAAGCATAGTGATATTGGCCTTGGAGAGAGCTATATGGACGGGCAATGGTCCTCACCGGATCTGGATGCCCTGATGCAGGTCGCCTTGTTGAATGAACAATATCTGCAAGAAAGCATCCTTGGCGGACTTCTGACTAAAATACAGCATTTGTTTGCCCTGTTTAAAACCCGCAATACCAGAAGTGGTAGTCGGCGCAACATCGCGCACCATTATGACCTTGGGAATGATTTCTACCGGTTATGGCTCGATCGGACGATGACCTATTCGTCGGCCCTTTTTGACCAAGCCGATCAATCGCTGGCGCAGGCGCAAACAAGAAAATATCAGGAAATTGCCCGCATTGCCGGGGTTGAGCAAGGGTCGAAAATCCTGGAAGTTGGCTGCGGCTGGGGCGGTTTCGCTGAGTTTGCCGCTCTGGAATATCAAGGGCTTATTGATGGTCTGACCCTGTCAGAAGAGCAGCTTGCATTTGCTAAAGATCGTTTGTCGTCGCAGGGACTGGAAGATCAAGCGCGTTTTCACCTGCGTGATTATCGGGATCATCATGGCCGTTATGATGCGATCGTATCGATCGAAATGTTTGAAGCGGTGGGCCGGGAAAACTGGGACTCGTATTTTCAGTGTTTAAAACAGAACCTGAAGGCGGGCAAGAAAGCCGCCATACAGGTGATCACGATCGATGAAAGCCGGTATGATACCTATCTTGGATCGCAGGATTTTATTCAAAAATACATCTTTCCGGGAGGCTTGCTGCCGTCCAAAACGGCCTTTATGAAGTCGGCCCGAAAAAATGGTTTTAATGTCCGGATCTGCCAGGAATTCGGGACCGACTATGCGGATACTTTATCCCAGTGGGAAAAAGACTTTCAGAAGAACTGGCAGAAAATCAGTACGCTTGGGTATGACACACGGTTTAAACGCATGTGGGAATTTTACCTGAAATACTGCGAAGCTGGTTTCCGCCAGAAATCGCTGGATGTGGTTATCTTTGAGTTATCCTGACCCAAAACCCAACCTGCCGGTCTTTTTATATGCCATGCCGGGCGTGGTTATGGCGATGCCGCTTATTCCGGTCATTGTCATAATCCCAGCCTATTACGCGGATAATCTCAGCTTGGGTCTCGCGCAGACCGGGCTTGTCCTTCTGATGGCTAGAATACTGGATTTTTTTACAGATCCTGTGGTTGGCTGGGCAACCGAGAATTCGCAGCGACGATACGCCAATGCCCGTAAAATACAGATCGGTATTGGTGCCGGCATTACCGGGTTTGCCCTGTTTCAGCTTTTCACACCGTCCGTCGGTGTTGGCAGTTTTTATCTGTTCTTCTGGTATAGCCTGATGCTGTTTGGCTGGACAGTTATTCAAGTGCCCTATCTTGCCTGGGTTGTTGATTTGACCGGCCAGTATGAAAAGCGCGTCAGTTATAACGCGGCGCGGGAATTTTCAGGTATTGTCGGCATCCTGATCCTGGGTGCGTATCTTGCTTTTGCAGCGGAACAACCGGTTTCCGGGCAATTACGCGGCAGTGCAGAATTGATCCTGTTTTTAGGGCTGGCCGCCTTTCCATTCCTGTTTTTCTTAAGATCATCGCGGAAAAAGATATCCACAAAATTACGGCTATCAGCGTTGAAGACGCTTCGAAAAAATCGCCTTTTCCTGCGCTTGATGCTCGCCTGGTTTTTGAACAGTATGTCCATCGGTGTTGCAACGGCCTGTTTCCCGCTTTTTGTTAAATACGGGTTGGGACTGGAAGAAAGCACCGGTACCTATCTTCTGTTTTTATATTTTTCCGCGGCCATTCTGGGGATGCCGATCTGGTATTATTTATGTCGGATATATGGCAAACACAGCGTCTGGGGTTATGCGATGATTATCGCCTGCCTCGCCTTCTTGGTGGTGCCGTTTTTATCGACAGGATCCGTTGTTTTATTCGGTCTTGTCTGTCTGGTGACTGGCATAACCGTGGGGGCCGATCTTGTTATTCCGCCGTCTATTCAGGCGGATGTGGCGGACTGGGATACCTATTCGACCGGCGAGGATCGCGCGTCCCTGCTTTTCTCGCTTTGGAGTATGGTCAGCAAACTCGCGCTGGGGGTTGGTGCCGGATCGGCCTATATCATTCTTGGTCAACCAGAGACATCTGCGGACACTGCAGAGGTCTCAACCGCGTTAGATTTACTTCTTCTTTCAGTGATCTATGCCGTGGTCCCCATCGTATTAAAGGTAAGTTCAGTCGCCATCATGTGGCGCTTTCCATTAGATGCGAGAAAACACAATGTTATCAGAAATCGACTGGAACGGCGCGCGGGCTGATCACACCCAGTCTAAGGAGAATTCCGATGCGCGCCCTTTTTTTGTTTCCCCTACTGTTGATTTTGACGGGTTGTAATACAATGAAGCCTGAACAGTTTAAAAACGCCACGCCGGCCCTCGATCTGTTCGAGTATTTTGACGGCAAAACCACAGCGTGGGGGATTTTCGAAGATCGTTTTGGAAATTTGCGGCGCCAGTTCAAGGTGGATATTGACGGTACCGTCAATGGGGACACATTGGTTCTGGATGAGGCCTTTGTGTATGCGGATGGCGAAAAATCCCGTCGGGTCTGGACGATTATAGCCAAGGACGCTCATCGATTTGAAGGATCGGCTGATGACGTCATCGGTAAGGCTGTTGGGATATCATACGGGAACAGCCTGAACTGGACCTACGAGATGGATCTGAAAGTGGAAGATAGTGTCTGGCGGGTAAAGTTTGATGACTGGCTGTTTCGTCAACCTGATGACGTGATTATTAACCGGGCGACAGTGACGCGTTGGGGGTTTGAAATCGGCACCGTCACCCTGTTTTTTACGAGAGACGCAACGGCCGCTTTATCCACCGAATAAGCGTGCCCAATACAGGGATCTTCTCAAAAAAATATAAAGAAGAATCCCAGTAATCCACATGTGTGTGGATCAGTCCGTTTTCGTTGAATAAAAGCTCGGAAACACCCCTGATATGAACGGCTCCCAGTTTTTTGGAAGTCGCGTCAAATTCCCACTTAAGAACGGCAGACTGTTTTTCATCATCCCAAAATACGGTATTGACGGAAAATTTGGGCTTCTCCAGATGATCAAACATGGTGGAAAATAATTCGATGACCTTTGAGCGGGACTGTAGCCTGTTAAATGGGTCCTCAAAGTATAAATTCTCAGTTGTCAGTTGATCCAGATCTGAAACGGTTTCCGGCGACAGATTTTCAAAAAACGAAATATATTGTTTGCAGGTTTCTTCTGAAGGTGTCGCTTTCATGAGCCAGTGACTTTCCGGATGAGAGGCATTGAGATCCAGTAAGGTAACAAGCGGATCAATTTTAGCATATAGGCAAATCTCAGCGGAAAGGTGATCTCGAACCGGTTCGTTTCAATGCCCTGTCGGATCCGCCTGGCGGCATCGTCCACCTCCAGCAGGAACGGCATGGGATGTTTGTTCTGGTCTGTCAGCGGTGTTTTAACGAACCCGGGATTGATGATTTGAAGATCAACCCCTGTCTTGGCAAGATCAACGGCCAGTCCTTCACATAAATTGATCAGCGCGGCCTTGCTGGGACCATAGGCATGGGAGAGGGGCAAGCCGTTAAACCCGGCAACTGATCCCATCACAACAATTTTTCCAGCATCCGCCTTCAACAGGGGCGGCAGAATTTGTTCAAGAACCCGAATGACTCCAAAATAATTTACGGTCATCGTATCAATCCCATTTTGGGCAACAAATTTATCGCTGGTCATGGGGCGATAGGTCCCGGCATTAATAATGACCTGTTCCGGCGGTTGTTCTGACGAAAACAGGGCGGTGACACATTTCTGGATAGTGTCCGGATCTGTTACGTCCATGGGACAGGTCGTCAGCAGGTCAGGAAATTCGGATGCAACTTTATCTAACTGCTCTTTCCGGCGGGCACTGATAATAACAGGGGTGCCTTCAGCGGCATATTGACGGGCCAGCTCTGCCCCGATCCCACTGCTTGCACCAATGATCCAAATTGGTTTTTTAGAGCTCATATCAATTATCTTCCGTGTTGCAGTTTAAACAGAAATATTCAACGTTGGATCCGTCTTTTGCGGTGAAGGCCAGCTTGACCCACCGGCCTTTGCGGTCATACCAGACCGTTGCGTCCAGATCGCCGACATATTGGTATCGGCGGGCCTCTATCAAGCCTTGCTGAACAGCAATGGTTTCGATCCCTTCTGGCTGGATTGTAACCCGGTTCAAATTGCCTGAAATGGTGTTCAGGACTGTGTCCTGGAACAACACGTTCTTATTCCAGTGATTTGTCGGGTAAATACTATAGTCAGGTTTTTCCGACACCTGTTGGCCATTGACCCAAAAACCGGCCTCTTTACGGGCGGCGGAATTCGTGATGCGTTCGCCGCCATCTACAATATCAACGCTCAAGGCTGTCAACTTACCGCGTTCCCATTTCTCCACGCTTGCATAAATATACTTATAAATAGGCAATCCCAGCAGTGTCAGTTTTAACTCAAAATTCGAGATGACTTCCAGCTGGTCGTCGGTCTTGTTGAAGATCACATTGTGACGGCCCACGTGGTCCCCATCCCGCAAGACAGAAAATTCAATGCGCTTGCCGTACATTTCCAGTGGATCAACCGGGCTCAAACTCAGCGCTGTTGTGGCGCTGTTTGTAAAGCCCATGGTAGATAAAAAAGCAACTCCTGCCAGCAAACTTCTACGCGGTGAAAACATTGTTCTTTCTCCCTTTGGGTGGCGAAAACGTGAGGGCATCAACAAGTATTTACGCGTCTGAACCGATATTGGATCAGTTTTTTCTCAAGAAAGAAAAAAATGCCTGAGTTTTTGATTTTATTGATTTTTTTTTGATCCAATTCGGAAGGCGCTGCGTAAACAAGGGGGAAAATGATCTGCTGAGACCTGGATCTTTTAGAAATGTCGGATCGCCGACCCTTAGGAGAGAGAACATGAAATTCTACAAGCTTTTTACTTCAAAGATTGCAGCTATCACCCTCGCGCTCGGCTTGGCCGCTTTTGGTACAAACAGCCTCGCGGGCTCTCAGGCAGACATTGTCGACACTGCCGTCAGCACAGGAAAATTTAATACCCTTGTCGCCGCAGTTAAGGCCGCTGACTTGGTCGGTACCTTGAAAAGTGAGGGGCCCTTTACCGTCTTTGCCCCAACGGACGCGGCTTTTGATGCCCTGCCCGACGGAACAGTGGAAATGCTTCTGAAGCCGGAAAATAAAGCCAAGCTGGTGCAGATCCTGACCTACCACGTAATGGCCGGAAAAGTACTGTCGACGGATATTGCGGGTAAAGAAATGATGGCCGCAACAGTTGAAGGCAGCAAATTAAGTGTCAATGCAACCGGCAATGCCGTGATGATTAACAATGCGAAAGTGGTTGGCGCTGATGTAATGACATCGAACGGTGTTATTCACGTGATCGACACAGTTCTTCTTCCGAAAGAATAAAGTTTTCAGACCCCAGGCAGGACGGATAGCCGGCCTGCAACCCCGTGCCCGCTGACATTCATCCCCTCGTTGTCAGTGGGCACACTTTTTTGCAAGACAGCGTTTTAACCGATGTGTTTTAAGGCGCAGGACATAAAAAAACAGCAGCCTATTGGGTCTGCTGTTTTTTTATGTGCGATATGTTGTCTTAGAAGTGAACCGTTAGCCTGATATCCCCGCTTACAGCGTAAGAGGTTTCGTCATTTTCGATCCGGGCGCTATCGTTCAATGCTTCGGGCATATGAATATAAGGCATACCATAGGTGGCACTTGCCTTCATTCCGACGGACAGATCAACTGCGCCAAACGATTTTTCAACACGGACACCGAGTTCTCCTTCATAAACGCCGCTTGTTTCATCATCCTGAAGCGAAAGAGTGCTGAAGTTGCTAATATTCTGATCTTTATCTTGTATTGCGGATAGATCAGTATTGGCGACATAGCTTTTTATGTTGGACATGACACTAAAGCGGTAGCCTGAAAAACTTGGGGACTTTATTTCACCTCCAAAGCTCAGGCCGTATAGATCAGCATCAAGAGAGGCATCCAGAACATTTCGGTTAGCGGAGGAAAAAGCAGCGTTCAAGTCATATTTCTGGGAATAGTCCGTAAAAAGAACGCCGATTGAGGGAGCAAAGGACCAGGTGTTTTCTTCATGGCTTCCCTTAATAGAGGCGGAAAATTGTGCGACATCGATTTGATTATCACTCGCCCAGGTCCCGTTCACCCATTGGAGGCCGCGGGAACCATCCAGATTAAGATTTGAGTTCGCATTGGCACCGCCGTCAAAATGAGACGATGTGCTGTCGCCGGTCATGTATTTGCCAGAAAAATGGACACTCGGCCGATCGCCAAAAAATGAGTTGCTTAGAAAAGTATCTTCCGGGAGTGTATAGCCAATATCCACTCCTACACCCGCCAAGGTCATGGTTTCGTTGGTTTTCGCCCGGCTACCGGCAACGTCATCTAGCATGAAAATAGTTTCGGGTTGCCACGCTCGCTGAATATCAGTCTGAACAGAAACTTCAAATCTACTGGCATTGTTGGTTTCCCCTGCGACAGCAGAGGTTGAAATCATGAGGCAGGCGATAAAGCATGACTTGGCTACGGTTTTCATTATTCTTATAGATCCTATAATTCATCGGCATCACAACAAAATATTAGATTGTTCTAAACATATGATTTTGTTATGTTTTTCACGTTTGAAATTTTCTAGCATATGAAAAATCAAGAAGCTATTAAAATCAGAACAGGTATTACCGGAACAACTCTCTGAGGAATATGAGGCAGTTTTTTTTCGTCGGGGAGGCGCAAGTCGCATCAGGGTTGAGGCAGACCGATTAAAGGTTTGTTTTTAACGCTAGGTGAGTGAAACCCGTATTTTACGGGATCTCCATTACCGGCATTGGCAGGCGCTCATGTGGCAGGTTTCTGGAGTGATATATATTCACCCTGCGTCACGAATTTTCTCAAGATATTCATCGACAATAAACTTCAGTGTATCGGCCTGTTGAAACAGGGCGCCTTTGAACGCTTACGCGTTCGATCAGGTATCAAAATAGGTCAGAGGTGTTCCGGCTTCGGCCGGAAATTCATTGAAAAAGTGGGAGCGGACATTAGCTAGACAATTAAAGACAAGGGAGTTCCTGTCAGTTTTACACCTTGGGAAAGGGAACTCTGAAGGATGGAACTTTAAATTCAAAGTAGGGAAGCTTTCAGATTATGTCATTTCAACGGCCCCCGATTACGCACAACCCGGATAACCAAGAGCGGCGCGCCGGGTTTGAATTTGAATTTGCGGATGTGGATATTCAAACCTGTTCGGAGATTATCGCTGAATTGTTTGGGGGAAAGATCAAGTACAAGAACGCGCTGGAAGCTGAGGTAACCGATACCCCAATGGGAAATTTCAAAGTTGAGCTGGATGCCCAGATGCTGAAAAGTCTGGCCGCTAAACTTGAGATGAAACATCCCGTTGAGGAAGACAGTCTTTTGGATATGAACCAGATCCGCGCAGCGTTGAGTGCCCGGATGGGGCAGGCTGCGGGGTTGATGGTTCCCTATGAAATTGTGACGCCGCCTATGCCCTTTGACCAGCTTCCAAAGTTGGAAGCTTTGCGTCAGAAACTTCAGGAAAAGGACGCCAAGGGTACCCGGTCAGCATTTGTCAATGCGTTCGGAACGCACATAAACCCTGAAGTCGCGTCTGAAAAGGTTTCGTATATTCGCGATATTCTTCGTGCCTTTCTAATTCTTTATCCGTGGCTGAAGAAAGTTATGCGGATTGATCTGCCGCGCCGGATGTTGACCTATATTGACCCCTTTCCCGAGGCGTATGTCAAACTGGTGCTACAGGACGACTATGACCCATCACTGGATCAGTTCATCGAAGACTATCTTGCCCATAACCCGACCCGAAACCGTGCCCTTGATTTGCTGCCTCTCTTTGCGCATTTGAAGCCATCGATGTTAGATGGGCTGGACGAAGGGCAGCGCAAGTTGGTGAAAGCCCGACCCACATTCCACTATCGCCTTCCCAATTGTGAAATTGATGATCCGGACTGGCGCATTGCGCGCGACTGGAATTACTGGATTGAAGTGGAAAAACTGGCAAATGATCCGGAAAAGCTACGATCAATGGCGGCGGATTACCTAAAATTTCAAGAAACCGGTCTTCCAATTTTCAGTGCGGACTGGTCAACAGAAGTTGCAGAAAAGTTAGGATATGACGCATAAAAAAAAGAGAGTCTTAATTGGGGTGACCGGCCCGGTAAAAGGCGGTCGCGTGCCATGGTGGTGCGTAAAATTGGGGGTCTGGCTCGTCGGGGGACGGGCCCATCGCATAACCCCTGAAAAACAGAATCACTCGCTTGATCAATATGAAGGGTTCATCATCACCGGCGGTAGTGATGTGCATCCCGAATTATATGGCGATGTCCCGATGGAGGCGTCTGCCTCCTACGACCGGGCGCGGGATAAAATGGAACAGCAGGTAATCGGGTATGCGATCAAACATCAAAGCCCGATCCTGTGCATTTGCCGGGGTATGCAGTTGTTGAATGTTACCCTGGGCGGCACCTTGTTTCAGGAAGCCAAAGACGTCCTGGAAGGCTTCTTGCCCAATGACAGCCTGATCAGTAAAACGATCGGTCGACGGGATGTGACAATTAAAAAAGATGCTCACCTTTTTGACCTGCTGGGTCGGTATGAACATTACCGGGTGAATAGTATTCACCATCAGGCGGTTAATAAGCTGGGGGCTGGGCTCAGGGTGGTCGCGCTGGAAAAGAATAAGGTCGTTCAGGCGATCGAGCAGACCGACAGGAAAAAGCATCCTTTTATGATCGGTGTCCAATGGCACCCGGAGCTGATGCTCTACACAAATTCTGCGCGGAACCTGTTTCGCTCTCTCGTTCAGGCGGCGCGGACCTGAAGCGGCGTGCAGCTCAATCTTTTACCGTGACCGTTACTCTGTGTCAGTTTTTAGGGGCGGGGATTTGGGGGAGTCGCCAGTTTAGATAGATAAAAGGTACTAGTTTTGATACCCAAGCGCGGTTTATTCACCTTTGGTTCGAAACTGTTCTAAAACCAATATGGTCTGAGCCCAAGCCTGTATCCTGAGCTTGACGTGCGGCTGGGCGGTATCGCATACAGAAGCTCGGCGCACAAAGATACGATCCACCCTTGACAACCCGCACAGGAAAGCCTGCATTTTTTTCATCAAAACTATCTTCTTTAGTCGGACCTTTTGGGTTTAATGTATCATTCGGGTTGTGTCTGTCTGCATACCAATTTGATGTCCATTCCCACACATTGCCGATTAGATCATAGGCGCCATATTCGTTTGGATCGTAACAACCGACTGGGGCTATTCCTGCGTAGCCGTCTTCTTTTGTATCCTGCAAGGGAAAGATACCTTGCCAGGTGTTAGCCATATGTTTTCTTTCTGGCGCAAGTTCTTCACCGCCCCAAGCGTAATGCTCACCTTCTTTTTGGCTTCGAGCCACGAACTCAAACTGTGCTTCGGTTGGTAACTCCCGACCAGCCCAATCGGCATAGGCCTGTGCGTCCTCGAAAGCGATATGGACAACTGGCAAGTTATCTTTACCGTCAATATTGCTTTTGGGGCCAGACGGGTGACGCCAATTTGCACCCGGCATATAAGTCCACCACTGTGTAATGTTCTGCATACCGCCAACGTCAAATGGTGGTGTAAAAACGACAGAGCCCGGCTTTAACATTTCAGGCGGAGCACCCGGTATGTCTTCCGGGTTAGGCTTACGCTCGGCTACTGTGACATAGCCAGTTTCATCAATGAATTTCTTGAACTGTGCGTTTGTGACTTCATTGGTATCAATCCAGAAACTATCGATGGTCACTTTGTGTTCCGGGGCTTCCTCTCGATAGGTTTCATTATCGCCCATCGTGAATGTTCCCCCCTCAATCCACACCTGATCACCGGTTTTACTTTTGCATTTGGTTTCTGAAGAAGAGGTGTTTACCTCCGCTAGTAAGTCCAGTGAAATTGTACCCAACATCGCTAGAGAAAAGATACTCACTAAAGCGATTGTTATTGCGAAGCTTCTTGTTTTGTTAAACATGAGGGCTAGATCCAGAGCGCATTTACGCCAAAGCAGCGAAGAGACATATTAGTCTCTGACGTTGCTTTGACATAATTTTTAACGGGTTAGTGGTTGGTGCTTTTCTTCAACTGTTCCATAACTTGGTTGATATTCCAAGTACCAGACTTCTGGCTTGGCGGATATTCAGCCATAGTCTGAATGAACTCTCCCAGAAGGCCAGCAACCGGCGGGAATATGAACCCGGTTCGATCAAGCCACCAATCATTATAGGTGTTTGAATTGTGCTGAGCCCTTTCAAAAGGATCTCGACGTAAGTTGAACAACAATGGCGCACGCAATTCAACGAACGGCTCACGCCAAAGAGCCATTGTTTGCCCCCGATTTGCCAAGAATACCAACTTCCAATCTAGATAGCGTGCAGCAACAAAGCGTCCCTCATCGTCTGCATACCAAAATTCCTTGCGTGGGGATTCTTCAACTTTACCCGAAAAATAGTCCAGCATGTTGTAGCCATCGATGTGGTTACGATATTGGCGACCGATCAGTTCGGTTCCCTTCAATAACTCATTCTTGATGTTGTCGTTACCGGCAGCCGCGGCCAAAGTAGGAAGCCAATCTTCATGAGAGACAATCCCATTTAGAGTTTTGCCCGCAGGGAGCTTTCCAGGCCAGCGAACAAATGCAGGAACCCTATAGGCACCCTCCCAGTTTGAGTTCTTCTCGCCACGGAACGGCATCGTACCTGCGTCGGGCCAGGTGTTATAGTGCGGGCCATTATCTGTTGAAAACATGACGATGGTGTCATCGGCGAGGCCAAGCTCATCAATCAGATCCAAAAGCTGCCCTACATGCATATCGTGCTCGACCATACCGTCGCTATATTCATCTTGTCCAGAAATGCCTCGTAACTCGGGCTTAACATGGGTGCGGAAATGCATGCGGGTGCCATTCCACCAGACAAAAAACGGTTTATCTGCTTTTGCTTGTCGCTTAATGAAACCCTTAGCTTTTTCTAGGGTTTCATCATCGACTGTTTCCATACGTTTTTTTGTGAGAGGGCCGGTATCTTCAATTTTTTGCTTACCTACGCGGCCAAAACGCGGATCAACAGATGGGTCATCTTGATCTGTTGCCCAAGCATGAATCACTCCACGAGGACCATGTGTTTCAAGAAATGTCTTCCCGTTTTTCAAAATCATATCACGAGGGTAGTCCTCGTTTTCCGGTTCTTCTTCTGCATTGAGATGATACAGGTTGCCGTAAAATTCATCAAACCCATGCATTGTAGGCAAGTGTTCGTTTCGGTCGCCTTGGTGGTTCTTACCAAACTGACCGGTCGCATATCCTTGCCTTTTCAGGACCGCAGCAATTGTTGCGTCTGTTTTCTGCCACCCTTGTTTTGCGCCAGGCAGTCCAACTTTTGTCATGCCTGAGCGAACCGGCACTGAGCCGCTCAAGAAAGCAGCCCGACCCGCTGTACAGCTTTGCTGTCCATAGTAGTCGGTGAAGGAAATGCCCTCATTGGCGATACGATCAATATTTGGCGTTTTATAGCCCATCATGCCGTGATTGTTGTGGCTAATATTCCAATACCCAATGTCATCTCCCCAGATAACAAGGATATTTGGTTTTTTGTTGGTAGCATTAGCTTGACTTGAGGCCAATATGGCAAATGCTGCCAATAGAGAAAGAAGTCTGAACATTATGAAAACCTGTTAGTTATAAACATATGTTTAGTTTGTATTCACATTTAAAACTTGAAACTAAGGCCTACCAGCGGCCCATGTAATGTCGTATGCCATTTGAAACGGCTGGTGCCAGATCCTTCGCTGTAATTTTGCCGAAGCGCGCGGTAACCAATACCTGCCTCGGTTTGTTGGCCAAGGAAGGGCACATCAAATACCAACAGCCCAATAGCCTGCCAGGTAGAGTCAGAGCCCACTCCGAAACCACCAAAATCTCCCCGTAGCCGGAGCTGGATTTTATCCGTTAAGTCTGTTCTGGTACGGAATCCAACAAATGGATCAAACCAATCCTTCGACAACTCGGCCGCCGGACCCGGGATTAGGTCAATACTGCTCTCGATAGAGGTATATCGAAGTCCGCCAAGGGCTTCTGCGACTGTCGGTTGATCGACACCCCAACGGGCAATTTCATGGGCAACGCCAAGCTCCAAGATGCCAAGCGTAGATTCTACTGAAGTCCGAATGGGACCGCTACTGCCATCGAATTCAAGGTTGACGTAGTTCCCCTCAAAAAAGAAAGCTGTTTTGCCATTTCGCAGCTCCATATGCCCCAAAATTGCCAACCAGCTATCGGCATCCTTCATCAGATCAAGAAGGCTGACATCAACGTTTGAATTGAGGCTCCTTACTCCGACGTCACCTTCCAGTGTCGTGGCCCATGCATATGGAGAGATTTCGAACTGCCATTTGTCCGATGCCATAGCTTTATCAAGACTGCCCAGAAAAAAGAAAACAGTGATTGATAGAGCCGACAATTGAATGTTGCGCATCAGGTTAATCTCTAAAAAAATTATCTCGCAGGCAATATATAATTAATTTATGATTTATAGATGTAAAACAAGTTGGTAACGTTTCTTTAAATGAATAAAATTGAAAGCAGGCACCTTAATTATTCCAGTGGCATATGTGCGAACCCGAAACCAAAGCAACAATTACAATACAATGATGTTAAACGGTCTTGGCTGAAATCAGTTAAAAGATACGCTCGTTGATTAGGAAATGTTTCCTGGTAATGCCAATAATCATGGTCCGTATGACTTACCCTAATTATTTGTTTTTGTAAGTTTGATCGCCGCGGTTGAGAAGTCCAAATTACTTTCCTTTAAACAATGAGTTTTTACTAAAGTAAAATGCTGCTACTGCTTTTTATTTTGAAGTGGGTGGACAGAGTGTAACTTAAGGTTGTTATGGAAAACGGTTGTTTGGTATCGATCTTATTTACATACTTGTATGAGTTTCAGCGCATTTGGGTTCAGGTTTTTGGGATTTGGGCTGTCATTAATATCGTTTGAAAAGGTACGGCATTTTTACTGGAAGGGAGTGTATATCGCAGACGGAGTTTCTATATTTACCCCAAATTTTGTCTTTTTCGTAAATCACGTTTTTCATTTTCCGATACAAGATATGACGCAAAAGAGATCACGAATAGCGTTGTTGTTTCTAAAAAGTTTTTATCTGTTTTTAAGCAAGGTCTTGGCTTTGACCCATTATTTTACTGAGGCCAGGTCTCAGGGATCTTTTAGCAGCATCCACTTCCTTTCGGAACAAGCTGAAAACATCCGGTATCTGATCAGCCAGTTTTCTTTTTATAGCATTGTCATTTTCACATCTATGGGGTACAGCGATATTACCCCGGTTAGCCGAATAGCAAAGTCGTGGATCTCAATCGAGGCATTGTTTGGGCAATTTTATTTTGCGATCGTGATTGCTCGACCAATCAGCATGAACAAGAATGCGGGAAAGGTATGAAAATGAAATTTATCCATTTTTTCAATCTATTAGTCGGATTTTTGCTGATTGGCATTTTAAGCGCACCTGTGTCTGCACAGCAAGCTTCTACGGGGAGCGTGCCTTTGAGCAAAGAGCTTCAAGTCTTAGTTGATAAGGCAAAAGAGCGTGGTGTAGAGGTCGTAATTTTAACAGCTAATCCAGAACAACGAATGTCTGGTGAACCACAAATAGCTAATAAATTCGTCATTGCTGATATTCGAGGTAGGTTAAAGTCGAGCTTAACACATATCCCAGATATTCCACATGAACTGGTATCAGTACTAGAAAAATCTAATAGTACTGGAAAAATCACCGGCTTTTTCTGGATCTTGGCTGTGACGTTCGCGGCTATGTTTATCGCCTTGTTTATTGGAAAGGGAAGTTCAGATTGGGCATCAAATAAGTTTAATCTGCTGTTTGGTGCTGCCAGTAAAGGGCGAAGTGAAAGCCTGCTATTCCTAATCAGCTTATTTACTGGGAAAGCTGTGGGTATTGTGGTGTTCGGGGTTTTTTCGCTCTTAGTAACGTTGGTTATCCTGGAGGATAATGACAATAGCCAGCTCACGTCTTTTGTTGTGATTGCAGTAGTATCCGCTTCTTGGTTGGCGTGCGAATTCTGGAAAATTTGGCTGGCACCCAAAATGCCTGAATACAGGATTTTTGAGCTCGATGATGATGACGCGACGTCCATGTATCGCTGGATTTGCACAGTGTCGATATTGGTTATCGGATTGACTGGCCTGAATATGTGGTTTTCTCAATTGGGATTTGAAGAGAACACACTTCGGATACTACAAGTGCTTTGTGTTCTGGGTGTCTTACTACTTAATCTCTTCGTTGTTTGGCGTTGTCATAGGCCCATTAGTCAGCTCATACTTACCAACGCTGAACTTTCGAGTTGGCCGAAGTTTATTCGATTTTTTGCGAGCATTTGGTCTTTGGTCTTAGGCTTATATTTTTCTTTTGCCTGCATTGTGACTGTGTACCGCATAATAATTCAGGACCCGGAAGCAACAGGGCTAAGTGCGGCGATGTATCTGGCGTTTATGGTCGCATTTTCAATTTACGGTGTTGGGACTGTCGTAATTGACCATTTTCTTGCCAATACTGACGATAGCACAGTGCTCCGTAAAAATATGGAAAGTGAAATAAGTCAGGAGGATGGTGAGCCATTAAATGAAGCAGTTAACGATGACGAAGAAAATAGCCAAAAATTTGAGGATCTTAGTTATGCCGGTTTAGCGCGACAGTCTTTGTTGCTGCTTATCCTAGGCAGTACGGCGGCGTTTATTTTCGTACAATGGGGCGTGGATCTTTTTGATGAAAATAGCGTCATCGTAAGCCTTTGGGATGTGGGGCTGGTCTCATTTCTCGGGTTTATCGCTTATAATGTTGTAAAAATCGCTATTAATCGGAAAATTATTGAAGAAGGTGGTGACGTGCAAGTGGCAATGGGTGAAGAGGGGGGAAAAGGTTCGGTCTCTCGTCTTGCCACAATATTACCTCTGTTTCGATATGCTATCTTGGCAACGGTTCTTGTGATCACAATTATGATGATCTTACTAGAACTTGGTTTGGACATCGCTCCTCTATTTGCCGGAGCAGGTGTGGTTGGCCTTGCCGTTGGTTTTGGCGCACAAACACTTGTCCGAGATGTTTTTTCTGGCGCTTTTTTTCTGGTTGATGATGCTTTTCGCACAGGAGAATATATTGAAGCCGGGGGGGTTAAGGGAACAGTAGAAAAAATATCTATTCGATCAATGCAGCTTCGACATCATATGGGTCCGTTGAATACGGTGCCATTTGGCGAGATTCAAACTCTTACCAATTTTTCGCGTGATTGGGTGATGATGAAGCTTCAGCTGCGCTTGACATATGATACCGACGTAGAGAAAGTCCGAAAACTCATTAAGAAGTTGGGTCAGGAATTGCTGGAACATCCGGAGGTCGGAAACGATTTCTTGCAACCCTTGAAGTCCCAAGGCGTATACGCCATGGAGGATTCAGCAATGATCATCCGGGTAAAGTATATGACGAAACCGGGTGATCAGTTTATGACAAGAAAGCTGGTGTATTCAAAAATTAGAGAGCTTTTCGAAAAAGAGGGTATTAAATTTGCCCACAGAGAAGTCACTGTAAGATTGGCTGAAGAAGAACACAGTAAAGACCTCACGCTCGAAGAGAAAGAAGCCGTTGCGGGGGCTGTTTTACCGGCTATAGAAGAAGACGTAAACGCTTCTCAGACAGATTCACCGAAATGACACGATTAAGTCTCCTTATTGTTTTTGGTTCCATTAAGGAGGTTTTTTTTAAGGTCTATATTGTTGAAAAAAGAGTAGTGCTGGTTTCAAGATAAAATAATTCCGCATTCGAAATAAAAGAGTCTGTGTAATTTTTCTCCAAAATTTAAATGAAATTCAATGAAGTATATTTGGAGAAACCATGTCTGTTCATTTAGCTTTCATCAAACAAATAACTTTAGACACCACGCGCGTATTGTTTTGGCAATGATTAGTCGGGTGTCTTGATGGCATTGTCAAAAATAAGAAAAGTGAGTGTTTTCGCTAATCTTTCAGCGCCCCTGGAAAATCTGAAGTTTCAGCAGTTTCTGAATCTGTTTGAGGACCTAAGCATCTAAAGGAAGAAGGGGCGTGGGCTCAGATTGGTCTCAATTTGATCCTAAAACAAAAACAGCCCGATTTACATTTGTAAATCAAGGCAGTTAAAAGTGGAATAAATCCCTTATATTTCAATTCTTTGAGAGTTGGTGCCCAGGAGAAGACTCGAACTTCCACTTCCATACAGAAACTAGCACCTGAAGCTAGCGCGTCTACCAATTCCGCCACCTGGGCAACTCTTAGAGGCCCTCTGATATAAAGTGCGGGGGCTTCTGTCAACACTCTTTTAAAAACTTTGACCATTTATGGACGTTTTATCTTGGCCTTGGCTATGGATAAGGGTAAAAACGGCACCAGAAATGAAAGCTATGCTATGGCGGGGGCCATAATCGTTGAGAGGATTAGCATCATGTCATCGCGTTTGATTACCATTTTTGGCGGTTCCGGTTTTATTGGACGACATTTGGTCGGGCGTTTGGCCGCAAAGGGATATCGGATTCGGCTGGCCGTGCGGGATACTGAAAAGGCCGCGCAGTTGATGACCCAGGGAAATGTTGGGCAGATTGTTGGTATGCAAACCAATATTCGCAACAAGGCATCTGTTGAACGGGCTGTGGCCGGTGCAGATATCGTTATCAATCTGGTGGGTTTGTTATACCAGTCCGGTGCACAGAATTTTAATGCAGTGCATTTGGATGGGGCCACATCCGTTGCGACCGCGGCTAAAGCGGCCGGCGCAAAACAGCTGATTCACATGTCCGCCTTAGGGGCGTCGTTGGACAGCCCGTCCGTCTATGCGCGGACCAAAGCCGGAGCGGAGCAGGCGGTACAGCGCGAATATGAGGGTGCAACGATCCTGCGGCCATCTGTTGTCTTCGGCTCGGATGATGATTTCACCAACAAATTTGGACAATTGACGTCCCTGTTGCCGGTTTTGCCTCTTCTGGATGGTGGGGCCGCGAATATGCAGCCATTATGGATTGAAGATCTGGCAGAGGCCATCGTTCGCATCGTTGAAACCCCGGACGCGCAAGGCCGGCTTTATGAATTCGGCGGACCGGATGTAATGTCTTTGAAAGAGATTATCGATGCTATTCTTGCAGTAACGGGCCGGACCTGTTTTATCGCCCCGGTGCCCGAAGGCCTGATGGCGTTTAAGGCCTTTTTCCTTCAGATGATGCCCGGAAAGCCGTTCCTTACAGTGGATCAGGTGCGGTTGTTGAAAGCGGATAATGTGGTTTCAGGCAACTATCCAGGATTTGCAGAATTGGGGATTGAGCCGGTATCGCTGACATCGGTCTTGCCGGAATATATGACCCGCTATCAAAAAGGCGGCGGATATAGCGGGCTACACGCCTGATCCATCGGACCACGTGACAAATTATAGGCCGCTCCTGAGAGGGAGGGGCCTTTTTTGTGTTTGTGTTGATTCTCTGACCGGGCTCGTCTTTTTCCGTTTTTAGGTCCGATTTGGTACTATAATATTTTTGTTTCAACGGTAAAAATCACAAAAGATCGCTTTTTGAGGTGATTGCAAATCATTATAGGACATATATACTGACCTATATCTTGTTTTTTGCTGGCCAACCCTGATCATTTAGAGTAAAAGAAACCTCCCATTTGGGTCAGGTCGCCCTTGATCTGATCTTGATGGCCGGTTTGACGCCTCTCAAACATGAAGATGAGCGCTGTCACCTATCGGCCCGAACGGGATTAGGAACAAAATGTTAAATGTCAAAAGGTCCGGATATTACCGGGCTTGAGCTGGGGACGCCTTAATGTCTAAAAAAATGCTGAAATTTGTGTCTGTCGACAAACAGATGCCTGAAAAGCGTGGTGCGGATCTTCGTAAAGAAGATTTTCAGGAAATCTATGAAGAATTTGAGACGGACAAAGCAGTTGAGCAGGCCAGTCGGTGTTCTCAGTGTGGTATTCCTTTCTGTCAGGTCCATTGCCCGGTCCAAAATAACATCCCTGACTGGTTGAACCTGACCGCCAACGGGCGACTGGAAGAAGCATACGAAATCAGCCAGGCCACCAATAACCTGCCTGAAATTTGCGGTAGAATCTGCCCGCAGGACCGGTTGTGTGAAGGCTCCTGCGTTATCGAAAAAGGATTTGAATCTGTCACGATTGGCGCTGTTGAAAAATACATTACCGATACAGCCTGGGAAAAGGGTTGGGTCAAGCCAAACGCTCCGGTTCGTGAGTTAAGCCAGTCTGTGGGTGTAATTGGTGCAGGCCCTGGCGGTCTGGCGGCGGCGGATCAGCTGCGCAAACGGGGATATCAGGTTCATGTCTATGACCGGTATGATCGGGTCGGCGGCTTGCTGGTTTATGGTATTCCAAGTTTCAAACTTGAAAAAGATGTTGTTGAACGGCGCGCGCGGCTGCTTGCGGATGGCGGCGTGACCTTCCATCTGAATTTCAATATTGGAAAAGACGCGACTTTTGCAGAATTACGCGACAAGCACGACGCGATCGTGATTGCGACCGGTGTTTATAAAGCACGGGATATTGCTCTTCCGGGAAGTGGTCTGAACGGAATTGTGCCGGCCCTTGACTATTTGACGGCGTCCAACCGCAAAGGGTTGGGTGATGAGGTTGCCGAGTTTGAAAATGGAACCCTGAATGCGGACGGCAAAAATGTTGTCGTCATTGGCGGCGGAGATACGGCCATGGACTGTGTGCGGACAGCCATCCGCCAAGGGGCTAAATCTGTGAAATGCCTGTATCGCCGGGATCGCAAAAATATGCCCGGTTCTTTGCGCGAAACGACCAACGCGGAAGAAGAAGGCGTTGAGTTTGTCTGGTTGTCGGCGCCAAAGGCGTTTCTGGGCGATGATAAGGTTACAGGCGTGAAAGCAATTGATATGCATTTGGGCATTGCAGATAGCACAGGCCGTCAGGTGCCTGTTGAAATCGATGGCTCAGAACGGGATATTCCGTGCGATCTGGCCATTAAGGCACTGGGATTTGATCCTGAAGATATTCCGGCGTTGTTTGATGAACCTGCCTTGCAGGTTTCCCGCTGGGGAACAATTGATGCTGACCCAATTACGAAAATGACCAGCATGGATGGTGTTTTTGCGGTGGGCGATATTGTACGCGGCGCGTCCTTGGTGGTTTGGGCCATTCGCGATGGCCGCGATGCCGCTCTTTCCGTTGAAATGTATTTGAAAAAAGCAAATCAAGCTGCGCTGGCTTCCTGAGTTAGGATACGAACATGACACATGAAAAAAACATCACATCCGGCGAAGAATTTGTAAAATCCTGGACCGAAAACGCAGAACATCTTTCTAAAAATGGTTTGTATCTGCCTGCCGAAGAACATGACAATTGCGGCGTTGGGTTGGTTGCGGCGATTGACGGCAAGCCAACGCGTGCGGTTGTTGAAGCCGGTATCGATGCACTGAAAGCAGTTTGGCACCGCGGTGCGGTTGATGCGGACGGCAAAACCGGCGATGGCTGTGGTATCCACGTTCAGATCCCGCAGGATTTCTTTAAAGAGCATATTGCCAGAACCGGACATGAACCTTTGGACGGTAAGCTGGCCGTCGGCATGGTATTCTTGCCGCGCACGGATTTTGAGGCGCAGGAAACATGCCGGACAATCGTTGAAAGTGAAATCCTGAAATTTGGATATCATATCTACGGCTGGCGTCAGGTCCCCGTGGACGCATCGATTATTGGTGAAAAAGCGAACGCTACCCGTCCGGAAATCGAACAGATCATGATCGCCAATAACCGGGATCTGGATGATGATGTATTTGAACGGGAATTATATATTATTCGCCGTCGGATCGAAAAGGCTGTTCTGAACGCCCATATCAGCGGGTTCTATATCTGTACGCTGTCCTGCCGTTCGATCATTTATAAAGGCATGTTCCTTGCAGAACAGCTCTCCAGTTTCTATCCGGATCTTCTGGACACGCGCTTTGTGTCCAATTTTGCGATTTATCATCAGCGGTATTCAACAAACACATTCCCGACCTGGCATCTTGCTCAGCCGTTCCGTGTTTTGGCCCATAACGGTGAGATTAATACCATTCGCGGCAACGTAAACTGGATGAAAAGCCATGAAATCCGGATGGCCCACAGCACTTTTGGCGATCATTCCAATGATGTAAAGCCGATTATTCAGGCTGGTAGTTCTGATAGTGCGGCGCTGGATGCGGTGTTTGAAGTTCTGGTACGTGCAGGTCGAAGCGCGCCGATGTCTAAAACCCTGCTTATTCCGGAAAGCTGGTCCAATAACAAAGCCATGCCAGAAAAGCACAAAGCGCTGTATGCCTATTGTAACTCTGTGATGGAGCCCTGGGATGGACCGGCGGCGATTTGTGCGACGGATGGTCGTTGGGTTGTGGCGGGACTGGACAGAAATGGTCTTCGCCCATTACGTTTTACCCTGACAACTGACAATCTGCTGATTGTCGGATCTGAAACAGGCATGGTTCCGGTCAACGAAATGAAGGTTATTCGCAAAGGGCGTGTGGGTCCTGGCGAAATGATCGGCGTTGATCTGAAAAAAGGGAAATTCTATTTCTCTCCTGAACTGAAAGACAAAATGGCGGCAGCGCAGCCATTTGATAAATGGATCGAAAATGTTGTCCATTTGGAAGAAACCCTGAAGGATGTGGAAGAGACCCGCAAGTTTGATCGCAAAGAGTTGCGTCAGCGGCAGATGTGCGCTGGCTGGAGCCTTGAAGATCTGGAACTGATTTTGCAGCCAATGGCTGAAGATGGCAAAGAAGCCATCGGTTCTATGGGCGACGATACACCGCTTGCTGTCTTGTCGAACCATTATCGCGGGCTGCACCACTATTTCCGTCAGCGTTTCAGCCAGGTTACCAATCCGCCTATCGATAGCTTGCGCGAACGGGGTGTGATGACCCTGAAAACACGGCTTGGTAATCTGAACAACATTTTGGACGAAGATCGCAGTCAGGCCGAAATCATCTCTTTGGAATCGCCGATCCTGACAAACGGCGAATTTGAAGCCATGCAGAAATACATGGGGGATAGCTGTCACGTGATTGACAGCACGTTCGATCCTTCTGCGGGCGCAGATGCCTTGTCGTCTGCCATTCATCGGATCCGTGAGGAAGCAGAGAATGCCGTGCGCGGCGGTTGTGCCCATTTGATTCTCAGCGATTTGAATGTGGATAGTGGCCATGCGCCTATCCCAAGCATTCTGGCAGCTGGTGGTGTTCATACTCATTTGGTAAATGAAGGCCTGCGGACCTTTACATCGATTAATATCAGAACAGCGGAATGTCTGGACGTACAGTATTTTGCGGTGCTGGTTGGTGTCGGCGCGACGACCATCAATCCTTATCTGTTGCAGGACAGCATTATCGACCGTCATGAACGGGGATTGCTGGAAGGTCTGGATGTTAAAACCTGTCTTGCCAATGCCAAACAGGCGGTGGATCAGGGCTTGCTTAAAACCATGTCGAAAATGGGAATTTCCGTTTTGAGCTCCTATCGGGGCGGCTATAATTTTGAGGCCGTGGGCCTGTCACGAGCCCTTGTTGCCGAGTTTTTCCCAGGCATGCCATCCCGGATTTCCGGTATCGGTCTGCCCGGTATTCAGCACAAGGTTCTGGAACAGCATGAAAAAGCGTATCAGGAAGATGTCATTGCCCTGCCTGTTGGTGGGTTGTACCGGTATCGGGCTAAAGGCGAAGTTCATTCATTTGACGGCGAGTTGATCCATATCCTTCAGACCGCCGTGGAAAAAGACAGTTATTCCCTTTACAAAAAATATGTAGAGGGCATGAGCCGAATGGCCCCTGTTAATTTGCGCGATCTGTTGGATTTCAAGTCAGACCGGGCGCCGATTTCGATTGATGAAGTGGAAAGCATCACCGAAATCCGCAAACGGTTTGTTACCGGTGCGATGAGCCTTGGCGCGCTGTCCAAGGAAGCGCACGAGACGTTGGCAATTGCCATGAACCGCATTGGTGGTAAATCGGACAGTGGGGAAGGCGGCGAAGATGTCAGCCGGTTTACACCGCGTCCAAATGGCGACAATGCCAATTCTGCGATTAAGCAGATTGCTTCGGGCCGGTTTGGTGTGACTGCCGAATATCTGAATAATTGTGAAGAGATCGAAATTAAAGTTGCGCAAGGCGCGAAACCGGGTGAAGGCGGGCAGCTTCCAGGCTTTAAAGTGTCTGAAATGATCGCCAAGTTGCGGAACTCAACACCGGGCGTGACCTTGATTTCACCGCCTCCGCATCATGACATCTATTCGATCGAGGATCTGGCTCAGCTGATCTATGATTTGAAACAGATCAACCCTGAAGCCCGTGTGTGTGTGAAACTGGTGGCGGAAGCCGGTATCGGGACGGTTGCGGCGGGTGTTGCCAAAGCGAAAGCGGACGTGATCATGATTTCTGGTAATTCCGGTGGTACCGGTGCCAGCCCGCAAACATCTGTTAAATATGCCGGTGTGCCGTGGGAAATGGGCTTGCCGGAAGTCAATCAGGTTCTGACCTTGAACAAGTTGCGCCATTCTGTCTTGCTGCGGGTCGATGGCGGTATGAAAACCGGCCGTGATATTGTGATCAGTGCCCTGATGGGCGGTGAAGAATATGGTCTGGGAACCGGTGCCCTTGTCGCGCTGGGTTGTATTCTTGTGCGTCAATGTCACTCAAACACCTGTCCTGTCGGGATTTGTACGCAGGATGAAGAACTGATCAAGAAATATGAAGGTACGGCCGACAAAGTGGTCAACCTTTTCAGTTTCCTGGCAGAAGAGGTTCGTGAGATTCTGGCTTCATTGGGATATCGCTCACTAGAAGAAATTGTTGGACGCAGTAATATGCTGACGCAGGTCAGTCGTGGGTCTGCGCATCTGGATGATCTTGATTTGAACCCACTTCTGGCCGAAGCCGATGCGGGTAATAATCCTCGTGTCTGTACCAATACGGGACCTGTTCCAGTGCCGGAAACACTGGATGCCCGGATGATCATGGATGCCGCGAGCGTGTTTAATAACGGCGGTGAGAAACGCCAGCTTGCTTACAGCATTCGCAACACTCACCGGGCCATCGGTACAAAACTGTCCTCTCATATCGTTCGGACATTTGGTATGACAGGGTTGGAAGCAGGCCATATTACTGTTCGGCTTCGCGGCTCTGCCGGTCAGTCACTGGGTGCCTTTGCGGTTCAGGGGCTGAAACTGGAAGTTCTGGGAGATGCCAACGACTATTGCGGTAAGGGTCTGTCCGGTGGAACGATTATTGTTCGCCCGATGACATCAAGCCCAATTGTCTGGAACGAAAATACTATCGTTGGAAATACGGTTCTATATGGCGCGACATCCGGTTATCTGTTTGCAGCGGGTCAGGCCGGCGAGCGGTTTGCCGTTCGAAATTCAGGCGCGATTTCTGTGGTTGAAGGCTGTGGCACCAATGGCTGTGAATATATGACCGGCGGTAAAATTGTCATTCTGGGCAGTGTCGGCGGAAACTTCGGTGCCGGCATGACCGGCGGAATGGCGTATATTTATGATCCCAAGAAAACCCTGCCTCAGAATATCAACAACGAATCCGTTGTATATCAAAGGGTTGCCTCATCCCACTGGGAAGGGGAATTGAAAGCTTTGATCGAGAAGCATCATAAACAAACCAATTCACCTTTGGCCGAGAAACTTTTGGCGCATTGGGAAATGGAATTGGATCATTTCTGGCAGATTTGTCCAAAAGAAATGATCAATAAGATCCCGTATCCGTTGAGTGATGCGGAAGAACAACAGACAGCCTGATCCAGATTGTTTTGATAAAGGCCGGTGATTTTTTCACCGGCTTTTTTTTCTGGGCAATATCTTCCTCTGCGGAAAAAGGCACCCTCTGCCCGTCAATTTTTTCCGGCCATCCGATCTCTGAAATCAGAAAAATGGCGGTTTACAAGGGTTCTGTTTTTGGCCCGGTCCTTGCTTGGGAGAGGTCATGTAAATATGGAGAGAGAAGCATGACTATTCCTGAAACCGTTTCCTTGGAAGCCAATACCGATACGACACATCAAGCCGATCCCATTATTGATCGTGAAGAAGTGATGTGGGCCGCGCGTAAATTGATTTTGGTTTATGGCGATCAGGCTCCTTTGGCTGCGGATAATGAAGTCCGCAAATTTGATGCTGTGGGAAAATTTCATGTGGCTACCATGTTTGAACGGGTCCGCGATGAATGTTCTGTGCTTTTGCAAAAAAGTGCCAAACTGCGGGCACGACGTCTGCACTGATCAAAAAATGACAAAAATTACGATCTGAGGATAGGAAACGGTTCGTAATTTGTAAGGGGTAAGGTATGGTGCAGCCATGCGTATACTCTATCATTTTTGGATTTCACCAGCTTGTCGAAAAGTCCGCCTTGCCCTCAATGAAAAAGGGCTGGCTTACGAGTTGATTGTTGAAAAAGACTGGGAGCGCCGGGATGAATTCCTCGCGCTTAATCCAGCCAGTGAAGTACCCGTTTTGGAAGATGAAAATGGGGCCGTTCTGGCAGATAGCCAGGCAATCCTCGAATATCTCGAGGAAACCTATCAAGATCGCCCCTTATTGCCCGAAGATAAAACGGAACGGGCTGAAGTGCGGCGCCTTGTGGGCTGGTTTGATCGCAAGTTTCAGCTGGAAGTCACGGATAATCTGGTTGAAGAGAAAATCCTGAAACGCCTGATGCGGACGGGAACCCCGAATACAGCCGCGATACGCGCCGGTCATCATAATATACATTACCATCTGGATTATATTTCGTATCTGACAGAGCGGCGCAGCTGGCTTGCCGGTGAAGATTTCAGCCTTGCCGATATTGCAGCGGCGGCGCAGATCTCGGCGGTTGACTATCTTGGAGATGTCCCGTGGGAGCAACATCCCAGCGCCAAAATCTGGTATTCGCGGATAAAATCGCGACCGACTTTCAGGCCTCTTTTGGCGGATAACCTCCCCGGAATGCCCGCCCCAAAACATTATGCTGACCTTGATTTCTAAATCGCATTTCTGGTGTTGTTTGGAGAGCCGTCATGATTGACGGAGCAGATAAAGCCCGCCTGATCGCTTTTTCATTGGAACAGGGGTTCGATGAAGCACGGGTCTCTTCTGCTGATTTCGGTGAAAAACCGGGAGAATACCTCGATGCGTTTTTGCAAGCCGGCTATCACGGGGACATGGATTGGCTGGTCGCGAAACAAAAGTGGCGGCGTCATCCGCAATCGCTTTGGCCAGAGGCAAAATCGGCCTTGGTGCTTGGGTTGAATTATGCGCCGGTTTCTGATCCGCGGGCGCTGGCCGATCATCCGGACCGGGGGATCATATCGGTATATGCCCAAGGCAAAGATTATCATGATTTGATCAAAAAACGCCTTAAACGGATTGCCCGCTGGATCGTTCAGGAATTTGGGGCGGATGTAAAAGTGTTTGTCGATACTGCACCGGTCATGGAAAAACCCTTGGCAGCGTCTGCAGGCCTTGGCTGGCAAGGCAAACATACCAACCTGCTCAGTCGTAATTTCGGCTCCTGGCTGTTTCTGGGATGTGTTCTCACCACGTTGGAAATAGCGCCGGATGACCCGACAACAGGCGATTGTGGTAGCTGTACGGCTTGTCTGGACGTCTGTCCAACGCAGGCTTTTGTCGGGCCCTACAAGTTGGATGCGAGCAAATGCATTTCGTATCTGACAATTGAAACCCGAGCGCACATACCGCGCAATATCCGATCTGCCATGGGCAATCGTATCTATGGCTGTGATGACTGCCTGTCTGTTTGTCCATGGAACAAGTTTGCCAAACGATCCCGTGAAATGGCCTTTATGCCGCGTGCAGAATTAACCGCGCCCCGATTATCCGATCTTGCAGGCCTGGATGACACAACGTTTCGCGAGATTTTTTCTGGCTCTCCCGTTAAACGGCTGGGGCGGAACCGGTTTATAAGAAATGTTCTGATAGCCCTTGGAAACCAGAAGGACCGATCCCAAGTGACACATGTGACGCCGTTGCTTGAGGATCCATCCCCGATCATTCGTGTCGCCGCCGTCTGGGCGCTTCACCAATTGGTGTCAGTTTCTGATTTTAATAAATTATACGGTGCCTATGGGATCCGTGAAAGTGATCCCGACGTGTTAGAGGAATGGCATATTGCCAAGAAGGAACGATTAGATGAGCAGACTGGATAGCTTTATTCGTCGGGTAACTGCACAACGAGACTGTCTGAATAAAGCGGCGGATATGTTGGACGGCGTTGACGGCCCGGTTCTCGAACTGGGATTGGGAAATGGCCGGACCTTTGATCATTTACGGTCTTTGTTTGCTGAACAGGATATTTTTGTGTTCGACCGACATGTGAAAGCCCATCCAGATTGTATTCCCGATCAGGCCCATATGCTTTTGGGCGATTTTACGGAGACTTTGCCGTCCGCCTTGTCTCGATTGCCGGGAAAAGCAAAGCTTGCCCATTGTGATATCGGGTCAGGTGATAAATCTGCCAGCGTTTCACTGGCCGATAAGTTGGGTGCTGTCTTGCCGGATCTACTGGCAAAAGGTGCCTTGATTGTCAGTGATCAGCCTTTTGATGTCGCCAGCTGGTCAGCGATCGATCTTCCAGACACGGTGTCGCCAGGTCGTTACCATATTTACCGGCAGGATTGACCGGATCTGGCGTTTTTTGCCGGGCTAAAATATCAGGCAACACACTTTTCTGGCGTAAATCAGCCAGTTTTTTACTGGCATTTAATTTGCATGAGTTTTCCCAAGAAACAAAAAGGAAAGCGTCATGATTAACTCCCTTAATTCCGCTCAGTCCGTTCACAATCGTTATCTTGAAGCGGCTGCTTCGCCGAACAGTCTTGTAAAGGCCGATCCTGCCAAAGGCAGTGATCCATCCGATCAGGTCACGCTGTCTGAACCTGCCCAAAAGGCGCAGAAGTTATTATCGGAATTTCCCCCTTTGATCCTGGATCCGGATGTTCATCTTAAAAATGCAGAGGGCGCCCTGAAAGACCTGTTAGCGAAATATAACATTCCGCCAAATACCAAGGTCTCAATTTCTTCTGATTCAAAGGGCCAGTTTACGGTTAGCGGAGACCACCCACTATTGGCCGAGGTTGAAACAGAGATCAATGAGGGAACAGCAAAAGAGCTGAGAAATTCTCTGGTCGGTGCCCATAATGGCAGCATTATTCAGCGGATCGGGGCGGCTGCTGAAATGGCAATGCGGGGTGCGGATCAAAATCCCGGTATGACAGACACATATTATGATTGGGTGCGGTCGGTTGCCAGTGAAGCAAAAGGGTTTGGGTATTCGGTAGAGTTTGATGAAGGTGTCATCACTGGATCGCTTATCAATTCGCTGGGCGAGAGAATAGCAGGGGATGAGAGGCTGTCTCTTCCAATCGGATAGACATAAAACTGGGTCTGTCAATTTTTAAGAAAATGTTTAGGGCTGGCGAGCATGATACAGAAAACTAATTGGTGGATGTGTGACAGTGAGTGAACGTATGAAGGCGGCGGAACAAACCCTGATCGATCAGATGGGGTTTTCTGACCGGGAAATTGCAAGAAGACTCCATTTGTTGAATTTTACAGAGTTTGACGCCGAACGCCTCAAGCTTGTCAAAGAGACTATAAAAAACGTCACCGATGACATGGTGGAAGCGTTTTACGTCTTCCAGTTATCAGATCCGGAGATCGCTCAGGCAATCGGTGATATTGATACTTTGACACGCCTTAAAGGGTACATGAAATCCTATATACAAAGCCTTTTCACGGGTTGTTACGACGAAAAATATGTGAATACCCGGTTGCGAATTGGAAAAGTTCACAAACGACTGGATGTTCGGCCCAAACTGTATATGAAAGCTCACGCCAAGTTACAGAGCCTGCTGGATCAGGAAATCGAAGAATCCTGTTTTGTCGAGGATGCAATTCTCATCAAGCAGGCTCTGCATAAAATTCTGTTATTTGACGCAGAACTTGTTTTCGATGCCTATATCGAAGCTTATATGACTGAGATGCAGTCTGTGACCCGCGAAGTAGAAAAATATGCGTCCCAAGTTGGGATCCGCGTGGACAGCATGTTTAACCGCCTGCACGAACGGTCCCAACGGGATCAGTTGACCGGACTTCATAACCGGCGGTCGCTGTTTGATCTGTTAAGTTATGAATGCCGAGTTGCAGAGCGGCACAATCTAAGCTTTGTCCTGATTTATCTGGATTTGAACGGTTTTAAATCGGTTAATGACCTGCATGGACATCATGCTGGCGATGAAGTGCTGGTTCAGGTCGGGCAGTCCCTGATGGCAACAACGCGATCTGTTGATATTCCCTCGCGTTATGGCGGGGATGAGTTCTGTATTGTCTTCCCTAGAATTTCCCTACTGGAAATCGAGGCGATTATTAGTCGCCTCGTCGAAGATTTCGATGTGAAATGCAAATATCCTGTTACCTTTAGCATGGGGATCGTGCAAGTCGGCCCTAAAATCTTTGAGACCCCAGAAGAGCTTATAAAAATCGCTGATGGCTTGATGTATAAGGCAAAAGAGCGAGCCCACCGGGATGGCAAGCATCATTGGGAATTCGAAGGGAAAAGCTGAACCGGATCGCTTACGGACGGGTGTCCATGCCTGGCGGCCCCATCAGTGTCCGGATCTTTTTGAGCACTGTTTTCGCCTTTCTTAGATCTTTGAACAGGTCGATGAATTCATGCCCGTTAATGACAAATGGATTGGCATTATTCAAAGGATCTGTAATTCCGTAGACAACCTTTTCGTCTTCTCGTTGGTAAGTGCCAAAGAGACGGTCCCAAATCACCAAAATGCCGCCATAGTTTTTGTCGATATAGCGGGGGTTAGACCCATGATGCACCCGATGGTTTGACGGTGTGTTCAGCCAGCTATCCAAAAAGGGAAGGCGGCCTATTTTGTTCGTGTGGATCCAGTTCTGGTAGGTTACTACCGAGAAAAACGCGACCAGAGTTTCTGCAATTCCAAATCCAAAAACAATCATGGGCACAAGGAAAACCCATTCAAAGAGCGCTTCGAACCACGAAAGGCGCAACGCCGTCGAAAAATTAAATTCAGGGGATGAATGATGGGTCACATGAACCGCCCACAGCAGCCGTACCCTATGTTCGGTCCGGTGCATCCAGTAATAAAGAAAATCAGCGAAAATTAGGGCAAGCGGCCAATACCAAACACTCTCCGGCATGCTTGTGAGCGCAAATGGAGAGACAAGAGACAGGCCAATCAGGAAAACAAGGCCAAGCCCCGTATATTCCAGCCCCACGCCAATTAGATATATGGACCAGTTGGCGAAGGTTTCTTTCCAGCTTTGGCGCGCCTTGAAGGCGTAGTCCAAAAGCATTTCCAATAAAATCAGGCCAAGAAAACCAAATCCAATATAGGCAAGCCAGTTAAAGGCGACCTCATAGGCTGCAAAATTCTCTTCCAGGGATTGCATTAGTAAGCTCCAGTCAGATTTTTGGAATGAAATTTAAAAACCAAAGAAACCAGCCTGCATTCAAAGCATCGGTCCAGGGACCAAAACCACTGACCGCGACAAAAATCAGGGGAAGTTTCCAGACACCGATCACGCCTAAAAATCCTAAGTACCAATATTTTTTCAAAGCCATAATTAAACTCTTCTATTGAATGAACGTACGTTCAGTATATATACTAAATAATGGAAGGAACAAGATCATGGACAAAAAAAAGACAGCGGCCCAAAGCCGGGCTGGAAAAGTAGCGAAGACCCGCCTAAAAATTGTTGAGGCGGCGGCGGCCTGCTTCATCACAAAGGGATTTCACCAAAGCAGTATGCGGGACATTGCCACCCTGGCCGGTGTTAGTCTGGGTAATCTGTATAATCACTTTGAGAATAAGGCAGAACTGATCAAAGGGCTTGCTGAACTGGAAGCGCAGGAAAATGCTGTGCTCTTACGCCTGTTGGAAGACACACAATCGCCAACGAGCACATTCCACACCTTTATTGAGCGGTATTTCACGATAGTCAGAGCGCCCGACAATGCGGCACTTACCGCTGAGATTTTCTCAGAAGCCATGCGAAACGATGCCATTTACCAGATTTTTGATAAAAACAGGCAATCCTTAATTCAGGCCCTGAACGGGTTGCTGATTGCTGGACAAAAAACAGGGGACTTCAAGTCAGACCTATCGATACCGTCCCTGACCCCATTGATCCTGGACCTGATAGAAGCCAGTGCCTTGCGGATTGCCCTTGCAGGCGGAGAAGGGGCCAAGGAAGATGGAAAACTGTTGCTGTCTGTGATTGATCTTTGGGTGAAAGCCTAACAACGCGGATCTTTAAAGAGGCAGCGCAAAATCAACAATGACTGGCGCGTGGTCAGATGGTTTTTCCCGATCGCGGGCATCCAGATCAATCAGCATATGTTGCAGCGTCTCTTTCAAGGCCGGTGTTACCCATACATGGTCGAGGCGTCGCCCTTTGTTGGTTTTTTTCCAATCTTTGGACCGGTAGCTCCACCAGCTGTATAAACGTTCGGATTCCGGAATAAAATGCCGCATAGCGTCAATCCAGTCATGGCTTTTCATGACATCGTTCAGATGATCCACCTCAATCGGTGTGTGGCTAACGATTTTCAGAAGTTGCTTGTGGCTCCAGACATCGTTTTCCAACGGGGCCACATTGAGGTCACCCACCAGAATGAACTTGTTGTTTTCTGCTTTTTTTTCGGAAAACCAAGCGGTCATCTGTCTCATGAAGGCCAGTTTATGGGCGAATTTGTCATTTAATTCCGGGTCCGGAACATCGCCCCCCGCTGGAACATAAAAATTGTGTAATTCCGTACCATCCTTGAACTGGACCGCGACATGGCGTTTGTCATCCTTGTCACACCAGATCGGGCTTTCTAGCGTCTCAAACGGGAGTTTTGAGAAGATCGCGACACCATTATAACTTTTCTGACCAGCAATTGCGTAATGTTCAAACCCCTGTTTTGTAAACGCTTTTAGGGGAAACTCATTATCCGTCACCTTTGTTTCCTGAAGGCATATCACATCGGGATCGTGGGTTTGAATGAAATGGTCCACATGAGCAAGGCGGGCTCTTACTGAGTTGATATTCCAGGTAACTAGGCGCATATTATTTATTCCGGATCCAAAACAAACTAAAAAAGATTAAAACTGCCGCCCGTTATGCCGATTGGCCAGCGTCCCAGTTCGAAAAGTTGGTATTTCAAGGCGAAGGGGTGTGTGTCTTCTTCACCGGCGGCCAACACCAGCGCAGACTGGTGACAGGCCTGCAAGGCTGCGCCAATGGCTGCCCGGATCAGTTCTTCATCCTCGATGCCCGCTTCCTCCGCAAGATTTTCAACAGCGTGCTGAACAACAGGGGAAGCGGTTGCCGCGATATGGGAAAGGGCCATCCCCAGATCTTCCTCGGTCATCAATTCCAGTGCCTGAGCGGTAAGAGAGGCCATCAGCTGTTCTTCGGCTTCCCACCATTCTGTATTCCAATCCGGGTTCGCCGCCGCATAGGCCGCTTCTTCCCAGTTTTCTACAGGCGCCACATAGGCATCTGGAAATCCAAGATTTTGAGTATAGTCTTCTGCTACTTTTCGGGTGTTCGCTCCCAGTTCCAGACCGACAGAGCGGAACCAGTTCACAGAGCCAAGCAGCTTGGTAAATCGGGCAACGGATCGCAGGGTCGGATATTCTTCAATATCCAGTTCTTCTTCCTCAAATTCGTCGTCTTCATACATACGTTTATTTCACCTGACTAAAATTAGAGGATCGTTCTATCATGCTTCTTTGATGTCGCCCAGTGGGCAGTTCAGGGTTAATCATAGTCATAGTCAGAAAAGTTGAAGAGTTCAGGTTTGAGGGGAATACCCCATTCCATATTACTCAGCGAAACGCTGGTTGTGTTCCCTTGCGCGTCCGTCACCAGCCATTTTCTAAGCTTTAGTGGCCGGTCTTCGAACACAAGGGTTATGCCCCCTTCGTCTGGTTCGTTTGTATCAATGATATTCAGCCTGAGGGTTCCTCCGTCCTTCTCAACAGAGACGACCGTAACATTTCCGGAGAGCTTGGCGCCTTCTTTTAGCAGGACACTGACCGGTGTCGACGATAAAGGAAGGCGGTTGGTTTCTTTAAGTTCTTTGTCATGCAGAATGAGCCAGGTTCCATCCGCGACAACAAGAATTTGCGCGGGCGGTTCATATTCAAAACGCATACGACCGGGGCGGCGCATGTAAACGTCCCCTTCTGCAATCTGGCCGGCAGAGTTGACTTGTAAAAACCGCGCCTTCAATGTTGAAATGCCGTTCAGATAGTCCTCAACGCGGGCGACATCTTCTTTCTCACTGGTGGTCAGCGTAGCGGCCATGGCGGGCGTAACAACGAACGAAATCGTCGCAATCGCCATCAAGATAAAAAGATGTATCATTTTCTGCATTGGTCAGCCGCCTTTATTAATCGCGCGAGCCTTACACGTAATGTGCAGGTCCTGTATTTTCCAGAGATAACGCTGAAAGATCCTGTCAATTGATCCGGTCTTCGATGTCCCGTGCGAGAACATCCCTTTTTCCAACATGGTTGGCGGAACTGATCACACCCTCTTTTTCCATCTCGTCGATAATCCGCGCGGCCCGGTTATACCCGATCTGCAAGTGACGCTGGACAAAACTGGTGGAGGCTTTTCTCTCCCGGCAAACCAGTTCAACGGCTCTGTCATAAAGCGCGTCAACTTCGGATCCACCACCACCGCCGCCGCCGCTCATGCCGTCAAATTCTGTCTCCTGCTCTTCGGTAACTTCTTCCATATAATTGGGCGAGCCCTGGGATTTGAGGAATTTGACAACCTCTTCAACTTCTTCATCAGAAACGAAGGGGCCGTGTACCCTTTGAACCCTGCCAGCACCGGGCATATAGAGCATGTCACCCTGTCCCAAGAGCTGTTCAGCACCCTGTTCGCCCAAAACGGTCCGACTATCGATTTTCGAGGTAACCTGAAAACTGATCCGGGTTGGGAAGTTGGCCTTGATGGTACCCGTGATAACATCCACAGAAGGACGTTGGGTTGCCATAATCACATGGAGGCCTGCCGCACGCGCCATTTGGGCCAGTCGCTGAACAGCGGCTTCAATATCCTTACCGGCCACCAGCATCAAATCGGCCATTTCGTCAACGATGATGACAATCATGGGCAGGGGTTCTGTATCCAGAACCCGTTCTTCAAAAACAGGTTCGCCCGAGGTGGCGTCGAATCCGGTTTGCACGGTGCGTTTCAGCTCTTCCCCGCGTTTTTTTGCTTCCCGAATGCGTTGATTGTAACCATCCACATTCCGAACGCCGAGTTCCGCCATTTTCCGGTAACGGTTCTCCATCTCCTTAACAGCCCATTTGAGTGCCACCACGGCTTTGCCGGGTTCTGTGACAACCGGCGCCAGCAAATGCGGAATTCCGTCATACACGGATAATTCAAGCATTTTGGGGTCAATCATGATGAACCGGCATTCTTCGGGCGGGAGCCGGTATAAGAGGCTGAGAATCATAGTATTCACGGCTACCGATTTACCAGATCCCGTCGTACCAGCAATCAACAGATGGGGCATACGGGCCAAGTCGGCGACCACTGGGTCGCCGCCAATATCCTTACCAAGTGCCAATGTCAGTTTAGAGTTTGTGCTTTCATAAGTGGCGGTTGACAGAAGTTCCCGTAACAGAACAGTTTCCCGCCGCTGATTGGGAAGTTCGATCCCGATGGCATTGCGTCCCGGAATTACGGCGATACGGGTAGAGATGGCGCTCATGGAACGGGCGATGTCATCAGCAAGGCCAATTACCCGCGAACTTTTCAGACCGGGGGCCGGTTCCAGTTCATATAAGGTAACAACAGGCCCCGGACGTACCCGGCTGATCTCCCCCTTGATGCCATAATCGTCCAGAACCCCTTCCAGAAGGCGCGCATTATTTTGCAGCGCTTCTTCACTGATCGGTTTTGCCACTAGCTTGGTATCGGGCAACGATAAAAGACTTAAGGGCGGCAATTGATAAATATCCGACGGGCCCAGATCAAGGGCCGCCTGTTTTTCAGCCGCGACCCGTTTTCCAGCTTTAACCTCGCTGCGCCGTGCATCAATTTTTGGCTCTGTTCCCCGATCAGCAGGATCTGCTTTTAATTCTTTCTTTTTCCGGCGGCGGGTTTTCTTTTCTGGTTTGGCAGTGCTGTCTTCCGGCGCAGATCCCAAAAGGATCGCATCTTCTTCATCAATCGTTTCTTCTTTGTTGCGCAGGCCTTTTAGATAGCCCCCAAATGCCGCGGTCTTGCGACCCGCAAAAATGATCGATCGGCCCATGCCTAACCATTCCTGCAAGGGAAGGGCAAAGGCCAGAACCAGCAGGACGCCGGCGATACCGGCGAGTGCTATTCCTAAGGCAGAGGTCGGAATAACTAGGCCGATTTTTTGACCACCAACGATCAGCCCATTAAAGATGACTTCACCAACAATCCCGCCATATCCAGCATTTAGCGGCCAGCTTTCGCCGGTAGGCAGGGCGGCTATGGCGCTTGCGGCGAAAGAAACGCCAAATGGCAGCAAGGCAACATGCACCCACCCCCAGCGTAATCCCCGATGGGACGTGATCCGCCAGGACCAGGCAACAAGGCCGGCAATGAGGGCGATGGCGCCCAACCCAATGGTTTGCAGCATCAGGTCAGAAATATGCGCTCCCATCACGCCAAGCCAATTGGAGGCCGGGTTTTCTGTCGCATGATTAAAATTTGGATCCTCTGGTGAATAGGATACCAGCGTCAAGACCCCGAGAAGGGCGATAACAAACAGGGAGATGCCCAATAGCTCAATCGCACGGCGGTACAGGAAGTCTGTACTGCCGCTTGGAAGCAGGGAAATTGATTTTGATCCGGAGCCTTTAAAATTCATAACCTATATTCTATAAAACATTGACCATCCGGGATAAAGCTTCTTCCATCACTTCAGGGTCAAATACCAGCGCGATGCGGATATATTGCCGCCCCGGATTGAACCCGGTGTGGTCGGTGACGCTTAGAAATTCCCCCGGAAGCACGCGAATAGCGGCCTTGGTCCAAAGTTTTTTCGTGGCTTCTACGCCGTCTCCCACATCGATCCATAAAAAGAAACCCCCAGGCGGCCGATAAAAACCGAACCGGCCTTCAAGATGTTTCTCGGCAATATCGATATTCGTCTTATATCGTGTCCGATTTGAGGCAACATGCTCGTCATCCGCCCAAAGAGCAGCCGAGGCGGCGCAAACGGGCAAGGGGGACGCTGCGCCGGCAAAGTTTCGCAAATTCAGCATGGCACGGGTGATTAACGGGTCACCCACCATAAAACCTGACCGCAGTCCCGCTGCACTTGACCGTTTGGACAGTGAATGAAAGGCGACGACATTGGACAGCGACCCGCCCTCACTTTTCAGTATTTCCAAAATTCCGGTCGGTGGGGCCTGATCGTATATCTCTGTATAACATTCATCCATGATTAGCACGAAATCATGTTTGCGCGACAATTCAAGCGCCTTGATTAGATACGCCCGGTTGGCAATCGTGCCTTGTGGATTGGACGGACTGCACAGGAAAAAGGCGGTACAGCGGGACAGAACGTCTTCAGACAGGGTGTCCAAATCCGGAAAGAAGTTGTTTTCCCGGTTGGCATGCAGCAAAACTGGGTCGGCCCCCGCCATAATCGCGGCTGCATAATAGACGTGGTAATAGGGGTTCGGAATGAGGATGCAGGGTTTTTCAGCGGCCGGGTCAGACCGGTCCGTTAAAACCTGCGCCAACATATATAACGCTTCTTTTGTACCATTGACCGGGGTGATATGCGTGTCCTGCTCTACCATACCTTCTGGTAGCGTAAAGCGCCGGTTCAACCAATTAACGATTGCGGTTCTTTGTTCAACTGTTCCATCACCGGGCGGATATTTGCCGTATAAATGGTCATGTTCCTTGAGAACCCGTTTCATGAGTTCAGGAGGTTGATTCTGCGGCTCGCCGATTGTTAGCGAAATTGGCTTAATATTCGTTTGAGGGGCGAGCGGATCAAGAAGTTCACGTAGGGCGACGAAGGGGGATCCCCGTAATAAAGACAGGTCCGGGTTCATAATATTTGCCTAAGAATGATGCAAAACTGCAATGAGTACAAAACAAAAACAAAATTAGTGAATTACGAGAAGAGAAACAAGTCCATTTCCCTTAGGGTCGATAGAATAATTCCCAGTAGCCGTCAAAAGGCATTAAATACCATGATGTTCCTCAAATGTTCTGAATTAGAATATACTACTATAGATGTAAGCTGTTTTTTGTGTCTGGGGTTTGGTAACACAAAAGTGATAAAAATTAACTTGGTGGAGCACTGGCGATTGGAAAGCATAAAATGTTGATTTCTATGCATCTCCAAACGCTATATGTTGATTTTTCGCTCACAATTTGAGGTCTTCTTCGGGATACGCCCCGATTTTGTGAATACTAAGGTCCGCTCCTTCAAATTCGGACTGTTCATCCAGACGGATGCCGACCGTTTTCTTAAGAAGGCCGTACACTACCAGTCCGATTATTAAAGCGTAAATACAACCGGCCAAAGACACGCCAATTTGAACTGGCAGGCTCACGCCGCCCAATCCACCAAGCGCTTGCAAGCCGAAAATACCAGCCGCTATTCCTCCCCAAAGACCACAAAGGCCATGAAGTGGCCAAACGCCAAGGACATCATCAAGACGCAGTTTGTTCTGGCACCAGTTAAAGGCATAGACAAAAATTCCGCCACCCACCGTTCCTGTGGCGAGGGCCCCTATGGGATGCATGATATCCGAACCTGCACAAACGGCGACCAATCCGGCTAGGGCACCATTATGGACAAATCCCGGATCATTGCGGCCGATGACCAGCGCACTCAGAATGCCGCCAATCATTGCCATCAGGGAATTGACCGCGACAAGACCGGAAACCCCGTCGATTGTCTGGGCGCTCATGACGTTAAAACCGAACCAGCCAATACATAATATCCATGAGCCCAGCGCCAGAAATGGAATATTTGACGGCGGAATTCCGATCACTCGCCCATCTTTGCGATAGCGTCCCATGCGGGCGCCCAGAAAAATAACCGCGCCCAGTGCAATCCACCCCCCAACGGCGTGTACAACGATCGAGCCCGCAAAGTCATGAAAAGGAACACCGAACCTATTTTCAATCATTTCCTGGATACCGAAGGCACCGCCCCAGATTATTCCTTCGAAAAAGGGGTAGGCCAAAGCGGTCAAAATCGCCGTGGCCGCCAGTTGGGGCCAGAATTTTGCCCGTTCGGCAATTCCGCCCGAGATAATCGCTGGAATAGCGGCGGCAAAGGTCAAAAGAAAGAAGAATTTGACCAGATCATAGCCATTACTGGCGAAGCTGTATCCGTCGGTAGTTTCCGCACCCGATAGTACGGCGGCGCTGACCAGAAAATCGACGCCATAAGCGACAGAATAGCCGATGAAAAAATAACAGACCGTTGAGACCGCAAAATCCACCAGAATTTTTACCAGTGCATTGACCTGATTTTTTCGCCTGACGGTGCCAACCTCCAAGAAGGCGAAGCCTGCATGCATGGCGAAAACCATGATGGCGCCCATCAGAATAAATAGAACGTCTGTTCCTGTGATATTTGAATCCATTCCCGCATTCCCAAGCTTGTTGTTCGTTTGGTGTGTGGGGAGGATGTACTCAAAGAGCGTGCCAAATCAGCAAATGCCGGTTTTTGGGGCAGTCTGGGGAAGAAGGAGATGCTAATAACGATGCAATTGCCCATAATTTAATCAATCTAAGATCAAAAATGAGGCAATTGCATCTGGAGTGGGCAGGCGGCTCCCAATATACGCGCCTGCCCGATTACGGGGTGTTTAGCTGGATGGGCCAAACTCTGGATAGGCTTCCAGACCCAGTTCTGCTTTATCAAGACCGTTCGCTTCGTCTTCTTCAGAAACCCGAATACCAACAGTATATTTCAGGGCCAGCCAGAAGATTGTGCTGGTCACGATGACAAAAGCACCGATGGAGACAACGCCTGTGGCCTGAACGATAAAGGTCGCATCCGCATCGGAAATGGCGACCGCCAATGTTCCCCAGATACCGGCAACAAGGTGAGCCGAGATCGCACCAACAACATCGTCGATTTTCAGCTTATCAAGAAGCGGAACTGCAACAACCACCAGAATACCACCAACAGCACCGATCAGAATGGCCATTCCCATGGACGGGTCAGCAGGTTCAGCAGTGATCGAGACAAGGCCGGCGATTGCACCGTTCAATGCCATAGTCAGGTCGACTTTTTTGTAGATCAGCTGAGTTGCGACCATTGCGGCCAGAACACCACCGACAGCGGCCATGTTTGTATTGGCAAAAACGTTGGCCATTTCAATCACAGCTTCTGCAGAACCCAGGGCAAGAACGGAACCACCGTTAAAGCCGAACCAGCCGAGCCATAGGATGAATGTTCCCAATGTTGCAAGCGGAAGATTGGCGCCTGGAATTGGCATAACACGGCCGTCTTTTCCGTATTTACCTTTCCGGGCACCCAGAATGATGGCACCCGTTAAAGCAGCCCAGCCACCAACAGAGTGAACCAGAGTAGAACCGGCATAGTCAGAGAAGCCCATGGCATCCAACCAGCCACCGCCCCAAACCCAGGAGCCCTGAATTGGATAAATGATTGCTGTCAATAGAACGACAAAAGCGAGGAAAGACCAAAGCTTGACCCGTTCGGCCAGCGCGCCTGATACAATGGAAGCGGCTGTTGCAACGAATACCATCTGGAAGAACCAGTCCGAAGACGCAGAATAGGTGCCTTCATCAAAAGTACCAGCAAGAGCGGCCGCATCGTCTGGACTCCAGAACGGGCTGATAGAGCCAATGAACCCGGTAACATCGAGATACATCAGATTATAGCCGACCACATAAAAGGTCAGGCCTGAAACGGAATAAAGAGCGATATTTTTCAGGCAAATGGTTGCTGTATTCTTTTTGCGAACCAGACCGGCTTCGAGCATGGCAAAGCCCGCAGCCATCCACATGACCAAAGCACCGTTAATCAGGAAGGAGAAAGAATTGAGAATGTATGAGGTTTCACTATCAACAGCCGCGAACGCGCTGGCTGGAAAAAGTGCGGCGAGTGCAGCACCAGCTGCCATAATCGCCAAAGATTGTTTACTGTTACGCATATTTCCTCTCCTAAAGCGCATCTACGTCGGTTTCACCCGTCCGGATGCGAACCACGTTATTCAGGTCATAAACGAAAATTTTACCGTCACCGATTTGTCCGGTTCTGGCCGTTGTCTGTATCGTTTCGACCACCTGTTCAACCATGTCATCTTTGACAGCGAGTTCGATTTTAATCTTGGGAAGGAATGAAATTGCGTATTCTGCACCCCTGTAGATTTCTGTGTGCCCTTTTTGACGTCCGAAGCCTTTAACTTCGGTCGCGGTCAAACCGTCAATGCCGATAGCCGTCAGTGCATCGCGCACGTCGTCCAGCTTGAACGGTTTGATAATGGCCATGACGAGTTTCATTTTTCACCTCAATGCCTGTTTTCCAATAGGGATTGCCCCTGGCTCGCCCTCTTTATTTCAAGACCTGTGCCAGTTTCGCAAGCAAGGTGAAAAATTGTTTAATTTCAATTAGATAATAAAAAACGCCGGAAAAATCCGACGTTTTTGCTTGAAAAATAGACAGTAAAAATGATTAATAAATGGGCAGTGTCTATAAATTAGGCATTCAATTCAGATAAACAATTTTCGGTGGCGTGGCTCAGTCTGAGAAGCTTGGCTTCCTGAAAGGGCGGGGCCATTAACATCATTCCAACGGGGAACCCGTTTGCTGATCCACAAGGCAACGATGTTGCGCACAGGCCAAGTAAATTCCCCAACCGAGTCAGGCTGATCGACATCATCGCTGCTTTCAGATATTTCTCTTCATCCTCGTATAAAGGTTGAAGCAGGGGCGGTATGTCAGGCACCGTGGCGCCAACGACAAGGTCAAAGCCAGCGGTCTGGGCCTGATATTTTTTCTGATAGTCTGCCAAAGCCACATAAAATCCGACGATACCGGGCGCACTAAATGTATCCGCTGATAAAAACCGCCGGGCGATCGGTCCGAACATGCCGTCTGGATCCTGACGGATTTTATCAGCCCAGAGAACGTTTCCTTCTACATTGGCGGGGGATCCTGCTTTTGCTGAATGGTCCAGAACGTCCTGAAAAACCGGTACAGCCTGCTCGACAATCTCGGCCCCCGCTTTTTCCATTTGCTTCAAACCCTTTGCAATCTGATTTTGGATACCCGGTTTCACCAGATCATCAAAAACCGTTGTCGCGCGCAGGATGCGGACCCCTTTCAACGAGGCCCCTTTCAGATCTGCCGCAGGCTTTCCCGATAAAATAGCGCATAAAGCGTTTGCGTCGGCGACATTTTGGGTCAGTGGCCCAATTGTATCCTGTGACGGTGAAAGTGGTACCGACCCTTCCAGAGAAATCAAACCATGTGTGGTTTTAAGACCCGTGATACCACACCAGGCAGACGGAATTCGCACGGAGCCCGCAGTGTCAGAACCGATTCCCGCCGCGGCCAAGCCGTGAAACACAGACAGCGCGGCCCCAGAGGAAGAGCCACCGGGAACCCGAATATTGTCCGGGTCATGCGGGTTGGCCCCTGTGCCCGTCCAGGCATTATTCCCCAAGCCGGAAAACGCCACGTCCGGCATATTGGTTTTGCCAAGACAGATTAATCCGGCCCTTGTCGCGCGTTCCAGACATTCTGCATCTTGATCAGGCGTTCGCCCTTCAAGTAACTTGGCGCCCGCTTCGGTCGGAATACCGGCGGTATCAAACAGGTCTTTCCAGGAAATCGGAACCCCGTCCAACGGGCTGCGCCGTTGTTTGTTGCGCGCGCGCGTCCGCGCTGCCTGCGCTTCACAAAGCGCCCGATCTTCGGTTAAACGGACATAAATAACATGGTCCGGATCTTTTTCTTTGATCCGATCCAGAAAATATTGCGTAAGATCAATAGGGTCGATCTCGCCCCGTTCTATTTTTTCACCCAATTGAAGGGCGGATAAGCTATGCCAATAATTTGTCATTGTGAGAGGTTAGCGATAATCTTAAAAGGGAGCAAGGGCAGGTCTGCCCGGCTAGGTACAAAAGGTTGGAAAAAGTATAATGGCAGCGACAGAGGTAATTCAGGCAGACATTCTGGTAGTCGGAGGGGGCTTAAATGGTTTGCCCCTCGCTATCGCCTTATCTTCGGCGGGTCTTGAGGTTGTCGTCCTGGAGCGTGAAGATCCGGCGAATGTCGTAGAAGGTCACTTTGATGGCCGGGTGTCGGCCATTGCCCATGCATCGCGCAACCTTTTTAAAAGCATTGGTGTCTGGGCGCATGTGCCTGAGGCAGAGCCCATGCTGGATATCCGCATCACTGATGGCCCGTCCAAGTTTTTTCTGCATTATGATCATAAACAATTAGGGGACGAGCCGTTCGGTCATATGGTGGAAAATCGCCATATGAGAATGGCCCTGCAGGCCCGCGCAGCCGAAATCGAAACCCTGACCTTACTTGCCCCCGCGACTTATAAAACAATTGAAAGAGAGGCCGATGGCGTGACCGCTGAACTGGCGGATGGCCGGGTTGTCACGGCGCGGCTTGTAGTTGCCGCTGACGGTCGTCAATCGCCCCTTCGCCAAATGGCAGGGATCAAGACGGTTGGCTGGTCCTACGACCAAAGCGGAATTGTATGTACGGTCGCCCACGAATATCCCCATAACGGGGTTGCCCAGGAACGTTTTCTTAATCCCGGCCCATTTGCCATTTTGCCAATGAGCGGCAACCGTTCGTCACTCGTCTGGACAGAGCAGACCGATATGGCCGCCAAGATCATGCAGCTGGATGATGACGATTTTCAGGCCCAGATGGCCAGTCGCTTTGGTGATTTTCTAGGAAAGCTGGAGGTTGTTGGTCCGCGCTGGAGTTATCCGCTCGCCCTGCATCAGTCAGATACCTACATTTCTGAAAGGCTGGCGTTAATTGGTGATGCGGCGCATGGCATGCACCCGATTGCCGGGCAGGGATTGAATTTGGGATTGCGGGATGTTGCCGCCCTTGCCGAGGTGGTTGTCGATACAGCCCGTCTGGGTCAGGATATCGGTAGCCAGAATATGCTCAATCACTATCAGCGCTGGCGGCGTTTTGACAGTCTGGCCCTATTGGCCATTACCGATGGTTTGAACAAACTGTTTGTGACAGATGTGCCCCCGGTCCGCCTTGCACGGGATCTGGGTCTCGCGGCGGTCAACAAAATGCCACGCTTGAAAGGCTTTTTTATGGAACATGCCCGCGGGACAGTTGGTGAACTCCCAAGGTTGCTTGAAGGAAAACCGCTTTAACCTTTAAGGATCCCGACTGAGATCGTTTTTCGCAAGGTTGTTCAGATAGGCTTCCCACACCTCTTCCTGTGTGAGGCCTAGCTTGTAAAGATAGCTCCAGGAAAAGAGGCCTGTGTCGTGAAGGTCATCAAATTTTAGCCGTACGGCATAATTGCCCACTGGCTCTAAAGACATGATCCCGACATGTCGCCGCCCGGCGATAATCTGTTTTTGCGACGGGTTATGGCCCTGAACTTCGGCAGATGGACTTTCCACCCGTAACAGTTCGGCTGGAAACTGAAAATTATGACCATCGGCAAAACTGATGGTCAGGATTTTTTCTTCTTTTTTCAAACGGATTTCGGTCGGTTTTGGACGACCGGCCTGATCATACAGATCTGCGGTCATACTATTTATCATCCAATGTGCGGGCTTCTTCGACAAGCATTATCGGGATGCCGTTTCGAATAGGAAAGGCAAGACCCGCTTTTTTGCTGATCAGCTCAGCCTTGTCGCGATCAAATTCCAGTGTCGTTTTGGTGACAGGGCAGACCAGGATTTCCAGAAGTTTGGGATCAACGGCCGACTGATCAGGGGCAGTATCAATTGAATTGGTCACGGTTTCTTCCTATTGCACGGTTCTGTTCGGGCTGCTTTGCTGCATCATCATTGTCAAAAGGCTGATCAGAAGTTCAGCTCTGGCAATGACATTTTCAGCTTCCAGCAAGGCTTGTTTTTCTGCGGGCGAAAATGGGCAAATCATGGACAGGGAATTGACAAGATTGTCATCTGCCAGGTTGTTCAGCGCTTCCCAGTCTTCTTCTTCATTTTCGAATTCCAGAAAATGCTTCAACACACTTTGCAGGGCGTCGCGGTCAACGGATCGTTCGGTCGCCGAAATAAGGTCATGTTGAAACGGGCTGTAATCTGCCTGTACTTGCCGATATTTGGTCAGGCGGTCCAGTTCATCTTCCATTCTGAACCGGCAGACGCCTTCTACGGTGATGTGAATTGTCCCATTTTGCTGTTCAGAAAATTCACAAATTTTACCGGCGCAGCCAATGGTATAGAGGTCTGGTTCATGAGAAACATCCTCCGGGTCTTTTGGCTGTATGATGCCAATAACACGGTGGGTTTCCATGGCATCCCGCACCATATCCAGATACCGGGGTTCAAAAATATTTAGCGGTAATTGGCCGGTTGTCAGCAAAAGGGCACCTGTCAGCGGGAAAACCGGCAGAATTGTCGGTAATTCGTCCAGACCTGATGTGGTGCCCTGATCGCTCATGAGAATAACAGGGACGAAAGACCTCGACGGAGGTCTTTGGTGGTGTCGTGCATGGGGCCCAGAACTTCAAAAAGATTGAGTAGTTCCTGGCGGGCAATAGCATCGTTCCATTCTTTATCGCGACGGATGATTTCCAGAAGCTGCTGTCCGCCCTCTTCATAGGCCTGTGCGCCGATTTGTGCGCGGGCCAGTTCAAGCCGGGCATCCAGATTGTCCGGATCTGCTGAAACTTTATCCAGCAAAGCCGCAAGATCCCCTGTATTTGCTGTATTTTCAGCCAGCTTCAGGCTGGCCAGTGCTTTTGAAACGGCAGGATTGGCTTTGTCTTCTTCTGACAGCGTTTCCAACAGGTTCTGGGCGGCTTCCGTTTCGCCCATCATGATATAGATCCGGGACAAATGGGCTTTCGCATCGACATTGTCAGGCTCGATTTCAAGAATCTGGGCGAAGGCGGCAAGCGCAACTTCTATATTGTCAGCTTCTAATGCCTCAAGACCGGTTTCCATCGCTTCCTCAACAGGGGAAGGGCCAATGGCTTCGCCAGCATTTTTCTCGATAAACTTTTTAATTTCGCTTTCCGGAACTGCACCCATGAACCCGTCAACAGGCTGCCCGTTTTTGAAGGCAAAAACAGCTGGAATAGATTGAACGCGCAATGCCTGGGCAATTTGCGGGTTTTTATCGATATCGATTTTCACAAGCGATACAGCGCCGCCCGCGGACTGGACGATTTTTTCAAGAACAGGACCAAGCTGTTTGCAGGGGCCACACCAAGGGGCCCACAAATCTACAAGCACCAAGCGGTCTTTACTGGCTTCCACAACATCTGTGTTGAAGCTTTGCGTGTCCCCGTCGGTGACCCAATTTCCTGCATTGCCTGCAGCACTGTCTATCAAGGTTTCCATACCGTCACTATACCAATTCTGTTCGTTCTTTCCAATTTCCGCCGAGTATATCCTGTCTGCCTGCCTCGTCCAGCCTTTAAGAAGGGATATCTGCGGATGGATCTATTATCCTGTAATTCTGTCCACATGACTCTATGAACTGTAAAAGGTCCTTAGAAGAAATTTGCGTTGTTTTGTCATTAATCAAGGGGTGAAAGTTCAAATAGTCTTCTTTCATCATGGCTTCATCTAATAAAACGAACACCTTTTTGTCCGTATCATTGATCAAGGAGAAAGGTGTAACAGAGCCCGGTTCAATGCCGAGCGTGTCGATCAGAAGGTCAGCTTTTCCAAAACTCAGGTTTTTTGCGCCGATCTTTTTGCGCAAAGATTTAAGATCAACCCGGGTTTCTTCCAGACAGACCAGAAGATAAAGATCCCCCGTTTTATCCTTCAGGAACAGATTTTTGCTGTGCCCGCCCTCCAGCTCCCGCGAGACGGCCTGTGCTTCCTCGACCGTAAAGACCGGTTCGTGCTGATGAGTTTTGAATTTGATTCCCAGTTTTTCGAAATAAGAAAAGAGTTCGTCAGGAGTCGCCGCCATAAATCCGTGTTCCTCTACGTGATTATTGGCCGTTAAGATAGCCGAATGCGTTGATCCCCGCCACGTGGAAAAATAAAATGAACTTTTTTTAAAAACACGCTTGCATTCGCATTCAAGATAACTATTATCCCGCCTCGCAGCGCAAGTTGCACCGGATGCGGGCGTAGCTCAGGGGTAGAGCATAACCTTGCCAAGGTTAGGGTCGTGAGTTCGAATCTCATCGCCCGCTCCAAATATCAAAAGGCCCGGCCATTTCGATGGCTGGGCCTTTTTGATTCCAGCCTGTTTTCCGGCTTTACCCGTGGGCAGACCTGCTGGACTGAAGTCTTGCCATCAAAACGCTGACGCCTCTTTTGATCATGCCGCTTTCTGGGGCGCGAACCCTCTTTTTATATATTCGGCCAGATGCCGGGAAAGGTCTTGTTGTTTGCCATTTGAAACGGCCAGCGTGACGAAAAATTCCGGTAGCGCGGGAAAGCCGTCGCCGCCTTGAAAACTGTTCAGGCTCTCGGGCACCAACTGTTTTAAATAAACGCCGACTGCCAGATCCATTCGGATCATCGCCTGAACCGCATCAATATTGTTGCTTTCGTATACCCGCTTCCACGGCCGCCCCGCCCGGTCAAGGGCATCTGTTGTCGGTTTGCGGAACACACAATCTGTACTCGCAATTGATAAGGGTAAGGGCGTGGTTTCAAGAAGCCGGCTGCCTTTTGCTGAAATCCAGACCAGTTGATCAGAATAAAGAATTTCACCGGAAATGTCGGCCTGCACTTCTTCCATCAGCGTTAAATCCAGAACACCGTCGTTAAACTGGCGTTTGAGCTCAAGGGTGGGGGCACAGACCAAATTGATATCGATATCGGGAAATGCCTCGGCGAAATGCCGCAAAATGAGAGGCAACTGCCCATTGACCAAATCCAGCGGAATGCCCAATGACAACCGGCCTGCAAATTCTGGTTCTGTCATTTCCTGCCAAATCTGGTCGTTCAGGTTAAGTAGTGTTTGCGAGCGGGAAAAGAGTTTTTCGCCCTCCTGAGTAAGGGTCATGCCGGTTTTCGAGCGGATAAGTAACCTGCAGCCCAGCTGTTCTTCCAGCTTGCGGACCTGTTGACTGACGGCCCCTTGTGTCAAGTTCAGTAAACCGCTGGTTTTTGTCATGCTGCCGGATGTCGCAACGGTTCTGAAGGTTCTGAGTAACTGTAGATCAATTGTGCGCATAATTTACCATTAGGTTTGTTAATGCTAAGTATTATATATATTAGCTTTGTTTATGATGGTGCATTTTATACGCTTTGGCAATTCAAAAATAAGGAGAGATTTGTCGTGAAAAGTGTGAATTTAATGGAAAAATTTGGTCAGGTTAACGGCTATTGGCGCCCGCATCTGGTGGCGGAAGCGAACGGTCAGCATGTCCGGTTAGCGAAGCTAAAAAACGAATTTGTCTGGCATTCTCATGAGCAGGAAGATGAATTGTTTATCGTCATCAAGGGCACACTGACGGTTCATTTCCGGGATCGGGACGAGATTGTCAAAGAAGGGGAGCTTCTGGTCATTCCAAAAGGGGTTGAACATATGCCCGAGGCACAGGACGAAGTTCTGCTTGTGAATATAACGAAAGCGGAAACCACGCACACCGGTGACACGCAATCGGATATGACGGTAAAGATTGACGAGATGCCGCGCCTATAATCACACAATCAATGTGCTGGCTGGACGGATAAGGGGTAAGCGCTTCTTATCCTCCGCCGCTTACAGGATTTTCAGTCGTCTTTGATAAGATCTTGACCTTCCCCCTGCTGGAAGGACTAACGTTGTTCCATTGATTTTGGAGGATCCTGTGAAAAAGGTTATTGTTGTTGGGGTGCTAGGGGTGATTGTCGCCGCTTTGGCTGCCTATTATTTCTATTCGGACGAAAATATGCCTGCCGCCAGCGGCGGGAGGGGTCCCGCGATTGTAGAAGTCACGCTTCCCGATCACTTTACCCCGGGCGCGATGGCGGGCAAAACGCTGTATGATAAAAACTGTGTGAGCTGTCATGGGACAAATGCGGCGGGACAGGATGGTGTTGCGCCGCCTCTCATTCACAAGATTTATGAGCCGGGTCATCATGGCGATGGTGCTTTTTTTCGGGCGGTTGCCCAAGGGGTCCGGGCTCATCATTGGCCGTTCGGCAACATGCCGGCGATAGAGGGGCTTAACCAAACAGAAGTTGCACTGATCATCCGATATGTTCGAGAGATCCAGCAGGCATCAGGGATTCGTTAGGGACTGATTTCCGGATGGGGCTTGAAAGCGGCGAACAGCGGTGGTCTATTTCAGGGCAAGATCTGAAACCACCGTTTGCAGGGCATCAAAAACCACCGGGTCAATTGATGTGCCGCATTCGCCGCGCATGATTTCCAGTGTTTTTTCGACTGGGACAGCACCACGATAGGGGCGGGCGGCAGTAATGGCGTCAAAAATATCCGCGGCCGTTATGATCCGGGTGTCCATATGGATTTCTTCGGCGCAAAGACCGTAAGGATAGCCCGTTCCGTCCAGTTTTTCATGATGGGCCCCTGCCATTTTTGCCATGGTCGCGAAGGGAGACAGATGAGAGAGAATCTCTTCTGTAAACTTGGAATGCTTCCTGATCTCTGCCCATTCGTGATCTTCCAGTTTTCCTGGTTTGTCCAGAATATCATTGCTGACCCCGAGTTTTCCAATGTCGTGCAACAACGCTGCCCGACGCAGATAGGACAGGTGGTTTTTTTCATAGCCGAAATGCTTTGCAATGGATTCGGTATACAGGGCAACGCGGCTGCTATGGTCAAAGGTGAACGAGCTTTTCGTATCGACAATCATACCAAAGGCGGCTGTGATATCATCCAGACGCTCTTCGCTGACCCGCATGGCCATTGATGCAGGTTCCAGCTTCATGATCTGCTGTTGTAGGTCAGCACTGTTCAGGTGTTGCCAGAACTCATCATCGTTCGCAATATCGTCAAACAGGGCAACCAGGTTCGGATCAAACCAGGAGCCGCTTCGTCTGCTAACCTGCTCAAGGCTGGCATCCTGACCACTTGAGATAAAAAAGACATCCGCAACTTGGGCAAGAAGGGCAATCTGAGAATTCACTGGGATCTCATGCCCGGATTTCCGATAGGGTTTTCCCTCCCCGTTCCAATGTTCGTCCAGGTAACGGATACCGTCGGCAATTGTTTCGTTAAATCCGAGACGAATGGCGATGTCTGCACCACGCTCGCAGCGGGTTTCAATAAGCTCAACCGCATAATCGCTTCCATTTTTACCAACATCAATCAGGCGTTTTAAACGGGAAAGAAAGCTTTCCCCCACACCCACATGGTTGATAATAAATTTGCTGACTTCCCTGAAATCGGTGTTATCGACAAGCTTAAACTCATGTTTGAAGTCTCGCTCGTCACAGCCATATAGTTCATACAAGCGGGCCGCATTACTGCTGCACCCAGCGTCCTTCAATAATAATGTGTAATAAAGATCCCATTGCTGCTGCTGGTCGAGGCCCAGTTTCTTCCCCAGATGCATGCCAATGTAACAACACCGAATACTATGTCCGGCGGGCTGACCTTCTGTCATATCAAGCGCGTAACTTAAGGCACCGATAACCTCTGAAAGGAACAATTTGCCATCGATTGAAGGCATTTTTTCGCTGGCGCTGGCGTTTATTGACGTGACAACATTCATTTACTATACCCTCGAAGCAGCGGTACCTGATTTCAGCGAATGACACTGAAACGCTGGCTGACCTTTATACGTTACTCTGCAATTTTGAGCATTTTTACAAACTGATCCTAATATTCGCTTAATCGACATTGGATATTTGGACCGGGCCGTAATCGACCTGATAGTCTTCCCTGTGTTCGCGCGACTGGAAAATCAATGACCTTCTTCTTGTTAATGGTATCAGGTCTTTTTCTGGCGATCTGGGCGGTGAATATCGCGGGTGCATTTTTTCTAGCGGTACCGATACTGGAATTTCTGTTACCACTGGTCGGCTATGCCCAGTTGATGGCTCTTTTCAAGGTTGGGTCCCTCGGCTGGGGGATCAGTAGTGGATATGCGACCCGCAAACAGGTGAACTGGCAGCAAATCAAGCATGTTGCCCCAGCCCTGCTAACAGGAAGTATTGCAGGGGTTTTCCTGATCAATCAGATCACACGGGACGTCATTCCCTTTGTTATTGTTGGCGCGATCCTCTTTATTGAATTGATTATTCCCGCCGTTAGTCGTTTTGATCTGCCAAAAAACCGCACCCTTTTGATAGCGGCAGCGTTTTTAATTGGCATTTACGGCAGCAGTATCAGCGCGGGTTTCGGGTTACTGACCCTGGCGTTATTCCGTCTTGCTTATCCAGGCGGCGATTCCATTGCGCGGGCCAGCATTCAGGCAAGAGTGTGTGAATTTCTGTGTGTCCTTGTTACTGTTTTGGTTCATCTGTTATATGGGAATATCGTGTTCTTTTACGCCATTGCCCTGTTTTCCGGTACGCTGTTTGGCGGTTTGATCGGGTGGAAGCTGCTTGTCCGATTGACCTTTATGCCGGCAAAAACACAGCGTTATTTTCTCTATGGCGTCTACGGGTTTGCCCTGTTTACGACGTTTCAGCAGCCTCTTTCGAAAACCCTGGCAGGTTTCTTGAACTTCTAAAAATTACTTTATTTTCAATAATATAAATACGTAATTACTGACGTTATTACTAAAAATATTCGATAATTTTCTGGGAATTTTGGGTAAATATTGGACGGACTTATTTTGCGCTTCCCAGTCGCTTAGTTGCCTCGGATTGCCTGCAAATCATCCAGATAATAGCGTTTGCCATTGCATGAATTCTGGAAGTCCGCTGATAAACTGTTAAATTCGGAAACATCATTATCATAGGCGTTTTGCAACGTGGTATAATCCTCCAGCTTCTTATTATATTGCGCAACATAGTCATTGTTTTTTCGCACCATTTCGTTGCGTGTTTCAAAATTTTCTTTGTCGTCAATTTTCGTGTTGGGGTTTTCCCGGAAATAGGTTTCGATGCGCTTTATCTCCATATCCAACGCGGCGAGTTCTTCGCGGTAGGTTTCGAAAATGGCATTTCGTTTGCCGATATAGCCGGACAGCATTGCCATATTCTCTTCGACAGAAATACAATTTTTCAATTGATCCATGGTCAAGAAGTAAGACGGATAGGTTTTTCCTTCATCCGGCACCGGAATAGCAGCTTTAGCGTTAAATGCGCTGTCTTGTGTTTGTGCGGTTGCAAGGCCAGGAAAACACATTACAGAGCCGGCCAGTATCAAAATACGGGAGAATTTGTTCATGGAGCCTGTCCTTTTTCAATGAAAAACCAATGGTAGAGAAGTTGCACCTGATTGCAAATCCAGATTTACAATGAGCCACAAAAAAGGCGACCCCATGGCCGCCTTTTGTTTTTTTGAGTTTTGCGTCTGTTTAGGCCGCTTTTTGTTTCCGTCGCCATCCGAGGAAGCCAAGGACTGCCATGCCAGCGCCATAAAGCGGTAGTGCGGCCGGAAGTGGTACCGCGGAGACAACGACATTGATGCCTGCGGTTGACAGGACGTCCCCGTTTACACCCAGAACATCCATTTCAATGCGATACAGACCAGCGATAAGCGGATCAATGACCGTGAACCACTGATACTGCCAGGAATTCTGAACCACATTGTTGTTGGCAATCAGATTTGCATATCCTGGTGCGTCACCAGCAGCAACCTCGACCCCTTGGCCGTTCAGCGTTGAGTTGTCGCCAAATGAATGGTCCATTCCCAGTAAAGCCGCTGGGCCCATAATGGGATCAAAGCTTGTAAAGGACTGACCCGCAGATGGATCATGATCCAGACGGAGTTGATAAGTGAAGTCCTGAACTTTTGCTCCGCTGGTGCCCGCGACATCAGTGTTTATTGACCATTCAAAACTCCATAATGGCCGACCTGATCCCGGAGCAGATTCGCCGGCATTGAAATTGTAGGTATCAACACCGTCATAGTTAAAGATGTTGGCAGGCACTGGAAAACGCTGTTTTGCACGCAGGCCTACTTCGATATTATTGCTAGTACCAACTGTAAAACCCCCGTTGGCATTGCCTGAGCCGAAGATAACATCCGGATTAACATTTGCGGCAGTTGCCGCCCCCGACATTAAAAATGCGGCTGTGACGCCTAGTAAAGCGTTCAAAATCGCTTTTTTCATTTACTCCCCCTTATAGTTGCAGATACGCCCCTCAATTCATACGAGATCGAATGAATTGTTAATAAATTATTAATCATGAATATGATTCCAATGCAAATCAAAAAAGACCTAACTCTGAAGTCCTAATCCTTTTGAAACTTATTGATCTTGACCGGGGGCAATAGCATGATGAGAAACCAATTTGCTGGGAGAGGAATGGATGGTCTGGATTGATGTTGTTTCATATGAAAATGCCAAGGGACGGTTAAAAAAGCTGTATGACAGGGTAAAGGGTCCCGACAACAATGTAGACAATATCATGATGGCGCATTCCCTTCGCCCCCACACAATGGAGGGGCATATGGCGTTGTATAAATACGTCCTGCATCATACAAACAATACGGTTCCGAAATGGTTTTTGGAAACGTTGGGTGTGTGGGTAAGTTCATTGAATAATTGTGCTTATTGTGTTGAACATCATTATGCCGGATTGTCGCGTTTGTTAAACAACCCGGAAAAATCGGAAGCGATCCGGTCCGCCATTGACGCGCGGGATCTTGAAAAAGCCCCTTTATCAGAAAAAGAGAAACTGGCCATGCACTATGCCCGGATCCTGACAGATGAGCCGTCATCGCTGACGCAAGCGCATATTGAAACGCTTAAACAAGCGGGATATTCGGACGGCGAAATTTTGGAAATCAATCAGGTGACGGCTTATTTTTCATATGCCAACCGAACTGTCTTAGGGCTTGGTTGTTCGACCGATGGGGACATTCTGGGCTTGTCTCCGAATAACAATCAAGACCCCGAAGACTGGTCCCATACCTAAAAAAGGGCACAATATTGACAGACAATCTGGCGGCGATTCGCATTTTTATAGAAATTGTTAAACGAGGTAGTTTCTCGGATGCCGCGCGTCATATGAATATGGCGGCCTCGTCTGTGACCCGGCAAATCAATGCGCTTGAGGAGGCCTTGAATGCCCGATTACTGAACAGGACCACCCGCCAGGTCAGTTTGACGGAGGCAGGACAGCTTTATTATACCCGTGCTGTCAATGCGGTTGCAGAAATTGATGATATGGGGCGGGCTATCTCCGAGTTGGATGCTCAGCCGCGCGGATCATTGAAGGTGACGGCGCCGCTTACATTTGGACGGGGCTATATTGTTCCCAGACTAGAGACATTTTTCGAGCAATATCCCGATATCTCGCTGGAATTGATATTGAGTGATCAGGTGCTGGATCTGGTTCAGGATGGGTTTGATGCAGCGGTAAGAATGACCGTCCGGTTGCCGGATTCTACTTTTCATGCGCGAAAACTGCACCGGGTGACCCGTGTGATTTGTGCCAGCCCGAGTTATCTTGAAAAGCATGGAACACCAGAGACACCAGATGATCTGAAGAACCATCAGTGCCTTGCCATCAATTTTAAAACAGCCAACGAGTTATGGCGATCGGTGGCCTCAAGCTGGCAATTTGATACCGCAGTGGGGCCTGTTGATATTCCGGTTTCCAGTAAATTTCAGACGAATAGCGGGGAAACGGTGCTGGAGGCGGGGATATGTGGTCTGGGTATTGTGGTTTTACCCCTCTGGCAGGTTTTCGAGCATATTAAAGCGGGGCGACTTGTCCGTCTTTTTGATTCAGAAGGCCTGAAGTTTAATTCATTGGAATATAACACTTTTCTGGTTTACCCATCGAACCGATATCTTCCTCCGAAAGTTCGGGCATTCTCTGACTATCTGGCACAGTGCCTCAAGCATGACTTTGGTGAATGATTATTATTGCAAAAAATGCAATAGAGTTGACCAGAATTGTCTATTAATGTTGTTTATGTAAATAGTTATATGTTGTTCATAACCTCAAGAATGGAGAATGTTATGGACAGAAATTCATATCCAGCCCGGCCGTCCGCGTCTTTTTTTCCGGAACGTAAACTAATTGGATGGCGTGCAGACGGGGAGAAACCTGCGGCGAAAAAAGCGCCCAAGACTGCGTCTTTGTCTGTTTTTCGCAAGTTTGCCGGGATATTTACGGCAAAAACACCGGTCTTGAGCAAACAGGAATGTGCGACAGGGCGTTGCTAGAACGCCGCAGGCTGTTAGCAAAGAATGGGGAGAGGGCGAAACCCTCTCCCAATGGCTTTAGAAACGGTAACCGAACCCGATACCAACGATCCACGGGTCAATATCAACATCACGGGCGTTGATGCTGCCGTTATTTACAGTCACACTGGTTTCCAAAAAGAGTTTTTTGACGTCAAAGTTGAACGACCAGCGATCATCGATTTTATAGTCAAAACCTGCTTGTAGCGCGTACCCGAAGTTATCTTCATAGTCGACGCTGGTTACCGCAGGATCGTTTCCTTTATCTTCGTTCAGGAAAAAGGTGTAATTCAAGCCCGCCCCAATATAAGGGCTAAACGCTTTTTTTGGCATAAAGTGATATTGCACAGTCAGGGTCGGTGGCAACAGCCAGACATCCCCAAGATCCACATTTCGGCCAAGCGATGTGTTTGACACACTGACATCGTGGGGGGTTGTCGCAACAATGAGTTCCGCCGCGATATTTTCGGTAAAGAAGTAGGTAAAGTCGATTTCCGGGACAACAGAATTATCAATGCTTGCGCTTCCGCCAATCGCATCTGTTGTGCCGCCCTCATCAGGAACAACAGCCAGTCCTCTAACGCGAACCAGAATGTCACCCGCGTCTTTGGCAAGTACCGGTGTGGCACCCCCCAGAGAGGCCAGAGCGAGCAGGGCGGCGAGTGAAAAAGCGGTCATTTTCTTCATGGGTAACTCCAATTATCAAATATAACTGGTTCATACCGTGTAGGGGCTCTTTAGAGATTGATTGAGATCAAACGAGATGCAAATTGCTGGAGGCTTTCTGTGAGAAGGATCACGACCCTAACATGAATTCTTTTGTGTCCAGAATTTGCCCATTTGCAAGGAGGGCGATCCTGTGAAGCCCGGGATGGTGCTTGCGTGTTGTGTAATCAACAAACCGGTATGATTTAGTGATCTTTATGTCCCTTGTTTCAGGCCGGCCTTCGCTTAATCGAAAAACCTTCCGGCTATGCTTTCCTGTGGCTTTCATAAAATCAATTGCATAATCAAGGCGAAGGTTTTCCGGTAACGGACTGTCCAGCGTTGCGTGAACGTTGAAAGTTAAAGACTGGCCCCGCTCGATATGATTCGACGACAGCACCAATGAAATGGCTTTGACCTTTACCGGTCCTGCTCCAAAAAGGGCAAGCGCTCGCCTGTTTCCCTGTTTGAGCAGGTTTCTTAACCCGTGTTTGAGAATCCAGTTTGTATGAGGATGCTGGTCGATCCATTTTTCAGCAAAATCCAAAACCTGATCGGGGTTATCTTTTGCGATGTCGTTCAGGTTGTTCGCGACACTTTTACGGACAAATAAACTGTCATCTTGCAGCAACGCTTCCAAAATCGGGAAAATCAGGGATGGGTCTTTCTTAAAAGCAGGCAGGGCCACCGCCCAAGGCAGTCGAGGGCGACACCCTTCGCTTGCGAACCGTCTGATATTCGCATTCTCATCCTGTGTCAGGGACAACATCCAGGTCATCACAGTAGGGGCGTCTTCAATAATGAACGGCCGTATGGCAAATTCCGAAGAGGTGCCCAAGGCGGTAAGTGCTTTTAACGCCGCCAATGAAATGGCTGGTCGGGACAACCCGACACGGCATAAATAGTCGGGCACAAACATACAGAGCATGTCTGAATATTGAAATTCAGGCAGGCTTATTTTGGGGAGCAGTTTTTTTAAAAGAGCTGCATCCGTTTCAAGCGGACCCGGAAGAAAGTGAATAAGCGCGTCCGTCAGCCTGTTCATCCGCTGTTTTAAGGTAAGATCGTTCCAGTCGGTTTGATGAACAAAGCTTATGAATTCTTCAGATGAAAGCGGGGTTTCTTCAGCAAGAGCCCCCGCAATATGGGCTACAAATTCATCGGTGTAACAAAGTCGAAGTTCTGCGGCCATCTCCCGAATATCCTTTAGGTGCGCGGCAATTCTGTTTCGACAAGTTTGGCCCAAAGGCTGGCACCCAGACCCAGAATACCGTCATTAAAGTCGTATTGTGGATGATGGACGGCAAACTGATGATCCTGATCCTGAGAACCCAAAAAGATGTATGCGCCGGGGCAGGCTTCCAGCATAAAGGAGAAATCTTCACTTCCCATACGCACCGGGGCCTGGGTGTTTACATTCTCCGGGCCGACCAATTCACTGGCAATGCGGGTAATAATATCGGTTTGTGTGTCATGATTGACGGTGCAGGGGAAGATGCGTTTATAGTCCAAATCAATCTCAACACCGAAGGTCGCGGCCACCCCGTCACAGATTTCGGCCATTCGTTTTTCCACGTAATCTCGCATTTCAGGCGTGGTTGTTCGAATGGAGGCCGTCAGTTCTGCATCATGCGGAATTACATTCTGGGCCGTACCGGCATGAAATTCAGTGATGCTGATAACCACATTGTCGATTGGGCTTACATTGCGGGAGACAATGGTTTGAACGGCGTTATACAGTTGAACGCCGACTTTTATGGGATCGATTGAGCGCTGCGGATGAGCGGCGTGGCCGCCTTTCGCTTTGATATGAATCCGGGCCACATCTGCTGATGCCATCAATGATCCTTTTTTAATATGAAATGTTCCAAAAGGTCCGTCAGGCATATTATGCAGCCCGTAAACAGCATCGCAGGGGAAGCGTTCAAACAATCCATCTTTTACCATGGCGTCACCGCCTCCCAGCCCTTCTTCGGCGGGCTGAAAGATAAAATTCACCGTCCCGTCAAAATTTCTGGTTTCTGAAAGGTATTTTGCGGCGCCCAGCAAAATTGCCGTATGCCCATCATGCCCGCAGGCATGCATTTTACCCTCATGAACTGACTGATGTGGCACACCCGTTAGTTCCTGCATGGGCAAGGCGTCCATATCAGCACGAATTCCTATCGTTTTTGTGCTGTTTCCCTGACCTTTCAAAACACCGACGACACCGGTCTGGCCAATCCCTTCATGTACCTCCATTCCCCAGTCGCGCAGTTTTTCAGCAACAATCTGTGCTGTGCGAATTTCTTCAAAACCCAATTCAGGATGTTTATGAATGTCTCGGCGCCAGGTTTGCATGTCGTCCTGAAGGTCAGCGATACGATTATAAACGGGCATAGTGATTTGGACTCCAACTGATTTTTTTGAGGATTGAAACCGGATTGTGTTTCAACTGTTTTTATTAAAACAGTTAACCGGAAAACGAGTTTGATATCTAGTGAATTTTTGTTCGTACATTAGGCAAAATATATGTACGCTTTGCTTTCATGTTGATTATGATTTGAATCAATGCTGAACGTAATGGGTTCGATCATTCTGTCCCAAATGCTAGTGAGGTATAGGATATGCAATTAACAGAAGTCCAAGAAAATGACCGGCCAAAACGGTTTGAGTTCCTGTTGTTTCTCTTCCTAACTTTTATCTTGATACCGGCGCTGACAATCGGAATTGTCGGTGCCTATGGTTTTGCTATCTGGATTTTTCAGATCCTGTATACAGGGCCTCCTGCGGGATAAATCATGGAAAATCGGCAACCCATAGCCTCTGTCAGTCGGCGGGCCTTTTTAACGGGGGGTACGAGTGCATCGCAGCGTGCGAAGCAGCGCGACGCCAGGGCGTATTTACCCTGGAGTACGCCAGAGAGAATATTGGCTGCCTGTGATCAATGCGAGATGTGTCTGCCCGCGTGCCCCGAAGGGATAATTCAAAAAAATGCGCAAGGCTATCCAACCGTAAATTTTGAAAAGGGCGAATGTACGTTTTGTGAAAGCTGTAAGGAAGCGTGCCCGCAGCCGGTTTTTTATACTGACGCAGAGGGGATCGGGGAGCAGCCCCTCGTCTGGACCCTCAAGGCTGAGATCAGCGATGCCTGCCTCGCCAAAAATGACATTCAATGCCAAAGTTGCCAGGACTATTGCGATCCACGGGCGATCCGCTTTCAATATCAGCGCAATGCGATCGCCGAACCCGTTATTCAGATTGCCGATTGCACAGGATGCGGCGCTTGCGTCTCGGTGTGTCCGGCCAATTGTATTTCCATCGAGGAGCCTGTTCAGGATCCGGTCGATTTAAGGACATAACATGGAAGAAGAAATTTTTGTCTCAAGCCTCGTGGCCCAAGTGAACGCCGAAAAACTTTCTGAAATACGAACGGCGATTGAGGCCATGCCTTATGCGGAAGTCCCTTTATTCGAAGAGAGCGGGAAACTGGTCATCTTGCTGGATGCGCCTTCGTTAAGGGATCTGGTCGCCATTACAGATCAAATTCAGGATCTGCCCGATGTGTATTCGGTATTTCCTGTGTACCAGCATGACGAAAAGTCAGCGCAATCTGAAAAAAGTGAAGAAAATTTAGAGACCAATATTCAAATACCGGTCGTGGAGGGACGGATATGAAATTATCCAGACGTGATTATATTAAAGCAAATGCTGTTGCTGTTGCCGCAGGTGTTGCTGGAATTTCTACTGAAGGCGCTGCCGCCAACCTGGTTACGGACCGGGAAAAAACAGATCTGAAATGGTCAAAGGCCGCCTGTCGTTTTTGTGGGACCGGCTGTAGTGTTATGGTTGGCACGAAAGAAGGTAAAGTCGTTGCAACACATGGTGATGTGAAGGCCGAGGTGAACCGAGGTCTGAACTGTGTAAAAGGCTATTTCCTGTCCAAAATCATGTATGGCAAGGACCGGCTGAATACACCGCTTTTGCGCATGACGGATGGGAAATACGATAAGAACGGCGAGTTTGCGCCGGTTTCCTGGGATACCGCGCTGGATATCATGGCCGAAAAATTTAAGGCAGCCATTAAAGAAAATGGTCCAACCTCAATTGGTATGTTTGGCTCTGGCCAATGGACTGTTTGGGAAGGTTACGCAGCCTCCAAACTCATGAAAGCGGGATTTGGGTCAAATAACATTGAACCAAATGCGCGCCATTGCATGGCTTCTGCTGTGGGTGGCTTTATGCGGACCTTTGGTATTGATGAGCCAATGGGCTGCTATGACGATATCGAAGCAACAGATGCCTTTGTCCTTTGGGGCTCTAACATGGCGGAGATGCATCCGATCCTGTGGACACGGGTTACGGATCGTCGTTTGAGCGCGCCGAAAACCAAGGTTGCTGTTTTATCAACATTTGAGCATCGCTGCTTTGACCTGGCCGATATTCCGATGGTGTTTGAGCCACAGACTGATCTGGCCATTCTCAATTTCATTGCCAATTACATTATTCAAAACGATAAGGTGAATTGGGATTTTGTGAACAAGCATGTCAATTTCCGCAAAGGAAATGATGACATCGGTTACGGCCTGCGTCCAGAGCATCCGCTTGAGAAAAAAGCGAAGAATGCGAATAAGGCGGGCGGTTCCACAGAAATGAATTTTGAAGAATTCAAAGTATTTGTGGCCGACTATGATGTTGAGAAAGTTTCCAAACTGTCTGGTGTTTCAAAAGAAAAACTGATTGAGCTTGCAGAATTATATGCAGACCCCGATCGAAAGGTTGTTTCTTTCTGGACCATGGGCTTCAACCAGCATACCCGCGGTGTATGGGCCAATAACCTGATCTACAATATTCATCTTTTGGTGGGTAAGATTTCAACACCCGGTAATTCACCTTTCTCATTGACCGGACAGCCTTCTGCCTGCGGAACAGCCCGTGAAGTGGGAACATTCGCGCATCGCCTGCCGGCTGACCTGGTGGTTAAAAATCCGAAACATCGGGCGATTGCTGAAAAAATCTGGAAAATCCCAGCCGGCATTATTCCGCCCAAACCCGGGTTCCATGCCGCCCTTCAAAACCGTAAATTGAAGGATGGCAAAATCAATGCCTATTGGGTGCAATGTAATAATAACATGCAGGCGGCAGCCAACCTGAACGAGGAAACGTTCCCCGGCTATCGCAATCCAAAAGCCTTCATCGTCGTGTCAGATCCGTATCCGACAGTAACGGCGGGCGCGGCTGATCTGATTCTGCCAACAGCAATGTGGGTTGAGAAAGAGGGCGCTTACGGGAATGCGGAGCGGCGTACTCAGTTCTGGCATCAACTGGTTTCTGCACCGGAAGGCGCCAAATCCGATCTGTGGCAACTTGTTGAATTTTCCAAACGGTTCACGACAGACGAAGTTTGGCCGAAAGAAGTTCTGGATGCGAATCCAGGCTATAAAGGAAAAAGTCTGTATGATGTTCTGTTTCGGAACGGCAATGTTGAAAAATATCCGCTGTCTGAAACCCATCCAGAGTATGACAATGACGAATCCAATCATTTTGGATTTTACATTCAAAAAGGCCTGTTCGAAGAATATGCGGAATTTGGTCGGGGTCACGGACATGACCTTGCACCATTTGATGTCTATCACGAGGCACGCGGCCTGAGATGGCCTGTGGTGGATGGTAAGGAAACCAAATGGCGCTATCGTGAAGGGTCTGACCCATACGTCAAAAAGGGCGCCGGGTTTGAGTTTTATGGCAAACCGGATGGCCGGGCGATCATTTTTGCCCTGCCGTATGAGCCCCCTGCAGAAAGCCCGGACGAAGAATTTGATCTGTGGCTGTCAACCGGCCGTGTTCTGGAGCACTGGCATTCTGGCTCCATGACCCAGCGGGTTCCTGAACTGTATAAAGCCTTTCCGGACGCCGTTGTTTTCATGCATCCAAAAGATGCGGAAAAACGCAAATTGCGGCGTGGACAGGAAATCAAGGTTGTTTCCCGCAGGGGTGAGATCATCAGTCGGGTCGAAACCCGCGGTCGGAACAAGCCGCCGGAAGGGCTGATTTATGTGCCTTGGTTTGATGCAAGTCAGTTGATTAACAAAGTAACGCTGGACGCCACTGATCCGATTTCAAAACAAACGGATTATAAAAAATGTGCTGTTAAAGTCGTTCCAACGGGGAGGGCATAATCATGAAACGCTTAATGAAATTCGGGTTGGTCCTTGCAGGTCTGGCAATCCTATCTGTTCCGGTTCTGGCGGAGGATATGGTGACCCTGCGTAAAGGGGTCGCGATTGAAAAAGAAGCGGGGGCCCCCGTCATGCCAAAGGTGGAAAACAAGGATGTAAAACGGGTTCGGAACTACCCGGAACAGCCTCCGACCATTCCTCACCATGTGCGGGATTATGAAGTGACAAAGAACGCTAACAAGTGTCTTTCCTGTCACGCGCGCACTCGGACGGGTGAGTCACAGGCACCAATGGTTAGTGTGACACACTTCATGGATCGGGATAATCAGGTTCTGGCCACTGTTTCCCCACGCCGTTATTTCTGCAACCAATGCCATGTGGTGCAGGAAGATGTTAAGCCTTTGATCGAGAACACATTTACGGATGTTGAAGATGTTTTGAAAACCGGAAAGGATAAACAATGACCGGTTTGATAAAGAAAGGGTGGAAACTGATCCGGGACGTCTGGATCAGTGCCAGTCGGCCAGCGAAGCACTTGTCCATCGGCTTTCTTGCCCTTGGTGGATTTATTGCAGGCGTTCTTTTCTGGGGTGGGTTTAACACAGCGCTGGAATTGACCAACACCGAGACATTCTGTGTCAGTTGCCATGAAATGGAAAACAATGTTTTTGCCGAGTTGAAAACGACCATCCATTACACCAACCGCTCAGGCGTGCGGGCGACCTGTCCTGATTGTCATGTTCCGCATAACTGGACAGATAAAATTGCCCGTAAGATGCAGGCCTCTAAGGAGGTTTGGGGCAAGATGTTTGGTACGATCAGTACGCGCGAAAAATTCCTTGAGAACAGGCGACGGCTTGCGGGCCATGAATGGGAGCGGCTAAAAGCAAACAATTCGCTGGAATGCCGAAACTGCCATAGCCCTGAAGGAATGGACATCACGGCGCAAAACAAACGCGCGGCAGAGGCGCATCAGACGTTTCTGTTCACCGGAGAAAAAACTTGTATCGATTGTCATAAAGGCATCGCCCATGAACTCCCCGATATGACCGGTGTCAAAGGCTGGGAATAAACGGCCTCATACAAATGTAGGAAAAGCGGCCTCAGAAATGGGGCCGCTTTTTTATTTCTTGCCCAACCATTGTATGGAATTTTCGAGTGTTTCCTCAAATTCAGGCATTAAGGATTGAACAGACGCCAAGTCGTGCGAATTGTCCTGAATATAGGCGGCCTGTTCTGCAAGGCGTAAGGCATATAAGGCGCCCGCAGATCCCTTAATCGCATGAGATGCTTCTAGTACGATCTGGTTCTGGGCCGCATCCGTGGCCTGCCGAAGGCGTTCGAAATTTTCACGAAACGAGTCAGGGGCAACGTCCAGCATGGGCCGGATGGCCTCTTCACCCAAAATAGATTTCAGTTCATCAAACTGTGCGTCGTCACCGATCGGCATTGTCCCTCCAACAAAAGGCGTAACAGCGCCATCGCCGTTTGAGAGCACCTCAATAGTTTCAGGCTGTTGTACCGGGATCGGTTCTACCGGTGTCTCGGTATCCGGGAAATATTGACCCAGCATACGTTGCATCTGTTCTTCGGTGAACGGCTTGGTCAGGACGTCAACCATTCCCGCGTTGGCAAAGCGTTCCTTGTTTTCTGTAAATGCATCGGCTGTCAGACCAATGATCGGGATTGATTTGCCCCGTGGATCTGATTTTATTTCCCGGGTGGCAGCAACGCCATCCAGTTCGGGCATGTGGATGTCCATAAAGATTAAATCAGGCGAAATTTCAAAGGCTTTTTCGACCGCAACACGGCCATTTTCAGCAACCGTGACCGAGCAGCCGAGTTTTTCAAGGAAGGATTTGGCGATCGTCACATTGATCAAGTTATCTTCTGCCAAAAGAACAGATATGCCGGTGCGATGGGCAATATAAACTTCGGGGTCTTGAGAGGCTGCGCCCGCATTTTCTGCAAAGATGAGGGGTAGGGTAACGGTAAATTCTGTCCCTACATCTTGCTCGCTTTTTACAGAGATCTTACCCTGCATCAATTCAATCAGTTTATTCACGATTGAAAGCCCAAGACCAGTACCCCCAAATTTACGGGTGATGGTGTTATCTTCCTGAGTGAAGGGATCGAAAATATCATCAAGTCGATCAGCGGCAATTCCATTTCCTGTGTCGGTTACCCTTAGGATAATCTGGCTACCTTCTTTGCTTTCATTCGTTTCAACGTCAATATCAACATGGCCTGTCTGTGTGAATTTAATGGCATTACTGACAAGGTTTGCAAGAATTTGACGCAGCCGTACCGGATCGCCCAGAATATCACCTTCCAGTTCAGGCAGTATTCCAACATTAAGGTAGAGGCTCTTTGATCGGGCCAATTCCTTAAAGGGTGTGAGGGTTGTCGTCAGAAGTTCCTGAAGGTTAAACGGTGTTTCTTCGAGTTCGACCGCGCCCGCTTCAATTTTGCTCATATCCAGAACATCGTTCAAAATGGCAAGGAGGATATTACAGGAATTAGTAACCGCTTTTAAGTGGCTTTTCTGTGTTTGATCCAGGTCGGTTGATGCCAGCAATTCTGCCATTCCCATAATGCCGTTGAGCGGGGTTCTGATTTCATGGCTCATGGTGGACAGGAACAAAGACTTCGCTTCATTGGACCGTTCTGCATCAATCCGGGCTTTCACAAGATTGAGCCGGTCCATGCGGCGGTCAGTGACATCATTGATAACGCAGATAAAGCCGGAAAATTCACCATGCATATCGGTCATTTGGTTGCCGGCAACCTCGCCCCACATTTCTTCACCAGACTTCTTGTAATACAGAAGCTCTTCTTTAAAGGATTGTCGGTTCGCTAGGGCCTCGCTGATGCGCTTTGATGCGTCCTGATTAACCCCTTTGTGATATAAAATGTCACGAGGGCGGCGATTTAAAAATTCTTCGCGGCTAAAGCCGGTCAAGGTTGTGAGGGCGTCATTGACCCATTCGGTCAAGCCTTCGGTATTCAAAATAATAACACCGTGCAGGGACTGGCTGGCAACCGTTGAAAGCCGAGACAGCTCGGCCGTTCTTTTTTCCACCCTTACTTCGAGGGTTTCTTTCATTTCAGTCAGTTGATGAACAGTCTTTTTTACATCATCACTGCTTGTTTGTAGCGCTGTTGCAAGCTCGTCATATTCACGGATCGGGCTTCTTGGAAATTTACGATTTTCGCTGGTGACACCCATGGTTTTACCCACATCCCGGCTTGCCGTTGCCAATCGCTGTATTGGGTTAATAAGCAACTCACTGAGGAAATAACAAACGCACAGGGCTGCAAGTAACAGAAGCGCTAGTGCAATCAGGGTTTGCGTGCGAAGAGTATCAAGGGTTTGGATGATCGGTTTTGCAGTATGTGTAACCAGGACTTCTGATATTCCCAGATCGCTTTTGACAGGAATATTCATAAAATATTCTGCATTTTCCCAGCGCTGAAGGGAAGGCATTTTGCCGGAAGGCTTCCATACCATCAATGGTCCGTTCACCTGCTCGAAATCACCGATGCCGCCATATTGCTTGACCCAGCCAATCTGGACCCGTCGTGAGGGCTCTTCGTAGGTGATGGAGATACCCAATCCATCCAGTTGAAAACGGTTTCGCGCATATTCTTCCGCTTTGTAAATGGCTTCAACTTCGCTTTTATCGATATAGGATCGAACAATCGCAATCTCTTCAACAACAGCGTTTGCATAGGTTTTCATTGTTTTTATGAGATTTTCTTCCTGCAGATCCTGAACCCGATAATTGTTAAAGATGATGGGGACGCCGCCTGCGAGTATTGTGGTGAGCATCAAGATGCTTGCTACAAGCTGTTTTGCAGAAATTTTTCGCTGTGTCTTGCCTTCCCTTTGCCTCCAGGCCAAAAACAGATCGACAAGAAGAGGTCCGATCAAAGCATTGAAAACGCCATTGATCATCTGTTTCAGGGCAATCAGGAAGACCGAAGAATCCCCTAAGCCCATGATGGTTGAATAAAACAGGATAACCAAAGGGACGCCTAGCAGGACCCAGTACAGAAAATCCGAATATACATAGACTTTGATTTTGTGCCTGAGTAATCCAACAAACAGGATTTCCATTGTAAAAATGATAGCGGCATAAGGGTGACCCCAGATGATCCAGGTATAACTCCCCGCAGCGGCGGCAACGGCAAGGGCGGGTCCCAATCCAAGTGTTGCAAGGGCCACAAACGCAAAGACGCTGCCAAAAATGATGCTAACAGAGAAAAAGAGGTCAACATTAAAGTAATTGCCAGCAACACCCAATGCACCAAGTAACATGGTGTAGAAAATGATCCGCCAGAAATGTGGCAGGGGGTGCAGGACAGACATTATTAAAGCTCCACCAAAGCGGCATATATCAGGGTCGCGACATATTTCTCCATCTATAATATTAGCCAGACCTTCTTAAAATTGGGTTACCGTAAGGTTGTGGATTTGGTGGCGAGAGGCGTGGGTGGCCCTGTCCGCCGTGGATCAGTTGAAAAGCACCAAACGTTTGTTTTGTAACTTATTGTTTTTATGTTGAAATTTTGCCTTGCGATAAAGTTGTAGCGGGAATAAACAGGCTATAAGGCTAGTTTTAAATGCAGTTTGTCGTCGATACATCTTTATCGACATCCGTTTCAAAGAGTTTAATTCGTCTCATTTCACCAAAAAGTGACCTGAATATTGGATGATTAAGGATCATTTCTACACAAGACTAAGACAAAATGAACTCTGACAAGAATACGTTAACACTCGTATTACATAATATTTAAATAAATTACATTGTAATTGCTTTATCACTTCACAGATGGGGACCGAGACCATGGCAATGACAGCACAGGAAGAGAAAACAGAAAAGATCTCTGATATCCTGGCTATGATTGATAAACGCCTGGAGGCCAAGCAAGCAGGCGATATCAAACTTTTTGTTGAAAAGCTTTATGAGCGATTATCCCCGGAAGATGTTTTGGGAATTCTGCCTGAAAATCTTTATGGATCGGCATTGTCGGTTTATAAATTCGCGGCCCAGCGCAAGGCAAAGACTTCTAAGATCAGGGCCTTCAGCCCGACATTGGAAGAGCATGGTTGGAAAACCTCCCACACGGTTATCGAGATTATTAATGATGATATGCCGTTTCTTGTGGACAGTGTTACAGCTTGTTTGAACCAGCGGGGGATCAACGTTCATCTGGTGATCCACCCGGTATTATATGTAGAGAGAGATGAAGAGGGACAACAGGTCTGTTTCCATGCCGATCCTAAAAAAGGCGTGGCCGAGTCCTTTATGCATCTGGAAGTGGATGAACAAAGTGATGCGGCAATCCTGAGGGAAATTGAAGATGAATTGACGTTGGTTCTCGAAGATGTCCGGGCGGCGGTAGAAGATTGGAAACCAATCCTCAAACAAGTCGACAATATCGTCGAAAAACTCAAGAAATCCCCTCCAAAACTTGAAGAAGCAGAAGTCGATGAAGGCAGGGCTCTTCTGGAGTGGATGGCAAATAATCATTTCACTTTTCTGGGATTTCGAGAATACGACTTCAAAATCAAAGGCAAGTCAAAAACAGAAAACTGGCAGGTTGTTGATGGCTCCGGACTGGGCATTCTAAGAAGTCCGGATCGCCGTATCATGACCGGCAAAGCAGAGATGTCGCCAGAGGTTCGCGAATTTCTGCATCGTCCTGAATTAATTATCGTTACAAAAGCAAATGCGCGGTCGACGGTCCACCGCGCGGTTCATCTGGATTATGTTGGCGTCAAGAAATTTGACTCCAAAGGGGATGTGGTTGGCGAATATCGCTTCACAGGATTATTCACATCGGCGGCATATAACAGAGTGCCCCGGGATATTCCGTATCTGCGGCGCAAAGTAAGCCGTACATTGGAACGGGCGGGCCTTGCGAAAAGCAGTCATGACGAAAAAGCACTGGCCCATATTCTGGAAACCTATCCCCGGGATGAGCTGTTTCAGATTTCCAATGATGATCTTTTTGAGATTTCGTCGAAAATTCTGTCATTGCAGGAGCGGCCCCGGATTGGTGCATTTTTGAGACGGGACCGCTTTCAGCGGTTTGTGTCGGCCCTTGTCTATGTCCCAAAAGAGAAGTTTAACACGGATCTGCGACGTAAATTCGGGCGTATTCTTGCCGAAATGCATCATGGCGAAATAACAGCTCATTATTCGCAGGTGGGAGACGATGCGCTTGCGCGTATTCATTTCCTGATCGAAATGCAGGGTTCAAGCAAGCCTGAAGTGGACGAAAAAGATCTGCAAAAACGTCTGGTGCAGGCAGCCCGCGAATGGTCCGATGATCTTCAGGACGCCCTGTTGGAACGTTGGGGAGAAGAAAAAGCACTGCGCTTGAAAGCCCGGTATGGGGGCGCTTTTCCTGTTGGTTATAAAGCCCGGTTTAATGCCAATCTGGCGTTACATGATATTGAAAAACTGGAAGACATCTGCGGCACGGAAGAAGTTGGGCTTAATCTGTATCGCTGGGTCGAGGATCCGGACGAAAAGGTCAGGTTTAAAATATACAGCCCCGGCGATCCTCTTCCTCTTTCCGACTGTTTACCGATGATAGAAAATATGGGTCTTAAGGTATTGGCAGAAAATCCTTATCTGGTCAGTGGCGAAGATATGGAAAGCCCCGTATGGATCCACGACTTTGAATTAGTAGAGCGGGGCGGAACGGCGCTTGATCTTCAGCGGCTGAAGAAAAAGTTTGAAGAGACCTTCCTGCGCGTTTGGCAGGGTACATCAGAAAGTGATGGCTATAACCGGTTGGTTATGAAGGCGGGCCTCAGCTGGTCGAACGTAGCGGTTCTCAGGTCCTATGCGAAATATCTGCGGCAAGCGGGCGTGATGTTCTCCCAGAGTTATATGGCAAATACACTGGCTGAAAATCCGGAGATTTCCAGAAAACTGATTGAATTGTTCAATGTACGGTTTGATCCGGATTTTGATCAGGATCGCGACGTGGAAGCCAAGAAAATCAGCAAAGAGATTTTCACAGCTCTGGACGGTGTCTCCAGCCTGGACGATGACCGGATCATTCGGCGGTTTATCAATCTGATCCAATGCACGCTTCGGACAAATGTTTTCCAGGAGGGAGTTGGAGAGGCGGATAAATCCTATTTCTCCTTCAAATTGGATAGCCAGAAAGTGGAGGATCTTCCTCTTCCGCGCCCCCATGTTGAAATCTATGTTTACAGCCCACGCGTTGAAGGCGTTCATCTGCGCGGCGGCACCGTCGCCCGTGGTGGGTTGCGCTGGTCAGATCGGCGCGAAGATTTCAGGACAGAGGTTCTGGGTCTGATGAAAGCCCAGATGGTGAAGAACACGGTTATTGTGCCGGTCGGGTCAAAAGGGGGCTTCTATCCCAAGCGCCTGCCTGTAGGCGGAAGCCGGGAAGACATTCAGGCCGAGGGCATTGCTTGCTATCGGATGTTTATTTCCGGCCTTCTGGACCTGACTGATAATCTGGAAGGCGGCGATGTTGTTCCGCCGAAAAGAGTTGTCCGCCATGATAGTGATGATCCATATCTGGTTGTCGCGGCGGACAAAGGGACGGCTACTTTTTCTGATATTGCGAATGAGGTGGCAATTTCCTATGGTTTCTGGCTTGGCGATGCGTTCGCGTCTGGCGGGGCCGCAGGTTATGACCATAAGAAAATGGCGATTACGGCCCGGGGAGCCTGGGAATCCGTTAAACGTCATTTCCGTGAATTGGGCAAAAATATTCAGGAAGAAGAGTTTACGGTCGCCGGTATTGGAGACATGTCCGGAGATGTGTTTGGAAATGGCATGTTATTGTCCCGCCATATCAAGTTGGTGGCCGCCTTTGATCACCGTAATATATTCATTGATCCTGCGCCAAACGCTGAAAAAAGTTTCAAGGAGCGGGAGCGGATTTTCAAGCTGCCGCGTTCCTCCTGGGAAGACTATGATAGCAAGTTGATTTCAAAAGGCGGCGGGATTTTTGATCGCAAGGCAAAATCCGTCTCTTTGACGCCGGAAATCAAAGACCTTCTAGGTTTGAAAGACAAAACCCTGACACCGAATGAATTGATCTCTGCAATTTTGAAGGCGCAGGTTGATTTGTTGTGGTTTGGTGGCATTGGGACCTATATCAAGTCATCGGACGAAAGCCATTCGGCCGCTGGAGATCGCGCGAATGATGCGATCCGGATTGATGGAAATCAGGTCCGCGCCAAGGTTATCGGAGAAGGTGGCAATCTGGGCGTTACGCAAAATGGCCGGATTGAATATTCTCTAAATGGCGGAAAATTAAACACCGATGCCATCGATAATTCAGCGGGTGTGGATTGCTCTGATCACGAAGTGAATATTAAAATCCTGCTTCGCGCCATTATGGATGATGGCGAAATGACCGAAAAACAGCGCGATCGTCTGCTGGTTGAGATGACCGATGATGTGGCGGCGCACGTCCTGCGGGATAACTATTTGCAGACCCAGGCGCTGACAACCGCGGAACGTCAAAGCATCGCCAATTTTGCAGAACAGACCCGATTTATGAGGGAGCTTGAAAAGCAGGGACGTCTGAACCGGGCTGTTGAAAATCTACCGGATGATGAAGCGTTAGAGAACCGTCAGTCTGCCGGTCAAGGGCTGGCGCGACCGGAAATGTGTGTGTTGCTGGCCTATGCCAAAATGACGCTTTATACGGATATTTTGAAAACCAGCCTGCCCGATGATCCATTTTTTGAAAGCTGGCTGGTGGATTACTTCCCACCAAAAATGCAGAAAAAATATAAGACTTTCATCGGGTCCCATCGCCTGAAACGCGAGATCGTGACGACAATCATCGTCAATAGTCTTATCAATCGCGCTGGCATTACATTCGTTATGCAAATGGTTGAGGAACTGGGCGTTGGTGTCGACGATGTGGCACGGGCCTATGCCTTGATTATCGAGGTTTTCGATTTGCCGGCTTTGTGGGACGATATCGAAGCGTTGGATAATAAAGTTGATAGTGATATTCAGGGTCGCATGATTGACGCCACTCAGCAACTTCTAAGGCGCGCAACACTTTGGAGCCTGAGACATTTGCGTAATCCGATCGATATTACGTCGAATGTTGAGGAGTTAGCCCCGGATATGGTGGACTTGAAAGGCAATCTTGAGGGTCTGTTAAGTGTAGCTGGCAAAAAAGCCTATGACGACCGGGTACAATATCTGACGGAAATGAATGTCCCTAAAAATCTGGCGGAGCGGGTTGCCGGTCTGGCGCCACTTCGCTCTGCTTTGGATGTGGTTCAGGTTGGTAAAATGGCGGCAAGGCCCATTGAAGAAGTCGGTGAGGTTTATTTCGCCGTGGGGGCCGAGCTTAATCTGGACTGGTTGCGTTTTGCGGCAGAAACCATTGAAACTGAAAGCCATTGGGAGCGGTTGGCCGTAACGGCAATTATCGACGATCTCTACGGTCAGCAGCGGGCTTTGGCCAATGCCGTATTTGAGCAGGCAAATGGTCATAAAGGCCGAGAAGCAATGGCCCATTGGCAGAAAAATAACCACAATCCCATCCATCGTTCTCAGGACCTGATTGAAGAATTTAAAGGGAGTGGCGGCGTTGATATTGCAAAGCTTGCCTTCGCCAATCGCTTATTCCGATCCATGATCAGTTAAAGCGGTTCTTTTACAAGGATTAAGGCGCGGTACAGACCCTGTATCGTGCTTTTTTTGGAGAGATGATCGAACCCGAAAAAGACAGCGTTGCTCATCATCGTGTCCTTGCAGGATATGCACGGGAGGCCTCTTCTCTTACTGAGGCTTTCGAAGCAATTTCTTGCGAAACACTCTATGCACCGGTCCGATCCTATTTACCTACTGATCGGGTAAATATGCTGGATATCGGCGCTGGAACGGGGCGCGATGCCGCGTGGTTCACCGGTCAAGGGCACCGAGTGCTGGCGGTTGAACCGGTCAGTGAATTCAGGGCGGCAGGACGGGCCCGTCATTCCTCTCCGTCTATCAACTGGCTTGCCGATAGCTTGCCTAAGCTTTCTGGTGTTCTGGCACGTGACGAATGTTTTGACTTTATTCTTTTAATTGGTGTCTGGCATCATCTGGAAAAACAATCTCGGCAAGCTGCGATCGGCACGCTTGCACGGTTGTTGGAAAAAAACGGTTTTATAATCTTTTCCCTACGGCATGGTCCCGGATCAGCGAGCAGGCCCGCATTTAAGGTGTCCCCATCCGAACTGGTTGCCTCCGCTACATATTTTGGGTTTAAAAAACTGTTTGAAACCAATGCCGGGTCTATTCAATCAGGCAATCGCGCGGCTGGTGTCACCTGGACCTGGATGGTTTTTCAGAAGGCCTGAGGTTGAGAGGTCACTTGCACTGGATCGTGGGTGGATAAAGTAGTTCTTCTTCGGGTTTTTTACGCTAGACTACGAAAAACCGGGGGAGGGGATATATGTCAGGAGTTACAGAGGCGTCGCGGCTGGGGAAATTTTCCTGGGCTTTGTTCGACTGGGCTAACCAGCCCTATTTTACCGTTGTTACAACGTTTATTTTTGCTCCCTATTTCACCTCTTTCGTTGTCGGTGATCCAGTGCAGGGTCAGGCCTACTGGGCCTATACACAAGCAGTGGCCGGTATTACGATTGCTCTTTTAAGTCCTGTCTTTGGCTCTATTGCGGACGCGGGCGGCCCCCGAAAACCCTGGATTACAGTGTTTGTCGCCCTGTGCGCCATTGGCAGTTTTTCATTGTGGTGGGCAACCCCGAATATGCAGAGTGGATTGATCTGGATATTGGTGGCGATCGTCATGGGATCGATCGGGATCGAATTTAGTCTTGTTTTTAACAATGCGATGTTGCCAACGCTGACCAGCCGCAAGAAAATGGGGACGCTCAGTGGGTTTGGTTGGGGCCTTGGCTATCTGGGTGGTTTGATTGCCCTTTTTATTGTTCTGCTGGGCTTTTCCCTGCCGGAAACCCCTGCATTTGGACTGGATAAAGTTGCCCATGAACATGACCGGATGACAGGTCCGCTCTCTGCCATATGGTTTGTTGTTTTCATTTTGCCGATGATGCTGTTTACACCGGACGTAAAATCCCGGGGGATAAGAAAAACAGAGGCCATTGCCGTGGGTTTTTCAAATCTTTTGGATACTCTGAAGTCGCTCCGTGATTACCGGAACATCATCTTTTTCTTGATCGCAAGAATGTTCTACAATGATGGCATCTTGGCGTTAATCAGTTTTTCTGGAATTTACGCAGCAGGGCTATTTGGTTGGGGCACCACCTCACTGGGTGTGTTCGGGATCCTGATTAATGTTTTCGCCATTGCAGGCTCTTTTGCCGGGGGCTGGCTGGATGACAAACTGGGTTCCAAGCCAACCATTGTAATTTCTGTTCTGGGCCTCGCATTTGCATCGGTCGGTGTTCTTTCCATCAGTGACGGAGAGGTTCTGTTCGGCTTGCCTGCGGCGATGCCAACGGAAGACAGTGGTCTTTTTGAAAGCCCTGCCGAAATGGTCTTCATGGGATTTGGGTTCATTATGGGGTTCTTTTTTGGCCCGGCACAAGCCGCCAGCCGTACCCTAGTTGCCCGGTTGTCACCGCCCGAGAAAATTGGCGAATTTTTTGGATTGTTCGCATTGTCAGGAAAGGCAACCGCCTTTGTCGCCCCTCTAATGATCGGTGTTGTAACCGATCTTTCCGGCCAGCAGCGGCCTGCAATGATTGTGATCTTTGTTTTGTTAATGGTCGGTGCAGCCCTGATGAGCTTTGTTCGCGAACCAGACCGATAGATCAAGAGGCCAGGCCTCAGGGTTTCTGAGGCCTGGCAGATGTTTCCCAAAGTGCTTAGGCGAGTGTAACGGCGGTTCCGGTTGCAACAACCATTAGCATACTGTCCCCCATCACTTCTGTATCCAGACTGATGCCGACAACAGCATTTGCGCCCAGCTCTTCAGCCTCTTCCACTAAGGCTTCCATCGCCAATGCGCGGGCTTTTTTCAGTTCTTTCTGGTATGCGCCGGAGCGCCCACCAATGACGTCTGTAACCCGGGCGAAGAAATCACGGATGAAATTCGCCCCCATTACAGCTTCGCCTGCAACGATCCCGTGATAGGCCGCAATTGATTTTCCGTCAACGGATCCGGTGGTTGTCGTAATCATTCTGATCTCCCAAAAAATTAGTGACGGAAATGTCGCATACCCGTGAACACCATGGCAAGGCCGGCTTCGTCTGCGGCAGCGATCACCTCATCATCGCGCATAGACCCGCCCGGTTGAATGACCGCTGTTGCTCCTGCTTCTGCAGCAGCGAGCAGGCCATCTGCAAACGGGAAAAACGCGTCTGAAGCAACAACCGACCCTTTGGCCCAGGCTTCGGTCTCACCAACATTTTGTGCAGCTTCCAAAGACTTTGACGCCGCAATTTTGGAACTGTCCACACGGCTCATCTGGCCCGCACCAATGCCAACGGTTGCGCCATCGCGGACATAGACAATCGCGTTCGATTTGACATGCTTAGCAACAGTAAAGGCGAATTTCAGATCAGCAAGTTCCTGCTCGGTAGGGGCCCGTTTTGTGACAACTTTGAGCTCAGGGGTTGCTGTGAGGGCGTTGTCCCGGCCCTGAATGAGATATCCACCAGCCAATGATTTGACCAGACGACCACCGATTTGTGGATCCGGAAGACCACCTGTAAGCAGAAGGCGCAGGTTTTTCTTGGCTGCGATGATGGCTTTGGCTTCGTCCGTTGCTTCCGGGGCGATAATGACTTCGGTAAAGATCTTGACGATTTCCTGTGCGGTTTCCTCATCCAACAGCTGATTGACAGCGATAATACCGCCGAACGCGGATGTTGTGTCACAGGCAAATGCTGTTTTGTAGGCGTCAGACAATGTAGAGCCGGTCGCCACACCACAAGGATTGGCATGCTTGATGATGGCACAGGCTGGCCCAGAAACCGCCGGATCAAATTCAGCGACCAGTTCAAAGGCGGCATCGGTATCATTATAGTTATTGTAGGACAGTTCTTTTCCCTGAACCTGCATTGCCGTTGCAATACCGATCCGGTTTTCTGAATTCGCATAAAAGGCGGCGGACTGATGCGGGTTTTCACCATAGCGCAGGCTTTGTTGTCGGGTGCCCGCTAACACCAGACGGTCCGGGAATTCTTCACCCAGTTGTTCGGCGTACCAGTTGGAGATCGCTGCATCATAGGCACCGGTGCGGGCATAGGCTTTCGCCGCAAGTTTTTTGCGCGTCTCAATGCTTGTTTTTCCGTCATTGGCTTTTAGCTCGGCAACAACATGATCATAGTCGCTGGCTTCAACAATGACGTTCACAAAGCCATAATTTTTGGCGGCCGACCGGATCATGGCGGGGCCACCAATATCGATATTTTCGATACAGGTATGAAAATCGGAGCCTTTGGCGACAGTTTCTTCAAACGGATAAAGATTAACAACCACCAGATCAATGGGGCCGATGTCGTGGGTGTTCATCGCTTTTACATGGTCATCGTTATCCCGCAGAGCCAGAATACCGCCATGGATCATTGGATGCAGCGTTTTCACCCGCCCGTCCATCATTTCCGGAAATTTTGTGTGTTCTGCCACTTCTTTTACCGGGATCCCGGCATCCGCCAGCATTTTCGCGCTGCCGCCGGTTGAGAGGATTTCGATATTGAGTTCAGCAAGGGCCTGACCAAATTCAACAAGGCCTGTTTTATCAGAAACGGATATAAGAGCGCGGCTGACGCGCTGATAGTCGGAAGCAGACATCGACATGTTTTCCTGTTTACCAGAGAGGACGGAAGCTCGGACACAGGTCCGATGCGGGCGCTATAGCATGAGATGAGGCTTTTCGGAACCTTACAATGAAAAAAAAGCGTAAACGGTCTCCTTAAACAACGTTCGGCGCCAAAAAGAGAGGAATGACAGGGTGTATATTTTTTTGATTGAGTCCAGATCAACAGAGAACCGGTCCAATGATTGACAAACCGACCCGATTGCGTCTACCTAATTCCAACTTCAGTTTTCAGGAATAGCTCATGTCTGTAATTCGCCCTACCGCCCTTTCTGACGGATCGATTGTCGGCAGTCATACTGTTATTTCTGTTGTAGGGTTGGGATATGTCGGCCTGCCGCTTGCGGTCGCGTTGGCCAAACAGTTCAAGGTCTTGGGTTTTGACATCAGTGAAGATCGCATTGAAGAATTGCGCGGCGGCTATGACCGGACGTTTGAAATTGAAACCCCTGTGCTTCGGGCCAGCAGCATGTCTTTCACGACCGACATTAACGAGACACAGGACGCGGATATTCATATCATAACAGTGCCGACCCCTGTGGATAGTGATGACAAACCGGATCTGGAACCTTTAAGACAGGCGTGCCGTGCAGTGGGGCCCATCCTCAAAAAAGGGGCGATCGTCGTTGTCGAAAGCACTGTCTATCCGGGCGTTACAGAAGAAGTATGCGGGCCAATTCTGGCCGAACAATCGGGTCTAACCTGTGGGCAGGATTTTTTCCTGGGTTATTCACCAGAACGCATCAACCCTGGTGACAAAGTTCATACAGTAGATAAGATTATCAAGGTTATTGCAGGCCAGAATGATACCGTTTCAGACATTCTGGAACAGATATATGGGGCGGCAACCACGGGCGGTACGTTTCGGGCCCGGAACATTAAAACGGCAGAGGCGGCTAAGGTGATTGAAAATGCCCAGCGGGATATCAATATTGCCTTCGTCAATGAAGCGACCATGATCTTTCAAAAGCTTGGTATTTCGGCCTATGACGTGTTGGAAACTGCCGGTACAAAATGGAATTTTCTGAATTTTACACCGGGTCTGGTTGGCGGGCACTGTATTGGCATTGATCCTTTTTACTTTGCCCATCGGGCGGCGGAGGTCGGCGCGGACCCGGATCTGATTTTAACGGGTAGACGGATAAACGAATCCATGGGGCGTTTTATTGCCGGAAGTGTGGATAAACTGCTGGCAAAAAATAGTAAGATATTAATTCTGGGACTTACGTTTAAGGAAAATGTGCCGGATTTGCGAAATACCAAAATCACGGACATCGTGACAGGGCTGCAAGAAAGTGGCCACAGGGTTGATGTTCATGATCCGCTTGCCGACAAGGCCGACGCACAGCAGTTTTTCAATATCGATCTGATTGAAAACCTGAATAGCCTGCAAGGCTATGATGCTGTTGTCGGTGCCGTTGCCCATTCCGTCTATCAGGACCTGTCACCTGTGGCAATCGAAGGACTGATCAATCCCGGTGGACTGGTCGCGGATATCAAGGGAATGTGGCGGGACCGCGAGTTTTCAGAGCAAACGGTCCGCTGGCAGCTTTAATCGGTCGCCGCCTTTGTCAATTCTGCTTCGCTGGCGGGGGCTGTGTCGGTTTCGGCCTCGCTTTCGCCCAGAAGGGCAAACGCCCATTTAAGCGCCAGCGTTTCCTGGCCATGAATTTTCCCGTTGAGCACGATTTGCTGGCTTTTACGCAGCTCTCCTGCCTGACCGCAGTAAACGCTTTCTTCCAAGGACATTTCGGAAAGACTGGATAGAAACTGCCAGCCCGACCCATTTTGGGTTCTGATCAACAGTTTGTTTCCGTTCATGTTTTTGGAAACGCTTAAATCGGGATGTAAATGAAAACGTATCTCAAACTCGGTAATTTTATCAGCCGGTCCTTCAAAGGAAACAGTATCTTCACCGCGAAGGCTGATCCCACTGGATTCTAAAAAGAGTTTCCGGGAATGACGTATTTTTGCGGCCTGAAGGAAACCGGGATTGTCAAAATCAAGCCAAAGACTGCCCCCTTCTTCATGGGTTGATATGTTCAGCTCGGCCAGCTGTTCCGCGTCATCTGGCGCGGGGAATTGGGCGTTCAGATCTCGAATACTCAGGGTGGAATGGGCGGCTGTCGACATTAGGGCCTTTCCCCATGCTGACTTTGAATCCGGGTGAGAGCCGCAATTGACGATGAGTTTTTCCTGTCCGAAACTGAACTCAAAACTACCGATGCCCGCATGGTAAGGAATATTTTTAGGTCGTCCGCCTTCGCCCGTTTCCAATATTAATAGAGAGCGGCCAGCTTTAAGCCGTTCAAAGCCGCCCAGCGGACATCTGTGGGGGGGGCGTCCGGCAGCATCGGAAATGGCCAATAAATGATCACAATCCCCTTTTTCGGGTAAGGTTGCGCCATTAAACAAGGCAAGGGATCCATCACCATGCTGGAAAAATCGGACAACCGGTGCCAATCGGTCAATTCCGCCCATCAAGCCTTGTGGAACCTCTTGCTGCAGGTTCATGAAATCATGTTTAAGGGCCACCAGATCAGCCAGCAGATCAAGATGTTTTCTGGGATTACGAGAGAGATGACAGCCATCAGCAAGGATCACCAGGTCAATATCTTCCAACAGATGGCGAAGGGATGATTTCTGTTGATCTTTGGTATCTGGAAAGGCACAAGCGCATAAATAAAGGGCGAGGTCTATTTCCACCATATCCGTCTTGTCGCGCGCTACCCGACGCAAACGCGTCAAATGTTTGAACTGTTCACGCAGGGTTTTCAGGAACTGGTAGTTAAAATCTCCATCATTGGATGTCATCAGGAAGGTCGCCTGGCGGATCCAGTTAATCAGACGCCTGGGCAACACGTCTTTATCCCAGACGTAAGGCGTATACTGGCCAAAATTCTTTACCCATGAAATCAGTAACGTGCGGGCATGTCGTTTTGCAGCATCCGTATCGTTGGCGGCAAAATCCCGGATCCATGAAAAGCGGTGCAGCTCCTGATGCCAATGCAGGGGCATATTGGGGGCAAACCAAGGTTCTGCATTGCTGACATGCGTGCCAAATCCGGCAAATTCGAAATGCCCCTGAAAAAGACTGTCGGCTTTTTCGCCGCGCCCGGGCAGGACGTCAACATGGGTCGAGCGCAACTTCCGAGGCGTGCGGCTTCGTAAACTGGCTTGATACAGGGAGGATGAAAATAAGCGATCCGAGAGGGAGCGCCGTGACGGCAGGGGGAGGGTCTTTGCGTTAAAACCTGCCGCCATATTATTCATGATTTTCCGCGGATGGCTTGAATATTTGCAGCATATTGTTCTGGAGAGCCTTTGAACGCGGCACTTCCTGCGACCAATAGATCTGCACCGGCTTCGATCACTAACGGGGCCGTTTCAGCATTGATACCACCATCAACTTCCAGATCGATATCGCGACCACTTTCATCAATCATCGCGCGCAATGTGCGAATTTTATCTAACTGGGAGGGGATAAATTTTTGACCGCCGAATCCGGGATTAACACTCATCACCAGCACAAGATCAATTTCTTCAAGAACATGTTCCAGTGTGGCGGCGGGTGTTGCAGGGTTTAAAGAAACTCCAACCTTTATACCCGCTGCTTTGACAAGCTGGATGCTGCGATGCAGATGGGCCCCTGCTTCCTGATGAAGCGTAATAATATCGGCGCCGGCTTCAACAAATTCCGGGATATAAGGGTCGACCGGTGAAATCATCAGATGACAATCGAAAGGCTTATCGGAATAGCCACGCACAGCCTTTGTTATGGCAGGCCCAAAACTGATATTCGGAACAAAATGACCGTCCATAATATCGATATGGATATAATCGGCGCCAGCGGCATCAATTGCAGCAACTTCCGCGCCGAGCGTAGCGAAATCAGCAGCCAGAATGGATGGGGCAATTCTTACGGGTTTTTGCATAATCTACATATACCTTGTTCGTAAATCCCACTCAAGTAAGGGACCTTAATCTTTTTTCATTCGGCAGGCGTAAAATCCGTCCATGCCGGTTAGCAGGGTCTGTTCAGTTCCGCCCAGATGACAGGGAAGACACCGAATGTCACCTTCTTTCGTTAATAGTTCCGCCAGACCACCAACTTCGCTTTCCTCCACCGGTTGTCGTTTCATCTCGGGGTGTCGTTCCAGAAAAGAGGCAATTTGATATTCTCCCTCTTCTGGTTGCAGCGAGCAAGTACTGTAAATCAGTGTGCCACCAGACTTTAACAGCGGGATTGTGGCATCGAGAAGGCGGAGTTGCAGATCCGCGAGTTTTTTAACGTCTTCTTCCTTTTTCAGCCAGGCCACATCCGGATGGCGCCGGATTGTACCGGTACTGGAGCAGGGAGCGTCCAGCAAAATTCCATCGAACGGATCATCTGGCGCGTAAGAAGTGCCGTCAGCCACCTCAACGGTTACAGACAGATTCAATCGGTCCATATTCTCGGTGAGCCGTTTTAAACGGGCCTTGGATCGGTCAAGCGCGACAACATCGGCGCCCATTGAGGCAAGCTGCGCCGTCTTACCCCCTGGTGCGGCGCACAGGTCAAGAATGCGTTTCCCGGCGAGAGCAGGAAAGAGCTGCGCAGGAATGGCCGCCGCAGCGTCCTGTACCCACCATTGTCCCTCCTCAAAACCTGCCAGATCCGGGACAGAGCCGCCCGCTTTACGGCGGAGTGAGCCTGTTGGCAGGAGGGTTGCCTCCAGCTTTTGGGCCCATTGGTCTGGTTCTGATTTTACTGTTATATCAAGGGGGGCTTCGATCAGCTGCGAAAGAATAATATCCCGCGCTTTTTCTTCCCCGTAAAATTCTTTCCAACTGTTCCAGATCCAAGGCGGCATATTGCTGCGTGGCAAGTCCATTTTAGCCAGAAGCTTGGCCCCTTGACGGTCTGCCCTTCGCAACAAGGCGTTCACCAGTCCGCGAAATTTACTGTTTGCGGGAACAAGTTCGACCGTGTCATGGACGGCGGCATGGGGCGGGATATTCAGATATAAAATCTGGGCGAGCCCAATGCGAATAATCTGGCGAATATTGTCCGCTTTTTGGGGAAGGGGCCGGTCCAGCATCTTGCCTGTAAGATAATCAATGATCCCTAAATGCCGCAACGTCGTAGAAGTAAGGGCGCGGGCAAGGGCTCTGTCTTTTGGCGCAAGATTATTTAGACCTTCTGGCAGGACATCTTCCAGTTGCCGGTTTTTACCAAGCACCTGAACCAGCATCCTGACAGCACGGGCGCGTGGGTTTGGGGTTTCATCACTCATAGTCCGGTATGTACGGGAATTATCCGTGCAGGTCTATAGGCGGCAGGCCCGGATTATGATAAAGACGGTTTAATCAAGATGTAAAGGGATAGAAATGGACCCGAAAAATACAGACGCTCAGGATCAGGCAGCCGAATCGGTTGAAGAAAAGACCGAAGAAAAGAAAAAGGCGGCCCATAAACTTGAACAGGCGGACGGCGAGATCGGCGGTCCTTCCGGATTGGAGCCAACCCGATACGGTGATTGGGAACGCAAAGGGATTGTCAGCGACTTTTAGCGTTATTTACCGCGTTCTGATAGCCAGATGCCGCCCAGAACAAGGGCGAGCGCGAACGCGTGATAGAGCTTGAAGGGCTCGCCCAGGAAAACGACGGCAAAAATAGACGCGAAAATTGGCACCAGATTGACGAAAACCCCGGCCCGGCCCGGCCCAATGATGGCAACCCCATTGATAAAACAGATCTGGGCCAGAAACGATGGCAGAACAGCAATGCTGGCAATCAGGATCCATCCAACCATTGTTGGGGCCCGAAACTGTCCCAGCGCTATTTCCCCGGCAACCAGTGGCAATGATGTCAAAAAAGCTGAAAAGGCCAGGACCGCAAAAAGCCCCATTGCCGACACATTGGGCTTGTTCCGCAGCGCAAGGGTATAACTGGCATAGAGAAAACAGGCGATCAGCATCAACAGATCTCCGTGATTGAACGCCAGCGAAAGCAGTCGGTCCAGATCACCTCCGGACGCAACTATGACAACACCGATTATGGTTGTCGTCACGCCGATCGCTTGAAACAAGCCGACGGGTGTGCGGTGCAGAACAAAAGCGGAAACCAGAACAAAGACCGGTATGGCGCCTTGTAAAATGCCAATATTGACGGCTGTTGTGGTATGGGCCGCCAGATAAAAAAGCGCGTTGAAGCCGGTAAATCCGATGGCACCGATCAACATCAGGAACGGCAATCTGGTTTTCAGGACAGGCCAGTCGCGCTTGACGTCCTGGCGGGCAAGAACAAACAAGAAAATCATGACAGCGGCCCAGCGCAAGGCAACCAGCGTGAGCGGCGAGACTTCCCCGACAGCAAGTCGACTGAAAATGGCGTTGCAGCCCCAGCACAGGGTTGTAATCGTCAGCAAAAAGTAAGCTCGCTTGTTACTGTTTGGCGCGCTGTATGAGGTGGGAGAACCGTCCATCGACACTAAACTCATTCATAAGGTTGCGCGAAGAAATCCTTGCGCTGGGGTGTGGTTGACGCGAAGCATATCCGCTGGTCGAGTGACATGCCAGCCAATATATCAGCAAAGGCGCGGAAAATTGGCAGTCCTGCTTTGTTATTTATGCGTTCAAGGCCCTCAATATGACGCCAGTTTAGAGGCCACCCATTGAACAGATCAGTGTCCACGACACCGGATCAATGGGGACAACAGACAGTCTGCTTTGACGGATTAAGGCAAGGTCCTGAAGGGCTTCGTTTGCTTTTATTTCCGTCAGACTGACAGGCGCTGGAAAAGACTGTACAGCCTTAACATCGACCATTCCAAACCGGCCGGATGCATCGGTATGATCCGGGTAATATTCCTTAATGACTTCGACAATACCGACAATGCTTTTTTCCTTCACAGAATGATAGAAAAAGCACTGATCGCCCAGTTTCATGGCTTTCATATTATTTGACGCCTGATAATTGCGCACCCCATCCCAATAGGTGCCAGCATCACCGGCTTCCAGCTGATCACTCCAGGACCAGCTGCCGGGCTCTGTTTTGATCAGCCAGTAAGCCATTCTTTAGATCCCTCCGCCCAAAGCATGCTTCCATGGTTGTACTTCAACCCGGGAAAACAGTCCGGCCGCTGCGTAAGGGTCTTGCGCAATCCAGGCTTTGGCGGCTTCCAGGGATGCCTCTTCAAAAATGATCAGGCTTCCATTGGGAGTTTCGCCATCTTCGGCAAGTGTGGGGCCCGCTACTTTTAAGGCATCCCCTTTGCCATTGAGAAAGGCGAGGTGGTCCGGGCGGGTGTCCATACGAACGTTCAGATGGCCTTCTTTATCCACACAGTGGGCAATAAAGAGCATTATAAATCCTTTCGTCATCAAATTTTAAAATCCGGCCAGCTTTTCGTCCCGAAAAGGTCTGGCCAGCAGTTCTTGTGTTATATCTTTAACGGCGGCCCCTTCATTGAGGATACTATTCACTGCGGCACAGATTGGCATCTCAATTTTATGTTTATCGGCCATTTTGCAAAGCGCCGCGGCGGTGTGAACGCCTTCGGTAACGGATTTTCGGGTGCCAAGGATGCTTTCGAGAGAGTGACCCTGACCCAATGCTTCACCCAGCGAGAAGTTCCGTGACGCACTGGAAGAACAGGTTAAGACCAGATCGCCCAGTCCAGAGAGGCCCATCAAGGTTTCGGCGCGCCCGCCCAGTTTTTCGCCTAATCTTAAGACTTCTGCCATCCCGCGGGTAATGAGGGCGGCTCTTGCATTTTCACCGAGTTGGGCGCCAGCGACGATGCCACAGGCAATGGCCAGGACATTCTTTATGGCACCGCCCATTTGCGCCCCGACAACGTCATCGGTGTAATAGGGCCGAAAGGTTGGTTGGCCGATGGCCTTTGTCAGGCGTGGGCCCCAATCCTTATATGAGGTCGCAAGGGTGGTTGCCGCGGGAAGGTTATTTGCGACTTCCCGTGCGAAGTTTGGCCCCGATAAAATTGCGAAAGGTTGGCCCGGGACGATTTCAGTCACCACCTCGCTCATCATTTGGCCCGTCGATTTTTCAATGCCCTTGGCACAGATCACAAGGGCCGTTTCCGGCTTTAGATGGGGCGCGAGGGTTTTTAGGCTGTCTCGAACATATTGGGCAGGGGTTACATTCAGTAATATATCGGTGCGACAGAGTTCCGCGATATCAGTCACCGCCGTGACGTTCTGGGGAATTGATACGTCAGAAAGATAGAGTTTGTTTTCCCGATTGGTGTTGATGGACGTCGCCTGTTCGGGGTGACGACATCCCAGTTTGATCTGTCTGTTGGAGCCAGCCATGGAAATGGCGAGTGCCGTTCCCCAGGCTCCGGCACCGATGACATTAATCTGATCCATTTTATGCCCATTTGTTTTCAGAGCCCCTGATTACCATGACCCGTATCAAAGCAGAAGGAGATATTCTGCGAAGAGACCCTCAATACACTGTCAAATTTCAGCAAAATAATATAAATTGAATAATGAGCAAAATATTCAATAGTCATAAAATTTGAAATTTAAATATTAAAACAATAAGATGAAAAGAAAACCGTTCGATATACAGGGTCAGATAATCCAAGCGGCTCAGGCGCGTTTTTTGACCTATGGCTATGGGAAAACAACAATGGTCGAGCTGGGAGAGGATGTCGGATTATCACCGGCGCATCTGTATAACTTCTTTCCGGCCAAGCTTGATATTGCCGTCGCAATCGTCGTGGAGGAAAGCCGCAGGCAAGCCAGAGAACTCTCGCTGTTTCTGGATCCTTCCAAGCGGGCGGCACAGATCCTGCCACTGTATTTTATGGAAGAGCTTTCCCTGAATTATCAGGCGCGAGAAGAGCATCCGGGCATGTCGGATTTAAGGGCGCTGGTTAAAAAGAGAAAACCGTTGATCGCCCGCGAATGCACACAAATTTTTGCAGAAAATATGGGTCAATACCTGAGGAGTCGGATGCAAAAAGGGGAAATTGCCGGGCGAGATCCCGATCGCACGGCAGAAATACTGCATAATGCGACCTTTCTGTTTCGTAATCTTGATAGTGCCGGAGAGGCTTCACTGGACAGTTTAAAACGTCAACTGGACGATATCATGACCGCGTTGTTACGGGGGATAATTATTGGTCGGGAGTGACGGCAAAAAAACGCCCCCTGCCGGGACAGCAGAGGGCGAAGTCTGAGCTAGAGAGGATAAGCAAGCTTATTCTCGAGACCCACAATAGCGATCCTTTTTGATATTGCAAATCATTATTAATAGCAAATCAAAGATTTTTCACACCAGTATACTTTCCAATTAAAATAAGTGTTTTATATCAACGGATTAAGCGATATTAACGTTCGAATTTTTTTATACCGTCATCGGTTCCGATTAGAACAATATCGGCATTATCGATAAAAAGACCATGCTCAACGACACCGGGCATCAGGCTCAGCGTCTGGGCGAGTTCTTCCGGGTCGTCAATTTTTTCAAAAGCGCAATCAATGACCAGATTATTTTCATCTGTATAAAAGGGTTGTCCGTCTTTTTCGCGTATTGTGGGGGTGCAGCCTAATGCTTCAAGCTTTGGCAACAACGCATGTGCAGAAAAAGGAATAACCTCAACGGGGAGTTTAAATGCGCCTAAATGCTCGACCATCTTTTTACTTTCAGCAATGACGATCATCTGGTCACTCAGGGACGCAACAATCTTTTCCCGCAAGTGGGCACCGCCCCCGCCTTTGATCAGGCGCATTTGTGGATCAACTTCATCAGTTCCGTCGATCGTTAAATCGATGACCTGAACGTCGTCGAACCCAACCACGTTAATCCCAAGGGCCTCTGCTTGCTGTTTGGTTGCCTCCGAGGTTGGAACAGCAATGATATCAAGCCCTTCTTTTACCCGTTCACCGACCAGATCAACCATTTTAGAGGCTGTGGACCCTGTCCCCAGGCCCACGACCATGCCGTCTTTGATATACTCAACAGCGGCAGCGGCAGCGGCGGCTTTTTGTTCGTCTTCGGTCATCGTCAATTCCTATATGGTCTGTGTTTTCTTCAGGCCTTGTAGCCGGCAAAAGGCGCTGGTTCGGCATCCGGATCAAGCGGCCATCGGGCTTTTGCCGACATATCAAGCGTATCGGTTAATCCAAGTTGCAAGCGTTCTATTCCCGCCCAGGCAATCATCGCCCCATTATCCGTGCAAAGAGCGGGCGGCGGTACGACCAGTTTAAAGCCATGTTCCTGAACCAGTGCATCAAGATTTTTGCGGAGAGCCATATTTGCGGCAACTCCTCCCGCAATGACAACATTCTGACAGTCTGGGTGATCGGATCGTACAATTTTAAGGGCTTGCCCGGTTCGGCTTAGCAGAGATTCTATGGCAGCTTTTTGAAAACTGGCCGCCAAATCACATTTATCCTGTTCCGTGACGTGATCTCCCAGTGATTCGAGACATTGCCGAACCGCTGTTTTCAGGCCAGAAAATGAAAAATCACATCCGGGCTTGCCCTTCATGGGGCGCGGCAGGGAGAATCGGTTTTCATCCCCTTTGGCGGCATATTTCTCGACGGCAGGACCGCCCGGGAAACCGAGCCCCATCAGTTTAGCCGTTTTATCAAACGCTTCGCCAACCGCATCATCAATTGTTGTCCCCAGCCTTCTGAATTTACCAACGCCTTCAACAACCAGAATTTGAGAATGCCCGCCGGATACCAGCAGTAATACATAGGGAAAAGCAATTTTATCGGTCATGCGAACGGTAAGGGCATGTCCTTCAAGGTGATTAACCCCGATTAGCGGGGCACCTGTCACAGCGGAAATTGATTTTGCTGTCATTAAACCAACTAAAACGCCGCCAATCAGACCAGGGCCTGCGGTGGCCGCGACTCCATCCAGATCGGAAAATTCAAGACCTGCCTGTTTCATGGCCTGTGCCACCAGACGATCCATTTGAGTCACGTGTGCGCGGGCCGCAATTTCAGGAACAACGCCGCCAAAAGGGGCATGTTCTTCTACCTGCGACAATACAACATTTGACAAAATCTCCCCTTCTGCCGTAACGACGGCAGCGGCAGTTTCATCGCAGCTACTTTCCAGACCGAGGACAATCATTTGTTTTCTGTTCAAAAGCGGTGCAAATTGGGTAAGGCTGTATCATTGAATAGGTAATCTCGCAATATGACGACCCAGAAAAAGTACAAAATTGGCACACGGGGCAGTCCCCTCGCTCTCGCACAAGCCCATGAAACACGGGAAAGGTTACTGACCGCCCATCCGGATCTTCTAGGTGAAGATGATCTTCAGATTGTGGTTATCAAGACGACAGGCGATCAGATCCAGGATCGGGCTTTGAGTGAAGCAGGCGGAAAAGGGCTGTTTGTAAAGGAAATCGAAGAAGCACTGATCCGGGGTGATATTGATCTGGCTGTTCATTCAATGAAAGATATGGAGACCAGTTTACCCAATGGCCTGGTCATTGATTGTATTCTGCCACGAGAAGACCCACGGGATGCTTTTATTTCAAAAGATGGCACCGCCCTTGCGGATATGCCTCCGGGTTCGGTAATCGGAACGTCGAGTTTACGAAGACAAGCACAGATTCTCAATGTTCGGCCCGATTTAAAAGTCTGTCTGTTCCGCGGTAGTGTTCAAACCAGGCTTCGCAAACTGGAAGAAGGTCAGGCAGATGCAACCCTTTTGGCGTGCGCTGGCCTGAACCGGCTGGATAATGCGGACGTGATAACCCATCCGCTGGAAAGCTCAGAAATGCTGCCGGCCGTTGCTCAAGGCGCGATCGGTATCGAACACCGCGCAGATGATGAAGAAATGGGACGACTGCTTGCGGCCATTAATCATCCAGAAAGTTGTATTCGTGTTCAGTGTGAACGGGCTATGCTGGCCGAACTGGATGGTTCGTGTCGGACACCCATTGCGGGACACGCGGTTTTAAAAGAAAATCAGACGATCGCGTTGGAAGCGACGTTGTTCAGCCCGGATGGGGTGCAGCGTTTTGATGCCCGCGGAGAAGCGTCCCTTGAAGACGCCGTTGCCCTTGGAACCCGGTTGGGCCGTGAACTGCGTGAAAAAGCGGGGGATGATTTTCCCGCCTTTCAAATATCCTGAACTGGAATGGCGTGATATGAAACTGCTTATAACCCGGCCCAGAGAGGCCGGGGATCAACTCGAAGACAAACTTAAGGCCCTTGGTTTTGAGGCAGTTCGTTCACCCTTGCTTACCATCAATTTCCTGAAGCCCAAGAAATTGGCTCTGGACGGCGTTCAGGCGTTACTGGTGACCAGTATCAATGGCGTAAAGGGGTTTACTCTCTTTTCTAAAAATCGGGACCTGCCCGTTTATGCTGTGGGTGAGCGAACGGCGACCGAGGCTAAAAAGGCAGGTTTCCCGCTTGTTTTTTCGGCAAATGGGGATGTCGACGGACTGGCGTCGTTGATCAAAGAGAAAGTGGATCCGGCCAAGGGACCGTTATTGCATGTTGGCGGCGTGCGTCTGGCAGGCGATTTGAAAGGAATGCTGACTGAGGTCGGTTTCCGGTACCGGCGGGAAATCTTATATCAGGCAGACGAAATTAAGACAATTTCACCTGAGGCTGTTTCCGCGCTGGAAGAAGGCAGCCTTGATGGTGTACTCTTATTTTCACCACAGACAGCAATTATATTTGCTAAAAATATTGAACAAGCGGGTTTGACAGCGCATCTAAAAACTGTAACGGCGTGGTGCTTAAGTAAAAATGTTGCCGATCAATTGACCACGTTACCGTTTAAGGGTTGCCAGATTGCCGTGCAACCGACCGAAACGGCACTTATCGAGGCAATCGAGCGAGAAAAAAGAACGTCCTACGGGATGAGCGAGAGGGGCATATCTGAAATGACAGATAAACAGGATGAGGAAAAGAGCGGAATGGCATCAGAATCTGAACAGGTTGAAATCAATGCTGATGAAACCGTGGACGATAGCGGTCTAAAAAAACCGTTGCCCAATTCTCTGAAAACCCCAGGAGACATGCCTACTAAAGAAGCGAAAAAATCTTCATTGGGTATGATCCTGCTGCTTATCCTGTTTGCGTTCTTGCTTGGTGTTGCAGCGTGGCCCATTCTGTATCCAAAAGCGAAACCTTATCTGCCCCAAATTGCACAGGACATCGTGACCGGGTATTTCGGTGAAAGTGCTGCAAATGAAGCCTTGCAGAACCGGTTATCTGCACTGGAGGAGCGCCTGAATAGTCAACCGGATGCCTCTGCTCAGACAGAGAGTGTCGCTATGAATGCCCTTAACGCCGTTAAGGCGGATCTTGCCGCTCTGTCTGCAAAAATCGGAGAAACCGGACAGACGGTATCGGCGATTGATCCGGAAATTCTGGCTCAGATTCAGGGGGCCAATACGCGCCTGACCGACGTTGAAACATCCGTTGAGGCTATAAAAGAGCAGCTTCTTGCCATTGAAGGCAAAATTCTGGCAGCGGATATGCGGCCATCGGCACCAGTTGAAACGGTAATTGCACAGCCAGCACCAGAAATCCTTGCTGGAATGACGGTCTTGCAAAAGGCGGTTGACGATGTGAAATCCAATCTTGCCGCGTTGGAACGGGACGTGAAAAGCGCCGATGCAGAAACCGAAGCCTCCAAAGCCCAATTGGCTGCTCTTTCGTCCGCACTGCAGGCCCAGCTGGATGCACAGGCTGCGCAAAACGGTAATGCGGATGAAGCACTGATGTTGTTGGGTTTAGGGCAGCTTCAAACACAAAGCCGGGGTGATGCACCGTTTGACGGGGCAGTCCGACAGACCTTGAACGTTGCCCATGAAAGTATGCATGACGACTTGACGGCGCTGCTGCCTGTCGCGGCCAGAGGCGCAACGCCATTGTCCGTTCTAAAGGACGAGTTCAGAAATTTGGCCAATGAAATTGTACAGGCAGAACGTTTGCCGGCCAGTGATACATGGTACGGAAAAACCCTTCATAATCTCGCCACTCTGGTTAAATTCCGACGTGTGGATGATCTGGAAGGGGAAAGTGTCGATGCCATTGTTGCAAAAGCCGAGAACGCGTTGAACGACAATAATCTGGGTCAGGCGATCGATGCCTTGAACAAATTGTCCGGCGCCCCATCAGACGTGGCCGCCGGGTGGTTGAGCCGGGCGGAGGAAAGACATCTGGTGGATCGAACTGTTGATATGTTGCTGGGCAAAGCAACGGCGACAGTCGTAGAAACTAAAGGGTAAGGGGATAAAAATGATACGGTCTCTTTATCTCTTTATCCTGTTGTCTTTGCTGGCCCTCGCCGGGGTTTGGGTTGCGGATAATCCGGGACAGGTTGCGCTGCGCTGGGATAATTACGTTATCGAAACAAGTGTGGTGGTTCTGGTTATTGCGACCCTTCTTATCGCGCTTATACTGATGGTTTTATATCAGTTGTTTTTCTGGTTGAAATCAGGTCCCGGCCGTTTGGGTGGGATATTTTCTGCACGCCGGCGCAGCAAAGGAATGGACGCGCTCAGTCATGGTATGGTTGCGATTGCTGCGGGCGATTCTGATGGCGCCAGAAAAGCCGCTGTCGCTGCCGAAAAGCATTTGCAGGGAGAGCCACTGACATTGTTGCTGGCGGCACAGGCTGCGGAACTTAATCAGGATGATCGGGCGGCCCGAATTTATTACAGCAAAATGACCGAAAATCCCGAAACCGAGTTTTTAGGATTACGCGGCCTCATTCAACGGGCCAAGGCAGAAAATGATCTGGACCTTGCGCTTTTATATGTAGAAAAAGCGGATAAATTGAAGCCCGGAACAGAATGGGTTCTCAAAGACCTGCTGGGATTGTTTCTGAAATTGCATCGGTATGAAGATGCGGACAAAACCCTTACCCGTATGGCCCGGGGAAAATCCGCAAAAAGCGATCGGGTGAAACATTTGCGGGCGGTCATTGCCTATCAGCGGGCCTTGCCGCTGGCTGAAAATGGGGAAAAAGAAAAAGCGCTGACACTAGCGCTTGATGCCCATGATCTTGACCCCGCTTTTGTCCCTGCGTCCGTAATGGCAATCAGTCTGTCTCAGCCGGGGCGGAAATTGGATAAACTGATCAACGATGCGTGGCGGCACGCGCCACATCCGGATATTGCCAAAGCGGTAAAAAACCTTATTCCGGTTGAAAGCCCGGCGGACTGGCTTTTGCGGGCCAAGCGGCTGATTGCGCCGTTAAAGCCGGAGCATCCTGAAACCATGATGGTCATGGCACGCGCAGCGTTGGACGCTCAGGAATGGGGTCAGGCAAGGGGCTATCTGAACAAAACAGCCGACATTGACCCGCGTGGGTCCGTCTATCGGTTGATGGCCGAGCTGGAAGAGCGGGCAAATGCCGACGCCATTGCTGCGCGAAAATGGATCCTTGAAAGCGTTGAAGCACCTCAGGATCCTCTTTGGATATGCGAAAGTTGCGGACGGCAGGAAAAATCCTGGACGGCGGATTGCCCATCCTGCGGCACATTTGATAGCTTGATATGGCGCAAGCCCGACCAAGGGGTGACCTCTGGTGATTTGCTGGAAGCAGAAATTGTCCAGGAGATCGAAGCCCCGAAACCGACCTGATTGTTAGAAAACCGCGATGATTTTCTTGCCCTGAAAATGGCTTGGGATTATTGTGCAATTCTTCCAGTGCCGCTGTAGCTCAGTTGGTAGAGCACCGCATTCGTAATGCGTAGGTCGGAGGTTCAAATCCTCTCAGCGGCACCATAAAATCAATGCACTTTTAAAAATCAGATGGTTTTTCCCGTCCAGAGTTTACAAAATGCATCTTCGGAAGGGTCTGGAAACCTGCCGGTTCTGGGGGTAAAAATCCGTTAAATAGGATTAGGGGACTCGTCAAAACCACCCAAATTTAACCCTTGCCAGAATTTTTCGCGCCGATAGCATTTAGCCTGTGGGTTAAAGGGTTTGACTTTTTATCAATAAATCAGGGATTTCTAAAATAAATTGGGGGCGATTTACATGAAACCACCCCCTTTTTCACATTGCCGTTTATGCAGCAGCCAAAAACCGTAGTTTTTCTTCAACCTGTTGAGCAGTTTTCGCGCGCGTTTCGTCGCTAATATTTAATCCTTCTGCATGGATAAACTCAACATCATCAAGGCCTAAAAAGTTAAAAATCGTTTTCAGGAAGGGCGTCACAGAATCCTTATCAGTTTCCTTATAATACCCACCGCTGGTAACTACAGCATACACCTTTTTGCCTTTCAGCAATCCCTCAGATCCCGTTTCGGTATAGCGAAAGGTAATGCCAGCGCGTGCAACATAATCAATCCAGCTTTTCAAAGTAGATGGAACTGAAAAATTATACATGGGAACAGCAAGAACAACCACGTCCGCCGCCTGTAACTCTGCAATCAAACTGTTGGAAAGCGCCAGGGTTTTACGTTGCGACGGGCTCAGATCGTCTTCTAAAAGATTAAAACTGGCGATGGCATCCCCTGTCAAATGTGGAATGGAATCTTCAGTTAAATCTCTGTGGACGAGCGTGCTATCGCCGTGAGTGACCAAAAGCTGATTCACCACTTTTGAGCTGATGGCATTTGATTGACTGTTATCGCCAAGAATGCTGGATGTAATATGTAGAATGTTTGTCATGTTTTTTACCTCGCCAAAGTTTTTGCGTCTCTGACCAGTTATTTAATATCTGACAATTCGATTTAATAACGCTATTATTTGATTAAATGCATCAACTTTTTAGATAGGTTTACGATGGCATCTCCGAAAGTCAGTCTGGAACAATGGCGGATACTGCACTGTATTATCGCTGAAGGGGGCTTCAATCAGGCGGCAAAGAAACTCAACAAAAGCCAAAGTGCAATCAGCTATGCTATCGCCAAAATGCAAGAGCAGCTTGGTATGGAAATACTCACGATAAATGGCAGAAAAGCAGAGCTTACAGAAGCTGGAGAGTTACTCCTCAGACGCTCCAAAACTCTCTTAAGCGAAGCTGAATGCCTAGAAGCTGCGGCACAGGCGCTGTATCAAGGATGGGAGCCCGTTATCTCCATTGCAGCTGAAACCCTCTTTCCTATACACATACTTATGCAAGCTCTTGAGAAGCTCGGTAAAAGCGCACCGCACACTCGCGTTGAAATAATTGAAAGTGTGATGTCTGGCACAATTGAATTAATTGAAAAGCATGCGGTTGATTTGGCTATCACTGCAAACCTGCCCAAAGGCGGATCCGGCATACCACTTATGGATATTGAATTTACATTGGTTGCAGCGCCAAGTCATCCGCTGGCGCAGCAAAATGAACCAATTGTATTTTCGCAACTTGCCCAGCACCGCCAAATCATTGTGCGTGATAGCGGTGAGCATAGAACAGGGCTCGGCGGCTGGCAAAAAGCCGAACAACGCTGGACCTTCAGCAATCTTAGCACTGCAAAAACGGCTCTACTGAACGGTCACGGCTTTTCTTGGTCGCCAACCTGCCTTATGCACGCCGAACTTGAAGCGGGCCAGATTGTACCGCTTCAGCTCGAGCATAAAAGCAGGCGGAAAACGACATTATACTTGACCTACCCAGAGATCGACGCGCGTGGTCCCGCTGTAAAACTTTTGGAAACACTGCTGCTCGATAGCATAGCTGAGTATCGTGAAACCTTGCCAAAATGTTTAACGGCCTAAGATTATTTCCTGCGCGTTTGGCTAGCGCGACGGCGGTGAATAGCATGTTCCAGCCTTCGTAGTAGGCCTGTTGGGTGGTCTCGGCATGGGCGGCTTTTAAATACAGGCGAGCGCGTTTTCACGCGGGTTCGAGTGTTTGCAAAAGGGCCGTCAGTGAGGTACGGCACCCCTTGGGCTCGGGTGCGATTGGCTCATGGCAGTGAGGGCGAGGTGAAGTCTTGGTACATTGACGTCTCTTTGGAAAAGCTGGATGCGGAAATTGCATTTTTAGCGGATGGGGTGGTGTCTGGCGGGGACGTGCCCATCTTGGTGCTTGAGCCGAAGAATATTTATACGGATCGAGTGTTTAGGTTACCAGCGGATGAGCGGTGATATCGGCTTCGTTTGCTCTTGTTTGGCTGCTCTTAATTGCAGCTCTCGGCCCTTAGCCGACCTTCACCGACCAATATCGATCAGCAAGTATATTCCCGAAAATGGTCGTTCGCGCAAAACCATCAACTTGATAAATTGATAGCAGCGGGGCGGACTATGCAAATACCGGCCAACGGCTGAACTGGGCGAAAAGTTGTAGTTATTTCAGAGAAATCTGGAAATCCGTTTTCAATGTCTTCTGTAGGTGTGTATGCGGAAGTGTTTTCAGGCGGTTGAAATCAGCCGTTGTTGACCCACAGCAGAAGTTGTCTATCGCTCTGAGGCGCTAATCATAATCCTGCGGAATAGACGCACCACGTACCGTCGACACCTTTTAACTGATGCTCTCCTTGATCTGTCATGACTACCGAAGATCTCATAAGCCTGTCGCAACTGGTTTTGAGACACCAGAACCTCCACTTTCCTTTACTATTGTTTGGCTCCTTGCATTAAGCTGTATGTTTCGAAAGGTTTCATGGCACCGGTTGTTGCCAGTTTGTGGATTTTGATGCCAGCTCCAGGTTGGCCATTTTCAAAGAAATTGTAGGTCCAACGAAAGTCGAATCCTGAGGCTGCCGTCTCATGTCTATCCACGGCAATCACAATATCAGTGATGCCTGCAAACCGCGCTGCCATATAACATAAGGCACATGGCTCGCCTGATGCGTACAAGATCGTACCAGACAAATCCGTTGACGCAACTGTTTCACACGCTTGGCGAATAGCCATGACTTCTGCATGTGCTGTCGGGTCGCAACATGCGCTAACTTCATTGACACCTTTCCCGAGGACACGTCCTTCCTTGTTAACAATCAGCGATGAGAATGGAATTCCACCTTTTTTTACATGGTCAAGCGACAGTTGGACTGTTTCTTTCATCAAATGAGTGTTGCTGTCATCCTGCCACATGGCTATGCCTTTTTTTTCTTGGTTTACGATAGTCATGATGCATCTACCAACTGATTTTCGAATGACTGGGTCAGCCAATGCTCGCTAGGGAGGCCCTCATACCGATTGTCTCCAATTATTATTGTTGGAACCACTCTGATCTGCTCAACTTCCTTGGCATGCTGTAATGCCTGTTGATGCTTTTGACCATATGCTCCCTGCTCCAATGCTCGGCGCAAGGCCTCACGGTCTAAGCCGACTTCCCCGCCAATATCGACCAAGACATCAATGTCACCGATGTTCCGCTCTTGTTGAAAAAACGCAACCATCACAGCAATTGGAAATATCTCACCTACACCGTTGTCTGTCGCAAAGAGGTGTGCTTCGAAGGCCTTGTCTGTGCGCGGTTGCGGCGAAATACGAGGCAACCTAATATCTATACCAATCTGTTCTGCCAAATGATACACAGAGTTAGACCACACGAGCGGAAGATATTCATCGTCTATTTTTAAGGTGGGCACCGGAAAAGGCCGCAACTCATGAGCCCGCCATGTAACCTTTACCTCTTCGTTGGAGAAAATTTTGTGAAGCCTTCGCTCAAGTAGCAAGCAGTAAGGGCACACAAAATCGGTATATATGATAATTTCCTTCATCGGTACGCTCCTAGAAATTGGCGAGATTCAGGGCTAGCTCTTCTGCTGCCTTGTGGGCGCTTGCGACAGACTCTCTGTGCCGGACATCGTTGAATTCTTGATACTCTGCGTTGATCTCGTGGAATGTTTCAACGCCCAAATAATGGCTCAATGTCTGAATATGAGGGCCCAGATGGTTCATTTTCTCGCGGATGCCCCCGATTTCGAAGCCAAACTCACCGCTGGACGTTATCAACACCAGTATTTTGCCCGACATAATGGGCTCTAGCGGAAAGTCCCCCCGAGCCAGGTCAAAGGAGAATGTTTTGTGGATGCGGATCACTTGATCAAACCAGGCCTTCAAAGCGGCAGGCATGCCGTAGTTGTACATGGATGATGACATAACAATGATGTCAGCCTGCTCCAACTCACTGATCAAGGTATCCGATAGGGAAAGCAAGGCCTCTTGCTCGCCTGTTTTTGCATCATCTGGCGTAAAAACAGCGGCAATCCAGTCTTGGCTAATAAAGTCTGGTGGGTTGCCTCCTACATCCCTATAGATGATTTTATCTTCATCATTTAATGCTCGCCATTTCTCTATAAAAGTGGCAGCGATTGATTTTGAGATTGAGTTGTATTCTGGGTTCAAGTTGTTTGTTTTTCGAGCGCTTGCGTCTATATGTAGCAGCGTTTTCATTTGCTATCCTTTCGTCGGTTCTGTTGTCCTTAGAAAGAAATATTGCATTTATAAGGGTGTTTGACGAATGATGAATTTGTATCTATAGATGAGAATATCTTATCTATACTGAGGTGCGGAACGTACGCGAAGTTACCATCCCTCAATGTTTTTAGGGCTTTTGACGCTGCCGCCAGGCTGAAACGCTTCAAAAAAGGCAGCGGGTGAGTTACATGGGACGCCGACGGCAGTCTCTCACCACATCAAGGTATTGGAGGAAGCGCTTGGAGTGCGTTTGTTTGAACGCCAGACCCGCGCCGTTAAGCTAACCAGAGATGGGGGATTAATGTCCTGTACCACATTCAATGTCATCCGGCGGCTCTGCGACACCGTCAATGATATCGTCGGCTCAAAAGATTTGCTGACGATTAGTACAACATCTTCTTTTGCCTCCATGTGGCTAGTGCCAAACCTGGGTAAGTTTTATGAAGCAAATCCTGGCATCGATGTTGCCATTCTAACCGGAGAGCAAAAAATTGATGTCATGCGCGATCGTCGCATTGACCTTGCGATCAGGTGTCTGGCGACGCAAGCCGACGGATAAGGTTTTGATTCACTCTGATCAGGGTTCACAATTCACCAGCATTGAAGGGCAATTTTTTCTAAAACAACACAATCTGGAACACAGCATGAACCGCCGAGAAAACTGCCATGACAATGCTGTTGCTGAGAGTTTTTTCAACCTGCTAAAACGAGAGCGTATTCGGCGGAGCGTATAGAAAACCTGAGAAGGTCATCGGCTACATTGAAATGTTCTATATTCCAAAACGTAAACACGCTAGAAACGGAATGTTGTCACCCGTAGAATTCGTAAAACAACGAAACGTAAAACAAGAAAGTGTCTAGGAAACTTGGGGCTATTCAAGTTGAGATGCCCCTATTTTGCTAGACACCTTGCAGTTTCAGTTTTTGCTGTCTTTCGAATTCGACTGATCCGCTTTCGCTTCAGCACTTGAAATAAACTCTCGGTAACGGCATTGTCACCACCATTCCTCCAAGCGGTCAAACTAGCGTTCAAAATTCGAGCGTCCAGAAGATTTTACCAATTACAACCGGTAAACAGGCTGACTTGATCTAGGACCCCTTGCTTTATTTTTATGTTGCAGGGAGCCGACAAACCATCCTCAAAGAAAAAGCGTCCAGCCTTCACAGATTATAGTGATCGGACGGGTATGAGGGCCGCACTGTTGTGACGGTAAATGCTCACGAATTGCAACGCGCCCTATTTACAGGGCATGGCCATGTTTTGCACTTGCAGTCAGCTAATTTACCGAATGCCTTTATTAATGGGCAGCGAACGCTCAGGAACAACTCCGTTCAACGGTAACGGTCTTGATCAGTTTCTAAGGGCGGCCGGTAGCCAGGTAATTATTTCGGGAAAGACCATCAGCACCACAAGAACAATTGTGGACAAGCCAATAAAGGGGAGCGCGGCAGAATATATTTGTCGCATTGAGATATGAGGAGGGGCGACGCCTCGCATCACATAAAGCAGTAAGCCGAAAGGCGGTGTCGTGAAGCTCATTTCCATAACGATGAGCATTAAGACGCCCAGCCAAAGCGTATTGATATCATTTGCCAACGCTAATGGCATAAAAAATGGAAGAGATACAAGCATCATACTCACTTGATCCATAAAGGCACCCAAAACCAGTAAGATACAGATCATGCCAATGACCAATATTACGGGGGTCATCTCAAATTGACCAAAAACAGAGAGCAGGCCAGTGGTACCGCCTGAAAAGGTCAAAATTTGAGAGAAGGACATTGACGCTACAATAATGAAAAGGATCATTGCAGAGACCTTGGCGGTTTCCATCAAAGAGGTGATGAGAATTTTCAACGTGAGGCTGCGATACCCAAGGGCTGCCAATAAGGAGGCCATGGAACCGAGTGCCGCAGATTCTGTCGGCGTCGCCCATCCACTAAAGATACTGCCAACGACCACGAGAAAAATGGCAAACAAAGGCACCACATAGATAAAGATTGGAACAATCCGATCTTTCCAGCTGAGTTTTTCCTGTTCCTCATCTGCAGGGGCGAGATGGGGCTGCAAATAACAGCGCCCAATAATGTAAGTGATGAACAGAATACTCATCATTATTCCCGGGATAATCCCGGCGAGCAGTAACTGTGCAATTGAAATTCCTGACAGACTGCCCAGCAATACAGCAAGGGCGGATGGCGGGATAAGCATTGCGATACTGCCTGTCGCCATAATGGGCCCCATGGCAATAGAGGGTGAGTAGCCGCGTTTTAACATGTCGGGAAGTAAAGTCGAGCCGAGGACGGCTGTATTAGCAATGGTGGAGCCTGACAGGGATGAGAATACAGTTCCCCCTGCGACGGCAACAACAGATAATCGGCCAGGAACACGGGATATCAAACGATCGATAGCATCAACACTTTTATATGCGATGCCGCTATGAAACAGAATTTCGCCCATCAACAGAAATAACGGAATTGGGGCGAGTGTAAATGTTGTAATCGAGGTCATGGAATTCCGGACAAGCTGTACAAGCCCGACTTCCCCGCCCAGGAATATCCAGGCACCGACGATATTGACACCAAGAAAGGCAAAAGCCACGGGAACGCTTGACAGCATAAGGACCAGCATTAATCCGAGTAACAATAATAGAGCAAGTGACCATTCCATCAAATCTTCCCTCCATTTTCGGAGACCGCTCTTAAAAGGCGCCGGATAAATTCTACAGAAAGTAGAAATGCTGAAATTGGAATAATGGCGAGAAGAAGCCATTCTGCGATAATGAGTTCTTTGAAAATCATGGCGTTGTTTGACCAAGAGTCATATGAAGAGACGATGCCATAGACTAAAAAAACAATTGAAACCAGAAAGCCAACAACATTGGTTGCGCTTTCCAGTAGAAGGCTTGCCCGCCCTGTCAGGGCATTGGCCAGCAGATCAACCCGGATATGCGCATTTTTAGCCAACGCCCACGGGGCGGCGATAAAGGTTGAGAAATAAAGGGCATACTCGCTGACCTCAATGGTCCACGGAATGCTAAAGTGGAAAAATTTACGTAACATCACATTGATTGAAACGAGAACCACAATGGTGAAGATGGCCACCGCCGAAGCGACACCGCATCCGACTAACAGGCCGTCATAGAACTTGCTCAATCTCACTCGTTTATTCCTCGCGCTTGAGTGCCAGGGCCCCAATTCATCGAAGGGCCCTGGCTTTACTTTTTATTTGGTTAGCAATTCTTTGAGCTTTGGCCCGTGCTCAGGGTTGGCTTTTAGAAAGGCATCCCAACCTGCATCATAGGCTTTTTGAACATAGTCGCCATCGAAGCTGATCACTTCTATGCCGGCTTCGGCTTGACGCTTGATCTCTGTCGCATTGATTTCTTTGTCTTCTGTGCAAAGACCTTCCATCCACATACTTGCCTGTTTAAGAATAGCCTTTTGCTGCTTACCAAGTTTATCCCACTTGTTGTTATTGATCAGGACTTCAACAGATGCTCTGTAGAAGCCAGGATCGACGCGATATTTGGTGACTTCGTGCCAGCCAAGATCCAATACACCTTGAGTAGGCCAACCATAACCGTCAACAGCGCCACGTTCGAGAGCTGTATAGACGTCCCCTGGTGGTGTGCGGATCATGGATCCTCCGAGAGAGGAGAAAAAGGCACTATAGATGGGTGTGGTGCGGATATTCATGCCTGATAGATCTGGGGTCTCGATCTTTTTTGTAAGATACAGGTGAAACGGGACACAATCTTTCTGCCGTGCGAGATGATAGGCATTCATCTTCTTGACGTGCAGGTCATTCATATAGGCCCATGCACCGTTTTTACGTTCTTCCTGAATGGTGAATTGGGTAAGTTTGATTGCGTCTGCTTCTGGGACGATGTTGGTGTAAAATGCGCCGGGCAAGTTACCGATATCAACAACGCCCGTTTTGATTGCATTCCCAAGTTCAAACGGGTTGAGGACAGCCTTTCCCCCCCCTAAATAATTGATTTTAAGAACGCCCGGCCCGATCTCGTTTACTTTATCGACAAAACGCTGAAAGTTCTTGGTGAAGGTCGTTCCATTTGCAAAGGCACTGACAGCTTTCAATGTCACTTCCTCCGCACTGGTGACATTCATCAGGCCTCCAAATATGGCAAATCCTATCGCACTGATTTTTAACGATTTTTTTAGTTGTTCCCTGGACTTCATCGTCTTTCCTCCTTGTTTGTTTGACACGCCTTCTTTAGTTCAGATTATGTCGTTCTCCCTGACATTCTCGAGAATCTTCTTTAACGTTTGGGTAAATGCGACAATCTCTTCGGGATCAATTTTTCTGAAAGCCCGAGCTGATTGGTACCGTGCAATCGGCCAGATCTTGTCGAATTTTTCTTGACCAAGGTCAGACAGTTCAATTCGCTGTACACGGGCATCGGTTTCATCTTCATACCGCCGAAGTAGAAGTTTAGCTTCCATCCGATCCACCGTCCGACTTAGCGTCGATTGCTCTGCCATTGTATAGACAGACAGCTCTGACATTCTAAGTGCGTTCCGTACCTTCAGGACTGCAATCACCCGCCATTCAGCAACGCCAATTTCCTGCGCTTTTAAGGTCGCTTTGAGGTTACTGTTCATCCTTTTCATGATGCGGTTCATGAGGTACGGGGGAAATCGCTCAAGAACAAAGTCCTGTTCGACTGGCGCTATCTCGCCAACTAAATCGGAAAACTGGGATGCGTGGGATGTGGATTTTTTCATGATGCACTGCCGAAAATTGCGGTGAAAGTGAAGTCCAGCGAGTCACCATCTGGATCATTCAGTGCGGCTTCACGAAGGAGTTTAAGATCCGTGGCGGCTTTCTTGCGGGTCCGCAATACTGGTAGTTGAACGGATATACGTTCAAAGTTCGCTAAGCCTCTATGATAGGTATCCCCATAGCCCTTTAGCAAATTTGCACATTCTGTATATTCCAGCGCCAAGTCATAGTTTTCGCGGGCCAATGAAATGACGGTTTCTAACCAATCCTCAACGTTTCTCTGTTCTTTCTTATAACGGTCGCTCAAGGGCCGCCAGACCTTCAGGCAGGCCAGCAATCTCATGGTATAAAATCCAGCAACGGTTGTGGTACGGATTTTGAGACCACCAGAAAAGGCCCGGTGAAAGGACTTTGCTTCAAGCGGGGCGAGAAGTTTGGACAAAAAAGGTGGTAAAACGTCACGAATTTCGGCAATTCCAGGCTTAAAATAATCCAGAACTTCGATGACCTTCCCCTGACCCCCGGCTTTTTCCATAATTTCCAAAAATCGATCTTCTCGGGTTTTTAGATCTGCAACCCGGATCACATCTTCATATGTCATCCGCAGCGCCAGGTATCTCGCAACCTCTTGTGTCAGGATGAAATCACGGTCGTTTCCTGAAGTGGCCTTATCGACGTCTAAAATGGCTTGCAGGCGTTCCCTATATAGGCGGGCATATTTTTGGGACTGGTAATCAGCCGTTCGCATTAACCCATGCCGGAGCGTGTCATGTAATTGTTCAGGAACGTTTGCCAGAATAGGCGGGACGGTTTGCTTGACGGGTGTTACGTCCGTCTTGTCTTCTGTTGCTTCAGAATTCGGCGTCTTTACTAGATCAATGCCTGCAGACAATCCTTGCAGGTTACTTTCGACGGCTTTGCCGCCATCGCGGATTATCTGTTCAAATATTTCCCGTCCGATGGGCAGTTTTCCAGTGGCCGCAAGGGCACCCAACAAACAGGCATTGATCATGCTACCCGTATTGTCGGAAAGTTTCTTGAAGTCACAAAGGATTAGTTCCGCCGCAAATTCTGTTGCTACCGTTTGGATATTTTCAGAATTATACCGATTGTCAGTCATTGCCGATTTTTCAGAAACAGCAAACATTCTATGGGTTGAACCGATCAGAAGGGTTTTTTGGGGTGTCACATACCCCTTTTCGATAGCGCGCCCGACTTCGAGTAATTCAGAGGCAATGACGATATCCACATCACCTGGCGCGGGCGTTAAGGCCATAACTGGTTCCGGTGTCATATCAGCAGGAAACAGCTCAACATAGTAGGTTGTTGCACCTGTTCGCTGTGCCACTCCGGGAATTGAAGTATATTGAGCAATATACCCAACTCGCTCAGCCGCGGCGACAATCCAGTTGGCCAGGACACTGCCGCCTTCGCCGCCCAGAGCCGCAATTAAAAGATTGATGGGGCGAAAATCGTTATCCATTGACCGCAGCCTCGTAGGTTTTGCCGCGCCGCGGTCTGATGAAAGTTCGACGGATAGTGTCCATTAACCGTTCCCATTGACTAGGGTTACTGATCGTACGAATTTCGTAAAAGGAAGGACAAAGGGACGCTGCATGTGCCGTCTCGCCGCAATTGCCGCACCCTACGCACCCTTGTTCAACATGGGCGACCGGATCTTTGCGCAGAGGATCTGGATTTTCCTTGATCGTTAAAGTTGGGCATGCAGACAGTCGAATACAGGAATGGTCCCCGGTACACAGTGTATCGTCAACCGCAAATACGCTTTTTACCACGCGATCTCCTGATTTTAACTTTTTCGCAATCTCCGGCTTTTTGCGTCGCTGGACAGCCAGCATACATTCACCATCAGCAATGATCACTTTTAACCCATCCTTGTCAGTAGTCATTGCATCTCTGAAGGTATGGGCCATTTCAGCCACACTGTAGGAGTTGATTGTTTTGATCCATTTGACACCCATTGCTTTAAGAGCAAGTGTCATATCGAGATTGGCTTCGCGATCGATCCTATCTGATTTCGATGTTGGAATATCTTGATGGCCTGTTGCTGCCGTATAGCCGTTTTTCAAGATTACGAGGACACTGTCATCTTTATTAAAGACAGCATTTGCGACCCCTGATGTAAGACCATTATGCCAAAAGCCGCCATCGCCCATTATGCTGGCTGTCCGTTTTTTGATAAGCGGGGCAATCCCGGACGATCCTGAAAGGCCGAGACCATACCCCATTACCGTGTTGCCTATATTGAACGGCGGTAGAGTTGCAAAAGTATGGCACCCAATATCAGCAGATACATGGAATTTCCCGACTTGCCTTTCCACAAGCTTCATCGCTGTGAAGACCGGTCGTTCAGGGCATCCTATGCAGAAACCAGGCGGGCGAATGGGTAAAGGATCCTGAAACGCACCAATTGCTTTGGCGATTTGATCTTTGGTGTTCGAGTGCAGGCTTTTGAGTGTACTGAAATCCAGGCGTGCCGAGGGCGCGTCAAGCAGAAATTTAGCAAGTCCGTCAAACAGGACCTGTCCAGTATATTCTCCAGCCAATGGCAGGTAGTTTTTACCGTGGATCAACGTTTCTTCACCGGCGTCTCGCAATATGGCCTTTATATTCTGGGCCAGATAATCAGGCTGTCCTTCTTCAATAACGAGAACAGATTTTTTGTCTTTGCAGAATTCAGAAATTTCTTCTGGCACCAGCGGATAGGTAACGTTCAGCACAAAAAGGGGTAGCTTTGAATTGCCGTGAGCATCACTGAGCCCTAACTGCTGCAGGGCTCGATTAACACCATTAAACAAACCACCTTGCATAATAATTCCGACGTCACCGGCTTCACCCATGTGTTCATTAAGTTTATTTTTGGCGATATACTCCAGAGCGGCGGGCATCCGGCGGTTGACCTTGTCCTGCTCTTGCACATAGGTCGACGGAGGTAAGCAAATACGCCCATAATCGAACTCAGCTTCTTCTAGAGGGGCAAGCCGTGAAATCTCTCCTGCTTTATTCTCTTTCGTTTTAAAACGGCCATATACGTGACAGGCTCTAATTCTCATTTCCAGCATTACGGGCGTCGAGCTGGCTTCGGATAATTCAAACCCTTTTTCCACCATTTCAACTATCGATGGCAGATTAGGGCGCGGATCCAATAACCACATCTGAGATTTAGTGGCGAACGAATGGCTGCGTTCCTGAATAATACTTGCCCCTTCCCCATAATCTTCGCCAAGAATAATGAGTGCGCCACCCTTGACCCCCGCAGAAGCAAGATTGGATAGGGCGTCAGAGGCAACATTTGTTCCAACAGTGGATTTCCATGTGACAGCGCCGCGCAATGGATAGTTTATGGATGCGCCAAGCATTGCTGCGGCCCCTGCTTCACTTGCGCAATTCTCGAAATGCACACCGAGTTCTTCAAGAACATCTTCAGCATCGGCAAACACGTCCATTAAATGGGAGACCGGCGCGCCTTGATAACCGCCAACATATGACACGCCGGACTGGAGCAGTGCCTTGGCAACCGCCAGAATTCCCTCACCGCGAAATTCTTTGCCTTCCCCCAAGCGAAGATTGTCTATTTCTACACTAAAGCTGCGTTCCGCCATTCTCGCCCTTCCGGTTTTAAAGCTCGGCAATGCAATTGCAATATTCCAGTTTTATCTGAATTATCTACTTTTTATATGCAAATAAATATGATTTTGCAAATAAATTATCGTGCGGTTTTGTATTTCGTAAACTGGAACAATCTTTGAGAGTATCGTCTGGATTTTGTCGTTATTTTTTTTAAGGTGTTAATAGAACGCCTCTTTTAATCATAAAGCGACAACTGTAACGGTCGTTAATGGGTTCGAGGGGGCGTGTGCTAATGCTATCTCGTATAAAACGGTGAATAAAATACTCAAAGATATTGGCCTTCGTATCGCCTACACAGACTGGGAACGGGAAACCAGTCCGTCAACGCCGATCAGAGGATCCTCAATGAGACGGTGCTTGGGGGCCATAACGTCCGAAAGGATGAAGATTTTGAGGGTCAGATTCCTCTCTGCAAAATTAATCTCGTTGCCAGCATCAAGGGAACCGGGGCTTACCCAATGCTCAGTGCGTTTGGCCACTCGCCAACACAGGAATAAAATCCTCAGCCCGTCTGGAAAAAGTCGGTCCACTTGGTCTGTCCAACAGGTTACTTGCAAAATAGATAATGGAACGCTTACTATCTTATTTAAAGTGAGCCAGATCCCTTTGTTTAAATGAGCCCGTCAAGTGTTCAGCAAGAAGGTAAAATCTGTGGATGTGACGGTTTCATTGATAAGAAAAAGACATCTGGGATGGTCACGGGGCGGGGGACAAGGGACGCATGACGCACGATATTTCCAAATTAAAATCACTGCCAATTTGGTCTGGAGATGTTTCGTTACAAAAAATGCAGGGCGGTCTTACCAATCTCAACTATCTGGCGGAAGACCAAAAGGGCAAATATGTCATCAGAGTGGGCGAGGATATCCCCGTTCATCATGTTCTGCGCTTTAATGAGCTTGCGGCAAGCAAGGCCGCCTATCAAGCCGGTCTATCACCGAAAGTTGTGTTTACGGAACCCGGCATTCTGGTGCTTGATTATATCGAAAGCCAAACTTTGACGGTCCAGGATGTTCAAGATCCGGATATTTTGGCGCGTCTGCTGACATTGTTGAAACGCTGCCATCTGGATGTTCCCAAATATCTAAGAGGGCCTGTCCTGATGTTTTGGGTTTTCCATGTGATCAAAGATTATGCAGCGACCCTTGAGGAGGGTCAGAGTGCGTATCGCCCCTTGTTAAAGGAGCTGCTTGATATCACCGAAAGCCTTGAGGCCGCCTCGCAACCCGGGTTTATTGTATTTGGGCACAATGATCTTCTTGCGTTCAATTTTCTGGATGATGGTGCCCGTTTATGGCTTATCGATTGGGACTATGCGGGATTTAATTCGCCGCTTTTTGATCTGGGCGGGTTGGCGTCTAACAATAATTTGGACGAAGCCCAGGAAAAATGGTTGTTGGAGAATTATTTTGAGAAGCCTGTTACCAGTGAGCTACTTCATCAGTATCAAGCAATGAAATGTGCCTCATTGCTGCGGGAAACATTGTGGAGCATGGTCTCGGAAATTCACTCGAAAATTGATTTTGATTACGCCTCCTATTCACAAGAAAACCTGACGTCGTTTCGTAATGCGTATGACGTGTTTCTCCAGTCCTAAGGATTTTATGACATGACCGATTTACCTAAAACAGCAAAAGCCGTGATTATTGGTGGTGGTATTATCGGCTGTTCAACGGCCTACCATCTGGCCAAATTGGGCTGGACAGATACGATTGTCCTTGAGCGTAAGAAATTGACTTCAGGGACAACCTTTCATGCGGCCGGTCTGGTTGGGCAATTACGATCTAACGCAAATATCACTCAGTTGCTGGGCTATTCGGTGGATTTATACAACAAGCTGGAAGAGGAAACAGGACTGGCGACAGGGTGGAAAATGAACGGCGGATTGCGTCTGGCCTGTAACGAAGACCGCTGGACAGAAGTAAAGCGGCAGGCCACCACCGCCAATTCATTCGGGTTGGATATGCAGCTGTTGACCCCAAAGGAGGCGCAGGAGCTTTGGCCGTTGATGGACATCAAGGATGTGATCGGCGCGGCATTTTTACCAACAGATGGTCAGGCCAACCCTTCTGACATTACCCAAGCCCTTGCAAAAGGCGCGAGAATGGCAGGTGCCCGCATTTTTGAGGATACGAAAGTCATTTCCATTGAGACAGAAGACGGCAAAGTCAAAGCCGTTCAGACGGAAAACGGCCGTGTTGAATGCGACGTGGTGATTTGTTGCGCGGGGCAATGGACGCGGAATTTGGCGGCGACAGTGGGCGTGAATGTGCCGCTCGTTTCAGTCGAACATCAATATATGGTGACCGAACAAATCGATGGCGTTCCCCGTAATTTACCGACTTTGAGAGATCCTGATCGTTTAACCTATTACAAGGAAGAAGTGGGCGGCCTTGTGGTTGGCGGGTATGAGCCGAACCCGATCCCCTGGGCCGTTGAGGGGATCCCGCGCGGATTTCATTATACATTGTTAGACTCCAAATTTGATCATTTTGAACAGATTATGGAGCTGGTTCTGGGGCGTGTCCCGGCTTTGGAGACAGCAGGAATTAAAGAGCTGATTAATGGACCGGAAAGTTTCACACCTGATGGGAACTTTATCCTTGGGGAAGCGCCTGAGCTTAGAAACTTCTATGTTGGTGCAGGTTTTAACGCATTTGGTATCGCGGCGGGGGGCGGTGCAGGCATGGCCTTGGCCGAATGGGTTCATAAAGGTGAGCCGACCCTTGATCTTTGGCCGGTGGATATTCGCAGATTTGGGCGCCCGCATTTCGATACGGACTGGGTCAGAACGCGTACGCTTGAAGCTTATGGCAAACATTACACGATGGCATGGCCAAATGAGGAGCATTCGAGTGGGCGCCCCTGCCGAAAGTCGCCCTTATATGATCAATTGAAAGCGCAGGGTGCGTGTTTTGGCGAAAAACTAGGGTGGGAGCGGCCAAACTGGTTTGCAGATTTATCGGCAGGCGAGGAGCCGGTCGATCATTATAGTTTTGGGCGTCAGAACTGGTTTGATGCGGTGGGCCGGGAACATAAAGCGGCCCGGGAGGCGGCAGTGCTGATTGATCAGACCTCTTTCGCCAAATTTTCGCTGAAAGGGCCGGATGCTGAAAAAGCACTGAGCTGGATTGCGGCAAATGATGTGAACAAACCGGTTGGGTCTCTTATTTATACCCAGATGCTGAATAGGCGCGGCGGCATAGAATGCGACCTGACCGTTACCCGTATCGCCCATGATGAATATTATATTGTGACGGGAACCGGTTTCGCGACCCATGATTTTAATTGGATCAAACGCAATATTCCAAACGGGGTGAATGCTCAACTTTTCGATATAACTTCCAGCAACGCAGTCCTTTCCCTGATGGGACCAAAGGCCCGAAAAATTCTTGAAAAAGTGACCCGGAATGATGTGTCGAACGAGGCATTTCCGTTCGGAAAAACAAAAACAATTGGCATAGGCGGATGCCCGGTTCAGGCAATGCGAGTGACCTATGTGGGAGAACTGGGCTGGGAGCTGCATTTGCCGGTCGAATATGCCGCTACCGTTTTTCAGATCCTGCAACAGGCGGGAGAAGAATTTTCTCTGAAACTGGCCGGGTACCGCGCCATTGAAAGCCTGCGTCTTGAGAAAGGATATCGTGCGTGGGGCAGTGATATCGGTCCCGATCATACCCCTTTGGAAGCGGGCTTGGGATGGGCTGTAAAATTGGGCAAAGACATTGATTTTCTCGGACGCGATGCGTTACTGCGGCAGAAGGAGGCCGGGATTAAGAAAATGATGGCCTGTTTTACGGTTGATGAACCGACTGTCATTTTGCTGGGCCGGGAGACCGTCTATCGCAACGGTGAACGAGTGGGTTGGCTCTCCAGCGGAGGATACGGTTATACCGTAGGGTGTTCCATCGGATATGGCTATATCCGCAATGAACAGGGGGTCGATGCCGAGTATGTTTTGAACGCAGACTATGAATTGGAAGTGGCAACGAAGCGGGTAAAAGCAAACGTCCATCTGAAGCCTTTATATGACCCTGACATGAAGAATATCAAATGCTGATAGTCTTTTGTGAACGCTGATAAAAACGGTTTTCGGGGGCGGGCAGGTTTGTTTTGAACGCGCCCTTATTCCTTGCGGGCAACCCGTCATGCTCAGGGAAAGCCTCGTGAGAACAGCCTCGCGTGGGGAGGCCTGCATAAACTGTCGGTGTCGGCGGTTGGGCGGACGCCCCCATCCTTTATTGAGAAGGTTCGGATGCGTTTTATCCTGACATTACGGCAAGCCAATCCCATTTTGCCGTCTTAAAGGAAGCCATGCTTATCGGAATGTTAGTGCGCCGCGGATTTTGTTCCATTTGGGATACCAGTGTTCAATCTATCAAAGCGGCGCTAAATCTGTAATATTGCAATCACATTACACGCCTTTTAGTGAAAAATTTGAAAGAGAAAATTATGGATCCGTCCAGTTCTGATAAAGACACGCCTCTTGTTGAAAATATCCGGCTTCTTGGGCGATTACTGGGCAACACGATCAAGGAACAGGAAGGGGACGATGTTTTTAATATCGTTGAACTTATTCGTCAGACGTCCATTGATTATCTGCGATATGAGAAACCTGAAACCCGCAAAGAGCTGGAAGCCCTTCTGGACTCTCTTAGTCCGGAACTTGCCGTGCAAATTCTGCGCGCCTACAGTTATTTCTCGCATCTGGCCAATATCGCAGAAGATCAGCATCATGTAAGGCGTATTCGCTATCATGAGATTGCCCGCAGTCCAGCCCGATTTAGTAGCACTGAAAAAGCGATTGAGCGGGTAGAAGAAGCCGGTTACGGCATTGACGATATTGTTAAATTTTATGACAAGGCGCTTATCGCACCTGTAATGACAGCCCATCCGACGGAAGTTCGCCGGAAAAGTACAATGACGCAGGAAATGCGAATTGCGGATCTGCTGCATGAGTTAGAGCGCGTTGACTTCACACCTTCAGAAATTGAAGAGAAGGAAAATGAGCTGGAGCGTAAGATATTGACGCTTTGGCAAACTAACCTGTTACGTCAATCCAAGATGAGCGTAATTGACGAACTCAAGAACGGTCTCACATATTTTGATTACACTTTTCTTCAGCAGTTGCCTCGGTTTTACCGAAAACTCGAAGCGAGCATCAATCGTAAAATCGATGATGCGGCGGATGTGTCTATTCCTTCTTTTCTGCGGATTGGGAGTTGGATCGGCGGGGATCGTGATGGCAATCCGTTTGTAACCGCTGAGGTACTGGATGAAACTTTTAAACGGCAGAGTAGCCTTATTCTCAACCACTATCTTGAGCAATTGAACGAGTTGGGGCGTGAACTGTCTCTTTCTACCCGCCTTGTTACCGCCTCTGACGCCCTCAACCGTTTATCCGAAAATTCACCTGACACCTCGCCCCATCGCCAGGAAGAGCCTTACAGAAGAGCACTGGTAGGACTGTATGCGCGCGTATCCGCAACCTTGCAGTTTATGGATAATGAGGAAGCTGCTATCCGTCCGTTAGGGGACGCCAATCCATACGAAAACCCTAAAGAACTTCTGGCGGATCTGAAAGTCATAGAAGACTCACTGAAATCCAATAATTCAGAGGCACTTGCGCAAGGACGGCTAGAGGAACTTTGCCGATCGGTAGACTGTTTCGGCTTTCATCTGGCATGCGTTGATATGCGCCAAAATTCAGCGGTTCACGGTGCAACGGTGGCGGAGCTGTTCAAGGCTGTTGATATAACGGATCGCTATGAAAAATTATCTGAAAGTGACAAAATTACGTTGCTGTCGCAGGAGTTGTCTTCCTCTCGTCCGATCATACGGCAAAACTGGACATATTCAGAACAGACCACAAGCGAACTCCAGATTTTTGAAACGGCGCATAAAATCCAAAAGACCCAGAATTTTGAGGCTCTTTCCACGGCTATTATCTCCAACACCCAATCGGTCTCTGATGTTTTGGAGCTTGCGCTGATCCTGAAAGAAAAGGGCATTGTAATACCCGAAGGCGAAAGCCGAATGAATATTGTACCCCTGTTCGAAACAATCGAAGATCTGCAAAATTGTTCTGGCATTATGGATCAGTTGTTCGGCATCCCGGAATATATGCGGCTGGTAAAAAGCCTTGGAAATATTCAGGAAGTGATGCTGGGATATTCGGACAGTAATAAGGATGGCGGGTATATCACGTCTGGCTGGGAGCTATATAAAGCAGAGGTCACTCTGATTGAGGTCTTCCGCAAACATGGCGTTGGCATTCGGTTGTTCCATGGTCGCGGCGGAACCGTTGGTCGCGGGGGCGGCCCAAGTTATGAAGCCATACTGGCGCAACCCTCTGGTGCCGTTGACGGCCAGATCAGGGTGACCGAGCAGGGCGAAATTATTTCCAGTAAATATACCAATCCAGATCTCGGTTTGCGGAATTTGGAGATTCTGGCATCGGCAACCCTCGAAGCGACTCTGCTCTCAAAGAATGAACCCGAGCCTGAAGACAGTTGGCTGGACACCATGGATCGTCTTTCTGGCAAAGCTTTTGAGACCTATCGTGGCCTTGTATATGGTACGGAAGGGTTCATTGATTATTTCTGGTCTTCAACGGTCATAAACGAGATCGCAACGCTAAATATCGGCAGTCGTCCTGCCTCTCGTAAAAAAACCCGCAAAATTGAAGATTTGCGAGCTATTCCGTGGGTATTCAGTTGGGCTCAATGTCGACTTATGCTTCCCGGCTGGTATGGGTTTGGTTATGCCATAGAAGCGTTTATTGAAGAAAACCCGGATAATGGTCTGCAACTCCTGCAGGAAATGTATCAGAACTGGCCATTCTTTGAATCCCAGCTTTCCAACATGGATATGGTCCTCAGTAAAACCAATCTGGCAATCGCATCCCGATATGCGGCCTTGGTCGAGGACGCCGAGCTTAGAGAAAAAATATTTGGCACAATCGTTGAAGAGCATAAGAAAACAGTGAAAGCCTTATTGGCCATTATGCAACAAACCACGTTGCTTGCTGGTAATCCTATGCTGACACGCTCAATCCACAATCGGTTCCCGTATATCGATCCATTGAATCACATTCAGGTTCAATTGTTGAAACGCTATCGGGCAGATCAAAAGGATGCAAAAACCCTGACGGGTATCCAATTGTCCATCAATGGTATCGCCGCTGGTTTGAGAAATAGCGGGTAAACGGGTGTTTGGTGAAAACAGGAAGGTGGATCGCATTAATTCCACCTTTTTCGTCGCAGAGTAAAGAGCGACTGAAATAGACATTCCTGAGTTTTGGAGTGCTGCCCCGTTACTGACTATAACGCATGTTTTCCTGGCGAGCGGACATTTTGTCGGTGCGGGATTTGCGTTCCGTGCTGGGGTTGACGGGGGCACAAAGGGCTGCCCGTCAATTGCATTTTCCGTTTTTACAGGTGACGTTATTCAACCAACGACAGGCACCCGGTTTCGGCCAGGATGTCAGTGACGATTTTTCGGTCGCCGTCCGTAAGCTTTGCATATTTTTCGCGTATCCATTGCAGGCATTTCCCCTGATAGGGAAAGGGGCTCTGCGTCCAGAGTCTTCCCTGCAACTCGGTTTTGACTTCCTTATCTGCGTTTACCAGGGCCTTTGCATTTGCCAGCATGACCGGTACATATCCCCGGCCCAACTCCCGAAAAATATCGAGCAGACTATCAGGGATTTGGTGGGTCTTGATCCAGGCGTCTTCCCTGACCGTCATGCCGGAAAGATCGTCCATCAATTCGACCCAGGCGAAGACTCGCGGAGCAATTTTTTCAGTTAGTGCAGTTGGCGTGGGATCAAATCCTGCCAATTGGGTCAATTGACCATACGCCCCAAAATCAGCCGCGGACGGGCGCGCACCGAACAGAAACATATGCTCTTTCAAGTGGGTGTTAAAGGCCGTCAGATATCGCTTGTAGCTTTCTTCAATAATAGGGGTGGTCACATTGTTGGAGCCAACGACATAAAGGCGTGAAATTTGCCGGTCGGCAAATACCTTTTGCCATTTATGCAAGTCTGCATCGCTGGCTGGGGTCAAGCTTCGGCATTGCGGTAACGTTTTGCTCGCCCGCTCAATATCCGGTTGATAATGCCAGCGGTAGTGGAACATGGCCTTCGTCAACCACTCGTCAGCAAAGTCTTCAAGCAAGTAATCTAGAAAAGCAAGGGCCGGATTGCCCGGTAGGACGGATCGTTCGGTGTGGCTTTTCTCATATCGACGAATGATGGGTGTGCTGTCGACAGCCGCCTCAATCGCTCCCGTTTCTGTTTCAAAGTAGAAGGTAGGCAATAAACCGACTTTCGATTTTGGTAACGCTTTCAGTTCCTCGGCTTCCGTTAAAAGCAGGCGGTACGGAATGTGACGATAACGCAATAATGCCGTCATTTTACGGGTATACGGCGAGTATGGTGAGCCTTTCAGCAATTGCATGGATGTCGCAGGCATGTGTTTTCCCTGTTCTTTTTTGTTTATTAGATAAAGTTTAACCGGGGAGGGCCGTCTTTTGCAATGTCAGAGGACAAATAAAAGACCCTGTGAATAAAATTGCTGAGAACCAAAAAACTTTTTTCTGTCCCGATCGCGGCAACAGTCCAGTTTATGAATTTGTCAAAAAGAGGATTTCTACTGACATGACCGGTTTTCCCCATTACATTAGAAAATGTTTACATTAATGGATCGGTACGGCAATTGGGGGGTCTGACGGTGACAATCTATGAAACAGGGGCATATCTGGAGACAAATTCTGACTGGCACGAAGAAGATGGCGCATGGAAAGCCGGTCAGATCCTCAAGATGCTTGCCAAGCAATCCTTAAAACCGTCAACCATTGTCGATGTGGGATGCGGCGCGGGAGAGGTTTTGTCGACATTGGCGCACTCTCTTGATGCAGACGTTAAGTGCCAAGGTTTCGATATTGCAGAAGTTGCTATTAATATTGCCAAACGAAAAGAAACTTCGTCTTTGCAGTTTAAAGTTTCCGATTTCCTTGTAGAGAACAGGGAAATATACGATTTGGTTTTGTTGATGGATGTGTTCGAACATGTCCCCGACTATCTTGGTTTTTTGTCACAGCTTCGAAAGTCTGGCCATCATTTCCTCTTTCACATACCACTGGATATGAATGTTCTGCATGTTCTGCTGGATCATCAAACGCGCAGCCGTGCTGAAGCAGGGCATTTACATTATTTCTCAAAATCCTCGGCCCTGCTGACCCTTGAAGATGCCGGCTTTGATGTTATTGACTGGTTTTATACGCCTGTTTTTCAAACAGCGAAGGCAAAGCGCTCTTTGTCGAAACGCCTTATTGAGTTGCCCCGCGCGGCGGGCCTTGCCTTTTGCCCGGATTTCAGTGTCCGTTTGCTTGGCGGATGTTCACTGTTAGTGTTGGCAAAACCCGCGCTGAAAAAGGATATTTAAATCTGATTAGTTCCCATAATTGATCGGGCCTGTTTGTCCCGGTAGTCTTTTCATGTGGGGAGCTTATGCGCTTGGAAATTCTGGAATCTCTTTGCATACAAGTATTTTGAAACCAGGTTTTTTAGCTGCGAAGTGCGTCTGTTCTAAATCTGTTTCGTATTTAAAAGACAATTTCAAATTATTGTGCAAATACTTGGTGTTATATAAATTAAATTATAAAATATTGATAATATTTACTTGAATATTTTTATTTATTACTTTCATTATTCGATTTATAAAATTGTATATATATAAATATCACCATTAGTAGTATTTTGTTGCTTATTTTTTGGTGAAATTAGTAATTTTTTATTTACGAAAATAGTCTAGTGTCTCTTCTGATTTTAGTTGAGGTAGTGTGCAGCCCGAGCGGATCGGTGCTGTATTCAGGAGTATATTTGTATGAGTTCCGTTGTTTCCAATTTAGAACAAGATTTATTAGAGCAGTCAGCAACAGAGTTTGGTTCCGGCGTTGTTAATCTGGGTCGCGAAGCATCGCTGTTTCCCACCGGTGATTTTACGCTTAGCGCCACATTTGAATTGAACAATCTGAACAGTGGTTTGCAAACAGTTGTTTGGAACCCCCGGCAGTTTGGCATCCGTATCAAAGATGATGATTTGAAAATTACTCTGCGCGGTGATGACGGCAGACTTCATACCACGACAATTAGTGACGCCTTTGATGACACCGGATGGCATGATGTTCAAGTCGTCATGGATGAGGACGCCGGTACATTGGCGTTCTGGCTTGACGGAGCTGTTGTTTATGCGGGGTCAAGTGACGGGGTGAATTTAACATCGAGAGTATACCGAGATGTAACGGCAGGGGGCCGAAGCGGTGATCGATATATGCTTGATGGCCAAGTAGCGGATGTTGCTGTCGTAGATGAGGCACTGACAATCGATCCCACACAGTCCTTGTTTGATCGAATGCTAACCATGGCTGGTGAAACACCGCCTATTGAGGAGCCGACTCCTGAACCAACCCCTGTTGAAAATACGCCTGCAGATATTTCTGGTGATCAAGCGGGCTTGATCCAGGAGGCTGATGGTCTGGAAGCAACCGGACAATTGATCGTAGAAGACGTGGACGCGGGCGAAAGCAACTTTGTTGCGGCGACTCAACAGGGCGTTTATGGCACATTTTCGATGACTTCAGACGGCGCTTGGACTTACACGGCGACAGAAGAAGCGGCGGTCAGAGCGCTGGGAGGAAATGATCAAGCGACCGAAACGTTTGTTGTTCAATCCATCGACGGCACCTCGCAGAACGTTATCATAACAATCGATGGTGCCGATGAAGCCCCGATTATCACCGGGGATCTATCGGGCATCATTACTGAAGATGTCACGCAATCGGTAAGTGGTACGCTGACGGCGGACGATGCGGATGCAGGCGAAAGCGGCTTTCGGGCGGACGCGATTTCAGGCACCTATGGTGATTTCAGTATTGATACGGCTGGCGACTGGATCTATGCGGCCCGCGATACCGATCAATTCCAGTCCTTGGAGGATGGTGATACGTTTGTTGAGACATTTGTCGCCACCACGCTGGATGGTACCGAGCAGGTTATCGAAGTATCGGTAAACGGCACGAGCGAGCCAACGCCTCCTCCATCGGAGGGGCCAGCAGAGACAAGCACAGCGCCGGTCATTGGAACAGCAGGTATCCCGATCGATTTGGCAATGACCAGAGATTATGACCAGATTTTTCAGACGCTGTCTGACTCAGGGATTGATGTTTTTTGCCCGCTGACAATTTATGAAGAATATCCAGAAGTGAAAAGTCTGGGCTTCGAAGCGGACTTTTTCCCCCCGCCATATGGGAGCGCGACCCCGGAATTATATGATCTTGCTCGATTGCATGGCATTAAGATCGCCTTCAGTGCGGATATCATGTACCCGCTCGGCGGTGACATGCCGCCGGCAACGCAGGACCCGCTACATGCCATACTTGATGCGGGCGGCCGCGATATTATTCACAGCATTTTTAACTATGACGAGCCCGTTCTGCGGGGCATCAGTTCAACCAATTCACAAGCCGTGTATGAGCATATCAAGTCTATTGATCCATCAATTGACGTTCAGCAGGTGCATGCCCCTGTTGGGCCAGAGGCGGATCCATCAGACTATTTGTCTGCCGTTCTCGATCATGCAACCTGGTCTGACACTGTTGGTTTTGACGTCTATCCCATACATGGGCAACCCGGGGCGCAATCCCCCCTTAGTGGCGGTGAGATCGTTGAGCCTGTCCAAAGCCTGCAAGAATATGTGAGCTGGCTTGAAACCAATCTGGCTGACAAGAGCCATGTGATGGTTTTGCAGGCCTTTGAACTTGGTGATCTGTTTTCTGACGAGGCGTTGGCAACCTTCTCAGCGGAAGAGCAGGCCGCCTCTCGACCCCCTACAGAGTTGGAAATGCGGGCCATGTTAAACGCTGTCTCTGATGTTGATTCTGTATATTGGTTTGGCCCGAGTTTTCTGGAATCTCAATCCGATCCAACATGGCAAGGAGCGCTGTCAGTTTCCGAGATGATGGCAAGCGGTGCAGAAAATACATCAATCGAAGCCCTACTGGATATCGATACGAGTGCGAATTTGATCGATGAGGATGCAGAAGAAGGTGACTTCACCGGTGTGCAGCTATCGGCAAACGATCCCGATGCTATCGACGTCGTTACCTACACGCTGGATGATGACAGGTTCTACATTGATAGTGAGGGTCATTTACGGGTTGGCGAGAATGCGGCTTTCGATTTTGAAACGGAAGCTTCTATATCCATCAACGCAACGGCCCGCTCTACAGATGGGTCTGAGGAAAGACTGGATGTTGTCTTAAACGTAAATGATAAGATTGATATTGTGGACGGCACATTGGCATCGGATGAAATCACGGGTGCAAGCGGTGCCGATCGAATAACCGCGATGGCAGGCGATGATGTTGTTGCTGGGCTGGACGGAGATGATGTCATTTTCGGAGGAGCTGGCAGCGATATTATCTATGGAGGCGCCGGGAATGACGACGTTTCTGGCGGCGACGGTATCGATGCAATAGTCGGTGAAGCTGGGAATGACACATTGTTTGGCGATGCCAATGATGACTATCTTTCAGGCGGCGATGGCGAGGATGTGCTTATGGGTGGTTCCGGTGCAGATCAACTGACGGGCGATGCCGGCGCCGATAGAATTTCCGGAAATATCGGTGACGATACTATGCAGGGCGGAGAGGATAATGATATCTTCATTTTTGCAAATGGCGATGGAAACGATCTTGTTCTGGACTTTGCCGTTGGGCAGGATGCCTTGTTATTCGAAGGGGGTATAACTGCCGAAGATTTATCTATTTCGGCCCTGTCAGAGCATACCCAGATTACCTATGGGGATGATAGTGTTGTCTTGATCGGCGTTGCAGAAGCTGACTGGGGCAATATCAACTTTCTTTTCGAGTAAATCGTATCTGTCCTTTCTAAGGGTGACGTAACAGCGCCCCATTAACAGGCAGAACCGTAGCGGAATTTACAGTCGGGAAGGCGGAAACGCCTTTCCGATTTTTTTATTTCCGCTCTGCTGTTAAACCCCATTTTTTGGGCTTCCTGCCCGCCGTCACAGATATTCCCATATTCCATATTAGATTGTTAAAATGTTGCAGATTTTTGAGCTGGGTGATACGCTTAAGTCTTATCTAATATTAAGAAATATCGTCCATTTCATTTATGACATACGTGAAAACCGGGTTGGCAGAATATATGCGTCACTTTATTTCAAACTTACTGATAATGACGTTTGTGCTATGCACGGGCCTATCGCTCGGAAAATCTGGTGTAGCAGCAGAATACACGCTGGATACCGGGGACGTATTGAGCATAAAATTGTTGGAACGCAACGAAATATCCGGGGATGTCATCGTTGGTATGGACGGCACAATTTCCTTGCCGGGCATCGGCACGATTGTTGCCCGGGACGAAACGGTCCGTGGTCTGGAAAGAAAACTCCTAAAACGTATATCCGAAACGGTGGTCCAGCCTTCGCTGGCCGTCCAGATGGTGGAGTATCGTCCGTTTTTTATTCTGGGTGAAGTCGGTGAGGCGGGTGGTTACCCGTACCAGCCGGGTTTGACCGTTTTAAAGGCTGTGTCCGTTGCAAAAGGTTTTAAAAGCACGCGCAATGATCTGAACCAATTTTCAAAACAGCTCGCTAACTTGCGCGCAAAACAGGCGTTGGGCAATAACGTCACGACGCTGGCCTCTGCGGAAGTTCGTCGGGCACGCGTTTTGGCCGAACAAGCTGATCAAGACACATTTACCTTCGATCCAGGGTCAGGGATTATTTCAAAACTGCCAAATCTGGGCACCATCATAGAAACCGAACAGTCCCTTTTTGCCAAGCGACGGATCTCTCATAAAAAACAATTGGATCAGGTCAAAGAGACAATTGCTGCTCGCCAGTTGGAATTGCAAAGTTACAAGAAAAGAATGTCATCAAAAGACGATCTGAATGATCAAATTGATAAAGAGGTCAGAGAAGTCCGAAAACTCAGAAAACAGGGACTTGTTCCTGTCGAGCGGGTTAATCGATTGATCCGCGAGCAACTGAATATCCGCGGACAGGTTTTGCAAACCAACAGCCTTCTTCGGCAAGCGCAGGTTTCCTTGAGCCTTTCCCAGGAAAAACTGATTTCGCTGACTGAAGGGCTCAAAGTCGAACTGGCTCAGGAAGTGCGTGAGCTGGAAGATCAGATTTCAATTCTCAAAACCTCCATCAAAGGGGAATTGGAAATTATGGAAAGCACCGGCGATGGGTATAGACCCTCCGCCGGGTCTGATCAAATCGGGTATGGGTTTGAAATACATAGAAAAGATCAGTTGCTTACTGGAAAAATCGACTTCAACACGCCGATCCTGCCGGGAGATACGCTCATTGTCCTGCGCATTCGTCCCAGTCTGGATACGGTTCAACTCTATGAAAGAGGCGGGGGATGACAAAGGGGCCTGTCGATCAACGAACAACTTCAGAATAGGGTGAATGCATGAACGGTAGGGCTGAATATAGGGTTGTTCAACCGGTCGCACGGCGCGACGATAATCACCGTGTTATCAATGCAATGAGTATTGATGTTGAAGACTATTATCATGCCCATGCATTGGAATCCCAATATCCCAGAAATCAATGGTTCGAACTGGAAAAGCGCGTTGAACGGTCGACCCAGCGGTTATTAGATCTATTTGATGAGCATAATGTTCGCATTACCTTTTTTGTTCTAGGCACTGTTGCCGAAAACTTTCCGGCGCTGATCCGGGAAATGATCAATCGAGGGCACGAAGTTGCCAGCCACGGTCTTGATCACTACAAAGCCAACGGTCAGGATCCACAAACCTTTCGTCAAGATGTGAGCCGGTCAAAAACTATTCTTGAACAGATTATAAGCAAGCCTGTATCAGGATACCGGGCCGCCAGTTTTTCCATAGGCCCGGCGAATTGGTGGGCCTATGAGATTTTGGCAGAGGCGGGCTTCACATATAGTTCAAGTTTGTGCAATGGGCGTCTTGACCGGGCGGATCTTTCAATTCCTGCCATTCCGTTTTATCCGACCGACCATGATTTATTGGAAATACCGATCACAACACTGTCGATGTTGCGCCGAAAAATTCCGTCGGGCGGCGGTTTCTTCCGTTTGATGCCCTATGCGATTTTCAAACAAGGGTTTGCTTCTGCCCTGCGAAAGAAAGCCGCCACTTCAATGGTTTTTTATGCGCATCCGTGGGAGATTGACCCTGACCAACCGGTCGCTTCTGTGAATATGAAAACACGCCTCCGCCATTATGGCGGCTTGTCTCATATGGAAAATAAACTAACCAAATTGCTAACTGATTTTTCATGGGCGCCGATGAGAGAGGTGTATGAAGAGGTGATCCCCACCCTTTCAAAGCCCCAGCAGGCAAGCGGTGTAATAGCGAGCGCGGCCTATGGGAATGCACCATGAAAAACGGCGCCCAAGTCAGGTGGCCCGGCCTGCGGTTTTTCGTTAGGTCATTGCTGATCGCCTTTTTATTTCTATCATCCACCATCATGCAGGGGCAGGCCATGGAATTCCTGTTGGCAGGGGCCCCACGCCCGCTGGTAAAAAATGAGAATTACTCGGCACTATTTGCGTTATTGCAGGCTAATAAAATTGCTGCCTTTCTGCCGACCTTTCAATATCAGGAAATTCCCGAGCCGCGGTCATTTGGCTTTGAAAGTGACTTTGTTGCACCCTGTTCGGCAAATGATCCGCCGTTTAGAGCCCTTCGCAGATCTAGCGTGAAGCTATTGGTTCCGGGCGAACTTATTTATCCCGACGCCGGACAATTATCGGGGCCGATCCCGGAAAATGATCCATTGGTACAGTTGATTTCCTGTGTCGGACGGGATCAAATCTACGGTATTACTAATTATGACGAGGCCGCCTTTCATGGTCGTTCCATCACAGATGTGCAGCGGTTGTATGAGCGGGTGAAAGCCGTGGATCCAAGCCTTACCGTCTTAATGGTGCATGGCCCGCTGGTGATGGACCGACCGGAATTTTCCAACCATTCCAAACGTCAGAAATACCTTCATGATGTCGTACGTTATAGTCGTTATGCAGATATTGTCGGTTTTGACGTTTACCCAGTGCCCGGAATGATTGCCAAACTGGCGACCCCGCTAAGCAACGGGGAACAGGTAGAAACCGATCAGGCAGTACCGGGCTACCTTAAATGGATGTCGGATCATCTTCCGGAAAAACGCAAGCTGATGGTACTTCAGGGCTTTGCCTATACGGATATGTATGAATTTGATTTTCTTAAATCCGCCGTACCATATGCGTTGCGGGCAATCATACAGCCCCCGGATAGCAACCAGCTTGAAACCATGCTGGCCGCCGCCGAGGCGTATGAGGTTGAGGCCGTGATATGGTGGGGGCAGGCAGCTTTGCGTGATACGACACAAGCCCCGTGGCCAGATATTCTAAAGTTTGCCAAGCAATTCTCTGATTAAATGACTTTGGCGGTCAACCTGTTGTCTTTCGCACAGGCCTCTCTGGACAAGTGTTTTTCCCAATGCAGTGCATGGCGGGTTATCAGGTCGAGGTCATTATATTGGGGGCACCAGTCCAAGATTTCATGAATTTTTTCTGTATTGGCAATCAGGGCCGCAGGGTCACCCGCACGCCGCGGGGAATATTTTAGCCTGAAATCTCTGTTCGCCGCCTGTTTAACAGAGTTCACGATTTCCAGTACGGAACTCCCACGGCCATATCCGCAGTTCAGAACTTCACTGCGGCCGCCGTTTCGCAAATAACAAAGGGTTGCTGAATGGGCCGCCACGAGGTCTGAAACGTGAATATAGTCTCGGATACCTGTCCCGTCAGTAGTGTCATAATCAGAGCCAAAGATCTCCAGATACGGGCGAAGTCCAAGACTGGCCTGACAGGCCACCTTTATCAAATGTGTGGCGTTTGGCGTGGACTGGCCGATACGCCCCTCCGGATCTGCGCCAGCCACATTAAAATACCGAAGCGCAACATAGTTGAAATTATGGCTGGCGGCGGCATCTGATAACATTTTCTCAATCATCAATTTTGAGGATCCGTACGGCGAAATCGGTTTCTTTGGTGTGTCTTCGGTAACAATAAATGTATCCGTGACCCCATAAACCGCCGCTGTTGAGGAAAAGACGAAATGTTTAATCCCTTGTTTCAGCGCCGTTCTTATTAACGCGCAGGATTTGGCCGTATTATTGTAGTAATATCCCATTGGATCGCGTAATGATTCCGGCACAACGGAAGAGGCAGCAAAATGCACGATCGCGGTTACCTGATGATCCTGAATAATGTTGGTGACAAGCTCCTGATCCCCCACATCCCCTTTCACAAAGATGGCGCAGGGCGGAACGGCCCAATGAAACCCTGTTGAAAGATTATCCAGAACAACAACTTTTTCTTGTTCGTTTAATAGTTGCAGGACCATATGGCTGCCGATATAGCCTGCACCTCCAGTAATCAAAATGCTCATTTATTGAAACCTCTATTCTAATGCATAGGGAAGCCGCGTCACCGGGCCTCAAAAGCAACAAGACTCTCCTTAATCGGTTAAGGAGACTGGAATTACACAACATTACAAAGGGGTTATGTTCGATATTATATCAGATTTTATGCATAAACAGAGTGTTTTTTATATTTTTCTAATATTAAGAAGGGGCAGGTATGTTGGGGACTATTCTTTGCCATAACTTCAGCATGTCTTGCGATGTTATTTATCTATGCATATACTCATAATATTAGTTATTTGTGTTTTATTTTTTACTGCGGTCAGTCGGGTTTCAAATGTAGGTTTTACGGTACAAATCGAACGGTTGTCCGAATAGGGGCACGCAACGATCAGGTTTGCAAAAATATGCTGGGAGTGTCCATGCGTGTTCTTTTTATCCTTCCCCACCCGATTGAAGGCCCTTCAAGCCGGTTTCGCGTCTATCAATATATTCCTTATCTCAGAGAGCATGGGATTGAGTGTGATATCAGGCCCTTTGTTTCGTCCGAACATGTTCAGGAACTGTATGCAACCGGCAATACCGGCACAAAAATTGTGTTGACCTTGCGGGGGCTGGCGGCCCGTATGCGCGATGTTGTATACGCGCAAAAATACGACATTGTGTTTATCCTGCGTGAGGCGTTTGCCTTGGGGCCACCCTTTTTGGAGCGCGCCCTGAAAAAAGCCTGTGGGCGTATGGTTTTTGATTTTGACGATGCAATTTACACGCGGTCGCTGGCCTATGATAATCCGGTTGATCGCCTTCGGGACTTTAGCAAAACGGCAAAGGTGATTGCGGCCGCTGACACCATCATTACCGGGAGTTCCTATCTTGCAGCCTATGCAAAGCAACATAGTCAGTCTACTGGACAGGTTCGCGTTTTACCCACCGTTGTCGATGATCAGATATACCGACCAAAAAATAATCGCGCAAAAGATGAAACAATCACACTGGGCTGGATCGGGACACCGCGCGGCTCCCATTATGTTGCGGACTTAATGCCGGTATTCAAAGAGTTATGTAACCGTTTCCAGCAACTGCGCATGGTGTTTGTAGGGGTTGAGCCGTTTGATACTGAAAACTTGCCAATTGAACTTAGAGACTGGTCACTTAAGCGCGAAATAGACGATATTTCAGACTTTGATATCGGCATTATGCCCTTGACGGATGATGAAGAAACACGGGGAAAATGCGGCTTTAAAATCATTCAGTATATGAGCTGTGGTGTGGCCCCTGTTGTCAGTCCGGTTGGCGCCAATACCGATATTGTCACTGATGGCGAAACCGGTTTGTTTGCCAATACTCCAAATCAATGGCGAGATCAGATTTCCCGTTTGATAGAGGATGAGACGTTTCGCAAACAAATGGCAGAAAAAGGACGCCAAAGAGTTGCCGAGCAATATTCCCTTTCAGTGACAGCACCAAAGTTATTGGAAATTCTTAGAGAAACGGCTGCCAGATGACGCCTATTCTGATGCCTTCGCCGAAGACAAAAATGACCAAAAGCGATGCTCGCCCATGAGTGCGCCTGAAGAAACAAATAGCGGGCGACAGGTGGCCCAATCAAGCATTTTCTATCTAGGCTCACAGCTCGGGGCTCGGGCCCTGAATTTTGTCTTTTTCATTATGCTTGCCCGGTCGTTGCCAACAGCAGAGTTTGGGATCCTCAATTTTGCGCTGACCTTTATTGTTTTTCTGGATATCGTGATCGACCTGGGCCTGTCGCGGTATGCGCTGCGCGAAATCTCCAAATTTCCGGATCAAACCGGCTGGTTTATAGGCACCCTGCTGCCCTTTAAATTATGCGCCTCAGTAGTTGTGTACGGCCTGTCCTGTGTCCTGATCCTGTATGGAAGTGACTTTGGCGATAATGGCCTTATCTTCGTTGTCGCTGTTTTGAGTATCTTATTCACCGCGCCTTCAATGTTATTTGAAAGCGTGTTACAGGCTCACCAAAAATTCTCAATTATTGCGATGGCGCATGTCGGCCTTAGTGTCACCCAATTCGTGATCGGGGTGGTCGTTCTTTTGAGCGGTGGCTCTACCCTGATCATCGGATTAGTCTTTTCGGTCTCTAATCTTTTTTATTGTTCGCTGATGATTTATGGCGTGCGTAAAATTGATCTTGGACCGTTTCATTTCGGTGGGCTGGTGTCTCTGGGGCAATTGCTAAAACCTGCGTTTCCGTATCTGTGTTCCGCACTTATTGTCATTCTGGTGATGCGGGCGGAATTTTTGATTTTGGGTTACTTTGGGTCCGCCGAAGATCTGGGTCTTTATGGTATGGCCACAAAAATCCTTGAAGCTGCGTTGCTATTGCCCGTTGTCTTCGGCACTGTGCTGGCCCCGCGCTTTGCGATTGCCCATGCCCGTCCGATGGAAGTGCTGACCAAGTTATATGGGTCCAGCGTAGAGGTCCTGTTGTTGATGGTCATCCCGTGTGCCCTCCTTGCCTACAGTCTGGCACCGGTGCTCGTCTGGATCCTGCCTGACCGAGGGTTTGCGCAGCTGGACAGTGTGTTGAAGCTATTGTTCCTTGGCTACCCAGCGGCTTGCCTGTACTTGCTGAATACCTTTGTGTTATTTGGCGCCGTGAAACAGTCGAAGCCCCTGATCCTGTTAATCGCTCTTGCGTTACTGCAAGTCACGATAAACGCGGTGCTGCAAAACGGTTTTGGGCTTTGGGGGGCGGCATACAGTTTTCTGGGCTTTATGAGCATTGCCGCGTTTGCATCGACTTTTTTCATTCTCAACCGATTTGTCGAATTGGCAAAAACAGCGCAGGCGTTCATTGCACCGGGCACCGGGTTGGCAGTGGTGGCCCTGATCTACTGGTTGATGCCTGCAAGCATGGAAATGATTAGGCTGACTGTCGCACTGGCGAGCTATGCAGCGGTGGTTTTTATGACAAGACGCTTATTGCCGGGGGGCGCCCGGCAGTTTACTTTCGAGACTTAACAGGGCCCTATAAGGCTTGTAAAACGGCGACAATTATAACCCAACCCAACGCACTAAGACCGCCAATAACCAATAGGCTGGCACGTTTGCTCAGTCGCTTTGTTTTTTGGCTTGGGGGGGTAAATTCAAAAAGATCTGCCCTGTCTGAAATAAGGGACCCGTTCTGAGAGTTCAAATCTTGACTGTTGCTCGTACTATGCAATGTATACCTCCAACGATCTGATGAGCTTCCCAGATCAACATACTAATCACTTCAAATATTCACTTTTTATTCATTGCACGAATACCTTAACAAACTAATAAATAAAATCATAATTAAATTGATCGATTAAGCCGAATTGTCCGTATTGTCGTTGTGAGAAAGCCATAAGTACTTTCAGCGCGCAAATTTGCAAGCTTGCGCCGTTTGTGAAGGCTTTTGCGGGCTTCTTTGCAGGCATCGAGCAGTCCCGAGAAAAAAGCCTGCCAGTGGGTGCGGAGAAATCGTGGCTTGCCAATAATCAAACTGATAACGAAAGCAAGGCAGTGTGTGCCAAAGGTAAAGATCAAGTAGAGGGGGATCAACAGAGCCGGTACATTTTTTAGGATTACCTGATAGGCATTGCAGGTTGTGAGCCTGACTGAAAAGGCAGAGGCCGTTCCGCCCGATGATGCGCTCCCCATATGATAAACAATGGCGCCGGGCACAAAAATACAACGATATCCTGCCATCTGGGCCCTGAGGCCCAGATCAATATCTTCCATATATGCGAAAAAATCTGGGTCAAACAGGCCGATTTTTTCCAGCATATCGCGTCTGTAAACAGAAGCTGCGGCACAGGCACTCTGGATTTCTGTGACTGCACAGACATTGTTCTGGCGGCGACTCCCCACTTTAAAAGACACGCCAAAAGGATAAAATCCATCGCCCAATGAGTCGATCGTATCGCGGTCGGTGAAATCCATAAGCTGCGAGGCACAGAAGCCCGCTTCTGGATGAGCGTCCATGGTTTTGACAATCGTTTCCAACCAGTTGGGGTCGGTTTCTGTATCATTGTTCAAAGCGGCGATATAGGGGCCCCTGGACTGTTCAATACCGGTGTTTATGGCCGCAGAAAATCCTAGATTTTCAGAATGCCGTAAAATAACCACTTCGGGATATTCTTGTTCCAACAAAGGAATAGATTGATCAACAGAACCATTGTCGACCACATATACTTTAAAATCCTGAAAGCTTTGTGCGCGCAGGCTATTCAGGCAAAGGCGCAGCAGTTTCTCACCGTTCCAGTTGGGAATGATCACCGAGACTGTTTCTTTTTTGTCTGTCATGGGCGGCTCTTACTTTGGACAAGAACAGAATAATTACCGCTCCCTCTCGATAGGATCTGAAGCGCATGATGTAATACTCTAATCGGCCAGGAATGTGCTTTGCGGGTTGCTTCAAAGGACAGGATTTCAAATCCGGCATGGGTAACAAAACCTTTCACCTTTACCGGGTCATAATATCGAAACTGATCATGCCGGCCAAATAGACGTTTCACCCATTGTGTTCGGCTGTTGATAAAGTCGAAATACAAATATCCGCCGGGCTTTAGAAAGGGTGATAAACGCGTGATCAGGGTTTCCATTTCAAGGGCTTTTTCAAACAGAACGTCATGTATGATGATCAAATCAAAGGCTTTTTGCGGAAACTCCACCTCCATCACATCAACCTGCTCAAAAGACGTGTTGGCAATATACCCTTCGTTCAAAAGAAGCTGATAAAAGGGGGCAAATTCAGGCGTGTAATCGATGGATTGAACCTGCTGTTTCTGCAATCGTTCAACGAACAATTCGGTTGCAAAAGGACCACTTCCGACATTCAGAACCGTCAACCCATCTTCCTGAATATGGCGCTTGAGAATGGCCGCCAGGGTTTCAAGCCTTTGAGTGCCGGAAAAAAACCTGTCAAAGTCAGAGAATTTATTGGGCAGGTTCGCCTGCAAGATATCTGCATAGCGATCTACAAAATCAAGATTACACAGGCCCTTCCCATCCTGCCCTTCTGGGGACAATTGCTTATACAACATCCATGTCCCCCCAAGAAAAGGCCCAATTATCGGGATGAGAGGCAACCTTGCCGCGGTCTGTCGAAACACGGGCGACCATACGGAATTGCTTGGGGTTATGGCTTGGCGGTATTTTAAAGAAACCGCACCGTGTCAATGCACGCATTTGGGCGCTGCCCGGGATTTGCTGATCCACAAGGATGGAAATTTTTTCCTCTTTCCTTTTGCAAAGCGCATTGACAAGCAGTGCAATCACCCGCGGGTCATTTCCCTCGACGGATAGATCACAAATCAGTCCGGCCTTTGTGTTAAACAGTTGCCGTGGGCTCATGACGATATACCCAACCAATTGGCCTTGCTGTATTGCTGCATATTTTTGGTATTGATATATTGGGTGCTGACAAAACCGCCAATTCAGTGTTTTTGAATCCCGGTTTAGGCGAATTTTACCGTCACTGGCGAGCCGTTTATTCAAGTCATCAAATCGATCATCGAACCTTTCCAGTTCCTCAATCTGAATATCGTTTCTGAAGCGTAATGAAATAAGGGTGGAATAAACAGAGGCGAGGTTTGCTGCACAGGTTTTTAAAATTTGACTGAAAATGGCGCCTTTTTCAAATGTCAGAAATGAAAAGCCTGGTAAAGGGCGCACCATTAGTTGGGGTTCGAAAACCTGTTGATAGCCCACATGCTTGGACGTCAACATCCGAACGGAACTGTCATTTGGAAAATTTATGGCAAAGTCATTCCCCGCCTCTTCAATGCGCTGATTGTGGGCGGCCATTAGTTGAAAAGGTACGCGGTTCAAGTGGCGCATGGTTTCAGGATCGACCATAAATTCCAGGCCGTGGGCCATCTTTAAGGTCTGTTCGCCTGCCTGGCAGGGCCGCGGGATAAAGCCCGCAAATCCGATGATGGTATCGTCCCGGATTTTCAAGATCCCGGAACCCTCTCCATTTGGATTGTCCCGGAACAACCATTTGAAGAAAGCCGGATTAGTATGGGGATGGTCTGCGCCCCATACTTTTGCCCGCAGGCTGAGCAGGGCGGCGTCATCTTCACCGGGACAATAGAGGCGTTCATGCATGGACGACCTCCCGGCTTTGGGCAAGAACAAGGTTCTGGTACAGAATTTCCGTTTGGGCGACCATTGCCTGCTGAGAAAATTTTTCGTTCAAGAGGTCAAATCCGGCCTCTCCATACTGATGGCAGAGATCAGGGTTAGCCAGAAGATCAGAGATATGTTGGGCGAGGGAATGCGGCTCTGCAGCGGGAACGATCCGGCCGGTTTTTCCAGCAATGATCATTTCGGAAACACCCCCTACATCGGTTGCGACAATCGGCAGGCGAGCCGCCATGGCTTCCAGAAGCGAAATCGGTAGTCCCTCAGATACTGATGATAAAACAAATAAATCGGAGGCAGTTAACAGGGCTGGCACATCTCGTCTTTCCCCGCAAAAATGAACATGTTTTTCCAAAGAGAGTTGGCGTGTCTGAGCGCGAAGGCTTTCCTCCAGTTCGCCGCTGCCAACAACGGCAAGATGCGCGTCGGGATGATTTTTGGCGACAAGGGCGAAGGCGTCAATCAGCGTTTCAATGCCTTTAAACCAGACCAGTCGTGCTACACAGATGATGATTTTTCCAGATCCTTCATTACCAATAATCTCTTGCCGGAAGCTGCTGTCTTCTGCGGCCCGACTTGAAAAACTCTGTAGCCGAATGCCGTTTGGAATGACAAATACACGATTGCGAGGCAGGATGCCTGCGTGAATGACCGCATCTGCAACCCGTTGTGAAACTGTGATTGTCGCATCAATGCCAAGCGCACTGATGATCTTGTCATAAGCCCAGAAAACAAGTTTCTTCCAGCGTTGGGGCATGGCAATAAAACCAAGGTTGTGGGCGGTATTAACAACAATGAGATCGCGGGAAAGGGTGCCGATAATGGCGCCGAGAAGAGCGGCTTTCGACATATGTGTATGCAGAATATCAAAGCCGCCTTCCTTCAGGATATGGCGAAGCTGCCGTAGCGCTTTTATGTCGGCGCGGATATCAAGCAACCGGCTCATTGGAAGAAAGATGATCTTGATGCCTTTGGCCTCTATGGCGTTTTGGTGCTCCGGGTGAAGGCTGTCCGTTATCAGGGTTACGTTCATTCCGTCACTCATCCCGTCGAGCAATGTCATGATATGGTCGGGGACACCCCCAATATCCATACGGGTGACAAGGATTGCAATGCGGATAGGTGTGTTAGCAGAATAACGATTTAGCATCATGTCGTCACTTTATGAGTGGTTCTGTTTTTGCGAGCAAACAATGTGTAGGTCTTGCGCAGTGTATTTCGGTAGAGCATTGTGTCGCGAAAGCCCAGCCAGTCGTATACGCCTCTTATTTTTAAGCAGAAGATGAAATAGGGGTCACTGGCTGAAACTTCTGTTCGGTCAATTCTAAAGGGCTGAGCCTGCGCTTTGTTGACGCCGGAACGGGTTGTAAAGGCGAGGCTGTAGCCAGCATTTTCGACAGCACCGGAAACCTGATCATTTACATCCCCGGTGGGATAGGCAAAGGCCGTGCAGGAGCGTTTGAATTCTGATTCAATATAGGCGCGCGACGCACTGACTTCGTGCTTTAAAGCGGGCATCGCGAGTGTTGTCAGGTTTGGATGTGAACAGCTGTGCGAGCCAATTTCATGGCCTTCTGATACCCATTGATGCAGGGCCTGAACATCCATCATCCGACCAAATTCTTCAGCGTCACTCATCGGCCAGACGGCATTATTTCCACCGATCATGTCAGTGACGACAAATACAATGGCAGTAAATCCATATTTTTTGAGCAAAGGCGCAGCACATTCCAGATTGTCCGCATATCCATCATCAAACGTGATCAAAATTGCCTTCGGGTCGATGGCCTGCTTTCCGGTTCTCATTTTTTCAAATTCATCAACCGTAACCGAGCGATATCCACAGCGCGCCAGATGGGCAAGTTGGCGTTCAAAAGCGGTTTCCCGTACGGTTGTCTCTCGCGAGACAAGGCCCAGTTCGTGAAACGCAAACGAATTGACCCGATGATAAAAAAGAACGCGTAAACCTTTATTTTTTCCGGGGATTAACAAACCGACAGGCATCAACAGACATTTAAGGACCATTTTTATAAACAGCCTTGTGTGCGAAAATAATATGCCTGAGCGGTCCATTTGTATTAGCCTTCTCTTCATTATCGTTTGAAACATTTAAAAAGGCTGCCTGACAGTCCTGAAGCGATCAATCTTTCCTGTGGCATCATTGCGGTTCGGTAACACGCCCCCGTATTCGATTTTGAAAATATGAGAACGAAGCCCTGTACCGTCAAAACTAACGAGCCCCTTCCGCAAATAGGACGATGCGGACAGTCTGAATAATAATGGCCAGATCCAGCCATAGAGACCAGTTTTTGATATAATATAAGTCCAATTGGGTCTTGCGGATCGTCTCCGCCATATTGGCGGTATAAGACATGTTGATTTGTGCCCATCCAGTGAGGCCCGGACGCACGCTCAAACGAAGTCTATAGCCCGGAATTTCCTCGGCGATCTGCTCTACAAATTCAGGCCGTTCAGGTCGTGGTCCTACCAAAGCCATGTCACCGCGAATGATATTAATGAGTTGCGGCAATTCATCCATACGGGTCATTCTGATGAAACGCCCGATGCGGGTTACACGGCTGTCTCCGATACTGGCCCAGCGGGCTTTTCCATCGGCTTCGGCATTCTGACGCATTGATCGAAATTTCAGAACGTCAAACACACGATTATTTTTACCAACTCTTCTTTGGCGGTATAAAATTGGTCCGCCGTCATCCAGTTTAATTGCAAGGGCAACGCCGATCATAACCGGGAGAACAAAGATCACACCGCAAAGCGCAATGAAAATTTCCGCAAGATATTTTGCGCGTCGCGCCAGTGGTTGGCTCTGAACGCGAGCAACCGTCAGGTCTTTATCTTCGGTTTCTGACCAGCGGGCACATTGTTCTATGGTGTTGGAAATGGTGGTGAGTTTGACAGGTAAGCTGCCCGGCTGGTTTGGCTCGCTCTGGGTGTATAGTGCATTTATGTCTCTGGGTGGAAGGTCGACGATAACCTGATCAATATCGTCTTGTTTGCACAGATCCTTCAGAACCGTTCTCAAGTCGTCTTTTGCCAGTTTGCAATCCACGTATTTGTTTCGAACCACTTCAAATTCTGTTGGTGTGGTCTGGCGAATTATATCCATAAAAATCGAATGCATGGCTTCAGAACCGACCAAGGCGACACGGCGTTTTTTGGCAAACCGACGAAAATAGAAACAGACGATCGGGCGGACACAGATTAATTGGGCAAATAGAATGACATGCACCAGCAGAAAATGGAAGGTAGGGACATGGTTGTGCAGTAAACCAGCTGTTGCCATTGGCCACGCTACAAGCAGCCAGGTTAATAATCCCGCTGTTATTCCGCTTTTCAGTAGTCCGATACCGCGCATATATCTGCGTTGATAAAGACCCATTGAAAACAAGGCCGCATGAATTGACAGGCCATAAACGATAGCGGCAACATTTCCCATGATCGGGGTAAATTGAAATCTTGTTGGCGCGTCAATAGCGGAGGTATTCGCAAGCTCGAAAATAGCGTTCGCAAACAGTCCGGTCATCGTTCCGATAACCAGCAGATCCACAAAAAATATCGTTTGTGCTGTACGAGGAATTCTAATGCTTGCGATCTTCATACTAGCCTCCCCCCTATGGACGCATTTCCCAAATTTTTGTTCAGGCCATAATCAGTAAGAAAGTTACAAAACATTACAGAATGTTAAATTAGAATAAATAAAACGCGATGCGTCAACAATAAATTAGTGAAACTGAATATTGAGGGATATGGAGTCTGAGCTAGAAGCGGAATTACCGACCTAGGGTTTCGGCAATTACGCTGCCGACGATTGCATGACCTTCCGCACTCCAGTGCGTGTCATTCGGAAAATAAACATCCTTTTTGCCAGCATGGACTGCGGCTGATAGCGGTGAGAAGACGTCAATGTAATAGCTGCCTGCCTGCTTGGAGAAGACCTCCAGAAAATTGATGGCTTTTGGCGGTAGGCCGGTTTGTATCCACGGGGTATAGACGGATCGTTTGTCGGGGGCAATCAATAGATACACAGGTGATAATCCATTTGCGGCATTGATCACATCATGCATGGCGCATAGGGTTTTTTTTGCGGCAACCTCTGGTTCCATTGGTAAAAAGGCCCGCTCTGTATGCCGAATAATGTCGCTTTGATAGATTAATAGCCGATCAGAGCGTGAACTGGAAAAAAGATCGGACCGTGACAAAGCAACGTCCACTGTTTTACCTGGTTTGAGCAGGCGAAAGCGTAAAGCAAGAGCCCCCCAGGAGAGCCGTTCGTCAAAACTCGCAAAGTCCGTGCGCTGCTTCCAGCGGATGCGCGGGACAGTTTGAGGAGACAGGGTAAGCGCTGGTTGTTTGGGTGGCATGGCGCAGTTCACCTGCTCCATATTTGGGAGCGCGCGACGAAAGATCGTGCGTTCCCCCATTTCCAGGATAATTGCCTTTGGAGGTGCTTTTCGAAAGGTATCTGATTGGAAAAACTTGCGAATCTCTTTCAGTGTTTCAATTTCTACAAAATCAATTGTCAGTCCGGATTTCTCATAAAGTGTATTTTGCCAGGTGATATTATGATCTTTAGGGGTCGAGAATGAATCACCGAAGGTAAGGATCTGGCCTTTTCCCTTCCCGCTCATAAGGTCGTCATACCTCAATACGGTAAAATGATTGTCAGTAAATCCGATACCTTCGCGACGAAAACCATAGTTTTTTTCGGACAAACCACCAATCCGGGTGAGATCCCCGACCGGAGGTCCGAGACTGTTGCCGAATAAGCTGATGCCAATGGCGCATAAGGCCATAACCAGAACGATCAAAATCGAGAAAAGTTTGGCATTGTGGGTGTTTGTTATGGTGATTTCTCTATGCATCTAATTGTCGGCCATCCTAGAATTGGAAATACAGAAATTCGCTGATTGAACTCGCAAAAAGCATGGCGAAGAAGAAAATGCCGGAGACGGAGACAAAGCCCACCATGTTTGGCCGCCAGATGAGAAACCCCTGTTCCTCCACGTTATATTCCGGATCGTTCGAGAGGAATAACTGGTTTGTATTTGGCATTGTCCAGACAATCAAAAAGGAGGCAATTATCATCGGTACCCCAAGGGTCGCCCACTCTCCAATTGCAACATGACCGGGCCCGGAAAAGGAAAAACCAAGGAATTCCAGTACTGGGGCGAAGCTGCCCAGTTCCAAGGCGAAACTGGCAGGCAGCGTTAATCCGTTAAACCCCATGGCCGTTTCCGTCATATTGACAAGCCCTGCAAAATTAGCGGATTTAAAGAAACACCAGCCAAATGAGACGGCTAAAAAGGTCATGATACAGGCGACAGGCGCTGGAATGAGACTGCCCCGGGTGATGCCCAGCATCTGATTGATCCGCGACATGATCACATTGCAGCACAGCCAGAACCCGTTCAAAAGACCCCATAAAATAAAGCCTAAACCCGCACCATGCCACATCCCGCTTAGAAACATTAAGATTATTAGATTGGCAAGATTTCTGGGAAGCGTCACCCGGCTGCCGCCAAGCGGTATATACACATAATCCGTCAAAAACCGGCCCAGGGTAATATGCCAGCGTTGCCAATATTCGCGGATTGATAGCGCCTGATAGGGACTTCTGAAGTTGATCGGCAGGCGAATACCGAACATTAGCCCCAATCCGATGGCCATATCGCTATACCCTGAGAAATCAAAATACATCTGGAAGCTGAACGCGACGAGCGCCCCCCAGGTTTCGACAAAAGTAACGTCTGCGCCGCTATCGCTTGCGGCAAAAACAGCACTGGCGAAGGGGGCTATATTGTCTGCCAGAACCAGTTTCTTGAACAGACCGGCGATGAAAATACTTAAGCCGATTGCAATGCTTCGAGCCTCTGGGCGTGACGCCGTTTTGAATTGTGGCATCATTTCAGAATGATGAACGATCGGACCGGAAATCAGTTGCGGAAAAAAAGCGACAAAGACCGTGTAGTGCAGCAGATCATAGCGGGCCGTTTTTCCGCGATAGGCATCTATAAGATAGGTGATTTGTTGAAACGTGAAAAAAGAAATTCCGATGGGTAGCAGGATGTGAACAGACAGGATCGCGACACCAGTCAGGCTTTCACTTACTTCTGAAAAGAAGTTCATATATTTGAAAAAACCCAGCAAACCGAGATTAAAGACAATCCCAGCCATGAGCCAACTGCGTGAATGCCACTGCCCTATTCGGGTGATCATGCCCGCAACGAAGTGATTTATGCCGATCGAGAAAAGAAGGACGGGCAGAAATCTCACATCCCAATACGCATAGAAGAAAAGGGACGCTATGCTGAGCGCGATCATTCCCCATTCATTGCTGCGCCCGCGGGCGATCCAATAACCGATCCAGGCGATCGGTAAAAACAGGAAAATAAAGCTATACGAATTAAAGAGCATTTATGGTTATCCTGGGTTGGTTAGTGCGGTTGCAAACGGGCTGGTGGGCGCGTCTTGTCTGGCAGGCTGCGGGGTAATATGGCCGCTGCGGCCAAGAATACGCCAAAGAATATAATAGAGATGGTGTAGCCCAAAATATTGGCGACGGTCATGCCGCTGAGCAGATAGGCGAGAACCCCCCCCAAGGACCCAAGCGCCAATGTACGTGTCTTGACGGAGAGTGTTTGCCGCAGGATTTTTCGTATGATGCTGAAATATCTGAACAACATGAAAAAGAAAGCTGTCAGGCCGACCAAGCCGGTTTCGGCGGCAAGGGTGACATAGATATTTTCGACCGTTGTTACCAATTCTATTCGTTTCCAATGATATTCGTACATTGGACCGATCTTGTTTTCTCGAATGGATTTAACGTGATGGGAGGGGTAAGCGCCATAGCCGATCCCGAATAGGGGATTTTTCTGGAAAATTGCTAAACCGTTCTGCCAAAGCTGAAACCGAAGGGAAACATTTTCAGTGCCTTGAATTCGATCCATCAATTTTTGATCGATAATCCAGGGAGACGCGCTAATGGATAGAATTGTTAAACAGGTGATACCAACCATGACCCATTTTCGCAGCGGCTTTTCAAGGACTGCGAGGACAAAGATCGTAACAATCAGTGCCAGCGTAGGGCCGCGTGAAAATGTGACAACATAACCGGCAAAAACGATAATGATTGCCAGCCCATACATTAACCGCCGTCCTAATGGTTTTTGATTTACAAAATTGAGAATGGCGTAAGGCATCATCATTATCATGAAGGCAGAAAATTCCAGTGGTTGGGTGAAGAAACTGAACACACGGTAGGGCTGTTCAAGGGTTTCTCGTTCCCCCGCCACCAAATACCAGAGAAAAAAATCATCTTCCGGAGACACTTCTGGTGCAAAATAAAGCGCGACAATGTTGGTGTTTGTCACAAATTCATGAACGGCAAGAACACCACAGGCGACCGCTGACAGGAGCAACATATCCAGGAGGCGCTGAAAGGCGTCGATGCTGTTAATTATCCGAACGACAATGAGATACATCAGAACAGGAATAAACCCGGTTTTTATCCACATCTGTATGGCCGAAAGATCCGACGTTCCGATGGTCGTAGTGAAGAGCAGAACAGCGCTGTATAGAAGGAGGGTTTGGGTCAATAACCGCTCGTCCCTGCCAATGTCAATGCGAGCAGGCTTCAGCATTCCTTTTAGAATGACTATGCTGCAAAATATGGCCATCAACAGCAGTGCCAATGGCACAGGCGGTAATCCAGGAATGGGCAATCGTATGTAGGGCGGGATTAAAACCTGCGCAACGGTGACAATTATCAGCGAGACAAGCGGTCGTTCGAAGCTGAGCCAGACAAATGCTATACCGGCTGCAAGTAATCCCAGAAGGGCGCCAACGAATATTGGGTTTGTGATGGCGAAAGCGAAAGCAATCAGTCCGCCCAAAATGACCAATGTCAGGACCAGATATCTCTCCGTTCCGCGATTTTCTGCCCATTGGGTCATTGGTTATTCTCTTGCAGATGCCATGGGTCTCAATCTCCAACAGATGAATTGGGGTGAACAGGCCACTTAGAAGTTGGTCGCAATGTGGCCGTTTGGGTGCCATCATCAGCGGCCGTCCCTGCATCCTGTAATGCGGGTGAGGCGGGTTTTCCAGAAGGCCCGGACTGTCCCGGCATCTTGTTATTCGATGTGGCGTACAGGCTTCGGATGCGGAATACCCATTCGGTAATCAGGGCGGCTGCCATCGCCAGCATTAACGATAGAAAAAAACCGGTGATCACAAGAAACAACCGCGAGGGTTTCAGGGGATGATATGGAACGGTCGGGGCATCAATAACCTGAGTCAGGATTTGATTGTCGCGATCAAAAAAGGTCTCTCGATCTTTTGCGGCCTTGCTGTAAGTTTCATACGAAGCCGCCAGCACACGGGTCTGACGGGACAGCCAATCGTAGCGGGGTTGAATTTTCTGTAGGTATTCAAGTCTGGCCCGGTCTTGTTCGATCACATCACTTAAACGCTCAAAATCGCCGCGCAAAGCCTCACGCAGGCTTGAGATCTGTTTGTCCAATCGCAGGACATCGCGCTGGTTTTCCGTGTAACTCGCTGCCAGCCGGATCCGCTCGATCAGTAAACCGTTAAGGGTGGTGATTTTCTCAAGAATTTGCGGCGGGGCGGCAAAACTGGTTACTGTAAATTCCAGCCTGTCTGCATTTTTGCTAGCCGCTTTTAGGGAGTTTATAAGGGGGGCAAAACTATCCAGTCGGGTGAGGATCTGCGCTTTCTCAGCCTCGATATCAAAGACGTTTTTTTCGGCCATAAAATCTGCCAGGGCCTGCTCTGCTTTTGCCAGTTCCGTACTGAGCTTTTCGGCCTGTTGCAAATAGACGGTTGCCCCCTCAGAGGTAGACCGCAATTTGGCTAGCCGGGTCCGATAGATGTCGATAAATGTTTCTAGGACGACTTGAGGGACCGCGGGATTTTTTGAAGTGAAGCTCACTTCAATTACCTGCGATTTACGAACGGGGAAAATCTTGAGATTGTCTTCGATGAGTTTGATGCGCTCATAACGCTTGTTCTCAGGTTCGATCAGCTTCATTTTGACAAGTAAGGTGTCCAAACCACGCAGGAAAAAATCGGCCACACCAACTATCATGCGGATATACCATTTAGAGGAGGGTGTTCGTTCAAAAATCCAGGGGGGTACTGTATCCACTAGTTCCTCGACAAGGCTTTTGGTTTGCATCAGTTCAACTTGGGATGCCACAAACTCCGAGGGTTGGATTATGGCCAGATTGTTCTTTTCTTCTGATTGGGAGGTATCGAGGCGCGGTGAGGCCAGTGTGACATAGATGGTCGCCTGAGATTCGAATTTTTGGGGCTTAAGATAGGCGCCGACGATAGCCGCTAAGAAACAGACAATAAAAAACACCAAAAACAAACGCCGCCTTCGCGAGATGGTTTCGCCTAATTGAATAAGCAGTTCGTTAAAATCCATACCAAGCCCTATAATCCGTTGTTATTGGCGAATTACTTCTGGAAACTGATTTAACCCTACTGTCTATAATGAACTATATCTAATTTAGACAAAATAAAAATAAAAATAATTATTGGCCATAAAGGGGTTGCGATAGAAATTTATTTGAGATTACCCTGTATTATCGGCGCAGGTACTTTGATTTCAACAACAGCAAGAAGGTTTGTTTTTCTTGTTTGGACCCTTTGTCAACGGCATGAGGGACTGACCTGCAAGACACTATAAGGCGCCACAAAATAAGACGCCGTAAAAAAGGCGGGTACGATTTCGGTAAAGTGTCGATCTGGGGGAATTCTGGCGGGGCATATGATTAGTGAAGCTGAAAGCATAACGCACCAACATTTACTGAGCGTTTTGAATACTGAACTTGCAAAATTGGAACTGGCCGACACGGTTCGGGTTCTTGATATTGGTTGTGGGGATGGCCATCTGATCAAGTATTTGACAGCGAATATCGGCGTTCTTAATCCGGCGATGAAATTCGAGATATATGGATTTGATGTTGACGATCATGGTGTGCAATCAGAAGGGTATTTCGCACAGACCATCGCCCTGTTGGAAGAAAGCTTTCCGAACATTCCCTGGCAGGAAAGGCTGCGGGTAATCTCAGCGGATGAGCCGTGGCCTTATCCGGATGGATTTTTTGATATTGTCCTGTCCAATCAAGTGCTGGAACATGTCGCAGACCATCCGATGTTTTTTGCCGAAACATACAGAACTCTGCGTGATAATGGCATTGCGGTGCATCTTTTCCCGTCAAAACATTGTGTGTACGAGGTTCACCTGCATTTACCCTGGGTCCACAGAATTTCGAACCATGATATGCTGGTCTCCTATATCCGTCTTCTTAGCTGGCTCGGCCTTGGAAAATACAAACACCATAATAAAAAGAGCCCCCTTTCTGTTGAAAAATTCGCACAACGCCATGCTGACTACATTTTCTTTTTCACGAATTATTTAACCTGCAGCGAGTTATATAAACATGGCAAAAACCATCATTTGCCCACGACCTTTCGATATTCGAAGGAGTTCTATAGTGCGAAGCTGCGTTCCATCTTTGGGTTGAAACCGATTTATATATTCAACAAAAACCGATCTGTTTTGGTCGACTGGTTGTCCGTATTTTTCCTAAGATATGTATCGGCGGTGACCCTTGTTCAGCACAAAATTCAAAGATATACCGATCAGGACTAGCCCATTAAAAAAACGGCCGAACGATTTGACCTCTCTTTATATGTGCAAGATATTTCCTTTTGACTCAGGTATTTACTCCCATAATCAAGAGGTGCCTATCTTGTACATTGTAAGTGTTCATTATCTTTCAAAACAGTTTTTGAAGGGTGCGAAGAGTCGCCAAATCGGATTAGAGAATATTGACTGCCGGTTCAGGGAATGAGTTGAGAGCAGGGTGCATATATCGCTTGAATGTTAAAGAAAAACTGCCATTTTTTCAGTGATTACACTGATGTTTGGCCAAGCATGCCGGGTGGATTGGCCTTGCAGGCTTTTGCATTTGGAAACGCCGCTCTCAGATAAAGAGAGCGGCGCAACATCCGTTGGCTCCAGACTTATTCCATAAACAGATTGCCATCAATTCCGCTGTTTGGTGACAAGTAGCGGTCCTTAGACTTTCTCTGACTGTCAGGCTTTCCTAAAATCTTGTGGAATGCCTGATAATGCCCCATTTTTCTTTCAAAGCTGCTTACATATAGATGTCGGCAGGTCAGAAGATACGTGACGGCATTTCTGATATAGCAGCTGTTTCCTTGTTTATCGTTCCCCATTTTGGCGTAGAAATATCCGCGATATCCGGCTTCTTCACTGATGGCAGCAATCAGCGCGCGTTCTTTTTCGAGGTTCCATTCATTTCCGTTATAAGAATTTGCAAAGAGGGGCAGAAAACCGCGTTTTTCACCGGTTAGTTCCAGATCAAAATCCGAAATATCTGCGTATTTTTCGCTTAGATATAGATCGGTTGCGGGCGTCTCTGCTTCAACGCTGGGTTCATGGTCATCGAAGTATCGTGTCCGGGCGTAAAGACTAATGGCGTCGTCATTTGTCAGTTTGGTGAAGCCATTATTGTCATGGGGGGCTTTGCGCATATAGTGTTGCGTATCGTTTGAACGCCGAACGGTACTGCCCGTTGCAGGTGGATGAGACATTGTTGTAATCAAAATCTGATCGATCAGGTCGGTCTTCTGTAAAAGCGCCGCCTCGAATTTTGAATAGTCTTTTTCCATTGCAAAGTCAGGAAGGCCCTCATGAGCCTTGCTTTTCTTGTCGACCATCATGCTATAGCCTTCAATGCACAATCCTTGTGTGCAGGCTTGTTCCTGTGTCAATTGGTCGGCAGGAATATGGACAAACCGTTTTGTTTTCGGGCAAGGAGTAAAATAATAAACGCCGCCGCCTGAATAGGCGTAGGCATATTGATCTATGCCTGTCGGCGTCGCAATAATCCGTCGCAAATCAAGAATAATTGGCATCTGGCGAACGAACAGATACATATATAGCAACCGTTTGTTTTCATAATAGGATATGACATTGCCCGCAGCGGTTTTTGGAATGTAGTACCATTCGGTTTCCTGAAGCATCTCGTTCATGTGCTCGGCGGCGGGATTAAAGCCGTTGTCGACCTGATCGGTACAAAGGTGAAAACGTCCGTCCTCATGGGCAAGTTGGGAATAGTCAAAATTCAGGTCATCAGCAGGGCCGCTTCTCTCATACGGTAGATCCACCATATCCGTAAAAATGGCCTTGATATAGGCAGAAGAATACCAGGCTAATTCTACATATATTTCCTGCATGTCGCTTTCGGTCATCACGGGAAACTCTTTTGAAATCACATGTGACGTGACGTAAAAATCATCGTAAAAGGACAGTCTTTTAACGGTGAGGGCCCGACAAAGCGTAAGATACCGCAGCGTGCTGGTTTCAGAGAAATAAACCCGCTCGAATTTGGTCGTCATATAGCTGGCAGGAACGTCCTGTACATTTTTCCAAACTTCTTCAAGTGATTTTGGCTCGGCTGATGCAAAACCGGTCATCGTTGAAAGAGTTAGGGTTGAAATGATTTCCAGAACAGTTTCGTACGCTTTTTTAAACGCTGGCATGTTATCGAGTTCAAGGGTCGGGCAGATATCCTGCGCAGGGATTTCAGGTATTTTCAAATCAAATGTCGTGAATTTATGGGAAATCTGCTTACTGATCTTTTTCATGGCAGGGGATTGTTTTGAAGACACCGTCTTTTGACTGGTTTGCGCCATGAAATCGATGACGTTAATGCCGTTGCGTTTGTATTCGTCAGCGGCTGCGGCAAGATCAGCGGGGTCAAACTCTTTGATAACCGCCGCGTATAAATCGGCAACAAATGGGACGCGGAACTGACAGGAGGCATCGCCGTTAACCGGGTCCAGTCTATGCAAATCACCGGCAATCAAGGCATTAACGGCCTCATATTCGCAGGCCTTCATGAAATTGTCGTCAGGGCCAGACAGACTAGCAAAGATTTTGTGACTTTCTGCTACGACAGCCTCGACAAAGGTTCTGTAATCATCAATTCCCTTGCCAGCCTGAAAACAGCGTTCCAGCTGATCAGAAAAAATACGATCGGAGGACGCGGAAGCTGCCAAGGCGGGTGTTCCAGATGCCACGGGCGAAGCAGGACCCGATTTTGCTGCTTTTTCAACGGCTTGGGCAAGTAGTGACGTCACTAACGAAATATCGTTCCGAATTTGCTCAATGTGATTATCGTCATAGGTCCCTTTTTGTTCGAGGCGCAAATTCTCCTCGTGTGCGTGAATGACCGCTGTCATTTCCGCGATGAAGTTTTGCACGTCCCGAGCCGTTTTCGATGAGGAGAGGAACGTCTTGGCGTCTCGTGATTTTAGGTTTCTTAGGGTTTTTTGATTACATTTGATGGTTAGCTTGGCAGGGGCTGCGGCCAATGGGTCGAACGGGGCTGGTCGGTTGATTTCTTTTCCCTCTTTAAGGGTGGCTAATTGTACCGCGACATAGGGCGGTATGTGATCGTGCGCGACGGTTTCGACCAGATAACGACTTCCGTCGGCGCTCTGATCTGATCCAAGGAGATAATCGACGGCCTCAATATTGCGGTGGAGTTCGCGTAGACCGGCGGATTTCGAAAAACGGATCAGGTCTTCCAGCTTTCTGATTTCCCCAATGGGCTGAAGTAAATCTTCTTTATTGTCTCGAACGACGCAATTCGCCAGCGCCCAGCGGAAATCTTTTACAATCTGACTGGGAAGTTTTTTTAAAGAGAATTTCTTTGCTTTTCGGTCAGGCACCCCAATACTCGTCAGGATTTTCTTGAGAGCTTCTTTATAATGTTTGAAGTCTTCAGGCGTTTCTTTGCCCGGTTTTTTGAATTTCTTGAAGGTTTTGGATAATATCCCAAAGTATTTGTTGTAAACGAAATCCAACGCTTTCTGTTCGGCTGTTCCCTTTTTTTTGGTCTCCAGCATGGCTCTGACCTGATTGTCAAGGGGACCTCCCATCAACTCTGCCAGAATGGGGGCGAAGACATTGTCTGGCCATAAGGACTTGGCCGCTTTTTGACCTTTTTTGTTCCAAAAATAAATGGGACGGTCATTTTCGTTACTCGCAATTCGTGTCAGCCACATAATCATGACCTTGTGTTGCGGTTCTAAATTAGATTCGCCAAATTCTCGCGTAAAATCTTCAATAATATTTTCTAATGTCATGAATAATCCATGCCTTTACTACTAAAATCTAAGTAAAAACAGGACGGGAATAGAGAAATAATGTGATTTAATTCAACTTATAGATAATAATATGAGATGTTGCTCATAGTACGCGTTTGTACGTATTTTCAATTTTTCAGGCTGGGTTCATCCTAATGAATACGCTGTAGGTGCTGTTCCGCTGAAAACAAGAAAATCAAGAGAGCAAAAACATATTGTTTTGATCTCGTGGGAGAACGGTTCGTCACTTGCATATTCGCAGTAGAATTTCGTGCTGAAATCCGGGAGGGATTTACGATGAAGCATTGGCTTAAAGGACTAACGAGCGGCGCAATAACAGGGTGCCTGGCTTTGGGAGCTGTCGCGGTTGGAAATGTTAATAACACCCACGCGTTCGAAAGAGTTGATGGTGAAAAGGTTCTGGTGGTGGCTGGCCGGCAGCCCGTTGATACTCTGGATCCGAGTATTAAATACAATGCCTCTATCCGGATGATGCAGCAGGCCCTGTATGACGGTTTGGTCAAATATGAGGGGACACCGCCCAGAGTCGTTCCCTGGTTGGCGGAAAGCTGGGACGTGAGCGAAGATGGTAAGAGCTGGACATTTAATCTGGCCAAAAATGCTAAATTCCACAACGGAGATCCGGTAACGGCCGAGGCTGTTGCTTTTTCTTTTAAGCGAACGATGCAGATTAATAAAGGCCCCTCATGGATGCTCGCCGGTTTCTTGAAACAAGAAGGGATTGAAATCGTCGACCCCCATACCATCCGGTTTAATCTCGAAAAACCGTATGGTGCGTTTCTTTCGTTTTTGCCTTGGTGGTACGTTATGAACCCCGCGCAGATCGCCGCAAATACGCAAGAGGGTGATCTGGGTCAGAAATGGATGATTGAGAATGAGGCGGGTAGTGGTCCTTATCGGCTAAAACGCTTTAAACAAGGAACACTTTACGAACTCGAGAGAGTAAAAGACTACTGGAAAGACGGGGATACCGGCGCCAATATTCGCGGTGTTGTATATAAACTTATTCGGGAGTCATCAGCACAACGAGCCGCTTTGCTCAGGGGTGAGGCTGATATCGTTCTTGGGCTGTCACCGGATGAATTTGATCAGGTTTCGAAAACGAAAGGGATCAAAACATCCACTGAACCGGCACTGACCTCCTTTGGACTCAAGTTTAATACCAAGGGAAAATACATGTCGGACAAGAATTTGCGAAAAGCCGTCGCCTTTGCTTTTGATTACGACAGTTTACTCAAGATTTTCAATGACAAGGCGGAGTTGCAAACCAGTCCGTTTACAGATGGAATTAAGGGAAAAATCAGCGTTGAGGAAATCCCGCGATACAATGTGGTAAAAGCCAAGGAATATCTGGCGAAATCCAGCTATCCAGAGGGCGGCATTACTTTGGACTATGTCTATGTTCAAGGCTTTGAAGTGACCCGCAAAATGGGTTTGGTTCTTATCGACAATCTGAAGGCGCTGAACATTTCGGTCAATATGGTGCCTCTGACATGGCCTAATATTGTTGCACGAGGATCAAAACCGGAAACGGCTGCCGACATTACGGCGATTTTCACAACGCCGGTTTCCATAGATCCGGATGCAGTGGCCTATCAATATCATCCGAATTCATGGGGTAAGTATTACGGATCGCACTTTTACGATAATCCAAAAGTCACTTCGTTGATTGAGCTGGCCCGTAATACAACAGAATGGGAAAAGAGGGCGCCACTTTACGCAGATATTCAGCGTATGATTGTGGATGATCAGCCTGAAATCTTTGGCATGATGAGGAAACGGCTCATTGCCTACAGGGATTATGTAACAGGATTTACATATAGCCCGGTCCGAATGGCAGCAGAAATCGATTTATACGGCCTGGGTATTGGTAAATAACGCTTCAGGTGATCAGCCGGACCTGTCCGCAGGTCCGGTTTTTTTTGGGAACTGATATGGTCAACATGGTTCTGAAACGCAGTGTCTTAATGGTCGGGATGCTTTTTGGCCTCCTGGTCATAACCTTTTTTATTTCGCATGTGACCCCAGGGGATCCGGCCGCCTTGGCGGCGGGTCCGGATGCGACATCGGAAATGATTGACCAGATCCGTAAAGAAAGAGGATTTGATAAATCAATACCCGAGCAGTTCTTCATTTATACGACAGGCATCTTGCGGGGGGATCTGGGAACATCAATTCATACAACACGGGAAGTATTCGATGATATCATCACGTATTTTCCCGCAACATTTGAACTGGTATTGTTTTCAATAACCTTGTCTATTCTCATCGGAATTCCCCTTGGGGTGATCTCCGCAGTTCAGCAGAATAGTTGGATTGATAACTGCATACGTATTTTAAGTTCGTCCGGTGTGGGGCTTCCCATGTTCTGGCTGGGCCTCATGTTACAACTCTATTTTGGACTGGAACTGGGATGGTTTCCTTTAGGGGGGCGACTGGATCTTATGACAGATCCGCCGACCACGCTTACCGGGATGTATACGCTGGATGCCTTGCTGACCTTTGAGTTTGCAGTCTTTTTTGAAGCGCTTCATCACTTGATTTTGCCGTCTATCGCTCTCTGTTTTCCGGCACTGGCTTCGATTATTCGGGTCAATCGGGCCGAAATGCTGGAAACCTTAAATCAGGATTATATCACGAACGCCAAAGCGCAGGGTATTTCAGCGACGCGGATCGTTTATCTCTATGCGCTGAAAAATGCCATGTTGCCGTCATTGGCCCTGATCGGGCTTCGGTTTGGATGGATGCTGGGCGGAACAGTTCTGATTGAAACCGTTTTTGATTGGCCGGGACTTGGCCTCTATACGGTTCAGGCGGCGACCGCGTCAGATTTTGAACCTGTCATTGCAGCGACGCTTGTTCTTGGGGCGTGGTTCATGATTGTCAATTTTGTCATTGATTTACTATACGGCTGGCTGGATCCCCGTATTGCTCAAAAGGCTTAGGGGGTTGAGACATTGAGTGACATCCTTGAAAAACCAGATCACTTCAGTTGGCAGGATCGCCATGCGAGCAAAATCCGGACCTTTCGGCTATATGCAAAAACATTTTCAAGCAATGGCTCTGCCATGTTCGGGTTGGGCATCATAACGGTTTTTATGTTCTTCGTTATTTTTGGTCCTTTCATTGTTCCTTATCCGGAAGATGCGATGGGGGCGGTGCATTTGTCTAAAAAACTTCTCCCGCCAAGTGCGGAACATTGGTTTGGGACAGATGAAGTTGGAAATGATGTCTTCACCCGTGTGGTGATCGGGGCGCAGATTTCTCTTCAGATTGGTGTGATTGTAACCGGCATTGCCATGCTCATCGGTGTGCCACTGGGCATTATCGCGGGTTTCATGGGCGGATGGATTGAAGAAATCATTATGCGGGTAACCGATGTGTTTCTGTCGGTCCCGGGTCTTATTCTGGCCATTGCGATTGCCGGGGTTCTGGGGCCGGGTATCTTTAATGCCATGCTCGCACTGTCACTGGTATGGTGGCCCGGATATGTGCGCTTGATACAAGCGAAAACCCTATCCCTAAAAAATGAAATCTATGTCGAAGCGGCCCGCTCTATTGGGGCTAGCCGACTTAGAATAGTGTTCGTTCATATTCTGCCTAATTGCATGTCCCCGATTGTCGTCAAAGGCAGTATGGACATGGGGATGGCCATTCTTGGGGCCGCCAGCCTTGGATTTCTGGGACTGGGAGCGCAACCACCCTATCCAGAGTGGGGTGCGATGATCAGTATTGGGCGCAACTACCTTCCTGACTGGTGGTGGTATTCAATGTTTCCCGGTCTGGCCATCTATTTCACGGTTCTGGGGTTCAACCTGTTGGGGGATGGCCTGCGGGATATTCTTGATCCCAGAGGGAGGGAATAGGCATGGATACAATCCTGAGCATTAAAGATTACTCTCTCAATTTTAAGACGTTCGATGGGGTGTATCACGCGCTGAACAATGTGAATTTATCCGTAAAAGAAGGGGAAGCCTTGGGCATCGTTGGCGAAACCGGATGCGGAAAATCTGTAACCGTGCGCAATATTCTGGGCCTGTTACCAAGCCCACCGGCTGAGGTGGTCTCGGGGGAAATTCTCTATGCAGACAGAGACCTGCTGACGTTATCGAAAAAGGAAATGCAATCTATTCGGGGTGTCGAGATCGCCATGATTTTTCAGGATCCGATGACCTATCTCAATCCGGTATTTTCGATTGGAAGTCAGATGATGGATGTGATTATGGCACATCAGAAATTTCTGCCAAGAACGCAGCGGAAAAATAAAAAGGAAGCCCGTTTGCATGCCATAGAGATGTTGCATAAAGTGCACCTGCCCAATCCGGAAAAACAGTTGAGCCGATATCCTCATGAATTGTCGGGGGGGATGCGACAGCGGGTTTTGATCGCTATGGCGCTGTCGGGAAATCCCAAACTTCTAATTGCTGATGAACCGACGACCGCGTTGGATGTCACCATTCAGGCCCAGATCCTTGATTTGATTGCCGAGTTAGTGGCGCAGATGGGGCTGTCCGTAATTATCATAACCCACGATTTGGGCGTTGTTGCAAAGATCTGTGACAAGGTTGCTGTGATGTATGCGGGTGAGGTCGTGGAGTATGGAACGATCAAGGATGTGTTTGGCAAACCACAGCACCCTTATACAGACGGGTTGCTCAAATCCATTCCGCATCCGGAACGGCCGCCAGAAGATCTGTCGGGTATCCCCGGATATCTTCCTAATCTTCTTAATCCGCCCGCGGGATGTCGATTTTTCGAGCGGTGTTCGCGCGCCAATGAACAGTGCAATAACCCGCCGCCCTTGAAACGCTTCAATGCCGGGCATCACGAAGTGCTTTGCCATTTGGCGAAAGGAATATGACGGATGCTTGACGTTAAAGATCTGAAAGTCGGTTTTCCTGTCCGTCAAAGTGGTGAAAAAGCGGTATTGATGGCGGTAAATGGGGTCGATATTCGTTTGGAAAAAGGAGACGCCCTTGGTCTGGTCGGGGAATCCGGGTCCGGAAAATCGACCGTTGGTAAAACGATTTTACGGCTGAATAAAAACTCGTCTGGACGTATTGTCTTTGATGGTCAGGAAATTTCCAAAATGACATCAAAGGAGGAGATGCGTTACCGGCAACGAGCGCAAATGATATTTCAGGACCCCCATTCGGCACTTAATCCCAGAATGACTATTTTCAGGTCAGTGGCAGAACCATTGATCCTGCAAACAAAAATAAGAGGGGGCGCCTTGAAGCGGAAAGTTCAGGAGCTTCTCGAAATAGTCGGGTTACAGAGGCAGTTTTTATACCGTTATCCCCATGAATTGTCCGGCGGTCAAAAACAAAGGGTTTGTATTGCCAGAGCCATCGCCCTCAATCCTGAACTTCTGGTTTTGGATGAGCCGACTTCTGCATTGGATGTTTCTGTTCAAGCTCAGATCCTTGAGTTTCTTAAATCAATTCAGACTGAGCTGGATCTGACTTTTCTGTTTATTTCCCACAATCTGGCTGTGGTTCGACATATCTGCAATAAGGTTGCCGTCATGTATCTGGGGCAGATTGTTGAACAGGGCGATACAGAAGACGTATTTAGCAATCCCCAGCATCCTTATACGAAAGCCCTCTTGGCGGCGGTGCCATTGCCTGAAATTAATCAGAAACGGCGTTCAGAACCGCTCCATGGTGATATCCCCAGCCCTTTAAATTTGCCAAGAGGTTGCTTTTTTGGATCGAGATGCCGCGAGAAAATTGTCGGTTTATGTGACCAGTCTTCTATATCAAATACCGAATTACCGTCCCGACATCTGGTCCGCTGTATCAAGGTTGCGCGAGAGAGGGAACTGGCTGAAACACAAGCAGAAATGCCCATCCCGTTAAAGGCGGAATAGCATCAATTGATTGAATTGGCTTTGGCTTTGCTGATATTTTGCAGGATCAGGCGCATAAGCTCCTGACTATTGGATACCCCCATTTTCGCTAGCATTCGGGCACGGTGGATTTCAACAGTACGATAGCTGATTTCAAGATTTCGGCCAATTTCCTTATTGCCCAACCCATCCAGGACATATTCAAATACCTGCCGTTCCCGTTTGGTGAGTTTCTTTAACCGATTGCTTAGAGTGCCCCCTTGTAACAGTTTGTCGCCGTTCGAGGTGGGCGAGGATTGCTTGAGAATTTTGTTGATAACACCGGCGACGATCCGATGAGCAAGAATAACTGGTTTATTTGCGAATTTGCACAATATCTGCCGATCTTCATTTGTATAACCCATAGAGCTCAGGATCAGAAAATCGCAGTATTTCAGCTTATCTGCCGCATTTTCCAAAGCCTTGATATCTCCTGATCCTGCGGATATCTCTGTCGCAAAACTGTGCTTTGATTTACCAAACCGGTAGGGCTGACTTGATAAGGGAACAATCTTGCCGGCAGTTTGTCCTGCAATGATCATGGTTTCCATGAACTGATCCAGTGTGTTCTGACTATGAATGACAAATTCGTTCGTATTGCCCACATCAAAGGCACCGGTTGACGCAATAACCGTCAGATCTGACAGGCTTTTTCCCCGCCCCTGGCATAATTCGTTGACACGTAGTCTAAGCCAGCTTTCTGAAATGGCGACAGCCGTGCCATCGTTCAGGAGCGTGGAAATACCGACTTCATGGGCAGACGGCTCCAATTCAGTGATGTCTGTGCGGGTTAGTCCGTCCAGAGCACCAAATTCCGTAACCTCACATGACATGTCGATATGTTCCAAGATTGACTTTATCAGGGTGTTGCGGGGCGTTTGTCCCATAGAAATAAAGGTAATTCGCTGACCCATTCAACCCTTCTTTGCTTGTTTGTACAACCTATTGGTTTTTATATACTAGGATGAAATGCCTTAATGGAAAGGGAAAAATTAGGTGTAGCTACGTATTCTTTGAAAATTTCGCACGGTCTATGCTCAGAATAATTGAATAGTGATGATATGAAAGCGTTGTTGAGCAATGTTCGAATTAGAGGATACCCCGGCCCTTGAAAAGGGAGGAAAAGTAGCGCTCGCTCCGGGGCAGCGTGTTCTGACGTTAGAGGATATCGAGGCATTAGCTGTGGGGGCATGGATTCTCGGAACCGGCGGGGGTGGGTCGCCGTATCTCAACCTCTTGAACCTGCGAAAACTGTATGCTGAGGGTCATCGCGCTATTCTTCAGAACCCGGATCATTTACCGGATACAGCGAGTATCGCAGTTCTGTCTACTCAGGGGGCGCCTATTGTCGGACAGGAGCGGTTGAGTAATCCGGAAAATTCGATCAAGCCGATGAGAGCCATGGAGCGGTTTCAAAATCGGGATTTTGACGCGGTTATGGCGCTGGAAATTGGCGGCGGGAACGGATTGCTTCCCTTATTGGTGGCCATATTGGCGGGGCTGCCTGTCATCGACGCGGATAGTATGGGACGGGCGTATCCGGAAGCCCAAATGACCAGTTTTTCTGTGGCCGACCTGCCCTGTGCACCGATGGCAATGGCCGATATTCGGGATAATGAAATCCTTATTCATAAAGCCGAAAACTGGAAATGGATGGAACGACTAAGCCGGACAATCTGTACAGAGATGGGGTCCACGGCCACAACCTGCAAGGCGCCCAGAACCGGGAAAGAGGTAAAGGAATTTGGTGTTTTGTACACAACGACAAAGGCCATTGATCTGGGATATGCGGTTCTGAAATCCCGCGCCGATCATTTGGATCCTGTCCAGGCCATCCTGAACCAATGTACCGGAAAGCTCATTTTCGAAGGAAAAATCGTTGATGTCGAGCGGCGGACAACCAAGGGGTTTTTACGAGGCAGAACCAAACTGGAAGGTATGGGTAAGGACCAGAATGCTGACTTTATTCTGGATTTTCAGAATGAATTTTCGGTGGGGTATTGTGACCTTGAACCGGTTGTTATGACGCCAGATCTTATCTGTGTGGTCGATAGCGTTAGTGGAGATGGAATAGCGACAGAAACACTGCGTTATGGGCAGCGCGTTTCCGTTCTGGCGCTTCCATCCCCGCCTGTATTCCTCTCAAAGCGTGGTCTGGATCTGGTCGGCCCGAGAGCATTTGGATACGACTTTGAATACAGATCCGTTTTTTAGGGGGGCTTATGTTTCGTATTGGAATAGATGTTGGCGGCACGAATACTGATGCAGTGTTGATTGATGAAAACTCTGTTGTGGGGGCTGTGAAATCCCCCACTACGGAAGATGTCACAACGGGCATAAAAAATGCATTGGTTGAGTTGAAGCGCTTATGCGGTGATCAAACTGGTCTTGCCTCAAGCATCACACTGGGAACAACCCATTTCATCAATGCCGTTGTTGAAAGAAAACGGCTTAATAAAATCGCCGCGCTGAGAATTTGTTTGCCTGCTGCGGCCAGCTTGCCGCCCTTTATTGATTGGCCTGCGGATATTGCAGCGCTTGCAAACGGCGGCATCTATATGGTTCGGGGCGGTGCAGAATATGATGGTCGCCCCATCGGAGCGCTGGATGAAAAAGCAATATCTGAGGCGGCCCGTTCGATCCGGAATTCTGGCATAACATCTGTTGCCGTGAGTTCCGTCTTTTCCCCACTGATTTCCGATTACGAAAAACGGGCAGAGGAGATTTTACGGTCTGAATGTCCGGATATCAGGGTCACCTGTTCCCACACCTTGGGCCGAATTGGGTTACTGGAGCGGGAAAATGCGACGCTTCTTAACGCGTCTCTTCTTGATCTTGCAGAAGGGGCGACGGACGCGTTTCAAAATGCGCTGGAAGAAATCGGCATCGCTGCGCCGCTTTTTATCAGCCTGAATGACGGCACTGTTACGAGTGTGAAAATGGCGCGAAAATACCCGGTCTATTGTTTCGCGTCTGGGGCGACGAATAGTATGCGAGGGGCGGCGTATTTATCTCATATGAACGACGCAATTGTCTGCGATGTAGGCGGTACAACAGCAGATATCGGCTGTCTTGTTAACGGATTTCCCCGGCAGGCCAACAGCACGGTTTCCGTTGGTGGCGTGCGCACGCTGTTCAGGATGCCCGACCTTTTATCAATTGGCGTGGGTGGCGGCACAAAAGTGTCGGTGGATCCCGTCACGATTGGACCGGAAAGTGTAGGCTTTAGATTACAGAAAATGGCTCGGGTTTTTGGCGGTGAACAGCTAACCCTGACGGATATCGCAGTGGCTGCGGGACTGATGGATGTTGGCGACAAAAGCCGTGTCTCGTCCATAAGCGGGGCTTTCGTGGAGACCGTATTGGACGGGGTTCGGGAAAAGCTCGAGATCGCGATTGATAAAACCAAAATAGGAGCGGCGGATGTGCCCCTGATTGCGGTCGGCGGCGGCGCGGCACTGGTCCCAAAAATTCTAAAAGGCATCAGTGAGGTTCATCATGTGGAAAATCAGGCAGTCGCGAACGCAGTGGGGGCGGCGATCGCTCAAATCAGTGGTGAAGTTGATCAGATCTTTAGTGGAATGTCGCGAGAAGATGCTCTTTCTGAAGCTCTCCGGTTAGCGGAAGGAAAAGCAATAGCGGCGGGCGCATCGGAGGCTGATCTTAAAGTTGTGGAGATGGAAGACCTGCCAATTTCTTATCTGCCAGGTCATGCCATAAGGGCACGCATCCGTGTGGTGGGCGATATACAATAGCGATAACCGAAACGATCTTCTCCCTGTCGGGCGGTGGGCCACCTTTTTCAGCCTGCCGCCTTTTTTATGCCTTGGCCACATAAGGCACAAAAAACGAAATGATTTTCAGAAAAATTCCTGCGATTTCATCTCACAGGGAGGTTTGAGAAAACGTCAGTTTTGTGCTGACGATTTTTCGCCAGCTTTTTCTTTTCAGGAAGGATGAGCGCCCCCATGAAAATATCAAATGTGATTGAATGCGCCCCACTTGGCAGCTTTTATGTCGATACCAGAACTGCCGCGGCCTGCTATGAGCTTCCTATTGATGTTCCGGTGGGCGTGCGGGGTGTCCAGCCTGTGCTTGTCCTTCAGTATAGAAGTTTACAATCGGTTCCGCAAAAATCCTACCTTTCCGCAGGCTGGGATTTAAGTGGTATCCCGACGATCGAGAAAATCGGCGAAAGCCGATATATTCAGGACGGCACCGAACTATCGGTCAATGTCTGCGAGGATGGCACCCTTATTCACTTTGATAGTGAGGGAGCCAAAACGGAGTATGTTCCCCAGCCCGGTACCGGCCAAACAGTGTTCACTCTCTTCGCCATGACGGATCTATACGGTAATACAATCCGGGTCGCTTTCGATGAACGCGGACGACCAAAAACGATCGCTTATGGCTGCCGGCAAATTCAGGATAGACGGGTTGTCTTTTCTTATGACGATGAGAGCGGTCAACTGATTGGTATTGTCAGTTTTTTAGGCAGTCGTGAAATTCTTGGATATTCCCTTTTTCAGGAATGCGGGATGCTTGGCCGTATCCAGATATCAGCAAAATCCGAAGGTGAATATTTCGCGCGAAAGCCGATTGTCTTTGCTTATGACGAGAAGAGCAAACACTTGCTGACCTCCATTGTTAATACGACCGGTTCTAAAATCGACCCGTGTTACGCCGATGAAAGAGGTATTTTGGCGGGGTATCAGGAATATGTCTCTGGCCCGCTGGGAAAGGTGCAGGAGACCGAATATACAGTCACCGCGGCAGGTGAGACACATGATCAGTTCGGCACGCTGATGTTCGAGGAAATCGCGATCTGGTCCGTCGGTTCAGAGAAAGGAAACTTTTGGAAGTATCATGTTGTTGGCCGGCAAACGGGACTGCTGTGTTTGGAAGGTACGTTTAAAAAAGAGAAAGCCGAGGCGTCAGATCTTATTATTGAAGAAATCCAGTATGATTATCAATGGTTTGATCTGATAAATGGATTTCTGAAAACTAAAGAAGTGACCACGTCATGGGTGACTGAAAAGGACAAGCTTCCGTCGAAAATTCGCTATTTTGCTTATGATACGGACGGGTTACTGATCCGGTTGGAGGATGATAAATCTATCGCTAAGCGGCAGTATATCAACGGCCCGGATGAAGGGCGTGCGCAATATCTGGTTCAGTCCGCCCTCTATGATCGAAATGGGACTTTGCTGAGGCAGGAGATATTCGATTATCGGTTTGAAGAAGGATCGGGAGCGCCGGTTTCCATTTCCCGTCGGTCGATGATCGACAAAGATCAATATTCAAACGTCGAAACAAGCCGATTGAATTCGAAGGGGTTGATTTACCAACAGGTCAAAGTCGGCGGCACAGTTCACACTTATCATTATGACGACTTTTCCCTGCCTTGCCGTGAAACGATCTCTTTGCCAGAGACATCCGAAGAACAGATTATTGAAAAAACACATGCCCCGGCGTTCGGTCATCTGGTGTATGAAAAAAATCCATTTGGGGCGATTACAACGACGACGTTGGATGCGTTTGGCACCGTTATTGGCATCAATACCTGTGATTTAAGCAACCCTTCCGGTTGGGGGAAGGCCACCGGACTTGTCCCCATGCACTCGGTTGATCTGTACCAAGATCAGCATTTCAATACGATGGTCCGGTTGGAAAAACGGTTTCAGGGTGCACAGAGAGACCCCCATGAAAGATATGAAATTCTCGATAGTCAAATGCGAGTTGTTGCCGAGATTACAAATATAGACACTGGAAAATGGCAGGTTCAATTTTTTAAAAACTCGATTTCGGCCAGTGAAAGCCGCCAAAGCCTTCCTTTTGTTATTCATTGCAAGAAAGAAAATCTGGCCAAAAAAGTACGAGCCATTAAAGCCACCAAAGTTAGGTGGATCGTGCAGAAAAGGGATCTGTTTGGGCAGGATTCAGGATCGGTCTTACCCGATGGCTCGCATACCTCCATTACCTATTCCGTGAATAACGATGGGGATTTTTGTAAACAGGAAGTGGCCTTCAGCCCCAATGGCATTGTCGTCGATCAGAAAATAGAAACTGTAAAAGACAATGGAAGTTTGCACACCGTCCTTTCTGGCGATCAGGAAGAAACCCGGATTGAGTTTGATATGTTCGGGCAAATTATTTCCAAATGCGGCCCTGATAACCAGAACACAACCTACAAATGGAACGCATTGGGGCAGTGTGTATGGGAAGAAAATGCGGTTACCGGAATAACGAAACAGGAATTTGGCCCGGATCTCAGAATTTCCCGTGTGACGCACAATGAAAGAGTGTCAAAGCTGGACTATAACGGGTTCGGACAATTGATAAAAAAGACCCACAATGTCGGTAGAGAAGACGAAGCAGATTACACATTTCAGTATGCATTGGATCAAGAAAACTGTAGCCAATCCGTCACGTCCACCCATCCGGATGGGTGGATATTAACATTAAAGCATGCACCAAACGGCGAGATAATCGAGCGGCAGGTTTTTTTCGGTCAAGCAGATGCTGAAATAATTCGCAATGACCTCCATCCAGACGGCAGTGTCCGGTGTCGCCATTACCCGGATGGTCGAAGTCTTGAATTTCAGTATGAAGGGCGCGGATGGCTTTCATCGGCAAAGCTTCAGGGGCAGATGGCACCTTTGGTCTGTTTTGAGGATCACGACATTTTTGGTCGTCCGCATCTGGCAACCTTTGAAAATGGTATTCAGGAAATCAGAAAAACCAACTGTTATGGACAGGTTGAGCATTTTTCCGTTCACCAGAATAAGGGGACCTCGTCAAAAACTCTTTTGTCTCAGGATTTTCAAATATCAGCCGGTTTTCCCGGTCTTGTGCAGAATGTGGACCGCAAGAATGAAGATCGTTCACTTATCAGAAAGACCTACGATTATGATCGGTTTTCTAGATTGGTGGCGGTTGCGCAATCAGGCAGCAGTATAAGCAAAGCGGCTGAAATGCCGACCGAAGAGAGGTCGCCGCCTGGGCACCCAATTCAGCCAGAAATGAAATTTGATACGGCTGGCCTTATGGTGCGAGCGGCACATATTAACGACGCCTGGCATTTTGAATATGGATCGGATGGCCGGCTTAAAACCTGTCACCGGTCGCGCAGCGATGACGGCGGGATCGCGTCCACCTCGTTCGTGCATGACGCCTTGGGCGATTTGCTGATTAAAGAAGACGGTGCGGGGTCAACAACGTTTTTCGTCGATGAAGATTATCTGCTGACCAGACTGCCCGATGACAGGTTGCTAGCGACGATTAAGGTGTGTTCGGAACTGGGCACTGTCGCGGAGCTGACAGCCTCTTACACGCGGGGGCCGGGGCTAAAAACTTTGTTTCCCATGGCCAGGCGGTCTCGATCTGATGCCAGAAATGACCGGGACGAAACGATATCAGGCGGGAACCGTGACGGGGGCGAGACAGGCATACGCGCCAAGTTTCATCAGAAGCAGGTCGGCACGCTCTATCTGCATCTTGATTTTCAAGCGACCAGCGTTCTTGCAACTAAGGAAAATGGCCATATCGCGGCCCGTCTGGATTTTGATGCTTTCGGATGTTTGGATCCACAGAACAGCGTTGGAAGTATCGGGTTTGATCTGGTTTATGCGGGTATGAGGTTTGACCCTTCTTCCGGTTTATATCATGCGGGACAGAGATTTTACGCGGCGTCACTGAAGCAGTTTTTAAGCCCGGACCCCTTGCGGTCGACTACAGATCTGCATGCTTATCCGGTGGATCCTATCAATAATTTTGATGATCAGGGACTGTGCCCCTGTTCGAACTGTGCCCGAGCCGCGCGGCGAAATTATGGTCGATCGGCGACCATCTGGGGAACCGCGGTTATGACGGCGATTAGTTCGTTCGGATTGTTTTTTGCCTGGGATATGGTGTTGTTTGGATATGATTCTGAACTGGCCTTTAGATGGGCCATCTCCATTGCTTTGTGGTTTACGCAATTGGCCGTTATCCCGGGCGTGTATGCGTCCGCAAACCGAAATCGGCGGATTATGTGCTGTCGTGCCCGCCGACATGCAATCGGCACTGACGAAATAGGGGAATGCGGTACAGTTCTGATCCGTGCGGGGATCAGTGCCAGTGTTGGGGCTGTTTTTATGGGCCCTCTTCTCTCGTTTATTGGAAACAGTACCTGTGGACCATGGACGTTGTTCCAGTGCCCTTCGGACTATTACATTATGAACGCTGCGAGAGGTGTTTTTGCAAGCGGCGGTTCTTCGATTATATCCAGTTTGATGCGTATCGGATTGGCGCGCTGTCAGTGTAATCGGAATTCGCTTTGCATGCGCTATTGTTCGGGTCTGGTCAATCTATGGGTGGGTTTTGCTGCATGGCAGGCGCTGGATCTGGTGGTCCTGAAATTTGGATATGGTCAGGATACCATGACAATAATGGCCGGTAAGCTGTCTTTTGCAACCGGTGAGATTCCGCTGAGTATGCTGATGTCCCAACCCAACCCATTTTGGGGCATGATACCGGTCCTTTTCAGTAATAGTTGCCCAAGCTGGATGAACAGGTGTTTTTCACCGCGGGCTGTCTTTGACGATGAAAACCATCCAAGGCATGGAGACTTGGTTCCCTTTTTTCCAGGGGGTAGAGCTCATTTGGAAATGGATGAAGCGGTGCAAATGGAGGTCGTTGTTGACGGCCCTTCACGAGAGGATGATGTGCGGCCTGCTGCGGAGCGCGCCATCCTAATCGAGGAAATTCCAGAGAACAGCAATTCAGACCCTAGGGACCGTGATTTAGAGATCGGTGAGGCACCAGCAGAGAATGACGCGAACATGTCTGACGAGGCGGACCCACCCGATGAAGAAGAGGTCTGAAATTGCACTCTGGCTGATTACGCATGGATGGATCGCCAACCAAGAACGACAGGATGTGTGAGGGACCGATTTTGCCAAGCGGGGTAATCCGAGTCTGATAGCAGGTTGAGTACTTATGCGTGTCGGTTGAGTATGCTTGGTGCCAAAAAACCTTCTATCGGCGCCGTACAGACCAGTTGGGGCCTTGTCCGCCATCAGGGATAATTTTTGTCTGGCCCTTTTCTGCGCTCGCGGTTGATGCTTTCAGACAAAATCGGCGTTTCTTAAATGTCGTTCAATGAGTTTGGCAAAGAGATAAGAGGCCTTGCCCAGATTTTGGTGGGCTGAAACGATATTGCCCACCGAATAGTCCTTCAGTCTGTTGTCCTGAAACGGGATAAATCTGACTTCCCTATTTTCGACCTCAGACAAAAATCCGATTTTGGTATAAATCCCGATCCCGATCCCTGAAAGGATCGCTTGTTTCGCCATGACGTGGGAGTTCGTGTAAAAGATCGTCGAGAGAGGCGTTTTAATCGTATCGATCTCTAGATCAATAAAAGAAGATTTTCGCCGGGCATCCAATGTTCTTACCTGCTGGAAGGGAATGCAGTCTTCAATATTGACAAAATCCCGATCGGCCAAAGGATGGTTCGGTGCGGCGAGCAGCCCAAGGGGGGCAGGCACTTCGGCAAAAACCCGGAGTTCGGGATGCAGGCTGTTGACCTGATTGGTGAAGTTTAGACCGATGTCGGTCTCCCCCCGTGCGATGCTTTCATTAATTTCACCGGGGCCCAACGTTTCAACAGAAAAGGAAACACCAGGATATTCAGAGGAGAAGTCTTTTAAGACGCGGGGAAGAAAATCAAAAACCATCGAGTCTATTGCGGCGATCCTGATATGTCCGGTTTTTAACTCGCGAATATCGTCGATTTCGGCCCGTGCCTGATTAAAATAATAAAGTGTTTTCCGGCAATGCTCAACGATGACCTTTCCTGCCGGCGTCAGTTCTACTCCTTCTGGCACCCGATCAAAAAGGCGCATTCCAAACTCTTCTTCAAGTTTTAGAATCTGCCGGTTTATCGCCGACGAAGCCACGTTCAAAACCTTGGCGGCTTTGCGAATAGAGCCCTGACGAGCGACTTCATCGATATATCTAATAGATGGATGGTGCATATTATTTAAATATTACAAAGACTTAAAGTGTGATGCCTTTTCGGCATCGCCATAGACTAATTTCTCTTCTAATGGCAGCATACTTATCCTGCTACTGTCAACCTATAAGAAATATAAGGTCAAACTGACTATTCTTTGGGAGGAAAACCAGTTTGTATCAAACAAAAAAGGGGATATCAAAATGGCAATCAAACAACATTTAAATACGGACCGCCGGCGTTTTGTAAAAGGGATTGGGGCAACTGTCGGCATGGCCGCAGCCGGAACCTATCTTGGATTTGCAAAATCAGCACAGGCAGACACGTTCAACGTGAATATGCAATTGGGCTGGATCGCATCGAACGGCCAATTGGGAGAAGTCGCAGCGGATCATCTTGGATATTATGAAAAGGAAGGTCTGTCTTTAACGATTACGCCGGGGGGACCCAATGTCGATGGGGTCGCGTCCGTCGCTTCCGGAAGAGCGCAGGTTGGCCAATTGTCTTCCAGCCCGTCTCTGATGCTGGCGCGTTCAGCCGGTATTCCGATTAAATGTGTTGCTGCAGGATACCAACAGCACCCCTTCACCTATTTTTCGCTTAAGAAAAACCCCATTAAAACGCCACAGGACATGGTTGGTAAAACCATCGGAACTCAGGGAACAGCGCGTATTCTGCTTCGGGCTATGCTGGCGAAGCACGACATTGCATATGATGATGTGAACGTTGTTGTTATGGGCGGTGATATGGGTCCCTTGATGAACGGTCAGGTTGATGCGGTTTCAGGATGGCAGTCGAATATCAACGCGCTCAATATTCTTGGTGATCAACGTGTTGATATGCGCCTTTGGGACAGCGGCATCCAGCTTTATGCAAACCCGTTTTATGTCACAGACGAAACCTTGCAACAGCATTCGGATAAAGTGGAAGCCTTTGTTCGGGCAACGGCGAAAGGGTGGGGATGGGTTCATGCCAATCCACAAAAGGCGGTCGAACTGCTGGTGAAAAGATATCCAAATCTAAACTTGGAATCCGAACGAAAAGCGGTCGATGTTATCCTGAAATATGTTTTCAATGAAGAAACCAAAACGGGTGGCTGGGGCACCATGAAGGCGATCAATTGGGAACAGCAAATCGAAACATATGCAAAGCTTGACCAGTTCAAAGGGGATGTGCCGACGCTGGGCGATGTCATGACTCTGGACATTCTGGACGCGACGAAGGCTGATCGTCCGAAGGTGGGCTAAAGAAAATGCGTAATAATCTTGCTGTTGAGAACCGAAGCCCGGAAATAGATCCGTCTTCTTATGCCGCGCACCTGACCGACGCCTCGGTCAAGTTTGGAGATTTCACCGCACTCGATAAAATAAATCTATCTGTCGAAGATGGAACCTTTATGACAATTTTGGGACCATCCGGGTGTGGCAAGTCGACTTTGCTGAGATTGATTTCGGATCTTGTTCCGATCGCCGGGGGGGATGTTCGGATTTTTGGCCGGACACCCACAGAAGCAAGATTACCACGCGAATTTTCGTTCGTTTTTCAGGATTCTACATTGCTGCCCTGGAGAACGGCCCTTGAAAATGTGAGGTTACCGCTGGAGATGGGCGTTCGAAAAGACCGCCCTCTTCACCTGAGCGAAAAATCACCTGAAGAGCTCCTGGAACTGGTTGGATTAAAAGGTCGGGAAACGGCGTTACCGCATGAACTTTCAGGGGGGATGCGGCAGAGGGTGGCAATTGCGCGGGCTTTGGTCTGTAAGCCCCGTTTGTTGTTGATGGATGAGCCGTTCGGTGCCCTTGATGAGATCACGAGGGATCACCTCAATGAGCAGATATTGAACATCTGGAAAGAGACAGGTGTCACCATTTTGTTTGTCACGCATTCCATTCCTGAAGCCATTTTTCTGGGGCAAAAATGCCTCATGTTAAGTGCCCATCCCGGGCGTGTCATGGAGGTTGTGGATATTGATTTACCCCGTTCAAGGAAATTGCCCGTTCGGGAGACACCGGAATTTGTGGCAATCGCAGCGCGGTTAAGAAAATTGCTGGAGGCAGCACAATGAGTAACGTCACAGCGGATCAGAAGGTTTCAAAGCCTGCAAACTTTTTGATGGCATTGTTCAAAATAAAATATGTTCCGCCGGTTTTAGCGGCCCTTGGCCTGATCGTGGTCTGGGAAATCGGTGTAAAGCTTGCGGGCGTTCCCACCTATATTGCACCAGCGCCAAGCGATGTTGGAACAGTTCTTGTGTCTGAACTGGATCTTCTGGCCAAGAATTTCTGGCCCACATTGATCGAAAGCCTGCTTGGATTTCTGTTTGGTAACATGTTTGGTATTCTCGCCGCCATCGTGTTCGTCCACTTCAAGAAACTGGACGCGGCCTTCTTTCCGCTGGCTGTATTTGTGAACACCATACCGATTTTGGCAATCGCCCCCATCCTTGTTTTGATCTTTGGCAATGGATTAATCGCCAAGGTAATCATTGCATCCTTGATCTGTTTTTTCCCAACCCTGGTCAATATGGTTCGGGGGTTGCAGGCGATCAATCCACAGATGCTGGAGCTGGCGCGGATCCTGTCAGCCTCCAAGCCTGAGATTTTCTGGAAGATGCGCCTTCAAATGTCACTGCCATATCTGTTTTCGGCGCTCAAAATTGCCTCAACCACCTGCGTTATTGGGGCAATTGTAGGCGAATGGGTCGGGGCGGATGTTGGACTGGGGGCCTTGATTATCGATGCGACCTTTAATTTCCGATCGCCCTTGCTGTATGCGACTGTTTTCGTCTCATCAGGGCTGGCCGTTGTCTTGTTTGCGTCGGTAACTATTGCCGAAAAAGTACTGATCAAGTGGAAGCCCGAACAGGCTGTCTGATCTAAATCACGTTAATTAGAAATTTATAAATCGTGCCAGTGATGGCACTGGTTGAGGAGATAACTGTGTCTAATTTCGATAGAAAAAGCATTACTGAAATGACGCGTGAAGTGCCCGTTGTGGCGCAATCAGATGTCATCGTAGTTGGAGGTGGACCCGCCGGGTTTACTGCTGCTGTATCTGCGGCCAGAAACGGGTGTTCTGTAACACTATTGGAACGCTATCATCATCTTGGAGGGATGGCATCCGGAGGAATGGTGCTGGTCCTGGATGATATGGTCAACGGCATGGAAGTGACGGTAAAGGGGATCGTTGACGAAGTCGTGGCAAACATGGCCCGAGAAGATGGCGCCGTTTTCCCACCTCCTGAAGATTACGGATCCAGTCAAGCCTTGTGGGAGAAATGGTCTCGTTGGGGTGTGCATAATTTCCACCTTGCCCAACATCCGCAACCGATCATTCATGCAGTGGCTTTTGATCCTGATGCCTGGAAACGGGCCTCTCTTCAGATGGTCAAGGACGCGAATATCAATTTGCGCCTTCATAGCTGGTTCGCCGATACAATTGTTGAGGATGGTAAGGTCAAAGGCGTGATTGCCCAGACGAAAACCGGACGACAGGCCATTTTGGGGGATGTTGTTGTGGATGCTACTGGGGATCTGGATGTTGCCGCAGGCGGCGGCGCCGAATTCCAGACCGGTCAGTATATCGTAACAACAGTCTTCCGCATTGCAAATGTCGATACCGATGAAGCTGAAAGGTTCCGGTTCGAACATCCTAAGGAATATAACAAACTGGATCGAGAGGCGCGCCGCATCATTGGCGGTGCGTGGGAAATGTGGTGGCTCAAAACCCCAATTCCCGGTGTTGTCTGGTGCAACTGCCCTCATATGCCGGGCTATGATGGTCTGTCGGTCGAGGATAATACCAACGCTGAATATGAAGGGCGGCGCAGGATGATGGCGCTTTTCGATTATGCCAAGAAAAACCTGCCCGGTTTTCAGAATGCCAGCATGCTGGGGGCTGCAGAACAGTTGGGGGTTCGTCAAACACGGATGCTGAAAGGGGAATATATCGTCACGAAAGAGGATGTCACCAGCCGACGCCATTTTGCAGATACAGTCTGCCGTGGCCGGGATTATTACACGCCTTATCGTGCCTTGTTGCCCAAGAACCTTGATGGATTGATTGTCGCCGGTCGCCATTATTCTGCAGAGCCGGATGCGCAAAAAATGTCACGTGAGATTCCGCCTTGCATGGTTCAGGGGGAGGCAGCCGGGATCGCCGCATCCCTGGCGCTAAACGGAAATATTGCCCTGCGGGACGTCGATCCAAAAGCCATTCAGAAACAGATGCGCGCACAGGGTGCTGATCCTGGTGACGTGCCGTCCGACAATGCACTGGTTGAAGAACTCGCAGCAATTTAAAGCTTTTTGAAGAGAGAATAGTGGATATGACCAAGACGAGAGACTTGCCCCTTGATGGGATCCGGGTCGTGGATTTTACACAAGTAATGCTGGGGCCGTGTGCAACACAGGTTCTGGCAGATTTCGGGGCGGATGTGGTGAAGATTGAACGCCCCGGTTCAGGCGAGCTGTCCCGAAATGTTTTTGGCGGCAAGACCGAAAAGGATCTGAATAATCCGGTTTTTTATAGTCTTAATCGAAACAAACGGTCCGTTACTTTGGATACGCGGAATGAAGAAGACAAAAACCTTGTCTATGAGTTGGTCAAAAAGTCTGACGTTGTTGTCAATAACTTCCGTCCCGGTGTTATGGACCGGATGGGGTTCGGATATGAAACGCTTAGGGAAATCAATCCTCGGATCATATATGCTTCTGGATCCGGGTTTGGGCAAACCGGGCCGTATGTTCACAAGGGCGGACAGGATGTGCTCGCGCAAGCCATGACCGGAGTGATGGAGCGTCGGGCCGATGGGTCTATCCCACGTTCAATCTATCCAACCGCCTTGTGCGACTATACAGCGGGGATGCATCTGGTTCAGGGTATTCTGGCCGCCCTGCTAAACCGCCATAAGACAGGCGACGGGCAGGAAGTGTCTGTTTCCCTTTACGATTCAATGCTGGCCATGCAGATGCAGGAAGCGTCTTTCTGGACATCAGAACAGACAGACCTGAATTGGGCCGCTTTACCGTTGACCGGTGTCTTCGATACGACCGATGGTGCGGTTGTACTTGTCGGGGCATTTAAAGTAAATCCGCTTCAGGATATCAGTGAGGCGTTGGAACTGGGCGAAGATCTGTCTATCCATTACCCGGATCTTGAGACTCAGATTAAAAATAAAGCCTATCTACAGGACCGTTTCAGGAAGGCTTTTGCATCCAACACAACGGCTTATTGGATCAGCC
>NZ_JBLHZT010000001.1:0-174354 GCF_047631475.1 Sneathiella sp. | reverse complement strand
CAGTTATCTCGCTTATGACACCTTGTCAGAAGGTATGAAACGCATTGTCGATCCATTAATCGCGGTTCATTCAGCCCGCCGCCCCTACGGCACAGGAAAAAGCATTTTGGGCGATACCTCCAAAAAGTCCATGACCATCATCCGAAGCGAAGAAGCCCATGAAGAAGTAGAACACCCCCTTGTTCGGATCCATCCTGAAACAGGTAAAAAAGTTTTGTTCGTCAATCCGGTGTACACGGTGCGGCTAAAGGATATGACCGAAAGAGACAGTAAAGAAATTCTTGAGAAGCTGTTCAACCACTCAATTTCAGAAGTGTTCACCTGTCGCTTCAGATGGCGCAAAAACTCGGTCGCAATGTGGGATAACCGCTGTGCCATGCATTTGGCACTGAACGATTATGACGGCTACCGAAGAGAGTTAAGACGTGTGACCATTGCGGGCGACGTCCCGTATGGCGCCGCAATGCCAAAACCAGACAAGTTAGTGATGGCCAACGGCTGAAAGTTTCCCTTCATATAGCGGAGCTTTTTGAAGAACGGCGCGGGTAATATGATCTTTAAATATTCTCATCCGGGCCGTTTCTTTTAAATCCGGGTGAGACAAAATCCACATATCAAAATAAGGGTGACTGATACTGCCGGGCAACCGCACTAAATTCGGTTCTCGATCTGCGGCAAAACATGGCAGAGACGCAATCCCCAACCCTGCCCTGACGGCTTGCAACTGCATCATACCGTTCGCAAGATTATGGCGTCCTGGTATTTCTGGATAAAGGCTATCCTTTATCCAGGATGGAGATTTCTCGCGTTCGTCCCATCGGATCCAATGCGCTGGACCGTCCTTCTGCTCCAGATCATGCTCTTGTAAAAACTGGCGAGAAGCATAATGCGCATAATGGATCGTGGCCAATTTTCGACCAATCAAATGAGGCGGCGGCAGAGAGCCGCACCGCATGGATCGCAAGGCAATATCTGCTTCCCGTTTTGACAAATCAAATACCCGGTAAGACAGAACCAGCTCCAAATTTATTTCAGAATATTCGCGTGAGAAAGTAACAATATCTGGCATCAGAATGTCTGATGTAAGCGAGTCGGGGAAGGTAATGCGTATATCCCCCTCCAAACGACCATCCTGCCCCAGCAAACGGCGCTCCAGCGCGTTCATATCCAATTCCATCTGGCTTGCCGTTTCAATCATATCCTCGCCAGCGACAGTCAAAACATACCCCGATGGTGTCCGGTCAAACAGCCGAACCCCGATATGTTGCTCAAACTGTTCCACACGGCGTGCGACTGTTGAATGACTGACATCCAGCAACACACCTGCCCCACGAATAGAGCCCGCCCGTGCCAACGCTAAAAAATACCGAACATCATCCCAATCCATCAGCATCCCACCTGTTTCATTTATAGACCAGCGCTTTCCAATTTCAGGACCTACCGGACCAATTTCACTACATTATATCGCTTATATAAAGCAGAGCTTCCTAAAATAATCGTGATGACAAAGATGAAGGAAAGTCTGTTCCAACCTTTTTGCGGGAGCCGCCAACATGTCAGGGAAGATTGCTGCGTTTCACGACTTTGAACCAATTCAGGACGATTTCAGGTCCGCCGTTCTGGACGGACTTTCAAGCCCACAGAAATCAATCCCCAGCAAATTTTTTTACGATGAAGAAGGATCGGCGTTATTTGACAGAATTTGCCATCTTGAAGAATATTACCCAACCCGCACGGAACTTGGCATTCTTCAAAAACACGGAAAAGAAATTGCCAGTTTCACGGGGGAGCATACGCACTTAATCGAGTTTGGAAGCGGGTCGAGTACGAAAATACAAACCTTGTTGGATGCGATCAACAAGCCCCTAAGCTATATCCCGATGGATATTTCTAAAGAGCATTTACTTGAAGCCGCGAAAAATCTGGCCGCCCGTTTTCCTGAAATTCCAGTAATTGCCATTTGTGCTGATTATACATCCGACTTCCAATTTCCTGCGCTGGTACCCGGCAAACGGACAGGCTTCTTTCCGGGCTCAACCATTGGAAATTTTGCCCCGAATGAAGCAACGGATTTTTTGCGGCAAACCCGGCAAATCCTGAACGGGGGCGATCTTCTTATTGGCGTCGACCTGGTAAAAGATCACGACGTTCTTTTTCAGGCCTACAATGATCAAGAAGGCATTACTGCCCAATTCAACTTAAACATCCTAGCGCGATGTAATGCAGAATTATCTGCAAATTTTGTGATCGACAATTTCGAACACTATGCCCCCTACAACGAAAAACAAAGCCGCATCGAAATGCATCTGGTTTCTAAAACGAATCAAATCGTCTCGGTGGGCGAAAACACATTTTCATTCAAGGCGGGGGAAAGCATCCATACTGAAAACTCCTATAAATATACAATTGAAGGGTTTCAGAAACTTGCATCAGTAGCGGGCTATAAATCCGGTAAGGCCTGGATAGACGAACAATCCCTGTTCAGTGTTCACTTTCTCAGTTCTTCGGAAGTACCATTATGACATATACCTTAGAGGCTAACCAAAACCGAACATCCCGCACAGGCGACCTGCTGAAGCAGTTTGATGAAATACGGACATGTACAGCGACATTGGCGGCGCCCCTATCCGACGCTGATGCGACCGTACAGTCCATGACTGACGCCAGTCCCGCAAAATGGCATCTTGGCCATACAAGCTGGTTCTTTGAAACTCTTATCCTGATACCGCACAAAGACGACTATCCCTGTTTCGACAAGCAGTACGCATTTCTTTTCAATTCCTATTACGAATCTCTGGGCCCGCGTCAGCCAAGGCCGCAACGTGGTATGCTAACCCGCCCTTCGCTTGCTGAAATCACCGATTACCGTCAGCATGTTAATCAGCATATGACGGAATTCTTGACACACACCCAACCAGACACGAGAACACTCGACCTTGTTGAATTAGGCCTGAACCATGAAATGCAGCATCAGGAACTGTTGCTCACAGACTTACTTCATCTGTTCGCGCAAAACCCTCTTAAGCCTATTTATCATCCCTCGGAACCTCTACCTGTAGCAAATGCCAGCCCTCCTGCAACTGTTGACTGGACGATCTATGAAGGCGGACTGGTTGAGGTCGGGCATGATCAAACAGGATTTTCGTTTGATTGTGAAACACCAAAGCACCAACAGATCCTCCGCCCCTTTAAATTGGCAAACAAACCGATAAACAATCGGGATTGGATAGAGTTCATGGACGATGGCGGCTATCAAAACCCATTGTTATGGCTTTCAGATGGCTGGGCGGCAGTACAAACAGAAGACTGGCACTCTCCCTTATACTGGGAAAAACGCGATGATATCTGGTGGTCGATGACATTACGAGGGTTTCAGCCGATTGATCTGGAAAGCCCGGCAAGCCATATCAGCTACTATGAAGCAGATGCGTTTGCGCGCTGGCGAGGGCATCGCCTACCGACCGAGTTTGAATGGGAAATTGCGGCAAGACAGAAGGCGATAGAAGGAAACTTTCTGGAAAGCGGACAGTATCGGCCGCGAAGATCACCGCCCCAAAAAACCAAGATGGCGCAGTTATATGGGGATGTTTGGGAATGGACAAGCAGCCCCTATATCTCCTATCCGGGTTTCAAACCAGCGGAGGGGGCTGTGGCTGAGTATAACGGCAAGTTCATGTCCGGTCAGTTTGTCCTGAAAGGCGGAGCCTGCACCACGCCGATCCGCCAGATGCGCCCTACATACCGGAATTTCTTTTATCCCCACCAACGGTGGCAAGTCACGGGTCTGCGTCTGGCAAAAGATGATTAAGCCATCAGGAGGCGAGTTCTTCCTGCCGGCTTTCCAGTGACTCCCGTTTCAATTTGATCTTATGCCCTACATTGGCAATCGCTTCAATCGCGGGCATCAGTTCTTTTCCAAATCCGGTCAAAGAGTATTCTACGGACGGCGGTGAGGTGGGCTTCACTTCACGGAAGATAATAAAACGGTCTTCCAGTTCCCTTAGCCGGGTGGTCAGCATTTTTGCGGACACATGTGGAATGTCCAGACGAAGCTCGCTAAACCGTCTCGCCCCTCCCTTTAGCGCCCATAAAATATTTGGAGTCCACGCCCCTCCAATCACCGCCATACATTCAGTAAGCGGACAATTGTTTGGCGGGGACGGGCTCTTGTTTTTTCTCACTTTCAAAGCCATGGTTTTTCCAGTTACTTTAAGTTACCAATCGGAAACGTTATAATTAGATAACATAAAGTTCTATGGTTTACAAATGTAACCTCAGTTTCTAAGTCTTCCTTTGTCTTAAGCGTAAAACCAAGAAAGAAGATTATAATGAAACTCTACTTTAAACCCGGTGCCTGCTCTCTTGCCTCTCATATCGTACTGAACGAAATTGGCTCTTCCTTTGATATTGAAGCCGTCGATACGGCGAAAGGGAAAACAGCATCTGGCGCCGATTACAACACAATCAACCCGCTTGGTTATGTTCCCGCCCTTGAAATTGATCCAGAAAACACTCTGGTAGAAGGAGCTGCCATACTCCAATATCTTGCTGATCAGAACCCAACCCATGCCCTCGCCCCACAGAACGGCACGTTGGAAAGAGCGAAACTTCAACAGCATCTAAATTTTATCTCTGCTGAACTTCACAAAGCTTTCGGACTGTTCTTTTCCGGCCGTGAATTAACCGCAAGTGAGCGGGAAGCAGGCACCTCAAGGGTCCATGAAAAGCTAGGATATTTTGAAAACATCCTCTCTGATGGACGCACGTTCCTTTTGGGCGATACGTTCAGTGTGGCCGATGCATATCTCTTCGTCGTGACGTCCTGGACTGGTTTCGTCAATATCGACATCAGCGGGTTTCCGAAGCTGAAGGCATTTTTGGGGCAAGTTGCCTCGCGACCAGCCGTACAGGCATCGATGAAAGCCGAAGGCCTTCTTAATTAATTAAAATGGGGGCAGTCGCCCCCATATTAGGGAGGGAAATATGTCTACTGAACATGTTCAAATCGGAAACCTGATCGACCAGTATTATGAAGGCTTGTTCACGTGCGATGTACCGCTATTGCAATCAGTTTTTCATCCAAAAGCGCAGTATTTCACCCGCAAAAACGACGATTTACTGCACTATGACATGGATGAATATTTTGAGGTTATTCGAAAAAGAACACCGCCCTCAGAGCGGGGGGAACAGCGGTACCTTAATGTTGATAGCATTGATATCACTGGCGCGGATACCGCATTGGTGAAACTCAACTGCCATATGATTAACACTGACTATACGGATTATCTTTCTCTCATTCGGATTAACGAAAGATGGCAAATCGTTGCCAAGACATTTCATGCAACCCCCATTGAATAATCGAGGACCATCATGCCTTATGTAAATATAAAGATAACCCGCGAAGGCGGAACCACCGCCGAGCAAAAAGCCGAGCTGATTGCGGGTGTCACCAACCTTCTGTCTGAAACACTCAACAAAAATCCGTCCACAACATTTGTCGTCATTGATGAGGTTGACCTTGATAACTGGGGTATCGGCGGATTACCCGTAGAGGATTATCGCAAAAAACACACCTGAAGACACGATTTCCTTTTCTTGTCCCCGTAAGCCTGCCAGAATTCACAGAAAAAGGAGAAGTCCATGAATTTGGCAAAGCAACATCTGGATATCGGTCTTTACACAAACAACAAAGACGCAATGCTGGAATTCTGGCAGCAGGAAATTGGTCTGCCATTCGATCATCTGGGGAAGCTGGGCGGCGGTATTCACCAACATCGTCATTTTCTAGGGGATGGCCCAACAGGCCCTATTCTGAAAATCAATCATGCCAGAGGGACGCTCGAAAACAATCGGCCCTCTGGCATAAGGGTCTTATATATTGCACAGCGGGACCTTTCCGAACCAGTCGAAAAGGCCGACCCTGACGGCAACAAAGTCCGTCTTGTACCGCATGGATTTCTTGGGATCACAGATACCGCGATTGAACTGCATGTGCGAAATCGCAACCAGTTTGACGACCATTATGGACGTGCTTTATCCCTCCCGTCCGAGGAAACCGAAAAAGGAACCGCTTTTCGGTGCGGACGCACTTTATTATTTGCGACAGAAGACCCGACCATCCTGCCAACAGGAGACCATGTTGCAAAAGGGTACCGCTATCTTACGGCTCAAATTTATTCAGCGAACAAAGAGCATGCCCATATCCTCAAAGAAGGAGGGCTTGAAGGCATGGCCCCAAACACATTGGGCACGACTGTCCGCTACAGCTTTGTCCGAGATCTTGATGGAAACTGGATGGAACTATCCCAGCGCGCCAGCCTAACAGGGTCATTGGATTGACCCTGCTTGACCCTCAAAAAAGGATCCGGGAGGCGTTTAGCGCTTTAGGCTGAGCGCACTAGACCGTGGCTGCGTCACTATTTTTGTAAATTGATTGACGTGGTTTGGCGAGAACCCGGCGAACCATCGGCTCAAAAAAGCTCAAGGGCTTGGCGTCGTAATCTTTATCGAACGCATTCTGATCATATTTTTCGCAAAATTCAGCACAGGCATTAAAATAAGGATGATCTTTATACTGATCACGTAAATTGGGGTCCAAGCCAATGTGGTGAAAGAAATAGTATCCTTGAAAAATCCCGTGGTTTTTCACGATCCAGTAATTTTCTTCCGATAGAAACGGCTGAAGAATAGCGGCTGCAATATCCGCATGGTTGTAGGATCCCAGCGTATCACCGATGTCATGGAGGAGTGCCATGACAACATATTCTTCATCCCGGCCATCCAGATGAGCCCGTGTTGCAGATTGCAAAGAATGCTGCAGGCGATCTATTGGAAAGCCCCCGAAATCGCCGTCCAGCAACCTTAAGTGCGTTAGCACCCGGTCCGGCAGATCTTTTGAATATTTCCGAAAGTTATCAGAAATTATAACGTAATCGTCGGCAGTCGCTCCCGTCATTGCTCGAAACGAGGCCCGCTCTGGCGTTTGTGCGCTCATATTGACACCTTTTTGTTATTTTTTCGCATTTAAGCAATTTCTGCTCAATGGCATCTTCAAAAATCAGTTTTCCTTACTTTTTCCAAAAGGTCCAGCGCCCTTTTAAGTTCTCCATCCTTTGCTAATTGATGGAGGTCAATGAAAGGGGCTGAAAATTGGTCCTAAACTGTCTTATCAACACTAAAGAATGGATGGAAAAAATGTCTCACGTTGCCCATGAATTAAATGAAGAGTTTCCTGCGGAAAAAGAAAAAATTCAGCAGTTAAACCAAAGCAACAATCATTTTGCTAAACTCACTGAAGAATATCATACAGTGAACCGCGAAATACACCGCATTGAAACCAATGTCGCGCCAGCGGACGAGGGCTATGAAAAGCAGCTTCGCCGCCAGCGCCTCGCCCTGAAAGATGAAATCAGTTTAATGCTGAAACAAGAAAACGCCTAACGAAGCGCGCGGATTTTCGCCTTACCAGGGTGAGGCGGAATTCCAACACTTTCTGACGCGGATCTTTTGGGTAACGCCTTGTCATTTATATTCCAGGCAATTGTTATTCTTGGCTTATTCCCTTGATAAGGCGTCACCATATGGACGACCGTTGACGGAAAAACAATCATCGAACCTGCTTTAAAGCCCGGCATGAAGTTATTGCTCATATAGGTTCCGTCAGCCTGACAGCAAACGCCCAGTCGCGGGTCCGATATAACAAACTTCCCTGACATTGGATCCCGGTCATCCTCATCCCCCATGGAAACAACATATACCAGCGATCCGGTCGAACGAGAATGGGCATGGGGTAGGATATAATCGCCTTTTTGGTATATATTGGCCCAACTTAAATCGACGACAGATGTTTGCAATCCTGTAATGGCACGGAAAAAAGCCTGCGCGCGTTGATCAATAAACTGAGCCGAGGGAATATCCCACGCATCCACGTGATGGATTTTCGTACTTTTTGCCGAAGACTGTTTGCCTTCCAGCGCCAGTTTCTCTGACGCTTTTTCCATCAAATACGCTTCCAGCTCCCGATTCATCTCCTCCATATCAGGGAAATCGGTCATCGCAATATGCTTTTCAGGCGTCGTAACATGTTGCCCAAAAGGAAGAAGGCTCTTCCCCATAAATTTCTGCTTCGTTGGATCTTTCTTCACGCCAATATCGCCCCGTCTAGCCCACAGTCCGGCCCACTATAAAACACATGGATAAAATGTACATTGCCCCTGTCCATATCAGAGGGATGACAGCGTGAACAGAATTCTTCATACTGAGCTATCAAAAATAAAAACAACAGGTGTCACGTGTCCGTTCTCAACATGACAGCAACAGAGCTCTCTAAAGCTTATTCTGAACAAACAGCCTCCCCTCTAGAGGTCACCAATCAGGTACTCAGCCACGTGGCCAAACTTGAGCCTGATCTCAATGCATTTCGCGTAATTGATACAGAAACAGCCATAACACAGGCCAAAAGATCCGAAGCCCGCTGGGAAAAGGGTGTTCCTTTAAGCCCTCTTGATGGTATCCCCATCAGTATAAAAGACATCGTGGCCGTAAAAGGCCATGCGTGCCTGAGTGGTTCCAAAACCAATGATCCTGATCTTGTTTTGGAGCAGGACTGTCCCAGCGTTGCACGCCTGAGGGAAAGTGGCGCCATCTTGTTTGGCCTCACCCACACACCTGAATTTGGATGGAAAGGGATCACCGACAGCCCACTGCACGGCTATACCCGCAACCCGTGGAATACAAAGCACTCACCGGGTGGATCCAGCGGAGGTGCGGCGGCGGCCGTCGCCTCTGGAAGCGGACCTCTTGCCCTTGGCACCGATGGCGGCGGGTCTGTACGCATCCCGTCCAGTTATTGTGGTCTCTATGGCATTAAACCTACCTTTGGACGGGTTCCACATACCCCCAATGAAAGCCCTTACGCGACACTTGTCAGCAATGGTCCCCTTAGCAGATCCGTGCAGGATGCTGCCCTGATGCTCAATGTGATGGCCCAACCAGATGCGCGAGACTGGTATGCCGCCGCCGACCAGAAGCTGGACTTCACCAAAGGGATCAATGGCGGCATCGAAGGAATGAAAATCGCCTATAGCCCAACCCTGGGTGGGGCGACCCCCTCTTCAGAGGTTAGCGAGATCATCGACAGCGCAGTTGATAAATTTCGCGGTCTGGGCGCAAACATCACCCTTGTTGACGACGTTTTCCCCCCGCTTCGCCCTCTGTTCGAGGACTATTGGAAAGCCGGGTTTGGCTATATTTTAAAACAAATTCCGCGGCGCAAATGGGCCGATCTGGATCCAGGTTTTTTAGCGCTGGCAGAACAAGGACTATCGGTTTCCTTAGGCAGTTATTACGCCGCGCATTCAGAGAGGGTTCGACTGGGCGGAAAAATGGGACAGTTTTTTACCCAGTATGACCTGTTGCTAACACCCACCATGCCGTCAACCTCCCCGCTTGCAGAAACAGTTTATCATACCGACGACTATGATCGATGGGACGATGCGACACCCTACACGGTCCCGTTTAACCTGACCGGGCATCCTGCCGCCTCAATTCCTGCAGGGATTTCAACTTCAGGATTACCGATCGGCCTGCAGATTGTCGGCGCCCGGTATGATGAACCAACGATCCTCAAAGCGTCGAGGGCTTTTGAAGCTGCAATGCCATTTGATGCTGCACTGAAAGACTTAATTGAAAGAATGGAAGATCGATGAGAACGGAACGCAAGGGGCTTTTCGTATCGCCTCTATCCTTTGCCAGATTACCTGTTTCGCAAGATTTCCAACACGCTGATATTGCCATTTTGGGTCTACCGTTCGATTGTGGAAGCCACCCTACCAGACTGGGAGCCCGCCTCGGCCCGAATGCCATTCGGGAACAGTCTGTGTTGTCGTTAGAACTGATCGAGGACGCCCACAATGATCCCTTGCAAAGGCAAACGGTTATCGACGCGGGCGACGTCAATTTTTCCGGTGGGGGCCTGTCCGCTATTGGCGAATTCTACGCCAGGACAGAGCACGCGATCACAACCATTTTGGACAATAACTGTACACCCGTTTCCCTAGGCGGCGACGGCGCTGTTTTCCTGCCTCAAATCAGGTCTGTTCATCAAAAATTTCCTGATGTCACCGTTTTGCATTTTGATGCTCATACGGATTGTTATCCGCTTCGGAGCAACGAGCATTTTGACAATGCCACGCCATTTACCCATGCGGCAAATGAAGGCGTGTTGGATATTGCCAATTCTGTGCATGTGGGAACAAGAGCGCCGGTAAACGCCGATAAAAGTATAGCCTTCACCGAACAGATGGGATATCGCGTACTGCCCTGGACAAAGCTGGCACACATGCCTGTCGAACAGGCCAGTACCCTGATCCGCTCCAGCCTTGAAGGGAGGCCAGTCTATCTGTGTTTTGACATGGACTTCTTTGATCCATCCGCAGCGCCGGGTGTTGCAACACCAACACCCGGCGGCCCCACCACCTTCGAAGGACTGAACCTTTTAAGGGCCATGAAGGGCCTGAATATTGTTGCCTGCGACATCAATACGGTCAGCCCACCCTATGATATCAACGGGATAACCGCTCAATTAGCAGCGTCGATCGTGCTGGAATGTGTAAGCCTAATCGACGCAAGATAAATCAAACGGCGAGATAAGCATCCCGGATTTCCGGATGTTCTTCCAGCTCCTGAATACTGCCTTGATATTGCACACTCCCCTTTTCAAGGATGACCGCGCGATCCGAGACCAGTTTGGCAAAATGCAGATTCTGTTCTGACAGTAAAACCGCCAAACCTTCTGATTTGAGCGCTGAAATAGTAATCGCCATTTGCTCAACGATAACAGGGGCAATCCCTTCCGATGGCTCATCGAGTAAAATAGCCGCAGGATTTCCCATCAACGTGCGTGCAATTGACAGCATTTGCTGTTCACCACCGCTCATCTGTCCACCGGGACGGTTCTTCATCTCGCCAAGATTGGGAAAGAGTTCAAACAACTTCTCCGCTGTCCAGAACGGCGCCCCTTCTCGTTTATCCTGACGGCCGACTTCCAGATTTTCCATGACCGAAAGTTCCGTAAAAATCCGTCGTTCTTCGGGAACGTAACCAAGACCCTGCTGGCAGATATTATGACTGGGAAGGTTCTTTATCGAACTGTTGTTAAACCGGACATCCCCCTCTGTGGAACGGACCATCCCCATCAGGGTTTTCATGGTTGTTGACTTCCCCGCACCGTTGCGGCCCAGCAAGGCAACCACTTCACCTGCATTAACTGAAAAGGAAACATCCTCAAGAATCTGAGCCTGCCCGTAAAAAGCGTTGATACCATTAATATCAAGCATTCTATGCGACCTCACCTGTTGTATCAAAAGTACTTCCGCCGCCGAGATAAACCTCTTTCACAAGATCGTTTTTACGGATTTCTTCAGCGGTCCCGGTTGCAATAATTTCACCCCGGTTCAAAACCATCAGACGATCGGAATGCGCAAACACAACATCCATATCATGCTCAGTAAATAAAACACTCACACCTGTACTTTGTGCAATCGAAGCGACAAGTTCCATAAGGGAAATCCGTTCTTTGGGCGCCATACCAGCTGTCGGTTCATCCATGAGCAACAACTTGGGGCCATGGGCAAGGGCAATGGCAAGCTCTAACCGTTTTAAATCCCCATATGCCAGCACACCGCAGGCTCTGTCTGCCTGGTGGAGCATTCCCACACGATCCAGCAACGCATCCGCTTCATCCCGATAGCGAATTTCAGCCCGCCCCCATAAAGAAAAAATCTTCTTATGGTGAGACAAAAGAGCCATCTGGACATTTTCCCGCACCGTCATAGAAGCGAAGGTCGCCGTAATCTGGAAGGTCCGTCCAATTCCCATCCGCCATATCTCTCGCGGGTTTAAAGACAAAAGTTCTGTTCCGTTATACAGAACAGTACCGGCATCCGCCTTCAACTGACCGTTCAACATGTTAAAGCAGGTTGTTTTCCCGGCACCATTAGGGCCGATAAGAGCCAGCATTTCACCCACGGCCAATTCAAAAGTGACATCATTGACGGCTTTCACACCGCCAAAAGACTTGGTCAGACCTTGTACTTTCAACAAACTCATACTCGGCCCTCCTGTTCTTTTTTACCGGTGAGTGCCGTTGGCAGGACACGCCGCGCAAACCCTGCCAGTCCTTCAGGTGCGATGACCACAATAAACAGAATGACACCCCCGAATATAATCCGCCAATAATCCAGACGGGTGACCAAATCCTCCAGCATGGTAAAGCTGACAGCACCAACAATAGGTCCAATCAGCGAATGGATCCCACCCAACAAAACCATCACCAGACCATCAACCGATCTGGATATCGCTAATTCGTCCGGGAAAATACTTCCCTTTGAATACACATAAAGACCGCCTGCAACGCCGGCAAAAATACCCGCGATCACAAACGCCATCCATTGCTGGGTCTTTAAGTTAATCCCGATTGCTTCAACACGAAGCTGGGAATCACGCCCTGCCCGCATGGCATATCCAAAAGGTGCATAAACTATCCGACGAATGAAATACACGCCCGCCAGAACCAGCGTCAGTGTCAGATAGTAATAAGCCGCTTTTTCAGATGCCCACTCGGCCGGCCAAACCCCTAGAATACCGTCATCTCCGCCCGTGACCTCTTGCCACTGAAAAGCGACTGACCAGGTAATCTGTGCTGCGGCAAGCGTAAGCATCGCAAGATAAACACCACTGAGCCGAACGCAGAACCAGCCAAAAATAAGGGCCCCAAGCCCGGCAGCGACCGGTGCCAAAACCAATCCCCCAAGCATGTCGACGCCAAAATATTTCACAGCCAGCGCCGCCCCATACGCGCCAAGACCAAAATATGCCGCATGTCCGAAAGACACCAGACCGCCTGGGCCCATTATGAAATGCAGACTGACTGCAAACAAAACGAAAATCAGAATATCGGTCAGCAGAACGATGGCAAATTCATCAAACAGAACAGGCGCAAGGACCAAAATCAGAACGAGTCCCAAAACCATTTTCAACGACAGCGGGGTCATTAATTTCAAAGGCTGCTCGGGCGGGCCATCAGCGCCGCGCAACACAGCGTCGGGTTTTCCAAGCAATCCCCAAGGCCGCACAACCAGGACGACAGCCATAACAAGAAAGGCCAGCACCAAAGTAATTTCTGGAAACACCAAAATTCCGAAGGCATTTAGCTCGCCGATCAGAACGGATGCTAAAAATGCACCTGGAACACTCCCCATTCCGCCAATAACAACAACAACAAACGCTTCGCCAATGACATTGAGATCCATCAACAGGTTTGCGGCCTCCCGCGGTAGCTGCACCGCGCCGCCCAGCCCGGCAAGGGTTGAGCCCACAAAAAACACACTTGTAAAAAGCCAGCTTTGATTGACCCCCAAGGCGCTGACCATTTCCCGATCCTGCGTCGCTGCACGGACCAGAGTCCCCCAACGGGTTTTGTTAAATAACAGCCAGACACCCAGCAGAACCGCAGGACCCAAAACGATAAGCGCGAGATCGTATTCAGGAATAGGCTCCCCCAAAATTCGAACGGCTCCTTCCAGACCCGGCGCCCTTGGACCAAACAGGTCTTCTGCCCCCCATATCCATAAGGCAATATCCTGAATGACAAGAACTACGCCAAAGGTTGCAACCAGCTGAAAAAGCTCAGGAGCTTTATAAATTCGGCGAAATAAAGTTACTTCCAGCAGCACACCGATCACGCCAACAGCCAACGAAGCCGCCAGAACAGACCCCCAGAAGCCCAAAATACCATGAGGCATAAGGTCGACGAAAGTATAGGCAAGGTAAGCCCCCAACATAAAGAAGGATCCATGCGCAAAATTTACGATGCGGGTAACGCCAAAAATGATGGACAAGCCGGACGCCACCAGAAAAAGTGACGACGCGCTCGCCAGTCCTGTCAGGAACTGAGCCAGGTAAAAACCCATTGACTACTCCTCAGTCAAGGTAGGAAAAGTGGAAAGCCTCTCGGTAACATGCGTCACCGAGAGGTAGAGTTAGGCTTATTGTGCCGCGCGAAGCATTTTGGTTTTTTCAGGTCCGGGCAGATAGTCATTTCCATCTGCATAGAACCAGTCAACCATGATGCCTTTGCCATCTTTGACCGCTGTCCGTCCAACCCAGGCGCCCATCGTTGACTGATGGTCGATCGCCCGATATTTAACGCTTCCAGAAGGGCTGTCGAATGTCAGGTCCTTCATCGCAGCAAGGAGTTTATCACGATCTGTGCTGCCTGCTTTTTCAATCGCTGCGGCGATTGTCAAAATGGTATTATAGCCAACCAACGATCCCGTTTTTGGCAATTCAGAGAATTTGGCCTCATAGGCCGCAACATAGTCACTATGGGCTTTATCTTTGATAAAATCACGAGGATAACCGGTGACAATCCAGCCTTCTGGTGCTTCTGCTTTAAGAGGATCCAGATATTCTGGCTCACCTGTCAACAGGCTGGCAACTTCCCGGCCTTCAAACAATCCACGGATAGATCCCTCCCGCACAAATTTTGCAAGATCGCCACCAAAAGTTACATTGTAGATCGCATCTGGTTTTGCTGCTTCCAGGGCCCGGACGGTTGCACCCGCATCGATTTTGAACAGGGCTGGCCATTGTTCTTCAACAAACTCAACATCAGGCTTCAGTTCTTTCAGAACAGATTTAAACGCGGCAACGGCATCCTTGCCATATGCATAGTTTGGCGCAACGGTCGCCCATTTTTTTGCAGGCAGTTTTGCCGCTTCTTTTGCCAGCATAGCAGACTGCATATAAGTGGAAGGACGTAAGCGGAACGTGTAATCATTTCCTTTTGACCAAACGATCGCATCGCTGAGAGGCTCGGATGCGATGAACAAAACCTTTTTCTGTTTTGCATAATCAGTCACCGCCAGACCAATATGCGAAAAGAAAGTGCCCGCCAGAAGGGCGACTTTTTCCTTGGATACCAGTTCTTCAGCAATTTTTACGGCATTTCCGGGCTTCCCGGCATCATCCCGCGAAATCACTTCCAGTTTTTTCCCAAGGACTCCGCCGTTGTTATTAATCTGCTCAACCGCCAGTTCCCAACCCTTTTTGTAGGGCTCGGTAAATGCAGGCAAACGAGTGTAGCTGTTAATCTCACCGATCTTGATCGTCTCACTTGCCTGTGCGGCGAAGGAGGATCCCAGAATTGCTGCCAGCACAGCGCCGGCCAACGTTTTTGTAACTAAACCTCTTCTTGAAATCATGACTCACGCTCCCTTCAGCTCTTTAAACACCGAAACAGAATGCCCGATGTAACTCCCATTTTAAACAGCACGCCATGTATTATTAGGGTTCTCTCATGGCTGTTTGTTTACTGTTTGATAAAAATCATGCCCCCATATTTCAGATTTCTCAAGCATTTTATTCGTATACATACAAAATAAACCGACTCCGATCCTGTTAGATTACTGATTGATCAATCCAGCTGCCGAATAAACGCCTCGATCAAAGCGACCCCTTCTTTGTCGATCATCGACCGCCCTGTTTCGGGCATCATAACACCAGGGTCGTTGCTCTTCATCCGGAAGACAAGGATGGATTTTTCGGGATGTCCTGGGTCAATATCAACCAGCAGACCACCCGACCCACGCCCCGCAGCAACCGGGGGCTTATCAAGTCCCCAATGAACCTCGCGCTTTTCAAGATACCCAAGATATAAACCACTTGTATCAGCGGCCCGTCCGGGGGCATGGCAGTGGGCACAATTTCCATCCAGATAAGATCGGGCACGATCGACCAGTGTCCCCTCCTCCGGATTAAAGGGGAAAGGCACTTTTGGCATGTCCCCCGTGTCTCGCTTTGGACCTTCAATATAGTCTCTATCAATCAAATCGTGAATTTGATTGCCGGACCCGCTCTGGTTTGTTTTGTTTAAGTTTCGGATTTTTGGTCCAATAGGGGCCAACCGCTTTTCTTTATCGCCATGACAGCCCTTACATTGATTTTTATTTGGAACCGCATATGAAATGACGCCTTTTTCACCGCTTTTCCAGATCACATCCACTTTTAAACGCTTCCCAGCCAGCTTGAGCGCAGCATCCGTTTGCTCATCATTCCAAACATAAGGATAACCAACCCAACCCGATTTCTTGTGAACCAGCAACCGGGTTTCTATTTTTCTAAGGGGACCGCCCAAATCTTTAAAACTTGCAGGATAGGCAAATGTCTTGATCAAAACACTGCCGACCGGAAAATTCAGGACCCCTGCCGTCTGGTAAGATGCTGGTTTCGCATTTTTTGGTAGATAGAGAAACCGATCCTTTAAAGCATAATCGGTAAACAACGGATTGCTGATCGTATAGCGAATAACACGCTCGTCAGGATGTTCCAGCCCTGGCCCTGAAAATAACCCGTATTCAGATAACCGGGCCGCTGGCTTTTGCCCCATCAACAAACGATCGTTCACCTGTGACGCTCCCAAAGCGGTACCTGCGAACAACGCGCAAAGCACAAATCCGGAGAACAAGGAAACAAAACGGCTGATCAAAAAAGCATTCATCCGGACGCCCCTACTGAACCAGGCTCTCGGCCGGTTTACCACGAATGGTGACTGTCACCGGCGGCAGAGACGGATAGGATTTTTGATACGCCGATGCATCAAAATCCGGGCTGTGCAGAAACGGCGCCAAAACATGCATGATCATGTTCGCGTTTCCATATGGGCGAACGCCGTCAGAATGTTCGTTATCGTGAATTGCGAGTTGATCGTCTTCGTCCTGACCAAAAAACAGGTAATCAACAATCGGCAATACACCATCCCAAATAATGTCCGGGCTTGGCGCACCTACGGTTTCCTTCACGATGGTTCCAAATTCACCGGTATCATGTTTCATTCCGGATTTGCCAAATTTGTTATGATGAATATGAATTTTTCGAGGCGTTGGTTGATAATGTTCGTCGTCGAAATCGTCCACATAACTGGCAACAACGATGTTCATGGTATCATTGTCAGAAAATTCATTTTCAAAGATCTCCACATTTTCGTTCGCCATGACAATCATACCGGTTCCGCGCGGGACAATCCCGACAATGTTACCCTCTGGTGCGAAATTATCTGTATTGTTCCCATAGGACTTGTTGCGAAAAAAACGAACGTTGTGACCACCTTGCTGTGGCAAGTTAGGCAGGTCAAAAACCAGTAATCCGCCTGTATTATTTGTCATAACATTATCGAAAACATCTGCATTATAACTGTTTTCGATTTCCAGACCGGCAACATTAAACTCGCCGCGACTGTTGCGAACAATGATCTTATCGCTTTGGCCAACATAAATACCGGCATCTGACGCCCCAATGGCGACAGCACCATCGATATAAACATTTTTCGATTGCACCGGATACAATCCATACGCGCCGTTCGTCGCCTTAGGGCCGCCAGTCCATTCAGTGCGAACCCGGATCATGGCAATGCCGTCTACACCTTTTGCTTTGATGGCATCGCCTTTTGAATCTTCAACAGCAAAGTCCTTCAACACCACACCATCGGATGTGATCAGCAACCCTTCCGAACCGCCTTCCTGATTTTTAAAAGAAAGAACAGACTTGTCCATTCCCATCCCGCGCACCGTTACATCTTGCACGTCCAGAGAAAGGCCATCCGTTAACGAATAAACCCCTTCGGATAATTGGATCGTTTGCCCCGGCTCCGCCAGAATAAGAGCTTCTTGCAAGCGTTCCTGCGCATTGCTTCCTGCAGGCACCTGAATAATGTCATCAGCGAAGGCGATAGCAGGCGTCAAAAATGCCACAACCACAAACCCAATCAACATATTGATAATATTATAATTTTTCAATTTACCCCCCAAATTCCCTCAATAAAAGAAATATATAAATCATATTTTTTTATTGAAATTAGCACAAACACCACTAAGAGCTTATCGCATGTTTGGTCTTTGATTGCCGTTGGTCAAGCTTAACCTGAATTTTTTTCACATTGTGCGTTGTATTGTTTGTCATATGAAGAAAGCGAAAATGAGCAACCGAAAGGTGCCGCTACAGTCCCGGTCAAAGGAACGGGTCGAGAAAATTATTAGCTGCGCCGAGACCTTACTCAAAACAACCGAACTTTCAAAAGTAACGACAAGCAGAATAGCTGAAGAAGCAGCGGTTCCTGTTGGTTCGATTTATCAATATTTCAAAGACCGTGATGAGATCTTACTCGCGCTTGGAGAACAAATCCTTGAGCGAGAAAACAATATCCTGACCACTACATTTGAAGAATTGGCCCCGAAGGCCCACTGGCGTCGCCTTGTCACCGCCCTATTGGAAATATTTTCAAATCTTGTGGCAGGTGACGAGATCCGGTATCGGTTGGATATCGCCTTGTCTGGTCATGATGAATGGCAGTTGGCCAATTTGGCCTCAGAAAACCAAATGGTCCATCTGTTTGCAGGATATCCGCGGTTTGCTGAAATTGGATATTCTCGTAAGCAGGCAGAGGCCGTCGCCCGAGCCAGCATAATCTGTGTCAAAGCGATGATTTTACGGCGCCCGCCCCATTATCCCCTAGGCTACTCAACGGATTTAGCCCTAGAAGCCGAAAAAGTTGCGATCGCCTACCTTGCCTCCATCTTTGGAGATTAACCGCGACCAATAAACGGCATCTTAGTCGCCATAACCGTCATAAACTGGACATTTGCATCCAGTGACAGACTGTCCATATAGACAATCGCTGACGCGACATTTTCCACATCCATCACAGGCTCCGGCTTAATATCAAGATTAGCCTGCGGCACGCCCTTTTGCATAACCTCTGTCATCGGTGTTGCTGCGTTGCCAATATCAATCTGCCCGCACGCAATATCATAAGGTCGACCATCCAGCGAAAGACATTTCGTTAATCCGGAAATCGCATGCTTGGTCGCCGTATAGGGAGCACTGAAAGGCCGAGGGGTATGCGCAGAGATCGAACCATTATTAATAATACGCCCGCCCTTTGGTGACTGCCGACGCATTAAAGCAAACGCGGCTCTCGCACAATAAAAGGCACCATTTAAGTTGGTGTTGACGGCAGCATGCCAATCATCCAATGAAAGCGCATCCACCGTAACCGGCGGGGCCCCGACACCGGCATTGTTAAACAACAGATCCAGCCGCTCGAAACGGGTTTCCGTTTCCCGAAAAAGAGTATCCACACTTTCCGGATCGGTGACATCTGTTATAACAGCAAGCGCCCGCTCTTTGAATGATCCTGCCAACTCTCTTGTTTCTTGCAGTTTTTCACTGGAACGCCCGGCCAGAACAACATTGTAACCCTTTTCAAGCAGGGCCAAAGAAACCGCTCGGCCAATGCCTGCGCTGGCACCTGTCACGATTGCTGTTTTCGTCATGTCGAATAATCCTTTTCCTATACGCCCTCTTGGTCTGTCACAATTGACGCTGCGCGTTTTTCCGCTTGCCCTGCAACCAATCTCCTTTTTCGGGGAGCCGTCATCCAAACAGAGAAGATTGAGACAAGGCAGATAGCAAAGGCAAGCCAGAATGCCGCCCGATAATTACCGTTCAGATCATACAAATATCCGGTAACATAAGGGCCGACCCCTCCGCCCATTAATGCAATCAAACTAACAACGCCTAAAATTTCACCATATCGCCGCCCTTGAAACAGATCGGCAGGCATCGAGCCGAAGATCGCTGCCAACGCATACCCCAATCCGCCCTGCACAGTGACCATGGCATACAACAGAGCAGAGTGGCTGTTATCCTCCATCATCAGCAACATCAGGTAACACAGTGCAAAGCCGGAGCTTGCCAGCGTCCAGACCCATTCACGCCCGATACGGTCTGACAAATGACCAAAATAAATTTGCCCAAGAATACCAGCGAACCCGACAAAACCCAGTGCAAAAGACGCCTCCAATGGTGAAATGCCCGTTTCAATCAGATATTTTGTTTGATGGATCTGCACAGCATACCACGCATAAAGCCCGCTACTACAGGTCAGGCACAGCCACCAAAATGACCCGGTTTTCATGGCCTTTTTTAAAGTCCAGTCAGTTTGGGTCCATTCCGTATCCACAATCGCATCGGCAATCACACGGACGGTCTGTCCTGTTAAAACATCCTGTTCTTCTCCGTCTGGTTTCAAACCAAGCTCATCCGGGCTTTTGCGTTGCAGGATCAAGTTCAACGGCACCACAACGACAACCAAAAGAACAGCCATCAAAAGGCAGGCAGATCGCCATCCACTTTCCGAAATCGTGCTTTGTAGAATTGGCATCAGAAAGACGGATCCAATCCCGACGCCAGAAAAAGCGAGCCCGATTGCTAGGCCCCGTTTCTGTTCAAACCAATTGGGTAAAAACATCGAATGCCCAACATACGTCATAACGACCCCCGTCCCGATCATCATGACACCCAGGGTCAGATAGATATGCCAGGGTTCCGTCGCATAAATCGACAAGACAAGACCCGCGCTAACCATCAACGCCGATGCAGACAATAGATAGCGCGGCGCTGAAAAATCCATAATCCGTCCAATGATCGGAGAAAAGGCCCCGGCGCTGATAAAGCCAATCGTAAAGGCCGCAGCTGTCGTCGCCCTGTCCCAGCCAAATTCTTGCAGAATAGACGGATAAAGAAGAGAAAAAGAGGTCCGAACATTAACACCAATGCCCATCGTAATGAATACAATGGCAACGACAATCCAGCCATAAAATATGGGAATTTTCTTCAGGCGAGCATCCAGACCGGAGATATTATTATTGTTTGACATTTTGTCTCTTTTTTAAGTTTGGACGCTCTGTCGGCGTTCATTTTCTTTCAGGGTAGCGCAAACATTACGACTTTAGAAACAAGAATTGACCAAAGATAGATAAACAGTATACTCCCGGCAGGTTTCGCTAGGGACGCCTGCCCGCCAAAGATGAATTCACCCTAAATAAGAATGTATTTGTAACCAAATCTTTTCTTTCACGTTGGCTTTGCGGGATGCCATAGAAAACCTGAAGGAAATTGAAATGGCACAAACTGATACGGCCCCTGTTTCAGAACTAAAAATCAAATCACAATTATTGAAAAAATCCTTCCGGCGCGAGCCCACGGGTTTCCACAACTGGATGCAATCCCTGCCCACTCCAGATCTCTGGTCCAATACGCCTCCTAAATTACAGGAAGTGCAGGACTTTATCGCAAAAAAAGCAGGTTTTCATAATTGGCGTCACGCTGTCCATTATCTCAGCGGAGGATGGCATCCCGGAGAAGATGCCGGAACCTTCTGGTATAGTAACCGCTGCACTCCACTCTTAAACATCTGGTGCCGCAACGAAGAAGAGGCGAAAGCGGAACTCCGAAAAATGCCTCACCTCTTGATCCTGCCCTATAAAAAGCAGTTTATTCTGGCGAACGAAGATTATTTGACCGCGATCGGAATACAATCTGTCTGGCAGCAGAAAAAAAAGGAGATTGCGGCCGAAAAATCCGTCCAGTATATGGACCCGGATTGGCAGGACCTTAGCTTGGCACGTATTCGGACGCTGTTCGAGAACCTTTAATACACAAGGCTATTGGCTTTTTTCTATAGCACTGGAAATTCTCACTTTTGGCCCGGGCAAAATAAGCCCGGGGCAATTGTGAATATAAGACGTTGCCTTCTTTTTTTGCCCTTCAAACGTTTTTCTGGTTTCTTCAAAAGCAAGACAATGTGACCGCCCGGGATACCGCTCGTTGGCCCGCTTGAAAAGGGTCACCCACCAGCGTTTTGATTTTCTCACAACACGGGCATTTTCTCCGCTTGGCAGATTGAACGGCGCCCTAAATCCAGCCACATTGCAGAAAACGAACTTTTCCGCCCGTTCGAACAGGATGTCCACGACCCAGGGAAGATCTTCTTCAGGAATAAGATCGATCACATTTGTCGCTATGACACCATCAAACCGAATTTTCGGCGACAAAAACTGACAGTTTATCGCCGGATCATAACAAGTAATCTCCCGAACATTCCAGAAATCATGCAACGATGTTGCCAGAACGTTGCCGTCTCGCGTCAGTTCTTCAGAATATTGCTGCCCCTTACCGCTTCCATAATCCAGAATTGTCTTGGATTTGGTGGCACGAATGATCCCCCGAATAGAATAGACAAACCGTTTCACATCGAAACCATTGAACGTGTTTTCCGGTGCAATCTTGACGAGATCATCACCGACACGGCGATGATACCCCTGCTCATGCATCAAACGATAATGGTCAAGCAACTGTCGGTATCTGGGACTGGGATTTGAAGATGAATACATACCGGAATAAGACTATGGGGCGCGCGGCTTGTCAATTGATCCGAACGGTGGACAAAATAATATTGGAATGGCGTCCTAAATAGCGTTAGAAAGGTCACTGACCCATGCGGCAATTGTTCTTGCCTGACCAAATGCATGCTTTCCCAGATGCGGAGTTTCAATTGACATCTCAAACCGGCAAACCGGCAATCGGCTACGTCGAACAGGTTATCCTACTGGCCCTTCTCTCTTCGTTGATCGCCCTATCAATCGATGCCATGCTTCCGGCTCTTTCACATATCGAGAAAGATCTTTCGATCAAAGATCCAAACGACCGCCAGTATATTGTCAGCACGCTTTTTGCCGGCATGGCAGTTGGCATGCTTCTATATGGGCCGATTTCCGATAGTATTGGACGAAAAAAACCGATCTATATTGGCTTTTCCATCTTTCTGATTGGCTGCCTTCTGTCGATTTATGCTACAGACTTTCCAACAATGCTTGCCGGACGCTTTTTGCAAGGGTTGGGCGCCGCCGGACCGCGCGTCGTCTCGATGGCTCTGATCCGTGATCAGTATAAAGGCCGCGAAATGGCGAGCTTCATGTCGTTGGTAATGACCGTCTTTATTCTCGTGCCTGTTCTGGCACCGGGATTAGGCCAGATTGTTTTATTTTTTGCCAGCTGGAAAGCAATATTTGGTGCGATGTTTGCACTTGGCGCCACGGCGTTCATCTGGTTTGCCTTTCGCCAACGCGAAACCCTTGAAAAAGCGAGACGCCACAAATTTTCTTTCAAGCGTCTCATGTTGGCCTCAAAAGAGGTTGTAACCACCCCTTTATCCTTCGGATATACGATCCTGGCCGGGTTTGTTTTCAGTGGTTTTCTTAGCTATCTGTCTATGTCACAGCAAATCTTTCAGGACCAGTATGGGGTTGGGGACCTGTTCCCGGTTTATTTTGGTGTTCTTGCCCTTGCCATTGGGGGAGCATCCATGGTGAATTCGTCACTGGTCATTCGGCTGGGAATGCAAAACCTTATTAAAAAAGCGCTTTGGGGCTTAACAACGATCTCGGCGATTTTTGTCGTCATCAGCTTTGTGCTGAACGGTCAACCTCCTTTGTGGAGTTTGATGATTTTCCTTCTGATGACCTTCTTCTGTTTTGGTATTTTATTTGGCAACATTAACGCCGTTGCAATGGAACCTCTTGGCCATATTGCCGGCGTAGGATCCGCGATCGTCACCGCCTTTTCCACGTTTCAAGCGTCCATAATCGGTTCACTGATTGCACAGACCTATAACGGAACCATTCTGCCACTGGTGATAAGTTTTGCTGGATTTGGTGCTATTTCATTACTCGTGATGTATTTCACTAACTCTATCAGCAAAGAAAGTTAGATGCTGAATACCGCAAAATCTGTCGCTTCATTATTGCTCAGCTATGGCCTCTTGTTGCTGGCAAATGGCATGTTCGGAACTCTGTTGGGTTTGCGCAGCAAACTGGAAGGCTTTTCCACAGAAATTACCGGCCTGATCATGGCGGCCTATTTCATCGGGATGCTTCTGGGAGCCATGAATGCCGCGCGGGTTGTTGCAAGTGCCGGACATATTCGGTCCTTCGCCGCCTTTGCCTCGATCATGTCCGTCGCCGTCCTTGCCCATCTTCTTATCCTCAACCCCATTTCCTGGATTATCCTACGAGCGATCTGCGGTTTTTGTATGGCTGGCATGGTAATGATCGTGGAAAGCTGGCTGAACGAACGATCTACAAATGAAAACAGGGGGCGCGTTTTATCCCTTTACATGATGACCAGTTATCTGGGCGGTGGATTGGGTCAGCTTATTCTGCCGTTGGCGGATCCCGCATCGTTTGAGTTATTCTCCGTTGCCTCGATTATCTTTTCGATCGCCCTTGTGCCAATTCTATTAACGCGATCCGCAGCCCCCAAACCCACAAAACCGGAACGGATGAGCCTAAAGGCCCTGTACAGCATTTCCCCGGTTGGTGTTATTGGCACCTTCACAGCCGGTCTTTCAAACAGTTCAATCAACAGTATGGGACCGGTTTTTGCGAAATCGATCGATATGACGATTGCAGAAATCTCGTTTTTCATGGCCTCCATCCTGCTTGGCGGAATGCTTCTGCAATTTCCTGTCGGCCGCCTTTCAGACCGCTTCGATCGACGCACGGTTATGATTGTCGTCTCGATCCTGACAACAGTAGCAAGCCTTGCTATTGTTTGGGCAAGTGGCGAACAGAATATCACATTCCTCTACATGACGGCTTTAATTTATGGGGGCGTTGCCTACACAATTTATCCCATGTCATCGGCACAAGCCAACGATCTGGTCGACAAAGAACGGCTTGTTCAGGTATCCGGTAGCCTTCTATTCGCCTATGGCTTGGGAGCCAGCAGCGGTCCAATCATCACCTCTCAGTTTATGGCCTATTTCGGCCCGGAAACCCTGTTTCTCTGCATTGCAGGTGGCACTTCTTTCCTGACGCTATTTGTCATGTTGCGTATCATTCAACGTCCTGCCGGAACAAAGAAATCCCGGTTTCTACCACTCGCTGGACTCGGCGCTTCTAGTAAACAGCTTTACACAAGCGTGCAAAAAACATTTGTTAAAAAACGACCAAAAAAGAGTGAATAGCCTGACAAAAGTTGCCAATCAGGAAATGTTCAGTAAACTCACTTATTAAATCATTCAAAATAAGGAACCCCCCTTATGAGCGTGCGTACTGGTCGCGAATTTCTAAGCATCCCTGGACCAACAAATATTCCAGATTCCGTGCTCAGTGCGATGCATCAACCCGCCATTGATATTTACAAAAAAGACTTCCCTCCGCTTACAGACAGCCTTCTTACTGACTTGAAGCGGCTGTTCAAAACAGATGGAAAGGCCTTTATTTATATCGCCAATGGTCATGGCGCATGGGAAGCAGCCCTGAGCAATGTTCTTAGTCGAGGCGACAAAGTGCTCGTTCTTGAAAGCGGACAATTTGCAAACGGATGGGGCGCGACGGGGGGAACGCTTGGGCTGGATGTCGAGATCCTGCCCGGCTCCTGGAGGGAGGCGGTAAAACCAAACGCCGTTGCAGAACGCCTCAAGCAGGATACCCGCCATGAAATAAAGGCGATACTAATGGTACAGGTTGATACGGCATCCAGTGTGGTCAATGATGTAGAAGCCGTGGGTAAAGCCATTCGTTCAACCGGGCATCCAGCCCTGTTTATGGTGGATACAATTGCCTCTCTCGGAACCATGGAATTCTCGATGGATGACTGGGGGGTTGATGTCGCGGTCGCGGCAGCCCAAAAAGGCCTGATGTCGCCACCGGGGCTCAGTTTCAACGCCGCAAGTCCAAGGGCAATGGAACTTCACCAGAAAGCCAATCTCAGAACCGCCTACTGGGACTGGACGGCCCGGATGGGTAAAGTTCACTACCAGAAATATGCAGGAACACCTCCGGAGCATCTTTTATTCGCCCTTCGCCAATCGATGGACCTGCTTTTTGAAGAAACGCTGGAAGCCGCCATTCACCGGCATTCCCTTCTCGCAGGGGCGACGGCCGCGGCTGTTTCCAAATGGTCTGAGCCCGGTGTTCTACAGTTTAATATTACCAAAGCAGAAGAACGCGCTTCTGCTGTCACAACAGTTTTATTCGAAAAAGGGTATTCGCCTGATACCCTGCGCGAATATTGCGATGAAAAATGCGGTGTGGTTGTTGGTATCACCATCGGTGCGCTTGAGGGTCAGGGTATTCGTATTGCCCATATGGGATATGCGAATGCCCCAATGTTGCTGGGCACCTTATCCGTTATTGAAATGGGACTAAAAGCGTTGAATATTCCACACGGTGAAGGGGGCACGCAGGCGGCGATTGAATTTCTCGCCTCCCATGTCCCCGCCTAGGGAGGCTTGTTTTGAGCCAAAATAAAGAAACCAAAAAACGGAAAGATCATGCAGGTGTACTAATTCCGCCGCCCCTTTGCTTTTTGTTTTTTTTGGTCTTTGGTATCCTTTTCAACTCATACTGGCTTGATGGCACCCTGGGGCCAGCGCTGCAGATCTTCGCCGGATTTGGAATTGTCATTGTTGCTCTTCTTTTTGTGTTCATCATCGCCCGGTCCCACGAAAAATCCGGCTCTAATGTAGAGCCTTGGAAACCAACGACCGTTGTTTTAAAAAAAGGCTTTTACAGATTTTCCAGAAACCCGATTTATGTATTTATGACAGTTGGTTACGTCGGGTTTTCTATCGCTGCCGGATCATGGCTGGCCTTAGCTTTGCTACCCGGTGCCCTGCTGATAATTCGGTACCATGTGATTGCTCGGGAAGAAAGATATCTTGAAGAAAAGTTCGGGGATGAATATCTGTCGTATAAGGCTACTGTCAGGCGCTGGTTATAACCGGCGAGACTCACCCTGCTGAGCTCATCCTTATACCCGGGGAGGTAAAGATGGACGACAAGACTGAAAACAACCTGAAATCCAAAAAAACCTGGAAGAGGTTGATCTATATCATTCTCTATGCAATCTGTTTTAACGTTGCCGAAATTGTGTTAGCCGCGATTGCCATTGTTCAGTTTTTTAGCACTCTGATTACAGGCGCGCCTCTCAATCAGCTACAACGATTTGGAACAGCACTGGGCCAGTATATCCACGAGCTTGTTGATTTTCTCACGCAGGCGTCTGATAATAAACCCTTTCCGATTGGAAACTGGCCTGAAGAAAAAGTGGTATCCTCCACAAACGAGGACTCTGATGACGACAGTACGATCGTTGTCACGCCCGCCCCTCCTAAATAAGGCACGGAGCCGAATATGATTGAACATTACCGGGATTTATCCGGATATAATGCATGGGCGAACCAACGCCTGTTCAATGCAGTTCAGGCCCTGTCGGACGCCCAGAAAACCATGGATGTTGGTGGTTTCTTTGGGTCCCTTAATGGCACCTTAAATCATATTCTGGTTGGCGATCTTCTGTGGCTCGAACGCCTGGAAGGAGAGGGAGAAAAACCAGCCTCTTTGGATGCTGTCCTGCATGAACGGTTCGATGATCTGTGGCGCCATAGACAAAACGTTGATCATCGGCTTGGGCAATATTGTTCGGCCCTTACAGATGATAAGCTGGATAGCTTTCTAGATTACAAGACGTCTGCAGGCATTCCCTGTCACGACAATATTGCAAAGATATTGACCCATATCTTTAACCATCAGACCCATCACCGGGGGCAATGCCATCACATGCTTGGACAGCTTGATATCGCACCGCCCCCGTTGGATATAATTTACTATTTCAGGGAAAATCCTGAATAGTGGTGGTCAGGCCTTTGCGCTTGGCCGTGCTGAGACGGACGCATACCAACGGAGCAGATCCTGACACTCTGCCGGCACTTCTTTACCCACCATTTTAGCAAAATCAACAACGATCATGGCGCTAATATCCGCAGCAGTGAATGTTGATCCAGCAATATAATCGCGCCCCTTTAAGTGGGCATTCAAATCTTCAAAATAAAAGTCGATCCGTTTTTTGCCCCGCTCTGCCAATTCGGCTATTTGAGCGACATTTCGGGAACCGGTTATCGCCCGGTTTTCAAATCTCGGTACAGAGTTTCGGACCACTTCAGCAACGGCACTAAAGCCGTCCAGATCGGTTATATGGAGCCAGTTATTAACAACCGCCCGCTCTTCCGGAGACTGACCAAATAAAGGTTTTTCAGGAAATTTTTCTTCAAGATACCGAAGGATCGCATCCCCTTCCGTCAAAACCTCGCCGTTATCCATCTCTAAAGCCGGAATTGTACAGCGAGGATTGATGGCTTGAAATTCAGGTTTCAGGTGCTCTCCCTCGCGCGTATCAATTGTCACGGTGTCAATTTCAACGCCTTTCTCAGCAAGAAAAATGCGAATGCGCCGCGGGCTCGGTGGGCCCACTAAATCGTAGAGTTTCATTATAGCCTCTTAAACAGGTTTTGCGCGCCTTGCCCCCGTATAACATACTTACAACAGGCCTGCGATACGAATAATATCGCTAACGATTATTTGAAATCAGGCGGGTTCCAGCCAGCTTTCCATTGGCTCAAAGGGATAATATCCGCCCGTTGCCCACTGTCCCTAAACCACGAATCGACAGCATAGGTCATGTTCGTTTTTCTCTCGCGGATTGTCGATGAAAAATGCGGCCAGTCAAAGGCGCCGCCCCGGCCCGCTGTTCCCTCCAAGTCATGAAAGTCAAGCAGGCCTTCTGCTGATACCATCATAAGAAAAACAGTTGTGTTAAGGCTTTCATCAATGCAGTCCAATTGTTGGCTATTGCGCATACCGGTTCTCGCGCGATCTGCAGAAGTACCAGCCCGTTTTGCAACAACCGTTTCAAAATTGCCGACGCTGACAGCAAGGGCTTCTCTTTCCTTTGCAGGTGTCCTCGCCCCTCCCTTAAGGGGTGAAATAATACCCTGCCATTCACGGCTGGATAAGGAAATGGACGTTTTGCTCAGGCAATCATGATCACTGCAATAAACAAACGCATCCGGAGCCGGAGGCGTAAGACCATATTGAGCAATGAAGGATCCGGGGTTTATTACCGGTTGGTTTCCTGCGCATCCCGACAGGGCCAACAGAAAAACCCCATATAGTCCAAACCAGCGCATAAGAGTTCCTTTAGACCTAAAGACCGGACGTAAAATACACGATGACGCCCATGGATAGCAACAAAAGGAAACAAGCAAGCGTTACATTTTATACATCAAATCGGAAACGATCTTCACCATCCGCTTTAACATGTCCGGCGGTTGGCGTTGCAAAATGGGTTCCAATGACTAACACATCCCTTTCAGACAACGCTTTCAACATTGCCAAGCGTGTTGAGCGCGCCTCCTCCGGGTCGGTATCGGCTGCACTCGACCAATCTGTTCTGGCCATTTGACAGGGATGATGAATGGAATCGCCTGTAATCCAGGCTTCTTGACCTTTAGACGTTATCTGCACACTTACATGGCCGGGGGTGTGCCCCGGCGTTGGTACCAACGCAACGCCTTCACAGATCTGTTCGTCCATATCCACGAACCGCGCCAATCCTGCTGCAATGATCGGCTCAACAGAATCTTCGATCACCGAGCCGTAGTGATCCTGATCTTCCTGCTGCCAATGTTCCCATTCACGGCGCCCGAATAAATATTCAGCGTTCGGGAAAGTAGGAACCCACCGATCACCTTCAAGCATGGTATTCCACCCCACATGATCAACATGCAAATGGGTACATAAAACCATGTCGATACTGTCGCGCGGATATCCGGCCAGTTCCAAATCTTCCAGAAACCGCGTCTGCAATTTGTTCCAGCTCGGAACGACCCTCTCTTTATCATTCCCAATACAGGTATCGACGATTATGCGGGTCGTTCCCGTATCAACAACCAATGCATGGATACTCATCGTCAGCTTCCCGTCTTCCGTCATAAAATGGGGGGCCAGCCAGGTAATCGGAAGGACATTTTCCGGTGTCGCATCTGGGAGGATGAAACGGGTTCCCCCAGAAGTTTCAATTTCCACAATCCGGGAGATCTTGATATCTCCAATTTGCCAAACATTCATATTGCACCTTTTTTTCTTCTTATTGTGCCCGCAGACCAGAAAGGACCCACTATCTTAGGGATCTTTTCCACGAGAATGCAACTAAGCTGTTTGAAAGATCAATGGTCTGGGATTACTCTACCCGAAACTTCCTCCATCTTCTGGAATATCAATAATGTCCTATTTGTTTGAACCGGCCGCAGTCCCTGCTCTTCCCGTCCTTGGTCAGGATACTCTTTTTCCTGTTCACAGGATTTATTGTGTGGGACGCAATTATGCGGAACACACGAAAGAGATGGGCGGGGACCCGACGCGGGAAGCTCCCTTTTTCTTTTCGAAACCGGCCGATGCGATTGTGCAAAACCGGTCAACAATTGACTATCCGGCCGCCACAGAAAACCTGCATTTCGAAATGGAACTTGTGCTAGCCATCGGAAAAAAAGGCAAGAATATCCCGGTAGACGCGGCACCCGATTTTATTCTCGGGTATGCCAGCGGTGTAGATCTGACCCGCCGTGATCTTCAGGCAGCCGCCAAGCAAAAGGGGCGCCCATGGGATTGTGCAAAAGGGTTTGACCAATCCGCGCCCTGTAGTGCCATCCGCCTGAAATCGGAAACCAACGATCTGGCATCTTCCAAGATATGGCTGGACGTCAATCAAAGCCGAAAGCAGGAAGCCCGTATCTCTGACATGATCTGGTCCCCCGCTGAAGTAACGGCTCATCTTTCCTGTTTCTACGAACTGGTTCCAGGCGACCTGATTTTCACGGGAACCCCTGCGGGTGTAGGAGCCATCAAATCTGGTGATCATATTGTTGGCGGCATTGAAGGGCTGGAGACCGTAGAGCTCAACATTCGATAACAGAAAATTCTCACGCCTGATTGACCAATTGAAACGCCGACATATCTAATAAGAATAGGCTGTTATAGTGAAAATCAGACCATGAACCAATATATCCGCCCTCTTTTTTTTGGTTATTTAACCATTGCCAACCTTAATCTGGCAATGGCCGCATCCCTGCAATCAGAAATCGCTGCCTACACGGCAGAAGATTGCGCTCCTGTCGTGCAACAACATTTGACCGAAGCCGGGATTGATCCCAAACATGTTGAAAAAATCGACTATCTTACGATCCATAAAAATCCAGGCGATAACGCAGGAGAAGATTATGAGTTCCAAAGCTGGATCAGCTTTTCCAGTTGTCAGGGGAACTATGTGATCATGCTGGATCGAAGTTGCTTTATCCAGCAAAGCTACTTCTATGGCCGATGCACGCCAAAGCAGACAATGAAGCAATAAAAGGCCATTTAAAGGTTAATAAATAAGGTTAACAAAAAATAAATTCAATAAATCTTCATCCCAGTGTTTTCAACAAGATTAATCTGATTTACACTGCCCGCGACTTGCGCCCAAAAAGGGTTTAGTCAGGGGTTTTGGGGGACACGTTACGCGACATATGAATTTCGTCAGCAAAAAATTGAAAAATCAATATTCCAACGTATCGGAACTGTCCGACCGCGAACGGAAGTTGCTTGCCGAAAATAAAAAGCTGAAGCGTAAAAACAAGCGATTAAGTACGGCTATGCTGTATTTGGTAGACCAGATTGAAACGCGCCTGCCCCTGTTTACGGCACAAAAACCACCGAAGGTGCAGCCCAAAAAAGAGCCAGATCCTATCCCTAGCCCCGCGAAGACCCGGCTTAAAAGAAATGTTTCTTCTATAACGTGGACACCTGAAAAACTGGACGACAGTCAGCGGCCTCAACGGCGGAGAACCCCGCTAAGCATGCAACAGATCTTTGCATCAAAAAATAGTGAAAAATCGGTAACGCCTCCTGAACGCGCTGACGATCGGAAAACTGCTGAAAGCCCTCCTGCCAAAAAGACACCTCTGGCAGAAAAACAGGCATCACTTGCTGCCAAGCTAAAAACAGAAGTGCCGCCTGAAACCATTCAAACGCCAGACCTTGCACCCGAAGAAATGAGTTTGTTAGCGTCTCCAACCAAAGAACGGCCAAAGGATCTCACCAAAATTCAACCGTCAGAAGTTTTTGTAAAATCGGAACAGAAAACGGTTAGTGCCCTGGAAGCCTCGCAATCCTACAGGGCTGTCTCAATTGCTTCTGCGCCTGTGCCAGATGTAAAAACGGTAGAAGATGAAGAGGATGAAGCTGAAAAGAAACTTCTCCGTCAGAACAATATGATGCGCGAGGCTATGTTAAGACGGGTCAATCGCCTTCGTTGGTAACCTGACAGGTCTTTACAGGCTCAGGGATTTGAATTAGGTGATACTTATCCCAAGTAACGAACTGATCAAATGGCTTCTTTGAAAAACAGCGAAAATAAATCAGAAATTCCTGTTTTATACAGTTTCCGGCGATGTCCGTACGCCATGCGTGCGCGCATGGCAATTTTCTTTTCAGGCCAGACGGTCGAACTCCGGGATATCCTGCTGAAAAACAAACCACAGGAAATGCTGGATGCCAGTCCAAAAGCAACCGTCCCGGTTCTGATCTTGCAGGATGGAACGGTCCTTGAAGAAAGCAGAGACATTCTTTACTGGGCACTTGAAACGTCTGATCCAAAAAACATTCATCCAGATACCCCTGAACAGCAAGCAGAACTGGCGCAGTTGATTGACGAAACTGACGGGCCGTTCAAATCTGCACTGGACAAGTACAAATACCATGTCCGCTTCCCTGAAAACAGCCGCGAAGCCTACCGCGAAGAGGGGGAGCGTTTCCTGCAAAAACTTGAAAACCGACTAAGTTCGCACTCTTTTTTGATGTCGGATCATCCTTCTTCTGCGGATATTGCGGTTTTCCCGTTCGTCCGGCAGTTTGCAAATAGCGACCGCAGCTGGTTTGATAATGCCCCGTACCCTGCCGTTCAAAAATGGCTGGAATACTGGGTCACATCGGCCCCGTTTAAAACCATCATGGCGAAACGAACTGAATGGGCTCCGGGTGTACCCGGCCCGATTTTTCCAGATTTTACTCAAAGGACATGCCTCTAATGGACGCCCGGTTTTTTAAAGAGAGCGGCGCGGATTTTAGCGACTGTGATGCCTATCGGTATCGGCTCTGGCGGCGATGGGATGATGGTCCATCTGTTTCCTTTCTAATGCTCAACCCGTCAACCGCGGATGCGGCGCGGAATGATCCGACGGTTGAGCGATGCCACCGCCGTGCCATATCCATGGGCTTTGGCGCGTTAGAGGTGATTAATATTTTTGGCTTTCGCGCCACTGACCCTAAAGATCTGAAACGGGCTTCAGATCCTGTAGGCCCGGCAAATGATGACGCCCTCATTGAGAGCATCACACGGGCGGACATGACCATCTGTGCATGGGGCAGCCATGGTGATCATCTGGATCGACATCTGGCGGTTCGTAAGATGCTCAGAGACAAGGCCTTAAATGTACATGTCCTCGCGTTGACATCAAAGGGACAACCAAAACACCCCTTATACATACCGTATTCCGAAACACCGAAACCTTGGAACGACATCTAGATCATGGCGAAACTATACTTTTATTATTCGACAATGAACGCCGGAAAATCCACGACGTTGCTGCAATCCAGCTTCAACTATGAAGAACGCGGAATGCAGACGCTGCTGCTGACTGCAGCATTTGACGACCGGTATGGCCAAGGCAAAATCACATCCCGTATTGGACTTGAAGCAGAAGCCAGCCTTTTTTCTGACGACACTGACTTATTGGAACTGGTCACAAACACCCTCAAAGACAGGCAAATTGACTGTGTCATGGTGGACGAAAGCCAGTTTCTGTCCCGTGATCAGGTGTTTCAACTCTCAGAGATCGCTGACCAGCTCAAGATCCCAGTCCTCTGCTATGGTCTTCGAACTGATTTTCAGGGCAATCTTTTTGAAGGCAGCCGCCATTTACTGGCCTGGGCCGACGAATTAAAGGAACTTAAAACCATCTGTTTTTGTGGTAGCAAGGCGACGATGGTGATCCGTGTAGACGAAAATGGCGACCCCATTCGGGAAGGGGCCCAAAAAGAAGTCGGTGGCAATGATCGTTATGTTGCCTTATGCCGCAAGCATTTCAAACAATACACCTACGGCGATTGATTTTTCCTGACATTCAGAAAACCGCCGATTGCAAGAAGAAGCCAACCCATAATCATGAAGATACCACCGGTTGGTGTTATATAAAAGCCAATGGCTTCCCCGGTGAAGGATCGCACATACAAAGAACCGGCAAAAAACAGAATCCCAAGTGTCAGAAGGCTTGCAGACAGGTGAAAATATCTGTGTCCTTTTGACGCTTTTCCGGTCAGCAAACCGATTATCAATATTGGCGATATTGTCACCATATGAAACAGTAATGCCGTGTTGTGAAATCGCCCGACAACAACGTCTTCTGCGGGAAGATGGGCACCAAGCGCGCCCAGTATAACGGCAGCGGCACCTAATATTGCACCAACTGAAATCCAAGGGAAAATCATCATTTCCTCACAAAAAAAGCTGGAGAAAGTCTCCAGCTTTATAATATGGGTGTCTTTAAACGTCTAAGACAAGTCAGAATAACGGCTCAGATGATAATCGGTATTCCCGAAAAGCATTTCCAGTGTCGATAAACGCTTGAAGTAATGCCCGATAGAATATTCATCTGTCATCCCCATGCCACCATGAAGCTGTACAGATTGTTGACCAATAAACTTGGCCGCCTTACCGATTTGAGCTTTTGTCGCAGAAACAGCCTTCTTCGTGTCCAGATCATATCCCAGATCCAGCTTCATCGCGACCATGTCTGACATGGATTTAGATTGCTCTGCTTCCATATACATATCCACCATGCGATGCTGAAGAACCTGAAACTTTCCAATTGGTGTTCCAAACTGCTTGCGTGTCTTCAGATACTCATTTGTAATCTCATTGGCTGCCGCCATGGCGCCAACAGCTTCGGCACATAAGGCACCGATTGCACGATCCACAATCTTTTCAATTACCGGGAAGGCCTTGCCTTCTTCGCCCAAAAGGGCTTCGGCTTTCACGCCATCAAAATGAACATCTGCCGCCCGAAGGCCATCCACAGTGCGATATCCCTGTATGTCCAACCCTGCGGCTGCTTTATCAACAACAAACAGAGAAATACCGTCAGCGTCTCGTGAATCCCCACTGGTTCGCGCCGAAACGATCAACTTATCGGCCGTCGCACCATGATAGACAACCGCTTTATGACCATTCAGAACATACTCATTTCCGGATTTCGTCGCTGTTGTTTCAACATCATTGAGATTAAAACGCGACTGTTTTTCAGCATATGCGAAGGCCAGCATCAAATTGCCTTCGATTACCGACGGTATGATTGCCTCAATCTGTTCATTGCTTCCCGCTTCAACGACTAAGCCACCGCCCAAAATTACGGTTGAGAAGAAGGGCTCCAGAACCAGTCCGCTGCCCATGCTTTCCATCATGATCATGGTTTCAACAGCATTGCCACCAAATCCGCCAACATCCTCAGAGAAGGGCATTCCCAACCAGCCGAGTTCCGCCATTGTCTTCCAATGTTCGAGGCTGTACCCCAAATCCGTTTCTGCCAACTTCATTCTGGCTTCGGGAGAATAGTTATCCTGTACAAACCGATCGACGCTGTCTTTTAACAGGGATTGTTCGTCTGAAAGTTCAAAATCCATTTTTATTATTCCTTATAATCCCAGAACCATTTTAGAGATGATATTTCGTTGAATTTCGTTACTGCCACCGTAAATGGAAGCGGCTTTGAGGTAAAGATGTTCTGCCATCGGTCCGGTCGCATAATCCGGACCAATAGGGGCTTCGTTAATCCCAGCGTAATCGCGCTGCGCCTCGTAAGGCGCGCCATACATGCCCAAAGACTCGACCAGCAAGTCGGTCAAGCGTTGCTGAATTTCAGTGCCTTTAATTTTTAGTAAGGACGGTTCTGCTGAGAGCTTTTTGCCGCTTTCCAGCATGGAAATCATCCGAAGTTCCGTATACTCCAATGCCGTCAGATCTATTTCGATCTGATTGAGCTTACGCATAAAGTCCCGGTCTTCTTCCAGATAACCGCCATTCACACGCTCATTTTTTGCGATTTGGCGTAACCGCGCAATTTTCCGTTTTGATTGGGCGACACGGGCGATTGTTGTTCGCTCGTTGCCCAGCAGGAATTTAGCATAGGTCCAGCCCTTGTTCTCTTCTCCAATCCGGTTTTTCACAGGCACACGAACATCATCAAAAAAGACTTCGTTCAATGTATGCTCTTTATCCAGACCGATAATTGGCTTGAGCGTTATGCCCGGCGTTTTCATGTCGATTAATAAGAAGGAAATGCCTTCCTGTGCTTTTGCCGAGCTGTCGGTACGCACGAGACAGAAAATCATGTCGGCATATTGCGCGTGCGACGTCCATATTTTCTGGCCGTTGACAATATAGTCATCGCCATCCCGAACAGCTTTTGTTTGCAACGAAGCCAGATCAGAACCCGAACCCGGCTCCGAATACCCCTGACACCACCAGTCATCAGAGTTCAAAATACGTGGGAGATAGTAATCTTTTTGCTCTTGATTACCAAAAGTGTAAATCACCGGGCCGACCATACTGACACCAAATGGCATTGGCGCCGGGGCAGAAGCCGCCCCCATTTCCTGTGCGAAAATATATTTCTGGGTCGTCGTCCATCCCGTCCCCCCATATTCGGCGGGCCAATTTGGCGCCATCCAGCCCTTTTTATGCAGGATCTTCTGCCAACGTTGCTGCCCTTCCTTGGTGAAATGAAGTCCGCGATCACATCGATCTTTAACGTCCGCAGGTAGCTGGGTTGCAAAAAATTCTCTGACTTCCGCCTGAAAGGCTAAATCTTCATCACTGAACGACAAATCCATTGGGGTTCCTCCATTATAAAACAGGGCATCTCACGTGCCCATTTCAGCCTATGCTAGGCCGAGACGAAACTGAATGCAAGCCCACCTTAACTGCGGGAAACAAGAAAATTAAAAATACGATTTTCCGAACAAAACCTATCGACGCCTGCCCTTATTCCAGAACGGAAAATCTTGTACTTCCGTCCCGTTCGACCTGTGGGACCAGCGCGACTTCCCAATCCAGATATTCCTGCATTCTTTGGCGAATCTTTTCCCGGTTGTCATAGGGCTTATACCACAGATCATCCTGTTTACTCAGCAGCCGCGTATCCCCTTCTTCCGTTGGCAGTCCAGCTTGCCGCCACCCCTCATTACCGCCCGTTAACACATGAACAATGGCAAGCGGTCTTGCTGCCTTCACATCTTTAACAGCCAAATGTGCCAACCGTTCATCGTCTGCGGTAATCACAATATATCCAACGAGAGGCAGGAAATTCAGATCCTCTGCAATCCGGGACCGAATAACCCAATAAGACCCCGGTATATGGGATTTTCGATAGGCAAGGGAATTCGCAAGGTCAAGAACCGCCGCGGCCTCACCGGACGCGTTGACAGCATCCAATTCCAACGGCGTGATATCCCCGCCCAGAGCTGCGGAGTCATCCGTGCCTGAGGCAAGCTCAAACCCACTTAAATCGGTTAGAACAAAAACGTTCGACCATCCGATTTGTTTAAGCCAGGAAGCACTCATCCAGGCCCGCACTTCCCTGTCATCCACCAAGACCAAATGAGAATTTTTTACGGCCACATATTCATCGGTCGCCTGAACAAGCTGTCCGCCCGGCGAAAAATGACTGCCAGGAAGATGCCCCGCCGCGAAGTCTTCAATCGTCCGCACATCCAGCACAAACAGGCTGATATCCTCTGCTTGCCTTTGCAACGCTAAGAGGCCGTCTTTTTCCAACAATTCAACGCCTGCCTTCGCCCCGACGGTACGGGCGGCCCGCACACTGCGGTCCAGATTTTCACGGGATGGTTCAGGGGCAATGATGTTTGCATGATTGGCAAGGTTGTGTCCTGCCAGGTACCACCCCATTGTACCGTCTTTAAGCGCCATAACCGGATTTTTAACCCCGGCGTTAATCAAAGACTGCGCACCAATAATACTGCGTGTCCTGCCCGCGCAATTAATAACAATAGTCGTCTCGTCGTCCGTTACCGTTTCAAAAACCCGGTGAACCAGTTCGGCACCGGGCATATCAATCGCACCCGGAATGCTCATCCGGTGATATTCATCAAACGGACGACTATCAAACACGACGATATTCTCGTCTGCCTCCAACCGCTGTTTCAACTCATCGGCTGTAATATGCGGCGTTTCGCAGTGATGTTCGACAAATTCACCAAAGGCTTTGCTGGGAACATTCACCCCTGAAAAAATTTCAAACCCGGCGCCATGCCAACCAAGAATGCCCCCGTCCAGAATTGACAAACTGGTAAATCCCATTTCTGCTAGCGTCTGGGCAGCCCGGACGGAAAGCCCGTCTCCATCCCCCTGATCAATCAAACAGATGTCTACAGATTTGCGAGGCAACTTTCGTTCAGCCTCCAATTCAAGGCGGCTAAGCGGCATTGAGGTTGCCCATAAAGGGTGCCCCTGCGCATAAACGCCTTGTTCCCGGACATCCAAAAAGGCAACTTCCGCATTGGAGGCAAGCTTCTGCTGCATCTGGGCGGGAGAGATCGTCTCAAATGACACTATCGCGCCTCTCTTATGTCAGTATGTGCAGGAAAGACACGCCATTCAGCCGCGGGCTCACTCCAATAATTACGGTTCGGCAATTGCTCCAGCGCCAAGCCGTACATATGAAAGTTGAGAACAGGATCACCGTCGGCAATATGAATGCTGTGCACATCCTCTGCATGAAGCGTAACACCTGTTCCGGCTTCGACGATCTCACGGCCTTTCAAATCAACACCGTCTTGTCTTTTATGGTAAAACCGATTTTCCTCCTGACCGGTTATACCGACGATAACGGCCCAGGTCGTATGATCATGCGGCGGCGCATTCACATCTCCCTTTGCAACATTCGCATATAGGGCAAAGCGATGATCCGGATCTTCTGACAAACGATACAAACAGTTCCGCCTTTTACTGTCTGGTTCCGGTGGCGGAAAGGCATTCAGATTGAAAAGATCTGTTTCCGCGGCTAATTCAATCAATTCGTTTCGGATAAAATCCAGCATTGCCTGATCCGGTGTTGTGGTCCCGATCTTGTTTCTGATCGCGTCAACGCTGCGTTTTACTCTCGTTCTTCGTTGCTCTGTAGTTGCCACAGGCCCCTCCCTTTTTCATCATTGTATCAAGCGTCTCGCCGAAGGAAAAGCGAGAACACTGGATCCGCAACATCACCCTGAAACCCTGCGCTGACCATTAAAGCGATTTTGCAAATTAGATATTTTTAATGTATAGTGACGCCAATAAGAAAATAAGTAGATTGTCGCGTTTTTGATTGAGGGGAACAACCTGAAAAGGAGGATCCTTTATGGAAAATGCGCAAAAACACCCATCTCCCGCCGTCAGAGAAGCCGTTGGTGTTTTCGACGATATCGGTGCCATACATGATTGTGTCGATGAACTGCAAAGTCAGGGGTTTGATCGCTCTGACATTACGATGTTGGCAAGGGATCAGGTTGTCGGCAGCAAATCTTTGCTTCCCATTGAAGACACTCTTCAAACTGAAGACAGCCCCAGTGCGTTGCGCGGTCCGGTTATCGAGCCTGAATCCGTTGGCGATGCCAAAGGCGCGCTGCTGGGAGCTCCCATTTATATCCTGACATTGGCCTGTGCAGGGGTTTCGGCTGCGTTTGGGTTGTCAACCGTTATGCTTCTTATCGTTTCGGCAATTGGCGGGTTGATGGGAGCCGGTATCGGCTTAATCCTTATGAACATTGTCGATAAAAGGCAAACCGGATATTACGACCGGCAACTGGAACACGGCGGCATCCCATTGTGGATTCACACCCGCGATCCGGATCACGAGCAAAGAGCGATCGACATTCTCATGCATAACCGAGCCCGCGATGTGCATATCCACGACCTTGATGGTCTCCCCTATGAAGTACAGGATGGCAGGACAACAGTTTACAAGATAATCCACTAGAAATCGCACCTCCATTCCGGTCCCTTTTCACCTGCTTACGGCGTAAAATCAGACTTTACATGGCCGCTAAGGCACGCTATGGCCCATGCAATGAAAATCAAAAACTAAAGGATGCGTGCTAAAATGTATATTAACGGGCAATGGCAGGACGCTGAAGATGGATCAAAATTTGTTGTCACCAATCCAGCAAATGGTGACATCATTGATCACGTGCCAAATGGCGGTGAAACCGAAGTAAAGGCAGCGATTGATGCCGCGGCTGAGGCCTTTAAATCCTGGTCGAAAACCAGTGCATATCAACGCTCATCTTTTCTCTATCGTGCGCATGGGCTAATGTTGGAGAGAAAAGAAGACCTAGCTCGTCTCATGACAACAGAGCAGGGAAAACCTTTAAAAGCCGCCCGCAACGAAGTGCAATATGGCGCGGATTTTCTGCTTTGGTATGCAGAAGAAGCCAAACGTATTTACGGAGAAACCATCCCCGCCCCGCGCGGTGATCAGCGCTTTATTGTTCAGCAACATCCAGTAGGCGTCGTCGCGGCAGTCACCCCGTGGAATTATCCGATTTCCATGCTTACACGGAAGATAGCCCCCGCCCTTGCGGCTGGGTGCACTATTGTTCTGAAACCCGCAGAATCAACGCCGCTCTGCGCCATTGCCATGTTCAAAATTTTTGAAGAGGCCGGCATACCGGCGGGCGTGGTCAATCTCGTCACCGCCGAAAAACCTGCAGCGATTGGCGAAGAATTTGTCAGCAACCCAAAAATTGCCAAACTGACATTCACAGGCTCCACCAATGTCGGGAAAATGCTGGCCCAAGGGGCCGCGGCCAATATGAAACGTGTATCAATGGAATTGGGCGGACACGCCCCGTTTATTGTCTTTGACGATGCAGATCCGGAACATGCGGCAAAAGGCGTTTCCCTGGTCAAATTCCTGAATACAGGACAAGCCTGCATCAGTCCAAATCGTATTTTCGTCCACAAATCAATCGTCGAGCCGTTCATTGAAACGCTGGAATCCCGTGTTCGTAAAATGCGCGGTGGGAATGGCCTTGAAGACGGCATCAGTATCGGACCGCTTGTCGGCCCCGGCGCGGTTGATAAAGTAGAGCGCCAGGTCAAAGATGCCTTGGATAAAGGGGCCCGCCTTGTTTGTGGTGGCCATCGCCTGATTGAAAACGGTCTCGAAAAAGGGTTCTTCTATGCCCCCACCGTTCTGGCCGATGTAACCGAAGAGATGCTGATTTACCGCGAAGAAACATTTGGTCCAGTTGCCCCTATTCTGACCTTTGAAAGTGAAGACGAGGTTCTGGAAAAAGCCAATGACACGAATTACGGATTGGCCGCTTACGTTTACACCCCAAATATCGGCCGGGCTTTCAGAATGTATGAAGGTCTGAAATTTGGCATTATCGGCATAAATGATATTAATCCGACCGCTGCTGCGGCCCCATTTGGCGGGATGAAGGAGAGTGGTCTTGGCCGGGAAGGCGGTCACGAAGGAATTTCTGAATATCTGGAAACAAAATTGGGTGGTTTCTCTATTTAATTTTCTAAGCTAGAGTTCTTCTACAAACTTGATAGGGGAACTCTTGTGATTAAGAAAATCATTATTGGTGTTGTTGGGATTGTATTGATTTTGGTCGCGGTCATCGCGTTCAAAACAATCACCAACACGCCGAAAACAATCCAGGCGGAGCAAATAAACAAAGCAAATATTGATGCGGATGCTGTTGCGCAGCGACTCAGCCAAGCGGTCCAGATCAAAACAATTTCAGTTTCACATAACGCCCCTGTCGCTCAGGCTGAATTTAAAAAGCTGCATGCCCTTATTGATGCCTCTTTTCCACTTGTTGCCCAAAAACTAACGAAGGAAGTGTTTGGCAATCACAGTCTTCTCTATACGTGGCAAGGCAGCGATGCTTCATTGCAGCCTGGCATCCTGATGGGCCATATGGATGTGGTCCCCGTCGAAGCGGGAACCGAGCAAAACTGGGAGCATCCCCCCTTCTCGGGAAAGATCATCGACGGCACAATCTGGGGCCGCGGAACACTGGATGATAAACTCTCGGTCTTTGCTATTCTGGAAGCTGCGGAATATCAACTCGCACAAGGATTTTCTCCAAAACGGACACTTTACTTTGCCTTTGGTCACGACGAAGAAATCGGGGGCGAGAATGGCGCCGGTAAAATCGCGGAACATCTGAAAAACCAAGGTGTAAATCCAGCCTTCACGCTGGATGAAGGCATGGTAGTAGTGAAGGACATTATGCCAGGCATAAGCCAGCCAATTGCCTTCATTGCGTTGGCAGAAAAAGGATATTTAACACTGGAATTAACCGCAAGTGCAGAAGGCGGTCATTCCTCTATCCCGCCAAAAGCAACTGCTGTCGGCAAGATTTCACGGGCCATTGCTCGACTTGAAGAAAACCGCCTGTCCGCCTCCCTGCAAAGCCCGGTTTCCGATATGCTGGAAACACTGGCACCTCATATGCCAATAAGCCTGAAAGCCGTGATTTCTAACCGCTGGCTTCTTGATCCTGTCCTTGTCGATCAGTTGGCAAAGGGGAAAACAACAAATGCAATGGTGCGAACCACAACGGCGGCAACCATTATTAACGGTGGTACAAAAGACAATGTTTTACCCAGCACGGCGCGGGCAACTGTCAATTTCCGATTGTTGCCGGGGGATACCATTGAGGATATCGTCGAGCATGTGAACAGTGTCGTTGATGATCCCGATGTCACAGCCAAAATCATGCAGGGCAACAACCCCTCAAAGGTCTCCAGCAGTGATAGCGATAGCTATAGAATGATCGAAAAAACTGTTCGGGAGGTTTTGCCCGATGTCCTGGTTTCACCCGGGCTGATGCTGGCCGGCTCTGATACCAAACATTATGAGCCGTTTTCAGAAAATAGTTACCGCTTCATTCCGATGCGCTTTGGCCCGAAAGATATTGCCCGGGTTCATGGAACAAACGAACGGATCTATATCGATAATTATGCAGAGATCATTCAATTCTATATCCGTTTAATGGAAAATTCCGGCACCTGATGCCGGGTTAATCTCCGATCAAATGAAGCGCCAGGTTACGAACATGTGCACGGGTTCTGTGTTCAAAAATATAGACCCCTTGCCATGTTCCAAGACGCAACCGGCCATCGCGAACGGGAATGGCCAAGGAGACATCTGTCAAACTGGACCGGATATGGGCTGGCATGTCATCCGGCCCCTCGGCCGTGTGCCGGTATAGGCTTGGGTTATCCGGAGCAAGCTGATCAAAATAGCTTCCCAAGTCCAGCAGGACGTCCGGATCCGCATTTTCCTGTATCGTCAACGATGCGGATGTATGCTGGATAAAAACGGTCAGGACACCTTCTGAATAATCCATCTCCCTCACCCAGGATTGAAGACGCCCGGTTATCTCAAATAGTCCTCTGCCTGAGGTTCGAAAATTCAAATCTCCACTAACTTGCCGCATCTTCCTGTTCCTGTTTCACTTTAATGACCCGGCCCGTGTTTTCCTGATCACAGATCGTAATCCCGCGCGTTAATTGAATGACATTCAGACATGGAGCTTACCAGATGAAAACAAATGGCGATAACGACAAGTGGGAAATTTATAAAGATAAAGGCGATGAATGGCGCTGGCGCAGAACAGCGCCAAACGGTCGCATTGTCGGAGCTTCGACCGAAGGGTATATCAAAAAACAGGATTGCGTTGATAATGCCATCCGAAACGGATTTCCAGAAACAGACTGATCCAAGACACCCTGATTGTTCGCACGCTTAATTGCGAACGGTCTGTCTTTGCATTCTACGCGGGATCGGTCATACTGGTTTCAAAAAGTGAGATCCGTATGACCCTTTCCAGCATTCCCGACGGCTTTAAACTCTCTAAAGGCCGCGGCCCGTTCGCCGATAAAATCGGTCCCCTCTACTACAAAAAAGAAGACGATGGTCACTATCGTTATGGTTTTTTGGTGGATGAAAGCATGACCAATTACAATGGCATTCTTCATGGTGGGATGATGATGAGCTTTCTCGACGAAATGATGGGACAGACGATCTGGCAGGCGGTTGGCCGAAAAAGAACCGCAACCATCAGCCTGAATTTTGATTTCATTGCCAGTGCCAAGATCGGCGACTGGCTTGAAATGCGATGTGACATTATCCGACAGGGCGTCTCAGTGGTCTTTATCCGCGGGGAACTCGTCAGCGGCGATAAGATTACCATCACCGCTGATGGTGTCTGGAAGGTAATCGGCGCCTGAATCAGGGTTGTCGGCGGACAAGCTTCCTAGGCGGCAGCAAATCATCAAAGACAGGTTTTCGTTTTTCCGCGTTCGCTTTCGCGGCTTCAAACAGGTCGTTGGAAAAGAACATCCCCGATTGCCAGACACTCATATAATTCAACGCGTCATCAACCGAATGGTCACGGGTATAATTTAACATTTCCTTGGTTCCGTGAACCGCAAGCGGTGACTTGGAGGCAATCGTTTCGGCAATATCCATAACAGCTGACAGCATGGCGTCGGCATCCTCATACACATGGTTGACCAACCCAACTTCTTTGGATTCTGCCGACATCATCCGGCGGCCCGTGTATGCCAGCTCGCGCACGATGCCAGACGGGATAAGATGCGGCAACCGCTGCAACGTTCCAACATCAGCCGTCATCCCGATGTTAATTTCCTGAATGGTAAAAAAAGCATCCTCTGTGCAGTATCGCATGTCACAGGCGGAAACCAAATCAACGCCCCCACCAATACAGCCTCCCTGAACAGCGACAAGCACCGGCAGACGGCATTTTTCAATAACGGTGAAGCTTTCCTGCATTTCCCGGACATTATTGCGCATTTGTTCCCGAATACGGGCAGGATCAGTTGCAGATTGCATGTCACTTGCAATATTGCCAAATGCGTTCAGGTCCAGTCCTGCTGTAAAATGCTTACCAGTTGAAGAAATAACAACAACACGGGCAGAAGCTGTTTTCTCGATTTCGGCAAAGGCATCCACCATTTCCTGCCAAAATTCCATAATTAGCGTGTTCAACTTTGCAGGTCGATTTAACTGAATATGCGCGATGTGATTTTCGATATTCAGCGCCAGCGTTGTGTAGGACATCCCTGTCATTCCTTTTTCATTTTTCATTTTTCATTTTTCATTTTCGGTTTTTACGGACACCTGTTCCGCAATAGAGTTGCACTCATTTCTGTAGAGGGTATAGACTCAGGCTCTTAATTGTTCTTTTATCAGGCTTTCCATCATGAGTAACACCATTTCAATCGATGCCTTTACCGCGGCTCGAAAAAGACTGTCTCCCTTTATCCGAAAAACCCCCATTATGGATGTTGAGTTGGATACAAAACAGAACGTTACGCTCAAACTGGAAAATCTGCAATTGTCTGGCTCGTTCAAGATACGCGGGGCTTTAAACACGGTTTTAAACCTAGACAAAGAGGCCCTTGACCGGGGATTGGTAACGGCGTCTGGCGGCAATCACGGGATGGGGGTCGCCGTAGCAGGGGCCCTTACCGGAACGCCTGCGACCATTTATCTTCCAACGAACACCCCCCAAAGCAAAATCGAAAAATTACGGGCAATCGCATCAGACGTTATTGTCCAAGGGGATGTTTGGGATGATGCCAATGAACTTGCCTTGAACGCCGTTGCAAAAGAAGGCAAAACCTATATCCATCCGTTTGCCGATCAATCTGTTATCGAAGGACAGGGCACTCTGGCTTTGGAAATCCTTGAAGCAGCTCCTGCTCTCGATGTTCTGCTGGTTGCCATTGGCGGCGGCGGTTTGATTTCTGGGATCTCAGCTGCTGCCAAACTCCTGAACCCGAACATTCGAATTATAGGTGTTGAAGCCACTGGCGCCCCGACCCTGTATGAAAGCTGCCGCAAAGGTGAGCTGGTTACGCTTGAAAAAATCGCGACCCGGGCCAGCACTCTGGCACCCCGCCGGTCCGCACAATCAAATCTGGACATCATTTCCAAAAATGTCGATCAGATTGTTCTTGTCGAGGACGAGGAAATGCTAGAAGCTGCCCAATGGTTATGGAACGCTTGTGGTATTGCAACCGAACTTGCGGCCGCGGCGGCGATTGCTGCTTTAAGAACAGGGAAATTTGTCCCTGACAGCGCCGAAAAAGTAGGCGTTGTTATTTGCGGATCCGGTTATGACGGATTTCCCCGGATATAACCAGCCGATCACGGGCGCATAAAATTATAGTCCTCTTCTTCACTGAGATTTTCAGCGAAGAAAACAAGCTCGCTGGCAATATCATCTGAAGATCGCGTTTTTTTGAACACGGCAATCGCTTCGGCGATCAAGGCACGCGCGAGAGCATCTTCTGAAATATTGTTGGCTTTTGCCTGCGTCAAAGCGTCATTGACGCAACTGCGGGCTGTCTCTGTGGCTGTTGGCACTCTTATTCTCCTTTTTGATTACCGTACCGTTGCCGCTGACCATCGGTCATTGATTTTACGCAATAGCGCTGTTTTATGATATTTTTCTTTGACCAGACTTGGTTAGTCAACGTAACCTACAAAGAAAAAACACCACAGGGAACCGCCAGTCGAATAAGGGGAATAAAATGTCAGACTTTTCATGGGAAAAATCGTACCCACGAGGAGTAAATTGGGAAATCGAAATAGAGAACAAACCCGTTTACGCTTTTCTTGATGAAGCCGTTGCGAAATGGCCCAACAACAATGCCATTGATTTCATGTCCAAAAAAATCACGTATCGTGAGTTGGATAACCTTGTTAATCGTGCTGCGAAGGGTTTTCAGGCGATGGGCGTCAAAAAGGGCGTTCATGTTGGACTATATCTGCCTAACTGCCCCCAATTCATCGTGTGTTTTTTCGGCATCTTGAAAGCGGGCGGAACCGTCGTTAATTATTCGCCATTGGATGCAGAACGCGAGCTGGTTCATAAAATCGAAGACAGTGAGACCGATTTTATGGTGACTTTGGATTTGCAGGTTTTGTATCCAAATATTAAAGCACTTCTTGGCAAGACCCGACTGAAAAAGATCATCGTCGGCAACCTTAAAGAAGTGCTGCCCTTTCCAAAAAATTTCCTGTATCCGATTGTAAAATCAAAGGAAATTGCGACGTTCCCGCATAACGATCAGCATATCAGCTATAAAAGTCTTCTGGATAATGACGGCGTCTTCGAGGCTGTGCCGGTACTCAACCCGGCGGAGCGGGTGGCCGTATTACAATATACTGGCGGAACAACAGGTTTGCCAAAAGGCGCCATGTTAAGCCATAAAAATCTTGTCGCCGCATGCCAGCAACTCAGGGCAATGCAGGACGGTGAAGACGGTGTCCTGAAAGATGGCGTCGAACGGGTCCTTGCCGTTCTCCCTCTCTTTCACATCTATGCGCTAACCGTGAACATGAATTTCGGAATTGCCGGAGGTGCTGAAATCATCCTGCATCCAAAATTCGAACTTGATGATGTGATGAAGGATATCGACAAGAAAAAGCCAACCATGATGCCGGGCGTACCGACCATGTATATGGCGATCGCCAACCATCCGGAAGTTGATAAATTTGACCTAACGTCGCTTAAATTCTGTGCCTCCGGCGGCGCACCTCTTCCTGTTGAAGTTCAGAATCTTTTCCAGAAAGTAACCGGTTGCCGCCTCCTCGAAGGCTGGGGCATGACCGAGACCTCTCCATCAGGCACATCGACCCCAATGACCGAGAAACGGGTTGCAGGCTCTGCTGGCGTTCCAGTGCCCGGCACAGAAATCAGAATCTTTGACGTGGCGGATCGCTCGAAAACAATGCCAGTGGGCGAAATTGGCGAGATCGGCATTAAGGGTCCGAACATCATGCTGGGATACTGGAAAAAACCAGAAGCCACAGCAGAAGCCTTTGTCGGCGATTTCTTCATGACCGGTGATACAGGGTATCTGGACGAAGATGGCTATATGCATATTGTCGACCGGACAAAAGACATGATCACGTCTGGTGGTTTTAACGTTTATCCCAGAATTATCGAAGAACAGATTTTCGAACACCCCTCCGTTGAGGAAGTTACTGTCGTTGGTATTCCTGACGATTATCGCGGGGAAGCGGCCAAAGCGTTCATCAAGCTCCGCAGCGGAGCGGAAGAGTTTTCACTCGAGGAACTGCGAGAGTATCTAAAGGACAAGCTTGGTAAGCATGAACTACCAGCGGCCGTTGAGTTCCGACCGGAACTTCCAAAAACACTGGTTGGAAAGCTGTCCAAGAAAGAACTGGTTGAAGAGGAAAAACAAAAATACGAAGCCCGCAAGAAGGCGCAAACCGCAGCCAGCTAAAAATAATCAAAACTCCCGGATGACCGTCCGGGAGTTTTTTGTTATGTAAAGAACATGAGTACTTTTCTTGCGATTGATTTTGAAACGGCGAATTATGGCTCAGATAGTGCCTGCGCTATCGGCCTTGTGCGGGTCGAAGACAAGACAATTGTCTCAGAAGAAGTCCGCTTGATTTGCCCACCCACACCTGACTTCAATTTCACACATATCCATGGGATTCGCTGGGAAGATGTTGAGTTCGAACCCACCTTCGATCATGTCTGGCCGGAGGTGGAACCGCTTTTTGAAGGCATCGACTTTTTAGCCGCCCATAATTCTGCTTTTGATCGCAAAGTCCTGAATAGTTGCTGCAAGACCTATGACCTTCCCATGCCCGAGCCGGAATTTGTCTGCACCGTTCAGCTGGCACGTAACATGTGGGAAGTGCGGCCAACGAAACTTCCAAATGTGGCCCATTTCCTTGGTCTGGATCTTGACCACCATGACGCCTTATCCGATAGCCGTGCCTGTGCAAATATTGTAATCGCTGCAGAACGGGACGGCTGGGATTTTGTCACGGGCTATGAAAATGTCGGCGAGCGGTATATCGCCTTCGACGGCTGACAATCCCTTTCAGAATATCCCAGTGCTAAGAGTGTTTGCTTTTCTTCTTCATGTGTTTTTTAATAATGATTATCAATTGCACAAAAAGAATGAACTATGGTCATACTGCGCAACCTAAACCCATCAATTCTCGCCAACCTTCTGGTTCTCTCGTCAAGGGAGCGTCAACAACCGTTGAGCCATGATCACCAGAGACAGAGCCTTGCAGACCGGTCGCAGGCAACACCATTGCCGCGCAAAAAAGAAAAGGGTGACCGTTAGGTGCATCCGGGCACAACGTAAAAAAGCCGCGCCAGATCACTCTGGCACGGCTTTTTTGAATTCATTAAAAAGTTAGGCAGCAGCTTTCGTTGCAGCCTGTACTTTTTTCAGCTGACGACGAGCCGCGTGGCGACCCATTTTAGCTGTAATTTTACGGGCAGCGCGCTGTGCGTTTGAGCGGGTGTTTTTTTCACCGCCGTTACCGCGACCACCGCCACCTGATTTCCGGCTTTTACCACCCTGATTGCGGCCGTGCCGTGCTGATCTCGCTGTCATGTGACTAGCTCCGTTCGGTTTTAACTTAAATTCGAAGCGCTTTACTTAATCAATTGATCCACAAAGGTACAGAGAAAATTTCATCTTTAGACAGAAAATCGTGAATTTGGTGTCTTTTTCCAGTTTCCCTGTACGCGAAGCGCCTCATTTACGCTGATCAGAGAGCGGAAGATCTAGAATCTACCTTCCAAACAGAAAAGGCGGCCCTCAAGACCGCCTTCCTGTGATGGGATTAAGAATCAATCAACCAAACACGCTCTGCAACTTCATTGCAATGCCCATGTTTCCTTCGATTTTCAACTTACCCATCATAAAAGCAGTTGTCGGATCCAGGTCGCCAGCCGCAAGGGCTTCAAAATTTTCCTTGGTAATTTTGATGGTGCAATCTGCTTCTTTATCTTCATTGGTCACAACATTTGGAACGGTGTCCGCATCAACATGCACAATGCCGTCTCCTTTGAAGTCAAACTTCAATGTCGCGTCCAGACCACAGTCCTCGCCAATCCGCTCGCGCATTCCTTCTGTGATTTCTTCAAGTGTCGCCATTTTATCAGCCCTTTCCCGGTCACTGGATATCATTCATCTTGAGGCATATTTTGCATAGAAAATCTGCTCTCTTTCACTCCTTGACGTTAACGTAAACGTCACCTACCATGAAGTCAATTAAAGTTGTCAGGCTTCAAAATGAATAAGTAGAATAATCTGACACTGGGGACCCAATCACCTATCGAACGGAGCATTACATGTCTTATAATTCGATTTTTCGGCCTGACTTGTTTAAAGGTCAAAAAATTGTTGTCACCGGCGGCGGGAGCGGAATCGGCCGATGTACGGCCCACGAACTTGTTTCTTTGGGTGCTGAAGTTGCTCTGGTAGGCCGAAATGAAGAAAAACTCGCCACAGTAAAGTCGGAAATAGAAGAAGTGGGCGGCGTTTGCTCAGTTCATAGCTGCGACATCCGGGATGAAGTTGCTGTAACGAAAATGGTCACAGACATCATCGGCCAGCATGGTGCCATTCATGGACTCGTCAATAATGCTGGCGGTCAATTTCCTGCGCTGCTTGAAGATACGACATTAAAAGGCTGGGAAGCAGTGGTTCGAACCAATCTAACGGGTGGATTTCTTGTTGCCCGTGAATGTTACACCCAGTGGATGAAGGAAAATGGCGGCGGGTCGATCGTCAATATCATCGCAGATATGTGGATGTCCATGCCGGGTATGGGCCATTCAGGTGCGGCCCGAAAAGGAATGCTAAGCTTTACAGAAACGGCCGCTTTAGAATGGGCAGGATCTGGTACACGCGTAAATGCAGTTGCCCCCGGCTGGATCATGTCTTCGGGTATGGATACCTATCCTGAATGGTATCAAGAGAAAATTCTGGGTCTGGCGCAAGCTAATCCGGCAAAAAGAATGGGAACAGAATCTGAAACCTCGTCCGCGATTGTCTATCTGCTGTCGGAAGCTGCCAGCTTTATTTCAGGAAGCTGTATCCGCGTGGATGGAGCGGCCCCGAATGCCAAGGGCAATTGGCCGATGGAAGATCACGACAACAATAAACCCTTTAACGGTTTTCACCTTGCCGTCACGCCAAAGATTTTTCAAAAATAAAGCCATCGCCTAACAGGGAAAGCGAACACATGCCGGTCATTCAGTCTACTATCGACACGAATAGCGAAACTTTTAAAAATAATCGCGCTGCCATGCTTGAGAAAATCGAACAGTTTCGCGGACTGGAACAAAGAGTTCGAGAGACATCGAATTCCAAAAAAGAAAAATTTGAAAAACGGGGTCAGCTTCTCCCCCGCGAACGGATCGCTCTTCTGCTCGATAAAGGGGCCCCGTTTCTGCAGTTATCAACTTTAGCTGGTCTCGGTATGCATGATGATGACGGCAAAAAGGATGTGTTGGGCGGCGGAATGATCATCGGAATTGGATATGTCTCAGGTGTCCGTTGCATGATCAAAGCCTCTGACAGTGCCATCAAGGGCGGAACGATCGCTCCAATGGGGCTGGAAAAAAACCTGAGAGCCCAGGAGATTGTCCTTAAAAACAAGCTCCCTGTTATTAATCTGGTGGAATCTGGTGGTGCGAACCTGCTCTATCAGGCAGAAATCTTCATCAAGGGTGGACAGGGGTTTGCCAATCAGGCTCGTATGTCTGCTGCTGGCATTCCCCAAATAACCGTTGTCCATGGATCCAGTACTGCCGGGGGTGCCTATCAGCCGGGCTTATCAGACTACGTCATCATGGTCCGCGGCGGTGCAAAAGTTTTTCTGGCAGGGCCGCCTCTTTTAAAGGCCGCCACCGGCGAAATTGCCACGGACGAAGAGCTTGGGGGCGCCGAAATGCACTCCACTGTTTCCGGCGTTTCGGAATATCTGGCTGAGAATGATGCAGATGGTATTCGTCTGGCGCGGGAAGTCATGGGCCATCTGCCGTGGAACAGCTCAAACGATGCAAAAACGCAATCAGCTTCAAGTCATAAACAGCCTCGATATGACATAGAAGAGCTGCTCGGCATTATCCCGACCGATTACCGCAAACCCTATGATGTCCATGAAGTCATTGCCCGCATTGTCGATGGTTCAGAGTTCCTTGATTTCAAAGAGCTCTATGGCATCCAAACCGTTTGCGGGCACGCAAAAATTGATGGGCAGGCCATAGGGATCATCGGAAATAATGGTCCCATTGACGCGGACGGCGCTACCAAGGCGGCCCAGTTTATCCAGCTTTGTTGCCAATCAGGCACCCCGCTTTTATTTTTGCAGAACACGACCGGATTTATGGTGGGTACCGATGCAGAACAATCGGGCATCATTAAACACGGATCTAAAATGATCCAGGCTGTAACAAACGCAACGGTCCCTAAAATCACGCTGCATATCGGGGCCAGCTTTGGTGCCGGAAATTACGGAATGTGCGGCCGTGCGTTTGATCCACGTTTTATTTTCGCCTGGCCGAACAACCGCGTCGCGGTCATGGGCGGCGAACAAGCCGCAAAAGTCATGTCTATCGTTACGGAAGAAAAATTCAAACGCATGGGCCAGGAACCTGACCGGGAAGCCCTTGGCAAGATGGAAGATCATATTATCAAGCGCATGGATAAAGAATCGGAGAGTTTATATGCAACAGCCCGCCTTTGGGATGACGGCATCATTGATCCCAGAGACAGCCGCAAAATCCTGAGCTATTGCCTCTCCATTGCTAAAGAAGGCGATAACAGAAAAACAAACAAAAACACATTTGGCATCGGCCGTATGTAACAAAAAAGGGAAAGAAAAATGATTTACGGACCAGAACACAAAGAATTCATGAATTCCCTGTCCAAATTCATCGATCAGGAAATTAATCCCTATGTTGACCAATGGGAAGAGGACGGCATCTTTCCAGCCCATGATCTGTTTAAAAAGATGGGTGATCAAGGGTTTCTTGGGGTCTGCAAACCCGAAGAATATGGAGGCGCCGGGCTCGACTACTCCTTCAGTCTCGCAATGTCAGAAACGCTGGGCAAAATAAATTGCGGTGCGGTCCCCATGGCGATCGGCGTTCAAACGGATATGGCAACCCCTGCGCTCGCCCGATTTGGTTCGGACTATGTAAAAGAAAATTATCTCCGCCACGCAATCTCCGGCGAGTATGTAGCCTGCATTGGGGTCTCTGAACCCGGCGCAGGATCAGATGTTGCGGGCATCAAATCCAACGCCCGAAAAGACGGCGATGATTACATTATCAATGGTCAGAAGATGTGGATCACAAACGGCACACAGGCGGATTTTATGTGCATGCTGGTCAATACAAGTGACGGGCCGATCCATTCCAGCAAATCGCTTATTGTTGTCCCGATGGACACACCGGGCATCACTGTTGAACGCAAACTGGATAAGCTTGGCATGCGTTCCTCTGACACCGCACAATTATATTTTGAAGATGTCCGTGTGCCTCAACGCAATATTATTGGCGAAGAAGGCATGGGCTTTACGTACCAGATGCTCCAATTTCAGGAGGAACGTCTTTGGGCCGCTGGCGCCGCTCTTCAGTCATTGGATAAGGTCATTGATGACACCATTGATTATACCCGTCAAAGAGAAGCCTTCGGAAAACCGCTTTTGGACAATCAGGTCATTCATTTCAGGCTGGCAGAACTAAAAACCGAAGTTGAACTGTTACGCGCTCTCACCTATCGCGCGGTTGAGGAATATGTGGCCGGAGAAAATGTCACCATGCTTGCCTCGATGGCAAAGCTGAAGACCGGTCGCCTGACGCGGGAGGTCAATGACGCCTGCCTCCAATATTATGGTGGAATGGGCTTTATGAACGAAACTCATATCAGCCGGGCGTATCGGGATGGTCGATTGACGTCGATCGGCGGCGGGGCGGATGAGGTGATGTTAGGCATCATCTGTAAGTTAATGGATACCTTGCCCAGCAAAAAAAGAGGGTAAGCATCAATGGTCGCGTTCTCCAAAATCCTCATTGCCAATCGCGGCGAAATAGCCTGCCGGATCATTCGCACAGCCCACGACATGGGATTTGAAACGGTGGCAGTTTATTCAGACGCTGATAGGGATGCCCCACATGTACAACAGGCGTCCGAGGCCGTCGCAATCGGCCCCGCAGCCGCCAGTGACAGCTATTTGAAAATTGACACGATCATTGCCGCGGCAAAAACAAGTGGTGCCGATGCCATTCATCCGGGCTACGGGTTTCTTTCAGAAAATGCCGATTTTGCAACCGCCTGCCAAAAAGAGAACATTACATTTATCGGACCTTCTCCTTCCGCGATCTCACTTATGGGAAATAAGGCCGAGGCCAAGCGCCGGATGATTGAGGCCGGTGTACCGTGTGTGCCCGGATATGAAGGCGAAGATCAGTCAGATGCGCTATTCATTCAGGCTGCGGACGCCATCAAATATCCGGTCATGGTCAAGGCTGCAGCGGGTGGTGGCGGTCGGGGTATGCGCCTTGTCAAAAAAGCAGATAAACTTGAAAAAGCGCTCTCAGCGGCTCGATCCGAAGCACAAAATGCCTTTGGCTCGGATGAGTTAATTCTTGAAAAGGCCGTAATTGAACCCCGTCATATCGAGATCCAGATCTTTGCAGATATACATGGGAATGTTGTGCATTTAGGGGAAAGGGACTGCTCCATCCAGCGCCGCCATCAAAAGGTTATTGAAGAAGCCCCCTCTCCCGCAGTGTCTGCCAGTTTACGCTCGGAAATGGGCGCGGCGGCCGTGGCGGCAGCTAAGGCCATTCAGTATTCCGGCGCCGGGACCGTTGAATTTCTGCTGTCCCAGGATGGCTCTTTTTACTTTCTGGAGATGAATACCCGACTTCAGGTCGAGCATCCGGTTACAGAATGTATAACCGGGTTTGATCTGGTGGAGTGGCAGTTAAGGGTCGCCCGGCAGGAAAAATTGCCGGTGGACCAAAATGAAATTCACTTGTCCGGACATGCCATGGAAGCCCGGCTCTACGCTGAAGATCCCTATAAAAGCTTCCTGCCCAAGGTTGGGACATTGTTAAAATGGGAGGAGGCTTCTGGCCCCGATCGACGGACAGACCATGGATTGAAGAACGGTTATGAAGTCACTCCCCATTATGACGCAATGATTGCCAAGGTGATTGCCTGGGGCCAAACCCGTGAAGACGCACGTCAGAAACTGATTCACGCCCTTCAAAATACCGTGGATCTAGGTCTCGTTACCAACCGACAGTTTTTAATTGACTGCTTGAAGCAGGAAAATTTTTCTGCTGGGGCCGCAACAACTGCCTTTATCGACACCCATTTCCCTAAAACGGCACTTAAGCGCCCGGAACCCACCTCAAGAGACCTTTTGCTTGCCGCCTGTCTTCACTTTGACCGCCGAAAGCACCAGCAGGGGCTTTCAACAGATGGCTGGGATAGCAGTGACGCATTATGGGCGCCTGTTCGGTTGAATATTGCGGACAAGATACAGGACTTTTCAATCAAGCAGATCGGTGAATGTGCTTTGCTGATCAAAAGCGCAGATCAGGAATATTCGGCTCAATTTTCAACCTCCGCGGACGGGCATGCAACCCTTGCCTGCGAAGGGCATCAGACCTCCGCGAGGTTTGCCTTTTCGCAAGGGACACTGTTTTTACAAACGCCAAGCTGTCAGTTTTCGAGCGACGAGGTCACGCTGGCGGTTATCGGATCCGATGCTGGCGCAGGTGACGGGCGCATCCTTGCCCCCATGAACGGCCGGCTCCTTCATATGCTGGCCGAGCCCGGTCAGTCCGTTACCAAAGGTCAAACGGTTGCCATCCTGGAAGCGATGAAAATGGAGCATGAAATTACATCAAAAATTGATGGTACCGTTAAAAGCATCGCCGCCAAGGCGGACGAGCAGGTCGCAACGAGGGCACTCCTGCTGGAAATTGAACCGTTGGAGGCTTGAATGGCATTACTGGAACGTGCTCATAATCCAAACTTTACGCCGGAACATCTCGCTTTTCGCGAAACATTACGCCGATTTGTGGAAACAGAAATCGAACCGTTTGCCAGCCAATGGGATGAAGAGGAAACGTTTCCCCGCGCCCTCTACAAAAAGGCGGCGGATATTGGATTATTAGGAATAGGATATCCTGAGGAATTTGGCGGCATTGACGCTGACATTTATTACCTGCTGGCAGGCGCTGAGGAATTGGGGCGGGCTGGGGCTGGCGGCGTTACCGCGAGCCTGCTGAGTCACACAATCGGTGCTCCGCCCATCAAAAATGTGGGCAACCAACAACAAAAAGAAAAGTATCTACCCAGAATCCTATCGGGTGAATGGATAAGCGCCCTTGCCATAACAGAACCGTCCGGCGGTTCGGACGTTGCCAACTTGCAAACCACTGCCCGGAAAGACGGAGATCATTATATTGTAAATGGCTCCAAGACCTTTATTACCTCCGGCATGCGCGCTGATGTTTATACGGTTGCCGTTCGTACAGGCGGCCCGGGCATGGGGGGCATCTCGCTCTTGCTTATTGATCGGGACACCCCCGGCTTCTCACGGACACCGCTTAAAAAAATGGGGTGGTGGGCATCGGATACCGCCACACTTTACTTTGACGAATGCAAAGTGCCGGCTGATAACCTTTTAGGAGTAGAAAATGCGGGCTTTCAAGCGATCATGTTGAACTTCAACTATGAACGTCTCTGGCTCGCCGCGGGGTGTATTGCTGCTGCGAGAGCCTGTTTCAATGAAGTGGCCGCGTATGCGCAAGAACGTATCGTTTTTGGCAAACCCCTGTCAGAAAAACAAGTGGTTCGCCATAAGCTGGTTCAAATGGCACAGGCCGTAAACGCCTCGCAGGCGTATCTGGATCAGGTTGCCTGGCGTGTGGAGCAAGGGGAGCAACCGATCGCCGATATCTGCATGCTTAAAAATCAGGCGACAGAAACAATGGAATTTTGTGCCCGTGAAGGGGTCCAAACCATGGGCGGCGCCGGCTATTTAAGAGGTCCGAAAGTCGAGAGGATCTATCGTGACGTCAGAGTAAATGCAATTGGCGGTGGGGCAGAGGAAATCATGCGCGACCTGGCCTCCCGCCAACTTGGCATTTAACGGAAGGGCCGCAACACAAAACGGCCCCCCTTCATGAACGACGGCTTCTTAGCCTTTTTTATCGTCACCAGAATGGCGTTTATGATGGCGATCCTGTTTTGCTTTCGCCAACTCAGTTGCTGAGATTCGGCCATCCCCATCTGTGTCCATTTTTTTGAATTTTTTCTCGTATCTGGCCGCATATTCTTCTTTGCTGAGAAATCCATCACTGTTTGTGTCATATTTCATCATGCGTTTTGTAATGGCTCTTTCCCGCATTTTGTCATGCAAAGCCCGGGCTTCTTCTTTCGTAACCGCGCCATCCTTATCTGCGTCAAGCAGATCAAACATTTCTTCGCGAGACTTCAGCATTTCTTCTCTTGTTACCTTGCCGTCTTTATCAAGGTCATGGTTCTCCATCATCTTGGATGCCATGGCAGAGTGATGCATTCCCACTGTTTTCGTCGCAGCGATAACGGCAATGGGAAGCCCGACAACAGCAACAGCTGCAAGCGCGATCGCGAGTTTCTTTTTCATATTCAAATCCTTTCTGATGGCTATTTGTCCGTTTAACGAAACCGGCCACAATAATCCGTCGCGTTTTCTACAAATAAATTTTCTTGAACAATGTTCATTTTTATGAACAACTGTACAAAAAGGAGAATAAAATGACTGAAGAGATTGTTCTTTATGAACGGGATGACCGTATTGCGCGGATTACTCTGAACCGTCCCCATGCCCTGAACGCAATTAATGAAGAACTGCCGGGGGCCATCCGACGCGCTGTTGAGAAAGCAAATAATGACGATGCGGTTCATGTTATTATTCTGCAAGGTGCAGGACGGGCCTTTTGTTCTGGATATGATTTGAAAATTTACGCTGAAACCCCTGGCAGTAATCCGGGTTTTCAGGAAATGCCCTGGGATCCCACCATCGATTACAAAATGATGATGGGAAATACTCAGGATTTCATGAGTATTTTTCGATCCTACAAACCTGTTATTGCCAAGGTGCACGGATACGCCGTTGCTGGCGGCAGCGATATTGCTCTTTGCGCTGACATGGTCATCATGGAAGAAACTGCTCAAATCGGGTATCCACCAGCCCGATTATGGGGATGCCCAACCACGGCGATGTGGGTCTATAGATTGGGTGTCGAACGGGCCAAGCGGATGCTTCTGACCGGCGATTTGATTGACGGCCGACAAGCAAAGGAAATCGGGCTTGTTCTGGATGCGGTTCCAGAAGACAAGCTGGAGGAAAGAGTATTAGAGCTGGCGACGCGAATGGCGGGCGTCCCTAAAAATCAGCTTATGATGCAGAAACTCATGATTAATCAGGCACTGGATAATATGGGACTCGCGTCAACACAAATGACAGCCACCCTTTTCGATGGCATCACACGACACAGCCCTGAAGGCGTACATTTCAAAAAACGATCCGAAGAGGTTGGCTTTCAGCAGGCCGTCAAGGAGCGGGACAGTAACGAGCCGATTTTCAGATGAGCGATGCAGCTTCCAAAACGGCACGAAAAAAAGAAATTGCTGCTTACAAACGACAGAAGATATTGACCGCCGCATCGTCGCTTTTCAGGGAAAAAGGTCTTGAAGGCACCACGATGCGCGCGATCGCAACAAAGGCAGGCTATTCCACCGGCGCGCCCTATGCGTATTTTCAGTCCAAAGAAGAAATTTATGCTGATCTTCTGAGTACGTCTTTGATGCATTTGACGCGGGCCATCAAATCCGCGCCAACTCAAGCTGAAACGAACGAGCAAAAAATTCGCCAGGTTTTTACAGCCTATTATCGTTATTACCAATCCCATGGCGAAGAACTACAACTGGGTTTGTATTTGTTTTCCAGCGGTGAAATTAAAAAACGAGGATTTTCAAAAGAAACCAACGACCAGTTAAATGGGCGATTATTGAGTTTGATGGGCTTTATGGCCAATTTCCTGCATCAGTTTGCGGGTGCGCGCCCTGATATTGCGCAGTCCGAGACGCTTGATGCTATCACATATTTCACTGGAACCCTGATGCTTCATACAACCGGCCGGCTAGATATTATGCAGGTAAAAGATCAAGAAATGATCGACCGCTACCTCACTCAAATGCTAAAAAGAATCACCAAAGAAAAAGAAAAATAACAGGTTCAGGAGTTTTCCCGTAAATGAGTGGATATATTGAGAGCTATAGAGGTCATGTCCTTGCCAGTGAATGCGACGTCATGGGCCACATGAACGTTCAATTTTACAACGCCTGCGTCAGTCAGGCGATGGGTACAATGTTTGGGGCGCTTGGTGTTACGCCTCAAATCATGAAAGAAACACAGCGCGGATTTGCCGCCGTGGAACAGACCAATCGTTACCATGCCGAGTTACTGGCAGGCGATATCGTGCACATTAATTCTGGCGTTCTTAAAACCTCATCGCGGACCATCACTTTTCAGCACAAGCTCTTCAACAGCAGTACGGAAACGCTCTCCTACGAGGCGACCGTCACCGCGGTTTATATGAACCTGGAAGCCCGGAAATCTGAGTTATTACCGGACGCGCTTACTCGGAAAGCCGGGACACTTCTGTTAAAAGAAGGAGTGGGCGCATGACAAACGACAAGCTTGCAAAAATAATCCCTGTATATCGGGGCGGCGTTGAAGCATGGGAATGCGATCAGATGCTGCATATGAATGTTCAGTTTTATTCCGCAAAAGCTATGGCTGGCTTTTCTCACTTGCAGAACCGCATCGGGCTGTCACCCGTCCGCATTCGCACCGAAAAGCACGGCCTTCGCCTTAAAACTCTGCGCATTCAGTATAAATCTGAAATGAGAATGGGGGCGTTGATGCATGGCGTTGCAGGCATTCGGTCCCTGGAAGAAGACGTTGTCGCCGGTTTCATACATTTATACGATACCGCAAAAGATACCATATCCGGTGTATTTGAATTTACTGCCGACTACCGACATCTGGAAACCGGAGAACCTGCCCCATTACCACAGGATGTAAAATCCGCACTGACCTCATTGGCGGATGCGCATCCGGATCAATACTGCCCGGCACCAATGAAACATATTCTGCTTCCGGCAAAACCGATGAATCACATGTTCGAAACCAACCGTTCTGCCGTTGATGTGTGGGAATGCGATGGGTTTGGGCATATTGAAATGCGCCATATCATCGGGCGCTTTTCGGACGCCGCCAGCCACATCATGCAGTCCGTTGGCATAACACGGGAAATACAGATGCAGCGCAATTTAGGGTCTGCGGCATTGGAATATTTTGCAGAATTTCACCAGCCTATTCGAAAAGCGGCCTCTTTGGTTGTGAAAAGTGGTCTGCTGGATCGGATGGACAAAACATTTGCTTTTGGGCACCACATGATCAATTCGGACAACGGTGAAATTGTGAATAATACGACGATCCTTGGATGTTACTTTGACATGACCGCCCGTAAAGCCGTAAAACTGCCCCAGGAATATCACGATGTTTCAGAAGAACGGCTTCTAAAGCATCAGATTTAAGCAAACCAGGGGAAAACGAAATGACTTTGCAACTTCCAGCCGGTGTTGTTTTTGGTGAAGAATATCAGAAGCTGGTCAAAAACTGCAAAACGCACCGCTTTGCATTGCCGGCCGTCAATGTTGTTGGAACAAACTCAATCAATGCTGTCATGGAAGCCGCCGCACGGAATGGCTCTGACGTCATCATTCAGCTGTCCAATGGTGGCGCTGCATATTACGCAGGCCAGGGCCTTGAAGATGGCGAGGCGGCGAAAGTAATGGGGGCAGTCTCAGCGGCGCAGCATGTCCATCTTCTCGCCAAATACTACGGCATTTGTGCGGTTCTACATACGGACCATGCGAACCGGAAGCTGGTTCCCTGGATCGATGCGCTGATCGACTATGGCCATGACTACAAAAAACAGAACGGGGTGCCGCTTTTTTCTTCCCACATGCTCGACCTTTCAGAAGAATCGCTTGAGGACAATCTTGCGGAAAGTGAACGCATGTTGAAGCGGGCTGTCGAACTGGATATGAGCATTGAAATCGAACTGGGCATCACTGGCGGCGAAGAAGACGGCGTTGGCTCGGAGCTTGATACAATTGACAATAGCCGCCTTTACACACAACCCGAAGACGTGCTGGCCGCCTATGACAGGTTGAACGGTATTGGTCATTTTTCTGTCGCCGCGTCTTTTGGCAATGTTCACGGTGTTTACAAACCAGGTAATGTTCAGCTTCGCCCTGAAATTCTTCGCGAGTCTCAGGCACATGTGAAGCAGGTCCGCGGTCTGGCCGACGAAAACCCGCTCGATTTTGTGTTCCATGGTGGATCAGGCTCAGAAGTATCATCGATTGAACAAGCCATTGACTATGGTGTTTTCAAAATGAACATCGATACGGATACACAGTTTGCATTCGCTCAGGGTGTCGGGACCTATGTTGATGCCAATCCAGCCGCCTTCAAACACCAAATTCACCCGGAAACGGACGAGCCGCTGAAGAAAAAATACGATCCCCGGAAATGGCTGCGTGAAGGGGAGAAAAGCATTGTTGCACGGCTGGATCAGGCGTTTTCAGAATTACGCGCGAACGGAAAATCGGTCGCCAAACGCTAATTGTCAAAGGCTTGCTTAATTTATCCTCCTGTCCGTATTCTAATTGTTTGAAACGGGCAGGAGGAAAATAATGACAGAGTTCTTTATTGGTATCGCCGGCGTTCTGGTGGGTGCCCTGATCACATTAGCCGTTGATCTGCTAAAATATCGGCTTCAAACATCCAAGAGCAGAGATCTGGACAATCGGCGAAAAGCCCTTCTGGAGAGGATGCTGACACACCCGCCAAAGGAGACAGAGTGGCGCAGCCTAGCCTCATTATCCAGGGTCATTGGCGCCGACTATCCAACCACGACCCGCTTGCTGATTGAACTTGGCGCCCGGGGAAACGAAAAAGAAAACGAGGTCTGGGCCTTATTGCGCGAAAAGCCGCTTTGATCCCTAAGTCTATTCAGGTTCAAAAATAAGCGTTTCTTCTGGCTTCCCCGGAAGCCGCTCAGACCGAGCGTGATACAGTCCCAGACGTTCAAGCAGGCGCTGCGATGCTGTGTTATTCTGACTGGTAATGGCGATAATTGTGCCAAGTTTCAGAACATCATACCCATAGGTCAGCAAGGCTTGAGCCCCTTCAAAGGCATATCCCTTCCGCCAATGATCGGGCAGATAAGCAAAACCAACATCCGGAAATGGTAATTCTTTGCGTTTGATTAATCCTGACAGACCAATGGCCTCTCCGCTCTGCTTAAGAACAACAACGAAAGAGCCATATCCAATGGTTCGGTATTGCAAATGCAAATCCCGAATATAGTTACGGGCATCCTCTAGCCGATGGATGTCACGGTCGCCGATATATTTTAAAAAAGACGGTTGGTTCAGAAGTTCAAAAATAAATGCAGCATCGGACAGGCGGGCTTTTCGAAACATCAAGCGTTCTGTTTCAAAGATCAGGTCATTATTTCTGTCAGGTCTGCCCGTGGACATTTGGCCCCCTCTTTAGGCTGGCGAATAATGTCCTCTTAGCAGATTTGAGCGGTGCGATACAAATATATGTACCGCACCATTTCTTATTTCGTTAGGCCGCGTAAAAGGCCTCACCTTTTTCAGCCATACTTCTCAGGATCTTAGGCGGCGTGAAACGCGCACCGTAAGCTTGTGCCAAACGGTCACATTCTGAAACGAAAGTCTCAACCCCGGTCGTGTGGATCTGACTGATTGCCCCACCGCGTGACGGCGCAAAGCCCCACCCAAGAATAGAGCCAACATCTGCATCTTCTGGCGTTGTCACAACATTTTCTTCCAGACAGCGCGCCGTTTCAACAGACTGAATGAAGATCAAACGCTTGATCACTTCATCAACACTTGGTTGTTCCGCTTCCGGCAACTGCGGGAAATGTTCTGACAGTTCTTTCCAAAGATGTTTCTTACCCCCTTCAGGATAATCATAAAACCCTTTGCCTTCGCGCTTTCCAACCCGGCCCAGTTCTTCAACCATCTTTGTCACAGCATCATCACTGGGCGCCGCGATATACTTATCGCCAAGGTCTTCTTTTGTCTGGTTACGGATCTTGTAGATCAAATCCAGCGCAACCTCATCTGCAAGGGCAAGCGGACCAACCGGCATGCCTGCCATTTTACCGGCGTTGTCGATCAGCGCCGGGGATACCCCCTCGGCCAGCATCGCTATGCCTTCGCTGACATAGGTACCAAAAACCCGACTGGTATAAAAACCGCGGCTGTCATTTACAACGATCGGCGTTTTACGAATGGCTTTTACATAATCCATAGAACGCGCCAGCGTTTCCTGAGACGTTTCTTTACCGCAAATGATTTCAACCAATGGCATTTTATCGACCGGTGAGAAGAAGTGCAGGCCAATAAAATTGGCGGGCCGGTCACTGGCTTCAGCAAGACCTGAAATTGGCAAGGTCGATGTGTTGGATGCAAAAAGCGCTTCTTTTGCGATCACCGCTTCTGCTTTAGCGGTAACATCTGCCTTGATTTCCCGGTTTTCGAACACCGCCTCAATGACAAGTTCGGCGCCGGCCAACTGATCATAGTCAGTGGTTGCAGTAATGCGCGACAGGATACTTTCCGCTTTCGACGCATCCATCTTCTTCCGTTTCACGGCTTTGTCCAGCAACGCTTCTGAATAGGCTTTCCCTTTTTCAGCAGCAGCAAGATCCTGATCAATCAACACGACGTCAATGCCTGCCTTCGCGCTGACATAGGCGATACCAGCTCCCATCATGCCAGCTCCAAGAACGCCCACTTTAGTGAATTTCTGGGTCGGGATGTCTTTTGGACGGGAAGCCAGTTTATTGGCATTTCCAATACCGAAGAACAAACTGCGGATCATGTTTTTGGCTTCAGGTGTGCCGCAGGTTTTGACAAAATACCGGGTTTCGATCTTCAGACCATTATCGATATTGACGCAACATCCTTCATAGACGCAGGACATGATGTTCAGCGCCGCTGGATAGTTTCCGTTTGTTTTCTCCCGCAGCATTGCATTGCCCGCAGTGAAAGTCATCATACCGGATGGGCTCATCGGAGCACCGCCAGGAATGCGGAAGCCTTTTTTGTCCCAAGGCTGTACGGCATCTTCTGGTGTTGCAGATAAAATCCATTTTTTCGCGGCAGACACCAAATCATCCGATGAAACAATTTCATCAATAACGCCAATTTTAAGCGCCTTTTCCGGGCTTAAATGTGTGCCTTCCAGCAATAAAGGCAATGCAGCCTGAATGCCAATCATACGCGGCAAGCGCTGGGTTCCCCCGCCGCCTGGTAACAGACCGACTTTTACTTCTGGCAGTCCGATTTTGGCTTTTGGGTTATCAGCAGCCATACGCCGATGACACGCAAGACAGATTTCCAGCCCACCGCCTAGCGCGGTTCCATTGATCGCAGCAACGAACGGTTTTTTAGAAACCTCCATGGAACGGAACATCGTTTGCAACGCCATCCCGTTGGCAAACATTTCTTCTGCACCGTTCCAGCCCTGAAGCATCTCAAGATCCGCGCCCGCAATAAAGTCCGGTTTTCCTGAGGATATAACAACACCTTTGACAGCCTCATCGCTGATTGCTTTCTCGATTGCATCGGCAAAGGCTGGAATGCTGTCATTATTAAGCACGTTCATACTGCGGCCGGGCATATCCCATTCGATTGTCGCAATACCATCGGCATCAACTGAGTAATTAATCATTGTTCCCGATGCCCCTTATACACGTTCAATAATGGTTGCGGTGCCCATACCGGCGCCGACACAGAGTGTTATCAGCGCTGTATTCTGATCCCGACGTTCCAATTCATCCAGAACCGTTCCCAGGATCATCGCTCCTGTCGCACCAAGTGGATGCCCCATCGCAATTGCACCGCCGTTCACGTTTATTTCACTATGGTCCACATTCATGACATCCATAAAACGCAGAACCACTCCGGCAAAGGCTTCGTTCAGTTCCCAAAGATCAATGTCCGCGGCCGTCATACCGGCACGCTTCAACGCTTTTTCTGCCGCATAGCTAGGGCCGGTCAGCATGATGGAAGGTTCACTGCCGATAGAGGCAAAGGATTTAAAACGGGCACGTGCTTTCGCATTGATTTTCTGGCCCGCTTCCTTGTTGCCAATCAAAACCGCTGCGGATCCATCCACAATACCTGACGAGTTTCCGGCATGATGCACATGATTTAACTCTTCAACTTCCGGATACCGTTGTTTGATAACCGCATCAAACCCATATTGCGCGCCTTGCGCCGCAAAGGCTGGATCCAGCGCACCCAAAGACTGCATGGTTGTTTCCGGGCGCATATGCTCATCATGATCCAAGATAGTCAAACCGTTCATATCTTTCACTGGAATGACAGACTTGCTGAAATAGCCCTTATCCCATGAGTTTTTTGCCCGTTTCTGACTTTCCACGGCGTAAGAATCCACATCATCCCGGGAGTATCCCCATTTCGTACAGATCATATCCGCGCCAATTCCCTGAGGCGCAAAATAAGTACCAAACGCCACTTGCGGATCTGCCGACCAGGCCCCTCCTGACGAGCCCATTGGCACGCGCGACATACTTTCAACGCCGCCGCCAACAGTTAGATCACTTTGACCAGACATCACCTGCGCCGCTGCCATATTAACTGCTTCAAGGCCAGATGCACAAAAGCGATTAATCTGAACACCAGACGCTTTTTCATCATAGCCCGCATGAAGTGGGGCCACGCGCCCAATAACAGCGCCTTGTTCGCCCACCGGCTCAACACATCCTAAAATAACGTCATCCACCAGCGACGTGTCCAACTCGTTGCGTTCCTGAACCGCTTTCAGCGTTGCAGCAGCCAGATTTACCGGTGTTACCTCATGCAGAGACCCGCTGGCGCGTCCTTTTCCGCGAGGAGTCCTCACGGCATCATAGATAAATGCTTCTGTCATACTTTCCTCCTGTCGCCGCATTTAGAGAGAGCGGCTGATTATTTCTTTCATGATTTCATTTGTGCCGCCATAAATGCGCTGCACACGGGCATCGGCGTAACTTCTCGCCACACGATATTCCCACATAAATCCATATCCACCGTGAAGCTGCAGGCATTCGTCTATCAGCTTGTTCTCAAGGTCAGAACACCAGTATTTTGCCATCGCTGCGGTTGGAACATCCAGCTCGCCCTTCAGCAACTCCTCGATACATTTATCAACAAAAACCCGGGCGATCTGAAGTTCTGTCTTCATTTCGGCAAGTTTGAATTTTGAATTCTGAAACTGAATGATGTTCTTGCCAAACGCAGACCGGCTTTTTGTGTAGTCGATGGTGTCTTCCAGAACCGCTTCCATCGTGGCGGTTGCCCCAATCGCAATTTGCAAACGCTCCCACGCCAGTTCCTGCATCAAGCAGAAGAAACCTTTTCCTTCGCCGCCCAGCATGTTGCTTGCCGGGACACGGACATCATCAAAAAACAGCTCTGCTGTATCCTGAGCCTTAAGCCCCAGTTTATCAAGATTGCGGCCTTTTTCGAAACCCGGTGTTCCTGTTTCCACCAAAAACAGCGTCGTCCCCTTAGCACCTGCTTCAGGATCAGTTTTCGTGACAACAATGACAAGATCACACATATAGCCATTTGTAATGAACGTCTTTGAGCCATTGATGATATATTCGTCGCCCTCTTTAACCGCCCGCGTTTTAACACCTTGCAAATCAGAACCGGCCCCCGGTTCCGTCATGGCAATTGCACCGATCATCTCGCCGCTGGCCAGCTTTGGCAAATATTTCTTCTTCTGTTCTTCGGTGCCGTAATTAAGAATATAGGGTGCTACAATTTCTGAATGCAGGCCAAAACCTGGACCTGACGCACCGGCCCGGGCCTGTTCTTCCATCATGATAATGCTGTACAGTTTGTCCGCCCCGGCGCCACCATATTCTTCAGGGATAGGCATACACAAAAGGCCTTGTTTTCCGGCTTCTGTCCAGGCCTCCCGACTGATCTGACCATCCTTTTCCCATTGGGCGTGATACGGCATAATATGCTCTTCGTAAAACCGGCGAACGGATTCGCGGAAGATATTATGCTCCTCTTGGAAAAGTGTCCTCTCCATCATTATAGCAATTCCCTTAGTTAATTGTTTTTATTCGTTTATTTGTTCATTAATGACAATTTGTCAATTTTTTGACATAAAAAAAGCCGGAACGTCAATAAAGGCGGTAATAGTGTTCACCATTACCGCCCCTATTTCAATACCAGATCTTAAAACGCTTCGGCGTCCAGCGCCATCATGGTTTCAGAACCTGCGCTCATCTTGACCAACAGGGATGAAACATCTGGAATCATGCGCTCGAAAAAGAATTTAGCGGTGACAAGTTTGGTTTCGAAGAATTGTTTATCTTCGGCCCCTTCCGCTAATTTCTCTTTAGAAATCTTGGCCATCTGTGCCCACATAAAGCCCAGTGCAACCAAGCCGAACATCTTAAGATATTCAGTTGAAGCTGCTCCTGCTTCATCCGGGTTTTTCATTCCCTTTTCGCCCAACATCGCAGTCCCCTGCTGAAGCTTTGCAAAGGCTTTTGCCAAAGGCATAACATAGTCTTTCATCTCAGGGTTCATCATGTTTTCCTGAATGAACGCGTCCACTGGATGGAAGAACTGACGAAGCGAGCGCCCAAGATTAGCTGGAATTTTACGACCCACCAGATCGAGAGCCTGAATACCGTTCGCACCTTCATAAATCTGGGTAATCCGGGCATCCCGGACAAACTGTTCCATACCCCATTCATGAATATAGCCATGACCGCCATAGCATTGCATTGCGGTCGCGCTAAGTTCAAATCCCATATCCGTGAAGTAAGCCTTGATCACGGGTGTCAGCAAGCCAAGTGCTTCATCCGCCGCGGCACGTTCCTCCGCATCAGGATGTTTTTCCACCATATCGACTTTCAAACCGGCCCAAAGACCCAACGCGCGGGCCCCTTCCGTGAACGCCCGGCACATCAGCAGATTTCTGCGAATGTCAGGATGAACGATAATTGGATCGGCTGCCTTTTCAGGCGCTTTAACACCAGAAATCGAACGTCCCTGAAGACGGTCTTTGGAATATTCAACGGCGTTTTGATAGGCGACCTCTGCCTGTGATAACCCCTGAACGCCCACACCCAATCGGGCGGCGTTCATCATAGTGAACATGGCACGCATACCTTTATGGGCTTCGCCCAACAGGTATCCGGTGGCGTCCTCATAGTTCATGACACAGGTTGAATTTCCGTGGATCCCCATTTTATGTTCGATCGATCCACAGGCAACACCGTTCCGGTCTGCCGGGTTTTCGTTACTGTCCAAATTGAATTTTGGAACAATAAACAGGGACACGCCCTTAATACCATCAGGTCCGCCCGGGATCTTGGCCAAGACCAGGTGAACGATATTTTCAGCCATATCGTGCTCACCAGCAGAAATGAAAATCTTTGTACCGGTGATTTTATAGGTACCATCGTCCTGCGGAACTGCTTTTGTTCGCATCAACCCCAGATCCGTTCCGCAATGCGGTTCGGTCAGGTTCATGGTTCCTGTCCATTCACCAGACACCATTTTCGGCAACCACATCCGTTTCTGCTCGTCCGTACCATGCTTGTAAATTGCAGCATAGGCACCATGCGTGAGCCCCGGATACATGCCAAACGCCATATTGGCAGAGCTCATCATTTCGGCCAAGGCAATCCCAATCACGTGGGGCAAGCCTTGTCCGCCATATTCTGGATCGGCATCAATGCCCATCCAGCCGCCTTCGCGGTAATGGTCGTAGGCTTCTTTAAAGCCTGTTGGTGTTGTGACTTCTCCGTCCTTCCACGTACAACCTTCTTTATCACCTACCTGATTGAGAGGTTGAACAACCTCTTCCATCATTTTGGCACCTTCGCTCAAAATCGCATCAACCATATCTGGTGTTGCATCTTCGAAGCCCGGCAGGTTTGTCATGCTGTCCAGACCCAACAGGTCATTCAGCACAAACTTGATATCTTTAACAGGGGCGTTGTAAATCGGCATTATCGAACTCCCTTAATTACGCAATGGCTTGCCGGTGGTCAGCATATGCTCAATCCGGTCAAGTGTTTTATGGTTCCTGATAAGGGTCATGAACCCTTCCTGTTCCAGTTCCAGCAGCTTTTTCTCTGTGACAGGCTCTGTAATGTCGGTATCACCACCGGACAGAACTCTTGCCACTTGCTCGCTCACAACGGCGTCATACGCAGTTGCCCGGCCCATGGTCACAAAACCTGAAACCGCCATATCAAAAGCAGCCGCGGCAGAAGGACCTGGCAGATAGGCTTCCTGACGCTCTGGGGCTTCATACCCTTCAGCAAGTTGCAGCGCCTTCTTCTTGGCATCCGCAAGAACCCGTTTACGGTTCATGGTGATCTCATCCCCTTCACGGAGAATAAGCTGATCACGGGCTTCCGCCGCACTGGTTGAAACTTTTGCGGTTGAGATCGCTTCGAACACGCCAGATAAGGCTGGCATCGCGCCGCCGGGACGGCGCTTATTGTGCATCGCCCGCATGACAAGCTCTTTACAACCACCAAATCCAGGGATAACACCAACGCCCACTTCCACAAGTCCCATATAGCTCTCGGCATGGGCCTGTACAGCGTCTGCGGCAAGAACGATCTCACAACCACCGCCCAGTGCCATACCGGCAGGAGCCGCAACAACAGGGAACGGCGCGTATTTCAACTTCATCAAGGCATTCTGGCCTTCAGAAATTGAGTTTTCGATCACAGGCCACATGGCAGCGTTCGCCGCAAACAGGGCGAGACCAACATTGGCACCGACGGAGAAGTTATCTGCATCATGACCAATGACAAGTGCCTTGAAACCTTTCTTGTTCAGTTTGGACGCCTGACCAAGCATGGTGACAATATCCTGATCGATTGAGTTCATCTTCGTATGAAGCTCTAGACAGGCCACGCCATCGCCAAGATCCCAGATACTGGCTCCTCTATTCGACATGACCGGCTCGTTACCACGCTTGATGTCAGCGAGTGTCCACGCACCTTCAGCCACAGGCACAACGGCATATTCACCGTCCACCGTCATATAAAGAGCATCTGTTCCTTCTTCTTTATAAAGCGGGCGATCACCCACTTTCTTCAGGAAGGCAGGAACCGGCATACCGTCCGCTTCCAAACGGTCGATAAAATACTGTACGCCCATTTGATTCAACTGCTCAAACGGGCCATATTTCCACGCATAACCGGTTTTCATTGCACTATCGATGGCAATGATATCATCTGCAATTTCGCCGACCAGGGAGGCTGAATAGGAAATGACCTTTGACAGGATAGACCAAGCATATCTGCCCCCGACATCATCTGTTTCAACCAGCGCCCGCAGACCTTTGCGCGCCGCTTTCACAGATTTCAGGTTCGGCTTCTCTGCTTTTGCATATTCACCGGTTTTAAGATTGCGGGCTTCTTTGGTTTTTTTCCCGCCTTCTTTGTTCATCCGGTAAAAGCCACCCTTGCCTTTACGGCCGGTATACCCTTCGTCGATCATCTTGGCGATGGTCGCAACCATCGGGTGATCGGCGTCATATTCCTGACAGAACGGGTCACTTTCGGGCAGTTCGTTCAACATGCTTTCGTTGACTTTCGGCCCAAGATCAATACCGGTGAGATCGCCCAGACCGAAGATACCGGTACTTGGGATACCCATAGGCTTTCCGCAAACCGCATCAGCCTCTTCTACGCTCATATCAAGATCGAACGCTGATTTGATCGCAACGAATGACCAGTAAATCCCGATCCGGTTTCCGATAAAACCGGGCGTATCGTAGCAGTCAACAACCTCTTTACCGAGGGAAACATCGGCAAATTGACGCAACTCTTCAATAGCATCCTCGCGGGTCTGCTCACCCTTTACCAGTTCAAACAACCGCATGTAGCGCGGAGGATTAAAGAAATGGGTGATTGCAAAATCACGCTGCAGGCTGTCTGGCATTCCGGCCATGAGCGTTTTCAGCGGGATGGTTGACGTGTTAGACGTAACAATGGAGCCTTTTTTGCGAACCGCATCAAGCTTTGTGTAAAGATCCTGCTTCAGATTTGGCCGCTCAATAATCGCTTCAACAATCCAGTCACAATCAGCGACAAGATCAAGATTGTCTTCCAGATTTCCAGTTGTGACCAGCTTTGCGTTCCGTTTATGCATAAACGGCGCAGGCTTCGTCTTCAACATTTTGGCGACAGCGCCCTCCGCCAGCATGTTACGGTTATCCGCACCCTCGGGCACGATATCCAGCAACACAGCGGGAATCCCTGCATTGGCGACATGGGCGGCAATCGCAGCACCCATCACGCCAGCACCTATTACGGCTACTTTTTCAATAGCCATGATTAGCAAGCCTCCAGAACAGTCGCGATCCCCTGACCACCACCAATACACTGTGTTGCAAGACCCAGAGATTTACCTTCACGCTGAAGCAGGCTTGCAACCTTACCTGTGATCCGAGCACCTGTTGCCCCCATTGGATGGCCCAACGCAATGGCACCACCGTCAAGGTTTGTATTGTCGTATTTCATACCGGATTCTTTAAGCACCGCCAAAGACTGAGCAGCAAACGCTTCGTTCAGTTCGATAATATCGATGTCCTGCAAAGTAAGGCCTGCCCGCTTAAGTGCTTTTTCAGTTGCTGGAACCGGGCCGATCCCCATAATTTCAGGAGCACATCCTGCAACGGCGATGGATTTAATCCGTGCCATTTTAACAAGGCCATTTGCGTCCGCATATTCTTCTGAACAAACAAGCGTCGCAGACGCGCCGTCCGTCAATGGCGAAGATGTTGCCGCTGTTACAGTGCCCGCTTCGTCAAAAGCAGGCTTCAGGCCAGCAAGTGTTTCCAATGTGGTTTCCGGACGGATACAGCCATCCTGTTCAACCCGAATATTTCCCTGAACGATTGGAATAATTTCGTCATCGAATTTCCCTGCAGCACGGGCCGCCGCCGCGCGGGCATGGCTTTCCACTGCCATTTCTTCCTGTTCCTGGCGTGAAATGGAATATTGCTTGGCAAGATTTTCGGCCGTAATCCCCATGGAAACATACGCTTCTGGATATTCCTTATACAGCGCCGGATGCGGCGCAGGATTAAAGCCGCCCATTGGAACCCGTGTCATGCTCTCGATGCCACCACAAATGAACACGTCGCCCGCGCCCATCTGAATAGACCCAGCGGCCATGTGAATGGCCTGCATTGAAGAGCCACAGAACCGGTTCACGGTTGTCGCTGCTGCCGATTTTGGAATACCTGCAAGAAAACTGATGATACGAGCGACATTGAGGCCCTGCTCACCTTCCGGGAAAGCACTACCAATGATGACATCTTCAATATCCTGAACATTTACGCCGCTTTTCTCGATCAGCCCTTTAACAACCTGACCGGTCATTTCATCGGGTCTGATCCTAACCATTTCCCCTTTATTCGCGAGGGTAAATGGAGAACGAGCGTATCCTGCGATGACCACGTTTTTCATGATCTAAATTTCCTTTCAGACATTTCATGTTCCGCCTACCCTGTCTGGAGACGGATTTAAAGGTGACAATTTTCTTATCTTTTACGACCCCGACAGGCCTTCTCGATGGAGGGACTTATGGCAGCTGTCGGAACAATTCTAATCTGTTGGCTAAGCGAGCTTTTTCTTAACTTCGGTTTCTCCAGCCTCTTGCAGAACAAGATGATCTTTTAGATCTGAAATTCCTTGTTCCAGTTCACCAATCGCTTCATTAATATCTTGGCGCTGCACCATAAGCTTTTCAAGCTGCTCTTCGCATTTTTGCAAAGTATATTTTAACTGCTCTGTTAATTCGCCTTCAGGATTATAAAGATCGATCATCTTTTTAATCTCTTGAAGACTGAACCCAAGCCGCCGCCCTCTCAGAATCAATTTCAAACGAGCCCTGTCACCACGGGAATAAACGCGGGTAAGCCCTTCACGGCCAGGCTCAACCAATCCTTTATCTTCATAAAAGCGGATTGTTCGGGATGTTACGCCAAATTCTTCCGCCAGATCCGTAATGGAATAACGTGCTTCACTCATGGTTTTCCATCCAAAATACTGAATTAACAATAATGCGACTATAGTTGACGTTTACGTAAACGTCAATTCGCCTTTACGTAAACGTCAAAAAAAACGTGACAAACCTTCACATTTCCGTGCATATTCACGTTGTATTTGCTAATTTAGCGGTACAAATGTAACATTTCTCGATCCATTTTTTTCAAAAATAAAGTAAAACCAATACTTTACCGATTATTTGAAAATTGGGTCGATAGTACTGATTTTTAAAACAACGCTTACCAACCCGTAGTTCCAAAACGAAATCTACAGAACTGGGACTGTATTTTTTGTTTCTCGCGCATACGCAAGAGAGCGGGATGGCATATGTAAACAAGCGTCTATTTGTAACCGTGCAACAGGGGGAGCACAAACATGGAGGCATCAACCGCGAGCGATCGCAGTTATACCGAACTTGCTGACGTCTTACCGAGAGCAAGCAAGATTTTGAAATCAATCGGCAATCAACGACGGCTTGAAATCCTAACCTGCCTTTCAAAAGAAGAGCTGTCCGTTGGAGAACTCGAAAGAAAGATTAAGATAAGTCAATCCGCACTCTCTCAACATTTAGGCAGACTGCGCAGAGACGACATTGTTACGACCCGAAGAGAAGCACAGACAATTTATTACTCTTTGTATAATGACAATATTCTTAAGCTTCTGAATTCGATTCATATCACAGCAGCCCAAGCCTAATTCGACATTTTTTATTCCTTTTCAAAAGGAATTATTACAATTTGTCCGTAATTATTGTATAGGCAGGGATAGTTTGATTATCAATTACCTGAAAAAAGGGTAAAATCGGAATATGCCTGTCTACCTACCCATAGCGGAAATTTCAGTAAATCTGTTTCTGATCTTGGGTATGGGCGGCGCTGTTGGATTGCTCTCAGGGATGTTTGGTGTCGGTGGGGGCTTTTTGATGACACCGCTCCTTATCCTGACCGGAATACCGCCTGCTGTTGCTGTTGCAACAGGCGCCAATCAGCTCGTCGCTGCCAGTGTTTCTGGTGTCCTGGCCCATTGGCGCCGAGGAAATGTCGACTTCAAGATGGGCTTTGTCCTGCTCATTGGCGGTGTCGTTGGCTCATCCCTCGGCACCTGGATTTTTGCACTGCTAAAGTCCGCTGGCCAAATTGACCTCCTCATTTCACTTTCCTATGTCGTGTTTCTGGGCATTATCGGCGGCCTGATGCTTTTTGAAAGCCTTGGCGCTTTGCTTCGCAACCGCAAAGGCGGCGTCAGACGCAAGAAACTCCACCAGCATTACTGGATCCACGGCCTTCCGTTCAAGATGCGCTTTAGAAAGTCCAAACTGTATATCAGCGCGCTGATGCCCCTGGGCCTCGGCTTCTTGGTGGGCATTCTGTCCGCGATCATGGGTGTTGGCGGCGGTTTTGTCATGGTCCCTGCCATGATCTACCTGCTGGGAATGCCGACCTCAGTCGTTATTGGCACCTCGCTCTTTCAAATCATATTTGTTACCGCCAACGTCACCTTTTTGCAGTCCGTCGCCACCCAAACAGTTGATGTGATGCTTGCCCTTCTTTTAATGAGCAGCGCAGTTGTAGGCGCGCAGTTTGGCACCCGAATTGGCGCAAAAATGAAAGGCGAGCAGGTTCGTTCCCTTCTTGCAGCACTTGTTCTGGCTGTTTGTATCAAACTGGCTTTTGATTTGGTCCTGACGCCAGATGATCTTTACAGCTTTGGATTTGTAGGAGGAAAAGGATGAAACGTCTTCCCTTCCTGCATTCAATGCTTTGCCTCAATCTTATTGTCGGCTTTTTCTGCGGCACTTCTTTGAAAACCGCAAATGCTGATGGCTCGCTGGTCACAGACATTTCTTCCCATCTGATTTCTGTAACCTCCGATTTTACCGGCACTGATCTCCTTCTTTTTGGAACGATCAGGACAGACACGCAGGACCTTGAAGACGAATATGGCGACATCATTATTGTCGTTCGCGGCCCTGAAAAAGAAGTTGTTGTGCGAAAGAAAGAAAGGGTACTGGGCGTATGGGCGAACACGCAGTCGGTGAAATTGGCAAAAATACCCAGCTTCTATGCGTCTGCCAGCAGTCGCCCTGTGGAAGAAATCGCTTCTGAATCAACCCTTGCCCGCCTCAGAATTGGCTCGCAACGGCTTGTCTTTCAATCAAGCAGTACCAAGAAAGAAACAAAAGAATTTCGCAAAGCCGTTATTCGTCAACAACAAGAAGCACAGCTCTATATCGATAGCCAGTCAACTGTTCAGTTTTTAGGCCCGTCCCTGTTCCGAACCACCATTGATTTTCCAGCCAATGTTTCCGTCGGCACCTATGTCGCAGAATTCTATCTGTTTCGAAGCGGCGAATTGGTCAGCGCACAATCATCGCCACTCTTCATCGAAAAGGTGGGATTAGGACGACGTATTTTTGATTTCGCCCAGAACTACCCGGTCCTGCACGGTCTGGCGGCGATCTTACTTGCTCTCCTTGCCGGGTGGGTTGCCTCGGCCGTCTTCCGTAAAGACTAAGACGCACAAGAACATTCCCACACCTCGAACATTCTGCTAATGATAATATAAAATCAAGCAGGGCCGCAAAACCAAAAACATTCGGTCTTCTGCACCCGTCTGGAGCCGAAACTTGCCGAACCGACAAACATCAGAATTTTCAGGAATGGCGCTTGCTGTCGTTTTTCTTTGTTTTTGTATTGGCGTTATTGGCCGGATGGTCCCTGAACATTTTCCGAATCTGGTTGGTCCCCTGTTTCAAGAATTCGGCTGGGTTCGTAGTCAAATCGCCTCTATTTTTTCAGTTTGCGCGCTGGCAACCGGCTTGTCTGGCCCGGTTGCAGGATTTTTATACGACAGAATGGGGCCGCGAAAGCTTTATTCAATTGGCCTTTGCTTTGCCGGCGGCGGCCTGATCATCGCCGGGAATGCAACCGGAATCTGGCATTTTTATCTGGGTTTGGGCGTTGCAGTTGGATTTGCGGCGGCATGCTGCGGCAATGTTGTCAATTCCGCATTGGTGAGCCGCTGGTATCACGCAAAACTACCGCTCGCCATCGCCATCGTTTTTTCATCTCTGGGGGCAGGCAGTTTTTTAGGCCTTTCTCTTTCGCAGATCCTGATCACCAATCTGGGATGGCGTTCAACTGAAATTGTTATGGGCTTTGGGATATTGGCGATCATACCAATTATTCTCCTGCTGCCCTGGAAGAAACTTAACAGTGGTCGTCCTATTCCATCCTCCCAAGATGCCGTATCCCCGTCAGTCATGGCAACACAGAACATGTCATTGAAGCAAGCCATGAAAACGCCAAGTTTTTGGGGATTTGCCTCTGTTTTCTTTGTCACGGCAAACGGCATGTATTCGATTGTTATTCAAAGCGTGACCTATCTGATTGAAAAAGGCATGACGCCCGTTGAAAGTTCGTTCAACATTGGATTGACCGGCTTATTCATTCCCGTTGGCATGATTTCCTGCGGCTATTTCCTTACGCGCTTCAACAATATTGTAGTGGCGTTGGGAACTTACGCCTTCACAATGATCGGCGTTGCGTTTTTGTGGATGTTTGACGGCCCCTCACACTATTGGGCGGTCATTGGATTTATTCTCTTTTTTGGGCTGACCATGGGGACCCGCGGACCGGTCGTCGGCTCCTTTGCTGCAAAAATTTTTAGAGGAAAAAATTTCGGGGTCATATATGGCAGCATAACAACGGGCGGTGGCTTGGGGGCAGCTTCTGGCTCTTTTATTAGCGGGTGGATCTATGATATAAGTCAAAGTTACGAAGCTGTTTTCTCATTTTCTTTGATTTGTCTGGTTGTTGGAGCCCTGCCCTTCCTGGTTATTCCCACCATCAGAAATCAAGCCTAAAAAAATAATAAAAAAGAGACAAGAATGACACTTTCAATCGAACAACTGGTCGACAAAATACCGAACGGTGCCAAGATCGCTGTCCCCGCCGATTACGCGGGCATTGCCATGGAAGCCACTCGTGCACTCATTCGCCGTAACGCCCGCGACCTTCATATTGTTGGCGTCCCCACAAGCGGTTTGCAAAGTGAATTGCTGATTGGCGCAGGTTGTGTTTCAGTTTTTGAAAGCTCGGCTCTTACATTGGGGGAATATAATCCACCGCCGCGCTTCAGCAAAGCGGTTAAGGACGGAAGCATCAGGCTGGTGGATGCGACCTGCCCTGCCATCCATGCCGCCTTGCAAGCCTCTCAGAAGGGGGCTCCCTTTATGCCTTTGCGCGGCATCATCGGCAGTGACATTCTTCAGCACCACCCCGACTGGAAAGTGATCAACAATCCGTTCAACCAAGACGAAGACCCGGTCGTTATCATTCCGGCAATTCAGCCTGATATCGCCTTGTTTCATGCACCAATGGCCGACACAGACGGGAATGTGTGGGTCGGCCGGCGTCGCGAACTGGTAAATATGGCGCAGGCTTCCAAAACGGCGCTTGTTACTGTTGAAAAAATTGTAGAGACCAATTTATTAGAAGACGAAAAAATGGCCGCAGGCACACTGCCTGCCCTCTATGTGGGTGGAATTTCCGTCTGCAAAAACGGCAGTTGGCCATTGGGCTTCTGGCAAGGTGCAGGAGAAGATAGCGCCCATCTTTCTGATTACCGGGAAAAAGCAAAAACAGACGAAGGTTTTGAAGGTTACCTGCAAGAGTTCGTTTTTAAGGGAGGGGATAAATGAGCCTGTCTGATGACCGCAAAGCGTTGATCTGCTTCATTGCGGGCTTGCTAAAAGACTGCAATCACGTCGCCGTTGGCGCCTCTTCTCCTATTCCGGGCGCAGCCGCTCTTCTGGCGCGACAGTTTTGGGGACAGCCGGTTCATGTCAATATTCTAGGCTCCGTGAAAAACAACTTTTTCACAAACGGTGCTCAGGAACTTTTTGATTGCGCCGCTCAGGGCCGTATTGACGCTTTTTTTCTGGGCGGCGGACAAATAGACGGCCAAGCCAATATTAACCTGATGGGACGCGGCGAGTACCCTCTGCAAACCCCCCGATGGCCGGGTACATTTGGTTCTGCCTATTTGTATTTCCTGATCCCCAAAGTGATACTTTTTCGGGAAGAACATACGCGCCGGGTTCTCGTGGACAAAGTGGATTTTGTCAGTGCTCCGGGGAGCTCTGACGATACTATTTACCGAAAAGGCGGCCCTTATGGCCTGCTGACCAACAAGGCATTTTTTCGGTTTAATAAAGAGAAAAGAAAGTTTCATCTTCAAAGCATCCACCCGACTAGCTCTCTTGAAGATATTCTGGATAATACAGGCTTCTCTTTTGATTACGACGCGACAATTCCAACAACACCCGCTCCAGATGCCACCCTGCTTTCAGCGCTGGACACAGATGTCGCCAAAGTCGTGAAAGAAGTTTATCCCCAATTTGCCTCACGCCTTTTTGGTGATAACGTAGCGTAAACATCCGCTTAACCGGATACCAACAGTCGTTAAAGGAATATAATAAAAAATGTCCAAAAGTGCTCTTAGCGGACTAAAAGTCATCGATTTATCACGTGTTCTGGGGGGGCCTTTTTGCACCCAAATCCTCGCTGACCATGGCGCAGAAGTTATTAAAGTCGAACCCCCTCAGGGCGACGAAACACGCACTTGGGGCCCTCCTTTCAACGAAAACGGCTTATCTGCCTACTTCTCTGGCGCCAATCGAAATAAACGCTCCATCGCTTTGGACATCCGGGATGACAAGGGTAAGGAAATCTTGCTCAAACTTCTGGAAGACGCCGATATTCTTGTTGAAAATTTTAAAACAGGGTCGTTGGAAAAATGGGGTCTGGGATACGAGGATGTTCTAAGCGAAAAATTCCCGCGCCTTATTCACTGCCGGGTTACCGGATTTGGGGCCGACGGGCCGTTTGGTGGCTTCCCCGGATATGATGCCGTCATTCAGGCATGGGCTGGGCTGATCAGTATTAACGGCTCTCCTGAATCCGGGCAGGTCCGTGTTGGTATTCCCCTCGTTGATCTTGGAACAGGCATGAACGCCGTTATCGGAATTTTGATGGCGGTTAATGAACGCCACACCTCCGGTAAAGGCCAATCTGTGGAAGCCTCTCTATATGATACTGGTATTCAGCTTCAGCATCCGCATGCCCCCAACACCCTGATGAGCGGTAACGCCCCGAAACTGACAGGAAATTCTCACCCCAATATTGCCCCATATGATTTGTATCAAACCGCCAGCGCGCCTGTTTTTCTGGGCATTGGCAATAACGGGCAATTCAGAAAATTATGTGAAGCCTTGGGCCGACCTGAAATACCGTCAGACGCCCGGTTCGTCGACAATAGCGCACGGCTCGCCCATCGGGATGACCTGAACTCCATTTTGGGAGAGTTATTGAAAGATAGGGACGGCGTCGAACTTGCCACTGAGCTGTTAAAAGCAGGCGTTCCCGCGGGGGCCGCGATGTCCGTGCCTGAGGCACTGGCTCATCCGCACACAAAGCATCGGGAAATGGTTGTTGAAAAAGACGGCTACTCAGGCACAGGGATCGCCATCAAAATGAGCAGGACACCGGGCGCAGTTCGCTCCGTTCCGCCCGGATTTGGTGTGAATGGCCGGGACATCCTCCGTGAAATCGGCTATGATGAGAGTGAGATTTCGTCACTATCAGAAACAGGTATTTTGTGGGAAAATCCAAAAACCTAAGGGTCTGATATCGACGCTTTTTGTGGGCGCGCAAAAATATTCACTATAAAAAGGGCGGTGACTATCCGCCTTTCAAGCAATGAATGGATACATAGAATGGTCAAATTTGGCGTTAATCAGTCAGTGAACAGGGTTGAAGACGACCGGTTAATTACTGGAAGTGGTCAATATACAGACGACATTACTTTGGACGGTCAGCTTTACGCCTACATGCTGCGCTCACCGGTTGCCCACGCGAAGATCCTCTCGATTGATCTGGAAGAAGCAAAAGACGCCCCGGGAGTGGTGGATATTATCACTGGCGAGGAATTGGCCGCGGATAACGCCAACGAATTACCCTGCATGATCCCTCTGAAAAACCGTGACGGAAGTGATCGGGCTGACCCCGGTCATCCTGTACTGGCAACCGATGAAGTTCGGTATGTTGGAGATAATATTGCACTGGTTATTGCGCAAAGCCTTTCGCAGGCTAAAGACGCTGCCGAGCTTATTTTTGTTGATTTTGACGAACTGGGCGCCGTCACTGACACGGCAAAAGCCGCAAATTCCGGGCAACCTTTAGTGCATCAGAATGTTCCAGAGAATAAAGCATTTGACTGGGAACATGGCAGCGCGGATGAATTGGGGAGCATTTTCGACCAAGCCGCCCATGTAACATCCGTTGACCTGATCAACAATCGGGTTGTTGTCAATTCCATGGAACCACGCGGACTGATCGCTGACTGGGACCCGGCAGAAGAAAAGATGACCATCCGGATGGGTACGCAAGGTGGCTGGGTTTTAAAAGGATTACTCGCAAAAGCTATTTTGCATGTCCCGGAGGAGCAGGTTCGAGTTATCACACCGGATGTGGGTGGTGCTTTTGGCATGAAGCTATTCTTTTATTCAGAATTGGCTTCTGTGGTCTGGGCCTCCCGCAAAATTGGTAAACCAATTAAGTGGATCGGCGAACGCAGTGATGCTTTCCTGTCAGACACACAAGGGCGCGACCACGTCACCAAAGCCGAGCTGGCGTTTGATGACAATCATAAAATCCTGGGCATGCGCGTTCATACCTATGCAAATCTCGGTGCGTATCTGTCAAGTTTCGGGCCAATGATCCCGACGATGGCGGCACTGAAGGTTCTGCCCGGCGTCTATGACATTCCGGCCCTTCACTATCACTGCACAGGCGTCTTTACGAACACGGTGCCTGTCGATGCCTACCGCGGCGCCGGACGACCAGAAGCCATTTACGTGATCGAACGATTAATGGACACAGCGGCAAACGAGCTTGGGATTGGCCCGGAGGAGCTGCGCCGTAAGAACTTTATTCCTGTTGAAGCCATTCCATACACAACCGCGACCGGTTGTATCTATGATAGTGGCGAATTCGAACGGGTGATGGACAAAGCGCTTGAAAATGCCGCATGGAATGACTTTGCCAGTCGGCGGGCCGCCTCCGAGAGTGCTGGTAAAATGCGGGGGATGGGCATGTGCTTCTATATCGAAGCAACGGCCGGCAACCCAACAGAAACCGCGACCATTCGGTTTGAAGAAAACGACATCGTAACCCTTGCCGTAGGGACGCAATCCTCTGGGCAAGGGCACTCAACCGCTTATGCACAAGTATTGGCCGATCGGATCGGGGTGCCTTTTGAAAATATTCGCATCATCCAAGGGGATACCGACAAGATCAAGTCAGGAGGGGGCACCGGTGGTTCTCGTTCTCTCACAACGCAAGGGCCGGCTATTCATAAAGCCAGTGACGAAGTGATTGATAAAGGCATGCAGCTGGCAGGACATTTTCTGGAAGCTGCGGCCGAGGATATTGAATTTTCCGCGGCAGAAGGTGAATTCTCGATCGCCGGGACAGACCGGAAAATTGGTATTCTGGAGGTTGCCCATCGCGCCCGGGGATTGGGCCAGCTGCCGGAAGGTCTGGCCGAAGGCCTTGATAGCGAAGCCAGCTTCACGGTTGAAGCTTTCACGTATCCAAACGGTTGCCACATTGCAGAAGTCGAAATCGACCCGCAGACTGGAACGACTGAGGTTGTTCGTTATGTTATTGTGGATGATTTCGGCACCATCGTTAATCCCGCTCTGGTGCGCCATCAGGTCATCGGCGGCATTGGTCAGGGGATTGGTCAGGCTTTGACGGAAAATACCGTCTATGACGACGACGGCCAACTTCTGACTGGGTCCTTCATGGATTATGGCATGCCTCGCGCTGATGATGTGCCTCTGGATATGCTGTATGAAACCATTGAAATTCCCTGCACAATGAACCCGATGGGTGTGAAAGGATGCGGTGAAGCAGGATGCATCGCCGCGCCTCCGGCAATCATCAATGCAACTGTTGATGCGCTTAAAGAAAAAGGCATTCAACATATCGACATGCCTGCCACACCGCTTAAAGTCTGGAACCTATTACAACAGGCAAGCTAACAGGTTGATTTAAAATTATAATCTGGAAGAACCCGAAAATTTTTTGAATTTTCGGGTTTTTTTGCTTTGTTTATTGTTCCAGCGCCATATGGTTAATATTAGAGTATTGTAAAATAAAAACGCTCAGTTGATGTTCGACCAATAGTGGAGCGAGCAATGGAAAACGATCAAAGCAAAGAACTTATTGAAGGAATACTCGGCAATATAATTGAAGGCGAAATCGAGCACATGCTCCCTTTTCTGGCCGAAGATGTGGAAGTCCATATATGTCTGGGCAATCAACTTTATACAGATAGTTTTACCGCAACATTTATGGGTCATAAAGGCGCCATGAATTTCGTTACGCTTCATCATCATTTTCTTGATCTCTTGAAGGTCATTCCCACTGATTTTCATCAGGAACTGAACAAAGTGATTGTGCGAGGGTATCTAGAATGCCGTTTGACGATATCTGGTGAAAAATGGACCTCAAACTGGATGCAAATTTGGACATTTGAAGGCGATCAGATTCGAAAAATCAGAATGTTCTCAGATTTCAAGCAACGGGCGACATCAGAAGCCCCTGAGACAACACGCCGTTTTTCATCCCACATTTCCCACTGAGCAACAAGCCCAGAATTCGTCAGATCCTGAACATCCGCATCAAAACCAAACCTAACCTTCAGGACAAAATGCAGGACGGGCTCCTTTGTCGCGGCCCCATCAGCCCTCTATTTTTTGAACCCCGACTTGGTGGACCGCTTTACTGAAACCGATCTTCCCGCTAAGACATTGGAATGGGAAACTTATATTGCTCGGGGATATATAAATGACGCAAAAAATTGCCATCGTTACAGGTGCGGCTCGCGGTATCGGTCTTGCCACCACACGCCTTTTTCTTCGGGAGAGCTGGCAAGTCGCCATGGTTGACCGGGACGAAGACGCCCTGCTGGAAGCCGCTTCTGAATTAACCGGCGTTCTTCCCATTGTCGCCGATGTCGCTAAGCCCGACGCTGTTCGCAATGCGATCCAACAGGTTTCCGATCATTTCGGGCGACTGGATGCCCTCGTCAACAACGCAGGTGTTGCCGATTTTGGCCCAATCGAAGAAACTGACTTCGCCCGCTGGCGCCGCGTCATGGACACCAATATCGATGGCGTCTTCCTGATGTCTCAAGCCGCAACACCGGCCTTAAAAGAAACGCAAGGGGCAATTGTCAATATCGCGTCCATCTCTGGCCTGAGAGCATCGACTTTGCGCGTCGCCTATGGCACCTCCAAGGCGGCTGTTATCCATCTGACGAAACAACAGGCTGCTGAACTTGGCGAATATGGCATACGGGCCAACTGCGTCTGCCCTGGTCCCGTTAGAACCAAATTGGCAATGGCTGTGCATACCCCTGACATTATTGCAGCTTATCACGATGCCATTCCATTAAACCGCTATGGTACGGAAGAAGAGATCGGGGAAGTCATTGTTTTCCTGTGTTCCGAAAAGGCCAGCTACGTCACCGGTCAAATCGTTGCCTCAGACGGTGGCTTTGAAAGCACAGGTGTTGGCCTTCCCTCATTGCGCGGTCAATCCTGACAGCCGCGAAACACGCACAAACAAGAAGCGCGCGCCACTCGCACGATCCCAAAGGATTGTGTTCCGAACTCGAATTTCATTTTGGAAAAAATGGCGCACCGGGGAAGATTCGAACTCCCGACCCCTAGATTCGTAGTCTAGTGCTCTATCCAGCTGAGCTACCGGTGCACCCTAAGGATACGACCCGAAGACTCTTTTAATATCAATCTTTTAAGGAAATTTAATCTATTGCCTATCAACAACAAAATGACGCCAAATGTGACGCTCGTTGTGACAGGAGTGTGACAACATTAGAGCCGCGCATACACAATACGAAGTCAACGAAGAGCCTCTGAGATCGTGCATTGTACTAGACGGTACTATAGAAGTGGCCACTTGAACCTGTTTCGAAACCTATTAATCCAACCTCAACCTTGGTTATTTAAGGTTTCTTTTTTAATTAATGCTTCATAGAGGGATTCATCATCAAATAACAAATTAGCCGGATGTACTAATAGGTGTGGAGCAAGAGTTTCAGCCCATTCTAAAGTTAATTTCCGTTCCCCAGTCTCCAGCCGTTGTATTTGTGGGTGAGAAGTTCCCGCCATCTTTGCCAATTCAGATTGGGTGAAGCCTCTCTGCTTCCTATACCTCCGAAGAGGGGTAGATGTTGATATGTTATTTTCTTCGTTCAGTGCGATGCGTAAATCTGTTTTACTAAACATCAGATTGGCAGGGTGGGTTTTAAGACACTTAGATAGAGCGATTGCCCATTTTGAGGACAAAGGAATTTTTCCATTCTCGAGTCTTTGTATTGTTGCATGAGTTGTACCTACACACTCGGCAACCCACTCCTGAGTAAGGCCAAGTTCTTTTCTTCTTAACTTTACCATACTGGACATAGAGCTACCTCCCCCGATTTTGTTTACCTAGCACGTCAGAGTTATACGATATTTGCGAGTTAATGTACTACCGTTTGGATGAAACGAACCTTAGGTAATAAAGTGTAGAGCGTTTCTGGTCTGTAGGAGGCTATTTACACACGGTAAAATAATCTCAGTAAGTGCTTTAATTTCCTACTTTTATTCTCTATGGCTGTTTGGGGTCAGTAGTTTCAATAGGGGTAGACTATGAAAAAAATGAGCGCGTTAAGTGAATTTACCAGTGAGTTTTTATCTCTTTGTCCGGAGATCGAGCAATTAGAAAACACGAAAGGTAAAAAGGGGAATATTCACTTATACGTATACGAAACCACAGAGGGGTTACCAATCGGCTTCGAATTTGACAAAAAAACACTTGTAAGTGCATGGGTACGCCAAGATGACATCGATGTGTCGCTCCTTTCGGACATCAAGTATGACGAAAAAATCTGGGATCCTGGCACAATCAGAGAAAGCTCCAAAAGTCCGTGGCGGAGTGAGGGGGACCTATCGATGAAAAGAACAGGTGCAAATAGTAATCTAGAGTCAAACGCTTGGCCTTCTTTTCAGGAGCATGATTTAATCTGTTTCAAAGCTAAGAAACCAAGAGAGGTTATAAGGGTTGTAGGTGAACTGTTAAGATCGGCATGACGGTGATCCAGCCTCCAATCCTTTTTAGTGTTTGACTTAGGCTCGAAAGCTTCCCTCGGTGACTTGCTGATAGATATTCACGACGTAGGCCACAGTCCTCTATCAATCGCTTGCTCGATAGACCTCGCCCAGCGCTCTGCGTCAGACTTTAGATTGAATGTTTTTGAAAATGTTGGGCACTCTTCGCGCCTAACTTGGACCTGCCATTTTACTCCGCGCCTTCGTATAGAAGCCATACGTAATCTCCGTCACTGTGACCATATTGTGACAGACTGATATTTTGGAGTTTTTAGCTGGCTGCTAAGCTGCGCCTAAGTCTTTGTAACGTGAGACTTTAAAATGGCGCACCGGGGAAGATTCGAACTCCCGACCCCTAGATTCGTAGTCTAGTGCTCTATCCAGCTGAGCTACCGGTGCGCAGGCAGTGATTTTTACCTCACGACAGAAGCGCTAAAACGTTCCTGTCTGCTGCGGATCGGGAAACTACTTAAAAGATCAGACTATTGCAAGGGGAGATTTCAAAAAAACAGTAAAATACTGAAAATAATTCCTTTCTTGTCGCCGCGCGCTTCAACGGCTAGTATTTGGCTCTGTTTTACTGTATTTAGAAGACAGATTGTTCGAACAGGGGGATCCGTAAACCCGGATAAAGGGCTTTACATCCAAAAACGATAGAGTGTTTCACAATATGGTATATCGCATTACCCGACCCATTGTGCTGAGTGCAGCTTTACTCGCAGCAGGTTGTTCATTTGTAGATGAATCGCTGATGCCGGCGCTTACAGGAGAGGAGCCTGCTTCGGCTCAGCAACCTGTTGCCATCGCCGCATCCGACGCAGAAAAAAATCCTGACCCGACGGTAAGTGGCGCAAATGGTGCGTTGCCGCCTGCCCTTGGTACAACAAATTTTGTGACCCCGGGTGTCACACCAGCGCCGAATACCGGTACATTTGTTGGTCAGAAAGTCGCCGTTCTTCGGAGTGAACTTGGCGCATTGCAGGAACGTCTAAAACTTAGAAACCAGCAATTGCAGCAGATCCGAACAACAACAACTGGCAATTCACAGACTTACCACGGAACAATCGCCGCGATTAATACGCGCTTGCAAGTGGGCACAACACCGGGCAATCCGGTCTTGATTAATCAGTGGAATCAAGCCCAGCTTCAACTGGAACGAATCGGTGCTGATATTTCATCGATGAATAGTCTGGCAAATGCTGTTGCTAGTGATTCCAGCATGTCTGCGTATCTTCTAGAATCAACCCGCGCCGCATACGGCCTGTCGGGTGCGATTGAAGAAGACCATCGTCAACTGGCCATTTTGGAAGACGAAACCAACAGAACCGTTGTTCTGGTTGACAGACTTTTAAATGAGCTGTCTGAAGATATCAGTCGCCAAACGGCCTATGTTGGCAATGAGCGGTCCAACTTAACCACACTCTCTCATTCCATTAAAAACGGTGAGCTTCTGGGATCTAGCCTGGCAAGCCGGGCGTATCTAAGCCCGGCTCCTGTGGCGTCTTCGTCACCGGTTCTTGGCACAAACACCCAGAATTTTGCTGCTGGAAATCGTCAGCCACTTGTTGTCATTCGTTTTGATCGTGCAGATGTTCCTTATGAACAGGCCCTTTACACAGCGGTCAACAGAACGCTTCAGGGACGGCCTCAGTCTGTCTTTGATGTCGTCGCGATTACACCAATGCAAGGCGGGGCGGCAAATGTTGCGATTAATCAGTCGAAATCAACACGGAACGCTCAGCGGGTTCTGCGTTCGTTGACAGATATGGGCTTACCAGCGTCGCGTGTCAGCCTCTCTGCTTCATCCAGTGGACAAGCGGTGACCAATGAAGTTCATATTTATGTTCGGTAATTGATCCTTTTATATTTTAAAAAAGGCGGTGATGTATTTCACCGCCTTTTTTTGCGCTGTCGCCAGCGTATACACTCTGTCTATTGGCCATTCCAGCGCGTTGAGCGCCAAGCGTTACCCCCTCCTAATTCCATCTCCTCCCACACACGGATCAATAAAGCCGTATGTTGATCTAAATGCCACCTGAAGGCCGTTCACCTGCGCGCTCTTCAAGACCCGTCAGAGTCTCTTTCCGGCCTTATAACGAGGGGAAAGCCATAGGCCAAAAAAAAGCGGCGCTTTCGCACCGCCTTTAAGACCCCAAAAAGGTTTTAATAGACAATCCCGGGAAGCCAGGTCGCCACTTTAGGAACCAGCCAGATCAAAGACACCCCAACGATCTGCAACACAATAAAGGGAACAACGCCCAGATATATATGGCCTGTTGTTATTTCCTTAGGTGCAGCCCCTCGCAGGTAAAACAGCGAGAAACCAAAAGGTGGCGTGAGGAAGGATGTTTGAAGATTAATTGCAATCAATACCGCCAACCACATTGGATCATGCCCCATCAGGATCAGGGCGGGCGCAATTAAGGGCAACAAAATGACTGTAATTTCAACAAAGTCCAGAAAGAAACCGAGTACAAAAATAATTGCCATACAAAAGATAAGCGCACCCGTTGGTCCGCCGGGCATCGATTTCAGGATCTCAGTAATGCGTTCTTCTCCGCCCAAACCAACAAAAACGAGACTGAAAATGCTCGCTGTCAGAATAGTTGCAAAGATCATCGCCGTGACAACCATGGTAGAAGACAAGGTCGGCTTCAAAATACTGTTCGTAAAGGTCTTTTTAAGAGACACAAACAGGGCCATCCCCCCAATAAAGGTCAGCATGGCAAACAAAAACGCCATTGACCATTCAAACAATCCAGCATCCGATCGTTGGATCCGCACAGGGAAGAGACCAGCCAGAACCGCCAGTAATAACAAAGAAGCCCCGCCAGCCATCATTAATGCTGGGGAAGCCTTCATGCGGACCCCGGCCATCAACAGCGCTCCCACAGCACCAACAGAGGCGGCTTCTCCCGGCGTTGCCACCCCGCCCAAAATCGCACCCAGAACGGCAACAATCAGAAGAACAGGCGGCACGACCGCGAGGAATATTTCACGTGCGGTGGGCTTCTCGACACTTTCGCTCATGGCAGGTGCATCGGTTGGGATCAACCAGGCGCGCATCAGCATATAAAGAATATAAATTCCAACAAGCAACAATCCGGGCATAAGAGCCGCGGCAAATATCTGACCGACAGAAATTGTCTCAATGGTGAATTTACCCTGCGCAAACTGGGCTTGCTGATACGCATTGGACATAACGTCCGACAGAATGATCAACAAGGTCGATGGCGGTATGATCTGGCCCAATGTACCAGACGTACACACAACGCCCGACGCCAGTTTTGGATTATATCCGTTCCGAAGCATCGTCGGTAAGGCAATCATTCCCATCGCGACGACGGTCGCACCCACAATCCCGGTGGAGGCCGCCAGTAACGCACCGACCAGAATAACCGAAACGCCAAGTCCGCCGCGAACACGGCCAAAAAGCCGACCCATTGTTTCCAGAAGATCCTCGGCAATTCTGCTTTTCTCGAGAACAACCCCCATAAAGACGAATAACGGAATGGCGATCAGTACATCATTGGTCAAGAGACCAAATATTCGCTGACCCAGCGCGCCCAAAAGGGACAGGTCGAATGATCCCGTCAGCCAACCAAGCAAGGCAAAAATACTGGCGACACCGGCAATGGAAAAAGAAACCGGGTAGCCCAGAAGGATAGCGCCAATCAAGGCGGCAAACATTAATAAATCGAGAGGGAGAGTCACGCAGTTTTCTCCTGAAGGCGAAGAAGATCACGGAACAGGCATGCAATACCTTGGGCCAATATTAAGACACAAAAACCGGGAATAAGTGATTTCAACAGGAAAGACGCCGGAATTCCGCCAACAGAAATCGGTCCTTCCCAAATGGACCACGATATCTGCACCGTCGGCCAGGACCAATATAGAAGTAATATCATGGACGGAAACAGAAAGAACAAATGGCCGAAGACATCAATTCCAGCTTTTCGGCGGGTTTGCATCTTTGCATAAAAAATGTCAACGCGGACATGCCCATTTACCAGCAACGTATAGCCGGCGCCCAGCATGAACAGCGCGCTGTGAAGATAAAGCACACCTTCATTGAGAAAAATAAAGCTGATACCGAACACATATCTGAGCACAACGATGGAGAACTGCAATAGCACCATGACCAGAGCACACCATCTCACCGTATTTCCAACCATGTTGTTAATGCGGTCAAAAAAATTAGCTAAATTTTCCAAAACAAAAAGGTCCACTCAAAGAAAAATGCGGGCTCTTGATTGAGCCCGCATCATAACAGCTAAAATTTAGTATTTATAGTTTAGCGCACGCGCGTTCATCTGACCGTTATCTGCGTATGGCATATATTCAGAGATCAGCTTGCGATAGCTCAGGAAGCTTTCAACAATGCGGCGGGTCAGCTCATCTTCATCTTCACGCAGATCTGCGATCACTTCACCGGCGGCGTTACCCATAGCCAGAATAACATCCTCAGGAAGCATCTTGACGTTGACCCCCTGCTCTTCAACCATCTTTGGCAGGGCCATTGCATGTTTGGTCGCGTATTCCATCCAGACAGGGTTGTAGAGGCTTTCACAGGCATAAGACACTGCCTGTTTCAGATCGTCCTCCAACTCGTTAAAAGCATTTGCGTTCACAGCACATTCTTCTGCTGAAGACGGCTCGCCCACACCTGGATAGTAATAATTTTTTGCGACTTGATAAAAACCAAGGGCGCTATCCGTCCAAGGACCAATAAATTCACCGGCATCCAGCGCACCAGATTGCAACGCCTGGAACATTGCACGTCCGCCCATAGCCTGAACTGCCATGCCCAGCTTCGAGCACATTTCAGAAGCAAGACCGGTTGTCCGGTAGCGTAGTCCCTTCAGATCATCAACCGAATTGATTTCTTTCTTGAACCAGCCAGCCCATTGCGGGCCAGAGTTACCACACAGGAATGGCTTCAGATTAAAACGGCCATACATTTCGTCATACAGAGCCTGTCCACCCCCATGGACCATCCAGCCCACCTGTTCATCAGCACGCAAACCGAAAGGCTGGGATCCGAACATTAAAATACCTTTGGACTTGGATCCCCAATAGGCGGGAACAGCATGATACAGTTCAGCCGTCCCTTGAGAAACCGCATCGAAAACACCGCGGCCCGGAACCAATTCGCCTGCGGCGTATAACTTGACTTCAATCCGACCACCGGAAAGAGCGGTAATTCGATCTGCAAGTTTCTGCGCAGCAACACCCGGTCCAGGCAAATTTTTGGGCCATGCGGTTACCATTTTCCATTGCCGCTTACCCGATGCAATTGCGGGTGTCGCGAATGTCGCGGTAGCTGCACCAACAGCAGCTGTTTTCAAAAAATCCCTGCGTTCCATTTCAATCTCCTTGTTTACCCCGTTGGGGTGGTCAGCGCCTTTATCAAGCATCTTGACGTCCGGTATGCCTCGCCTATGGCTTTTCCCAATCTTTTGACTATACTTGGACATCATTGAATATGAGGACGCTTTATGCTGTTATGTATGCACATAAAAGTCAATAGGAAACCGTGAATCTATGCGCCAGAATCAGTCTCATCAGTCCGTTCAGGCAGCTTTGCTTAAAAGAATTCATTCTGGAGAATGGACACCCGGAACCTATATCCCTGGCGAAGTTGACCTTGCCGCAGAATATGGCTGTTCCAGAACGACTGTGAACCGGGCCCTTCGACAGCTTGCAGAGAACGGTATTGTCGAACGAAAAAGAAAAAGGGGAACTCGGGTAACCCCGATGCCTGTTGCCCGTGCAACTCTTGAAATCCCTGTTATCCGGCAAGAGGTCATGGACCGGGGCGGTCAGTACCAGCATAGTTTGCTTCTCAATAAACTTGGAAAGGCTCCGGCCTCTGTTTATGCCCGCCTGCAACTGCCTGAAAAGAAATTGCTTCATCTTCAGTCCCTGCATCTTTGCGATAGCAAACCGTATATGTTTGAAGATCGCTGGGTGAATACGGCTGCCACGCCGAATATTGAAAAGGCCCCTTTTGACAAAATAAGCCCAAATGAATGGCTTATTCAGGAAATCCCCTATTCAGACGGCGATATCAGTTTTTCCGCCTGCGCTGCGACACCACAAATTGCGGAGCATTTGGAAACGTCGGTAGGGGCCCCGCTTTTTCTGATTGAGCGGACGACCCGCATGAACGAAACGGCAATTACCACGCTTAAAATGTATTACGGGGAAGGCTTCCGGATGAGCAGCACACTCTAAAAATACTTAAAAAACAATCACTTGAGCTAAAAAAATACAAAAAAGAAAAATTATTAGAATTATTCTAAAAACGACTTGCAATAATTCGGGCGGGTCACTATATCTCACCACAGAGTAATTATTGAAAATCTTTTTGGAGAGAAAAATGTTGCAGAATATGGAAGGCCAACCAATCCCGAGCTGTTCATTTCCGGTCCGCGATGGTGACGCCTGGAAACAGGTAACAACAGATGACCTGTTTAAAGGGAAAAAAGTGATCGTGTTCGCTTTACCCGGTGCGTTTACGCCCACATGTTCTTCTACCCACCTGCCACGCTATAATGAACTTGCAAACACGTTCAAGGAATGTGGTGTTGATGACATCCTCTGCCTGTCTGTCAATGACACTTTCGTTATGAATGAGTGGAAAAAAGACCAGTCGGCAGAAAATATTAATTTCATTCCAGACGGTTGCGGCACTTTCTCCGAAGGCATGGGAATGCTTGTCGACAAATCAGAGCTGGGCTTTGGTAAACGTTCATGGCGCTATTCAATGCTGGTCAATGATGGTGTTGTTGAAAAAATGTTTATCGAGCCAGAAGTTGACGGCGACCCGTTTGAAGTTTCTGATGCCGATACAATGCTAAATTACATTAATCCAGAGGCCAAAAAGCCTTCAGCGATTACTGTCTTTGCAAAGCCTGGCTGCAGTCACTGCACGCGTGCCAAAGCAGCCCTTGAAAAAGCGGGTCTGCAATACGAAGAAATTACGCTGGGTTCTGATGCCACCTTCCGCAGCCTTGCGGCTGTATCTGGTGTAACAACAACACCGCAAATTTTCATCGACGGTAACAAAATCGGCGGTGCTGACGAGTTGGAAGCTTACCTCGCAGCTTAATCCACACCGATCCTGCATGAGAGTGCCCGGCGGGTCACTCTCATAAAAGAAAACCCGCCGGGAAACCGGCGGGTTTTCTTGTGTCAGCGACTTGAAAAATCAGTCTTCCCAAGACATCCGGGCAATATCTGTTACAAACAGATGCCAGTTCGGCCAAACACCGTTCAAGCCTTTACGAACAACCTGAACCGCTGCAAGCTGAAACAAGAAACCATTGACCGCGTCTTCGGCAATCATTTTCTGGGCTTCCTGCAGCTTCGCTGTCTTAACAGCAGGTGACAAAGCAACCTGCGCCGCGTTGATCACTTTATCCAATTCAGGATTTTCGTAGTTGAAATAATATCCCTTACGAGAATAGATACTGATATCCATTGGCTCAACATGGCTTACAATCGAAAGGTCATAGTTCTTTTTCTTGTAAACTTCGTCCAGCCATTTTGGCCAGTCAACATTTTCAATGTTAATTTTAAACCCGGCTTTATTCAGCTGGGAAGCCACAATCTGCCCCCCTTTACGGGCGTAATCATCGACCGGAGGCAATTTTAGTGACAATTCCAAACCGTTTGGATACCCGGCTTCCGCCAGCAGCGCTTTAGATTTTTCCGGGTCATATGGATAAGTACCTGTCAAATCTACATAGTCTGGATGATGAGGTGCAAAATGCGAACCGATCGGCGTACCATACCCAAACATTGCGCCATCAATAATTTCCTGACGGTTGATCGCATGGGCAATTGCCTGACGGACTTTCAGTTTTGAAAGCGCTTCACTTTTATTGTTTGTACTCAAAATGGTTTCACCATTTGTCGTACCTTCAATAATTCTGAACTGACCGGTCAGCGTAAACTGTTCCAATGTTTCATTTGGAACAGAGGTGAAATCAAGATCCCCTGTCAGCAGCGTTGCCATTCGGGCAGCATCATCATTGATAAACCGGAAAGTAGCCGTTTTAATCTTCAGATTGGCTTTATCCCGATAGGTGTCTGCCATCGCAAGTTTGACAGAATCGCCTTTAATCCAACGGACAAGTTTATAAGGACCTGTTCCCACGGGCTTCGTGGCATTGCTACCGTCTGATTCAGGATCAACAATAACAGCTGTTGACTCGCCCAGCTGCGCAAGGAAATCGCCCCGAGGCTCTTTCAATGTCAGGATAACAGTCGCCGCATCTGGCGTTTCAATAGACGCGATGTTAGTGAAACGACCTTTACGCTTATTCACGCTGTTTTCAGCAGCGTTTTCTTCGAAGGTATATTTGACATCGGAGGAGTCAAAATCAGAACCATCGTGGAATTTTACACCTTCTTCCAGTTTAAAGGTATAAACCAAACCGTCCGGGCTAACCGTCCAGCTTTTAGCCAGCGCTGGTTGAACATTACCATCGATATCAATCCGGGTAAGCCCTTCAAAGATATTATAAAGTGTAATCCGGGAAATAGCAGCCGCAGCGCCCGTCCGCGGGTCCAGCCCCGGTGGCTCCAACCTCATACCATAACTTACAGATGTTTTTGCTGCTTCAGCAGTCAACGGTGCGATAACCGCGGATGCGACAGCAGCGGCAATTAGCAACTTCTTCATACCAGTCTCCCTACGTTAAAGTTTTTTTTCGAATAGTGACCGATAGCTTGGTAACGACCCTAAACTATCAGCGTGATAAACTGCCCTGGCAACAGCCCGTGCGACGCAATCGGCGGCAATCGCTCCAATCCTTGCGACGGCCAGTGGTTCTGGTTGATCCAGTTTCCTTTTTTCTGTCGACAATGCAAAGATTGTATCCCCATCCAACGGCGTATGTACAGGACGGATCGCGCGGGCATACCCATCCTGTGCCATCATGGCAACGCGTTGAGCCTGAGATTTCGTCAGACTTACGTTGGTTGCCACAACTCCCAATGTTGTATTTTCCCCCAGACGTCCACTTTCTATCGCCTCAAGCGACAGGTTCCCACCAAGAACCGGGGCGCCCGCGCCTCCAAATTCCTCATCCTGCTCAAATTCCCATGCCCAAAAACAATTCGTATCCGGAACGAGCGTACTACCAACAGGGTTTACAGCAATAAGTGCCCCGACCTGTACGCCATCCTCCGAGATTGCCGAGCAACTGCCAAGCCCTCCCTTGATAACTCCGGCCATGGCGCCAAAACCAGCGCCCTGATTGCCAAGACTGAAATCTCGGGATATATTTTGCACCGCTTTGCGCCCCAGATCGCGATAGGGCGGAAATTCTCCCCATGACTTATCGCCGCCGTTCACCAAATCAAACAAGATCGCGGACGGTACAATTGGTACATTAAAGCCTCTGACTTCAAAGCCTTTTCCTTGCGCTGCAAGTTCAGCAACAGCACCAGAGGCCGCTTCCAATCCAAAAACCGAACCGCCGCTTAAAACGATAGAATCAACCCGATCAACAAGACAATCAGGCCTCAAGACCTCGGTTTCACGGGTCCCAGGCCCACCCCCACGAACGTCAACTCCGGCAACTGCTGGCACATCTGGAACAATCGCCGTAACGCCTGACCAAGCCGTATCGTCATGGGCGTTCCCCACAGAAATGCCATCGACGTCTGTAATTAGATTTTTTTCACCCGGTTTGATCATCACTGCTACTGGCTTGTTATTTTGGACCGAGAGTAATGAAAGCGCGCCCCTCGGTCAATGAAGACGCACCGAAACTGTAAACCGGAATATGGTTTGAAAACAAACAAAATAAATCAAACGACCTATTCTGCCCGACCATGCATTGAAAATTAATGGTCATTGAGGGCAGCCGCTAAATATTGATAGGCCGCGGGGCGCCGGCATAGATGAAAACCAACAGAAAAAAGCAGAAATCATCCGATCAGTGGCATCACCTGAGACCCGATGGTCAGTCCAAAATACGCATCAGCACGGCCTTGATTGACGGCTATTTCAATAAGACCATTTGCATTCACATAGGCAAGGGGCTCGCCAACAGCAACATCAGAGAAAACACGCATCAGCGGCAAAGAAACCTCCTTGATCCGGATGCGCCGGATTCCGTTCGCCCCCACCAGCCCGGTCATCGCGTTGCCATAGTGGTCGATATAGATGATCTGTGAAAGCTCGGCAGCACCGTTCTCTGTCCGCAAATCTTCCGTAGCGATGGGTTTCAGGTCCCGCTCAACGCTGTTTGTTTTAATTCTAGCAGCAATCGGAGCGAACAGGTCCCGCCCATGGAAACTGGCGGATAACCTATCCGGCCGCCACACAATTTCCCACGCCTCCGCGTTGGCATCTCTGCGCAACGCTTGTTCCAATAACCCGTTATCGGGACCGACAAACCACCGGTTGTCGCTTTTCACCACAAGCGCACGCCGATCGGTACCGACACCAGGGTCGACAATACTCAGAAATACGCTGCCCTCTGGAAAGTCAGTGGCATAGGCAGCCAGCAGATGCCCCGCCGCCGCAGGCGAGAATACAGGGGCTTCAGCGAAGAGGCTTAACACGTCGCCTTGATACCCTGCTTTTCGAATACTTGCGATCATTTGCGCCTGATAGGGTCCTGTCGCGCCAAAATCCGTAAAGAGAAGGATCATGCCCGGTCAGTCCTCTGGCATTTCCGCGACAATAAACAGACGCGAAAATGGATAGAGCGTGGAACCGTCTTCACTTTGCGGATAGGCCTCGTAGAGAAGCTTGGCATATTCCGCTTCAAAGGCTTTCACCTCATCCTCGTTCAAGGCTTCCAGAAAGGGCCTTAACGCCGTGCCCCGGGTCCATTCCAGAACTGCATTTTTGCCCTTTAAAACCTGAAAATACGTGGTCTCCCAAATATTGAGGAGCTGAACTTTAGAAGACAAAAGATCATAATACCAACTGATATCATGGACCGGCGCCGGTCGGACAAGTTTTCCCAATCTGTCAATCCAGGCATCAGATTGCGCCAGCTCGTAAAGTGTCTGATGAGAGGGCGCCAAAAAATTATTAGGCATTTGTACGGCCAGAACTCCTCCTGGGCGCAACTGGTTCAGTAGTTTTGGAAAAATCGTTTCGTGATCATCGAGCCAATGCAGTGCGGCATTACTGAAAATCAGGTTCCCTTTACTGACAGGGGAAAATTCATTAATTTCCTGAAGCTTCCATTCAAGTGAAGGATGGTCACTGGCCGCTTTTCGAAGCATCACTTCGGAACTATCTATACCAATAACAACCGCTTCTCCCCATCGCTTCGACAGCAAAGAAGTGACATTCCCGGTGCCGCATCCTAAATCATAAATGACCGAAGGCGAAGCAAGGGTAACTTGCGATAACAGATCAAGTGCTGGGCGTAACCGGTGGTCAGTATACAGATGATAATGATCGGGATTCCAATTCATGGACTTGCATGCCTCCAACAATGATCGAGGACGCAAAAGACAATAGAAACCCGATCACTTGATTACCGGGATGCGCCACTCTTTTCTGAGCGATAATATTGTAAGAGGGGCACTTCAAGTCAATCCAGTTCGGCAGTATCCGTTTTTGCCTCCATGAACGGCCAGGCGAAAATGGATTTTTTCGTATCTGGCTCTTTACCAAGATACTCCACCTTAGCGCCTTCAGAGCCTAAAGCGCTGACGGTGCGAACACGTTCAGACGCTTCCGTATTATACGGATTTTTCGTGGCGTAACAATCAATGCCCCCAAGGGTCTTGTAACAGTATACAGGCTCTTGCTTGATTTCTTCTCTTTTTTCTTTGCAGTAAGGGTCTCCGAAAACCATGTTGACAGAAGTGCAGTCCATTTCCGTCATTTGAGAGATTTTTTCATCCACAACCGCGATCGCCGCAGACGTACAGCCCGAAACAGAAAACAGAGTAAAAACCGAAAAAACTACTGCCAGAAACCGAACCATCGCCCGACCTTCATCGTAAAGAAAAACAAATGTATGGGGACAGTATGCAAAATAACTAGTTTCTAAACTCTTAATCAGGCAACCGGATAACAAAAATAGTCCCTTTGTCATCCGTTTTTTCCACAAACAGGTCACCGCCATGGGCCTCAACAAGTTCCCGCGCAATGGAAAGCCCCAAACCAGTTCCTCCATTTTTGACGGACCCAACAAAGGGCTCGAACAAATGTTCCATCGCCATGGACGGAATACCAGGGCCATTATCCATTACCTTTATAATAGATATGCCCTGTTCAGACGTTGCAGCCACACAAATCTTCCCGTTGTCCTTTAACGCCTCCGACGCATTTCTGCATAAATTTAGCAAGGCACGATAGATTTGTTCCCGATCAGCACAGAGAGTGAATTTATCAGATACGCGAATATCCCATTGAAGGTTCTTACCTGCAGGCAGCGCAACCGAATCGCACACTTCCTTAATCAGCGGGGCTAACAGAAACCTGCTTTTTTGCGGCAGCCTTTCTCCAGCTTTTCCGTATTTCAAGGTTTCCGTACATAAATCAATGGCCCTGTCGATACTGGCAACCAAACGCGGAACGACTTTTTGTACTCTTGGGTCATCCAATTGGGCCAGTCCATCACTCACAATATGAGACGTGGACAGGATGTTCCGAAGATCATGGCTGATTTTCGTAACCGCTGTTCCCAGCGCGGCCAGATGCTGTTTCTGTTTCAGGGCGAAACGCAACCGTGTTTGCATAATTTCAAGCTCACGTTCCGCTATTCCTATTTCATCCATCCGGCCTGACGGAGAAATATTAACCTTTGGGTCTTCAGGTTTCCGCCGAAAGGCAATCATGCTGGCACTCAACCGACCCATAGGACGCACCAACAACCAGTGCAGGGACAGGAAAACAAGAACGGCCGTTACAACGGAGATTGCCAAGGATAACCAAAAAATATTCTTGGCATAATCCAGCATCGCGGCCACCAGCGGTGCTTCATCCAGAACAATCTCCAAAGACGATGTCGGTGCATTCTCGATCGGTGACTTGACACGGATTATCCTGTTCTTCTGTACCAGAAGCGCCGCAGCCGCGTCTTCAATAAGCTTTAACGAAGATCGTTCTGAAAGATCAAAACTGGCATCAACAACCGCAGGCATATCCTCGCTCAGCATCAGCATGGCGGAATTGGCGCTTCGAAAAACGACAGATCGTGCGCCAACACGAAACAAAAGCTCCGCTTTCAGTTCCTTTGATACCATATTGTCCGGGGACGCCAGCAACGCAAGGGATGCCAAATGCGCAAATTCGATTTTTTTATCCAGATAGTTCAGCCGAAAAAAGGCGACGGATGGAACAAAAATCAGCACCTCCGCCAGCATGACAAAAAGGATTGTCAAGAACAAGAGCTGGGCGGACAGGCTTCTAAAAACCCGCGATATTTTTTGAAGATACCCCATAGTCTGTAAGCTATACAAAAAAGAGGTCAGAACCAATCCCTTACGTTCTGACATTCTATTCTGCCCTCAATCTGAATACCCTTTAAGCTGAAATTAGCCGAATAAGGACAATAGTTTAACAATCCACCGCGTTTTAGAACTGAATAACTTGGGTGTATAAAAACTCCCGGCCGCGCGCTTGTTGATTTCGCCAAGTGTCGGATAGGGCGCGATATAACTCGCCATACTCGAGACCTTTAGCCCACCCGTAATGGCCAGAGCCCAAGGTTGAATGAGTTCGCCAGCCTGCATCCCCACAATACCCGCGCCCAAAATCTTACCGTTTTTTCCAATGATCGCTTTTACAAAACCTTCCGTCTTGCGTTCCGCCCGAGCCCGGTCATTCTCTGCGTAAGGAAAGGTCAAAACCTGAACTTTATCACCTAATTGTTCGCGGGCCTGTTTTTCCGTCATGCCAACATTTGCAATTTCAGGATCCGTGTAAGTGACCCAAGGCAACCCGTCATAATTTACTTTTGCAGGCAACCGGAAAAGCGCATTTCGAATGACAATGCCCGCATGATATCCAGCGACGTGGGTGAATTGAAAGCCACCGGCAACGTCCCCGATGGCAAAGACTTTCCTGTTTGAACTTCTGAGCCGCTCATCAACCTCGATCCCGGATTTAGAATACTGGACACCCGCCGCCTCCAGGTTTAACTTCTCCAAATTCGGCTTACGTCCCGCGGCGACCAGAAGATGGGAGCCCGTCAGCATTTCTTCCCTTCCCTCCTCTTCGACCGCGACTGTAATCGCGCCGTCCTCGGCCCGATCGACGCTATGAATTTTGACATCCTCTCGAATTTCAATGCCTTCTGCCCGCAAGGCCTTCAGCGCCACAGATGTCAGGTCCGGATCATCTTTTGCAAGGGCTTTAAAGGCTTCCAAAACGGTAACCCGACTGCCTAGGCGCCGGTGCGCCTGCGCCATTTCCATACCAATCGGCCCACCGCCTATGATAATCAGATGCTCTGGTTTCTCGCGGTTCTCAAAAAGCGTTTCATTCGTCATATATCCGCATGTTTCAAGACCGGTTATCGGAGGAGCTGTCGCCCGGGACCCTGTTGCAACGACGAACCGCCGGGCCTTAATCGTAACATCATTAACCATCACTTGATCGGGGCCAGAAAAGGAAGCATACCCTTCGATGACCCGAACGCCCAATTGCTCAAACCGTTCCACAGAATCATGCGGCGCAATGCCGGCGATAATCTCCGAGACATGCGCCATCACTTTTTCATAATCAGCAACCAACGGCTGGCCTGTAACACCAAACTCGTCAGCATGTTGCAGGCCATTTGCCTTTTTTGCCGCGGCCAGTAACGCTTTAGAGGGAACACATCCGTAATTCAGACAATCCCCGCCCATTTTGCCGCCTTCAATGAGAACCGTATCAGCACCCATCTGGCTCGCCCCGGCGGCAACACTCAATCCACCCGACCCGCCGCCAATCACACAAAGATCAGCTTTTATAATTTTTGACATGCGATTTTCTCCGCGTTTTCGTTTCAGGCAGGTGTTTTGCGAAATTTTTTAATCAAAATTGGCAGCAAGGCGACAACGCCTAAAGCAGCAAGAGCCATTAAAATCTCTTTTGTTACAAGCGAGCCGACTTCAAACTCAAGCGTACATCCCGTCTTCCCCGAAGCCTGACAGGCAGAGAACGTCTCCTGCTGTTCGACAATGATGCTATCAAGCCCACTGCCAATGAACGCAAACGCAAACGTACCGGGAATGATCCCAAAAAACGTCCCCACAATATAGGTGCGCAATGTCACGCCCAGGAATGCGGGAGCGATATTGACCAGCCAAAAAGGAAACGCTGGCACAAGACGAAGAAACAACAGGTAATTCATCGCATCCTGCTTAAATCCATTTTCCAGTCTAGCAAGCCAGGGCCCTGCTTTTGCACGAAGGGGGTTCCCCAATGAGGTCGCTGCTATCAGAAATAAAAACGTCGCGCCAAAGGTCGCTGAAAATACGGTTAGCAATCCACCAACCAGCCAGCCGAACAGAAAGCCCCCTGAAATAGTCAGCAGCAATCCACCGGGCAACGAGGCTGTAATTGCAATTGTATACAGAACAAAATACAGAGCCATAGCAGCGAAGTAATGATTGGCGACAAAATCCAGCAAACGGTCTCGATTATCACTGAGGGATTTGAAAGTCAGATACTCATCTAGCCCAAAGATAAAAAAGGATGCAAAGATCAGGATTAGCGCCAAAAGAGGCAGTAATTTTTTTAGTTTTCCAGCCGATGACTTTGGCTGTTCCTCCTTCAATTCACTCTCCATATGCGATTCGTCCCTTTTCGTATCAATGCGCAATTCATTTCAATCCAAAAATGCTTTTCAGCGTAGAAGCGTTTATCGCGAATAGGGCGTGCCTGTTGGACGGGCGCGCGTGATTCTAACACAATAAATTCGCAAACTTCTTTCCAAATCGCCGAATAGGCTGTGAAATTCCTGTATTTCTGCGGGTTAAGGTCTAAAAAAGCGATCCTACATCTGTCTGAACATAACAACGTCTTAGTTTTTAGAAAGCAGCGATCACTAATTTGTGAGGTATTTTGAGCATAGGCCCGGAAACAAATTCCCGCGATTGAACAGATAAAACATCTCATCCATTGACTTCATTGTCGCCACCCCTTATACAGCGGGGCTTAATTTTCTCATCGCACAAATCCGTGCGTATGATTGACGGAGAAGTCACGTGAAACGTACATATCAACCAAGTAAGCTTGTGCGCGCTCGTCGCCACGGTTTTCGCGCACGCCGTGCCACAGTAGGCGGTCGTCGCGTTCTTTCAAATCGTCGCACTAAAGGCCGTAAGAGCCTTTCAGCCTAATAAGATGCCGACTGGCGTCGAACGATTGAAAAAACGTGCGGAGTTCCTCCGTGTCGCTGGCGTTCGTCGCAAATGGGCAACTCCCGGAATGGTCCTGCAAGCCGCGCGCAATGATACGCTCGCGGACGCGGGACCTTTGCGCGTGGGCTTTACCGCGACAAAAAAAGTCGGTAACGCCGTCATTCGCAATCGAATAAAGCGTCGCTTACGTGCCTTGGCAGACCAAATCCTGCCCCTGCATGCAGAACGCGGATGGGATTTTGTTCTTATCGGCAGACAATCCACCCCCGACCGCGCGTTTGATGACCTTGAAAAAGACCTCATGAAAGCACTGGAAAAGGTCGGCGCCCTCAAAAAAAGTGAGAATCATGAATAAAATCCTCACTTTTCTGCTTTCCGGGCTGATAAAGGTTTACCGATACGCGCTATCCCCTTATCTTCCTGCGAATTGTCGTTACCATCCAACCTGCTCTGCATATGCCTTGGACGCACTGCATCTGCATGGACCGGTTAAAGGATCATGGCTTACTCTGAAACGTCTAGGACGGTGCCACCCCTGGGGTGGTCAAGGGTATGACCCGGTTCCTGAAGGGACGAACAAGTGTCATGAGTGCGAAGTAAAATCGTCAGAGCGCGTCAGCATCGAGTAAACTAATTAAGGCCTACAAATGTCAGATCAGAAGAATGTGATCCTTGCGGTCGTCCTGTGCATAGGGATTATTTTTGGGTTTCAGTATTTTTTCCCGTCCCCGGAAATTGAAAATCAAGCCGCGCAGAATAATGAACAGGCCGCAACGAATGCGAACGGTTCAACGGCACCAACCCCAGGCACAGCGGGTACAGCGGCCGTTCCTTCCGGAACATCCGCAGCGCTTCCTGCAATGAGCCGTGAAGAAAGCCTTGCGAAAACGCCGCGCATTAAAATTAATACGCCGTCCCTGCATGGCTCAATTGCGCTTAAAGGGGCTCGGATCGACGATTTGACATTGGTCAATTACCGCGAAGAAGTTGATCCAACCAGCCCGGAAATCAAGCTCTTCTCTCCAAGCGGATCTCCCAAGCCTTATTATGCTGAATTTGGCTGGAGCGTTGGACCGGAAACGACTGTAAAATTACCAAACTCCAACAGCATCTGGACCACGACTGCTTCAGAACTGACAACGGAAAAACCCTTGGTCCTGACGTGGGATAACGGTGAAGGTCTGATCTTTACCCGGACATATGCTGTTGACGATCACTTTCTATTCACGGTCAATCAGAAAGTTCAAAACAATACAGGCAATCCGGTTACCCTGTATCCTTACGGACTGATTTCGCGAACTGGTATGCCCGAAACAACAGGCTTTTACATCCTGCATGAGGGTCCAATCGGTGTCTTTAACGAAACCTTGGAAGAGGTTGACTATGATGATCTGATGGAAGAAGGAACCCGCGCCCAGACCTCCACGGGTGGCTGGATCGGCATGACAGATAAATTCTGGCTTGCTGCTCTTATCCCGGATCAGGCAACGCCTTCGAAAAGCCGTTTTAATCATGTGGCTCAGGGCAACCGCTTCCAGACTGACTATGTCAGTCAAACAGGTGTGACGATACCGGCCGGCGGCTCTTCGGACGCAACAAACCGTTTATTTGCGGGTGCTAAAGAAGTTCATGTTCTGGATAATTATGAAGAAGAATTTGGCATTTCCCGCCTTGAACTGGCGATCGACTGGGGTTGGTTTTACTTCCTTACAAAGCCGATTTATTTCGCCCTTGAGTTCCTTGACGCACAAATCGGCAATCTGGGTCTCGCGATCCTTGCTCTAACCGTTATCATCAAACTACTTCTATTGCCATTGGCTCATAAATCCTATGTGTCGATGACCAAAATGAAGAAGCTGCAGCCAGAAATGGTGAAGTTGCGCGAACAGTTTGGAGACGACAAGCAAAAGCTTAATCAGGAAATGATGGCCCTGTACAAACGGGAAAAAGCAAATCCTGCGGCTGGCTGCCTTCCGATCCTGCTTCAGATCCCGATTTTCTTCGCGCTGTACAAGGTTCTCTTTGTGACCCTGTTGATGCGCCATCAGCCGTTTTATGGATGGATCACCGATCTGTCGGCACCTGACCCAACCAATCTGTTCGAACTGTTTGGTCTGATCCCATGGTCGCCTCCAGAATTCATGATGATCGGTGCCCTGCCTATCCTGATGGGTCTGAGCATGTACCTACAACAAAAATTCAACCCGCAGCCGGCAGATCCGGTTCAGGCAAAGATCTTCCTGTTCATGCCAATTTTCTTTACCTTCCTGTTGGCAAGCTTCCCTGCTGGACTGGTAATCTATTGGACTTGGAACAACTGTCTGAGTATTGCGCAGCAGTGGTTCATTATGAAAAGGATGGGTGTCAGCGTCAGCGGTCAATCTACGAAAGCATGATCTTGAATGACTAAAATGACAGAACAAGAAAAAGTGGAGGCGGCCCGTATTGAAGAGGGCCGCCTCCTTTTTGCAAAGGAATGTACCTTTGTCGCGGGCGCCGCAACTCTTGCGATGCTCCCAGAATTACCGATGAATGAGGTTGCATTTGCCGGCCGATCAAATGTTGGTAAATCAAGCCTTATCAACGCACTGACAAATCGCAACACGCTTGCGCGAACGTCAAACACACCCGGCCGCACCCAACAGATCAATTTCTTCGACTTGGGAAGCCGGATGTATCTGGTGGATTTGCCCGGTCATGGTTACGCAAAAGTGTCGAAAGAGAAAGTTGCTGCCTGGACGGGACTGGTCAATACCTACCTTCAGGGCCGCGCCAAATTGCGCCGTGTTTGCCTGCTGGTTGATAGCCGCCATGGCCTTAAAGAAGTGGACCGGGAAATCATGTCCATGCTGGATAAGGCCGCCGTGAATTATCAGATCATCTTGACGAAAGTGGATAAATCGAAAAAATCCGAACTGGATGACGTTATAACAAACACACAGAGCGAGTTGAAAAAAAGACCGGCCGCCCATCCTGAAATCATGCTGACAAGTTCAGCAAAGGGAACAGGCATTGCGGAACTACGGGCAGAGCTTGCCTCTTTGGCTGAATAAAGAAGGATCGTTGGGATGGCGAAAAAGCAGATGACAGTTGAAGAACAACTTAAAAAAGCAAAAATCCTGTCTGAGGCATTGCCTTATATGCATCAGTTTGCCGGACAAACATTTGTTATTAAATATGGCGGACATGCCATGGGCGATTCCGCCCTTGCTGAAGACTTCGCCCGTGATGTCGCCCTGTTAAAACAGGTTGGAATTAATCCTATTATTGTTCATGGGGGCGGCCCGCAAATCGGTGCCATGCTGGACAAGCTGAAAATCCAGAGTTCGTTTATTGACGGCCTTCGGGTCACAGATCAGGCCACTGTGGAAATTGCTGAAATGGTCCTGAGTGGATCTTTGAACAAAAATATTGTTCAAGCCATCAATAAGGCCGGTGGTTTAGCCATTGGACTTTCCGGCAAGGACGGGAACCTTATCGAAGTTCAGAAACTGACACGCACCAAGCGAGACCCCGACAGCAATATCGAACGCATTCTGGATTTAGGATTTGTCGGCGAACCAAGCCGGATCAATCCTGAAATTCTGGAAAGTTTTGAAGATATTGATGTCATTCCAGTGATCGCCCCAATCGGGGTCGGACCGCATGGTGAAACTTTTAACATTAATGCGGACACTGTCGCCGGCCATATTGCAGCTGCCATTGGCGCCAGCAAACTGATCATGCTAACCGATGTTGAAGGTGTTTTGGACAAGCAGAAAAAACTTATCAATCAGCTGTCTCAAAATGACGTCAAAGTTCTTCAAAAAGACGGAACTATTTCAGGCGGCATGATACCAAAACTGGAAACCTGCCTATTCTCACTGGACCGGGGCGTTAGCGCGGCTCACATTCTGGATGGCCGCATTCCGCATGTCCTGCTTCTGGAAACCTTTACCGAACACGGTATCGGAACGATGATCCACGCCGACTAGCAACTGATAAAAAGCCGAAGACCTTCTTCGGCTTTTTTATTCTTCCACATAAAAAGAAAGCTGCCAGTCCATTTCCTTTTCGTCAAAAGGATATTCCACGCCATCTTTTGCGTTTACCAATTTTGTATTGGGGACATGGGCAATTTCTGTCTGGATCCGAATAGCCAGCCGCATAGACAATTTTGCACGCCAGCAAAGGGATGTTACGACTTTGCCGTTTCGCGAGTTCAGGATCCGGCGGATCACTCCGACGGACAACCCGGTCATCAACGCCAGCCCATTATGAACGAAACTAAGGTCTTTTGATGCCACGGCTTCGGTCAGCGTCTTTTCATCCAGCCTGCCCGTCGCCCAAAGCTTCTCGGCACGGACCTGCCCATCATCTTCCCTCGGCTCGTCAAAATTCTCAACTTCTTCGATACGCCCTTTAACAGACTTTTTCAGTTCTTTTTCAATATCCGGCGACAAGTCATTTCTCTCCACCAGCTTATCGACAAGAGACGAGGCCACAAAACCGGCAATGCGGCGCATGGCCCGAATGGAAAGATCGACCCGCATCACCATAGGCTCATGCAAGTCTTCTACCGTTTCAGCCTGACTGATAATCTGATCCAGTGTGTCTTCACGAACCCGCGCGGAAGAGTTGGCGAGCAAAGCCGCCACAGCCGGAATTTCCAGTGAGGCAGCCACCGCGTCAGAAACATCCTCTCCAATATTGGGGCGTCTGGCGATGGCAGGCAACGCCCCGGCCGCAACACCGCTGGCGATTACTTCCAACAGGTCTGCTTCGGTCAAAAGCGGTGAATATTCAAGAACAGGGCTCGCCACGATTTCTTCGACATCTTTAGCCAGTGCCATGATGACATGCTTGGGAGCCTCCAGCGTATCTTTCAAGGACTCCGAGAGAATAGCGCGTACAGAGGGCAACTGATCCGAGGCAAGGACTTCAAGAATTTCTATGGTTTGTTCGCGAATTGAATCCGCATCTGTGCCGCTGATATCCGGAAGAATTTTACATATTTTTCGAGCAAGTTCAGATCGAACCTGATCATCCGTATCCGTTGCCAAAATGGTGTTGGCCTGAACGGGAGTATTCGTATTACGCGCAACATTCCGCCGGACTTCTGGCGAGTTATCATCCGTCAGGTAATACAAAACCTCTGGCCGAACAGAAGCACTGGATGCCAGTTTTGCCCGTACTTTCGGGTTTTCGTCCCGTGCAAGCCCCTTACTATCTTCGTAGCTGACTTCTTGCTTTTTCTTTTTGCCGAATAACTTCTTAAGCATCTTTTTGTTCCACTTTTTCTACAGCATCCGCGATAGAAAAAGCCCCCTTCCCCCGAGCCTTAACCTTATACATTGCCGCATCTGCGCGCGCCAATAAACTATCCAGTGTTTCATTATCCTGCCCATCTGTGAGGGCAATGCCAATTGAAAAACTCAAACTGGGATCCAAAACATTGAGACGGCCAGACATTTCCTGGCAAAGCTTTTGCAAATGTTCCGCTTTCTCAATTGTTTTATCGCGCGGAATGTCTTCCAGCCACATAGCAAATTCATCACCGCCCAATCGGGCAACCATATCACCAACCCGGGAATGCTCTGCCAGAAGTTGACTAACGCCCTTGAGAACTTCGTCCCCTTTTTCGTGGCCAAAGCGGTCATTAACCGGCTTAAAATTATCCAGATCAATATAAAATAATGCGTTGCCACCCTTGGACCTTTGACGGGTTTTAAGACGTTTTTCAACATCCTCATGAAAGGCCCGGCGATTAAGCAAACCACTTAATTCATCGGTACGGGAGAGTTGCTCCAACGTTTCGCGCGCCTTTATTTGAATAAGAGCAACACCCAGATGTTCGCTTAACAGGCGCATCAGGCGGTTTTCTCCCTCCTCCAGTTCGGTCGCTTCTTTCCGTCGAATCAACGCAACGGCGCCATCCAACTGATTGTTCGACTGAATGGGGGCAATAAACAAACGCCAATCACCGCTTTCCAGTTCCGTCAGTCCGTCGGTTTCAACGGTCGTTTGATGACGCATCCAACTGAGAAACGCTGCCTCCACTTCATCATTTACCCCACTTTTGAACATCATCTCAAGCGAACCAGATGAGTTTTTCCGGCTTAGCATCATGCGGGTGCTGTTTAATGCATCACATGCCCCGCGACCGGCGATTTCGAACAATCGGGCTGGGTCAATTTCATGGCGGATAGCGTCAATGATCTTTGAGAAAACTTTTTCCTGTGCCGCCATTTTCTCAAATTGAGAGCGCTGCTCCATCTCAAAAGTAATGTCATGCCCCGCGCCCCGGCAACCGATATGGCTTCCAGCATCATCAAAAACGGGGATGGATGAAATACGCATGCAGGCCAATGCAGACGACCGATCCCGCAACCAGATCACCTCATCTTCCACCGGCACTGCACTTTCAAACGGGTTTTTGAGGGCACCTGCCTCGTCATCTTCGGAAGAAATAATCAGATCCCGGGCCAGACGACCATCCAGTTCTGAGGCCGTGAAGCCAATCGCCCCTCGTGGAGAGACATATCGGAAACATCCATATTCGTCGGTTTCCCAAACAAATTCAGCAGTACAGGTAACTAGGTCCTTAAATAGCTGCCGGGACGCAACCAGCGCATTTGTCAGGTTCCGCTGCATACTGACATCTTTTCCAGTAACCAGAACACCCCCTCCCGACAGAGGCAGCAGCGTCAGATCGAACACTTCGATTACATCGTCAGTACCATATGTGAAGGTAAAATGTTCGGAACGGTTTCGTGTCAGAACACCTTTTACTGTGCTTCTGAATTTACCATCCGTTTGCTTTCCCATTTCGTTAAGCAAGGGAACAGAAGAGAGGTTGCCTTCAACCAGTTGGTAATCCTCGTCCAATATAAATGCAGGCCCCGGAAAATTTTCCAGCAATGTCTCCTGATCTTCGAGAATGACACCCGGCACCGGCTTGGCACTTAATGCATTATTCCTGCCAAATGACAGGGAACTAAGCAAACCCATAAATTAATCCATGCTAAAATAATTTTTTTTTAATCTCGAAAGCCTAATGAAAACAACTTAACAGCCCCTTAAAAACCAAAAGAAATAAGAAAGTTTCTAACAAATTTTGCTTGTTCTTTTCACAGTCAGACACCACACTTGAAGGATGGAACAAAAAAGTAATTGGTCTGATTTTTCAGACATCGATACATGGATTTTCGATCTCGACAACACGCTGTATCCCGCTCATTGCAATCTATTTGCGCAGATTGATCAAAAAATGGGGGACTTTGTCGCTGATTTTTTAAAAGTCGACCATGCAGAAGCAAAAAAAATTCAAAAGCACTACTTTCAGACCTATGGGACAACGTTAAATGGCCTGATGAAATGTCATGACATGCATCCGGATGATTTTTTGGCGTTTGTTCATGATATTGACGTGAGTGAAATGGCCCGGGCTGAAAAGCTGGATGCCGCCCTACATGAGCTCAACGGTCGAAAAATCATTTTCACGAACGGTTCTGATGATCACGCGACAAATGTATCCCGGCAACTGGGGATCGATCATCATTTTGACCATATTTTTGATATTCGAAAATGTGACTTTATTCCCAAGCCCGAAATATCTGTTTACCATAAAATGATTGATGAACTGGATATCACACCAAGTCGGGCCGTTTTCTTTGAAGATATGGCAAAGAATCTTAAGCCCGCACATGATCTGGGAATGACTACAGTTTGGGTCCCGAACGAGGAACACTGGTCTTCAGAAACCTCGGAAGGACCTCATATTCATCATATTGCGGAGGATTTGCCCGATTGGCTGCACCGCTTGCTGGCAAGCAGGCCCTAGGCAGTTGACTTGACGCTTCCGCACGGTATGGTGCGACAACAGAATTCCACTTATAAAATTGAGGTTCAAGAATGAGTCTGACCGAATTGCAACCGGTTATTGAAGCGGCATGGGACAACCGGGATGCCATTTCTCCTGCCACAAAAGGCGAACAACGCGATGCCATCGAGGCAACACTTCTCGCACTTGATAGCGGTGCTGCCCGTGTTGCAGAAAAAACAACAGATGGCTGGCATGTCAATCAATGGCTTAAAAAGGCGGTTCTCCTGTCTTTTCGCCTAAACGATATGGAAATGATTGCAGGGGCGCCGGGGACAAACAGCAATTGGTATGACAAAGTTCCCAGTAAATTCGAAGGCTGGACAGAGGACACTTTTAAAGCCGCGGGCTTTCGGGCGGTTCCAGGGTGTGTCGTACGCCGCAGTGCCCATATCGCACCAAATGTGGTCTTGATGCCTAGCTTTGTTAATCTTGGCGCTTTTGTCGATTCTGGAACGATGGTTGATACCTGGGCCACTGTTGGCTCTTGCGCGCAGATCGGTAAAGATGTGCATCTATCTGGCGGTGTTGGCATTGGTGGCGTTCTGGAGCCACTTCAGGCCGGTCCTGTGATCATCGAAGATAACTGTTTTATTGGGGCCCGCTCTGAAGTAGTTGAAGGGGTTGTTGTTGAAACAGGTGCCGTTCTGTCCATGGGTGTGTTTATTGGTGCCTCCACAAAAATTGTGAACCGGGAAACCGGCGAAGTTCATATCGGACGTGTCCCGGCTTACTCCGTCGTTGTTCCAGGAAGCCTTCCTGGCAAGCCATTGCCGGACGGAACACCTGGACCAAGCCTGTATTGCGCAGTGATTGTTAAAACTGTTGACGAACAAACACGGTCGAAAACATCTATCAACGACTTGCTACGCGACTAAGCAACGTTTTTCGCCATTTGAAAAACCCGCCTTAAACGGCGGGTTTTTTTCTGTTCTCGCGGTAGACCATATATAATCCACTCGCGGCAATAACCGCGGATCCAACCCAGACATTAGAGGTTGGAATTTCATCAAATAGAACGACCCCAAGCAGCACAGCCCAGATCAAGGCTGTATATTCAAAGGGGGTAATGACCCCTACTTCACCAATTGTAAACGCCTTGATGATGAAAAAATTTCCAATCAAAGACAAAAACGCAACAATTGCGGCAACGCCAACATCAGCAACTGGCATCGGAACCCAATAAAAGACTGACCCTATCGCACCACACAACATGACCACAAAATTCACGTAGAAGACAATCGTAAACGTGGCTTCTGTTGAGCCAAGCCAGCGACTGCTGAGCATCAAAAAACAGTAGGCAAGGCTGCCCCCCAGCACCAGAAAAGCCGCCGGATCAAAAACCTCGCTCGTTGGTTGAACAACGTAGAGAACGCCGCAAAATCCAACAAAAATTGCCCCCCATCGATGCACGCCGACCTTTTCTTTAAAGAACGGTACCGACAACGCTGTCATGACAAAGGGTGAAATGAAGAAGACAACTGTAGCCTCCGCCAACCCCATGGAACGCAACGCGCTGAAAAAACAAAAGGGGGCAACAAAGCCCAATACCCCCCGCACGCCATGCGCAAAAACACGATTGGTTTTAATCAGGCGCAGTCCGCCCATAAAAGGCACCAATGCCAAAAGAACCACAACGTTCATTAGGCTACGAACGAACAAAATCTGAAAAACCGAGTAGTCAGCATGAACCAGCCATTTTGCCGCCGCATCCATTGTCGACATGGTAAAGATTGCCGCAACCATATAAAGAATACCGGTCAGGTTATTAATGCCGGGGGCGTTGTGTGATGTCATGGGCTAGCCTGCGAAAGAGAGGAAAAACAGACTTATCCCGGATTATCTCGTACGTCAATTATCCGTCAAAGACATTGACCCTCCAGAACGGGAACGGTAAAGGACATACATGACTTATATGGATGATCTTGATGTTGTTACGCTCACGCAGGAGCTTATGCGCTGCCCAAGTGTAACCCCCGCCGACGCAGGTGCTTTAAATGTTCTGCAATCTGTCCTTGAAAAAATCGGTTTTGACTGTCACCGGCTGACTTTTTCAGATGACAATACGCCAGATGTTGAAAATCTTTACGCACGATATGGCACGGGCGCGCCTAATTTCTGTTTTGCCGGCCACACAGACGTTGTCCCTCCCGGCGACCTTAACTCGTGGAGTGTTGATCCGTTTGATTCTGTTATCAAAGACGGAATGCTGTATGGTCGCGGCGCAGCCGACATGAAAGCTGCTGTCGCGTGTTTTGCTGTCTCTGCCCAACGCCTGATCAAATCCCGCAAAGGAAAGTTTGACGGATCAATCAGCCTGTTGATTACAGGGGATGAAGAAGGGCCCGCCATCAACGGAACCCGCAAAGTACTTGAATGGATGTCAGAACAGGGCGAGCGGATTGATCATTGCCTTGTAGGGGAGCCGACAAATCCGAAAGCACTTGGTGATATGGTCAAAATTGGTCGGCGCGGTTCATTCACCGGTTTCTTGACCGTCAATGGCACGGAAGGACATGTTGCCTACCCTCACCTAGCGGACAATCCTGTTCCTCACCTGATCGCCATGATGTCTGCGTTGGATCAGATGCATCTTGATGATGGCAGTGCCCATTTCCAGCAAAGCAATCTAGAATTTACCACCGTGGATGTGGGGAACCCTGCGACCAATGTTATCCCGCCGGCAGCCAGAGCGACCTTCAATATTCGCTTTAACACAGAACATACGCTTGACGGTCTGGATCATAAAATACGATCCCTGCTTGACGAAATTGCCAAGGACCGAAATGCCAACTATGATCTGAAAGTCCTTAAGAATTCAGAGCCTTTCCTGACAAGCGAGGGGGACTTCAGCAGCTTGGTTGCACAGTCCATTGCGGAGCATCTTGGCACAAAACCTGAGCTTTCAACTACAGGGGGCACATCTGATGCCCGCTATATTAAAAACTACTGCCCCGTTGTCGAATTTGGCCTTGTCGGGCAGACGATGCATAAAGTCGATGAACATGTTGCTGTCGACGATATTGAGCAGTTAGCCAATATTTACACGTCAATTTTAGATGGATATTTCAAATAAATCAGATGGCCGGTCTCTACGAAGTTATTTACTCATTATTTGGTAGTTTCCGGCTCGCACTACGCGACCCCGATGCTTTGCGGTATTTTAATCTGTCCCCGGCTGGTTTTTGGGCGTCTTTTACCGCACTTCTACTTTCCGTCCCGTTGCTTGCCTTGGATTTCTATCTTGATTTTCGTTTAATTGGGGCGGAAATCCCTGCTCTACCGTTTATCTTGAGCAAGCTTGGCATCACCTATGTTTCCTGGCTGCTATATTTGGTGATCGTCGGAGTTGCAGACCAGTATATTTTTGAAACGAAAAAGTTTGGCAACTTTACCATTATCTATAACTGGGCACAGCTTGCTCTAATCTGTGTCTGGCTCCCATTTTCCATTCTTTCTATGGGCTATCTTGGCCTCGCACTAACGTCCCTGCTGTCCCTGACATTCCTGATCCTCTCCTATGTTTTTCTTTGGTATATCTTAAGACGGACACTCGAAATTTCGGGAACTGCGGCTGTACTGATGGCGTTTATTGAATTTGTTGTCGCGCTTTCCCTACATCAGATCGTGCTGCGCATTTTTTACGGGTAAATTCTATTGAAGAAGTGCATCTAGTGGATATCCGGTGAATTTTTTGTTCTCTGTCATTACCACATGGGTTTTGATATTCACGACATTGGCGCCGGAATTGAGAAGCTTTTCGTTTACTTCGTGGTACCGCTCCATATCCGCACAAACGATGCGCAGGATAAAATCACATCCTCCGCTCACAGTATCGCACTGGACAACCTCTGACACCCCTTCAATAAACTGCTCAAACACTCGAAAATCCTGCTGGCGGTGGCTTTCCAATGTCACCATGGCGATGCAGGTAATATACCGGCATAATCGATCCAGATTTACCGTACCTTGATAGGGGCCTATACATCCATCTTCTTCAAGTTTGCGAACCCGAGCCAGACAGGAGCTCGGGGACAGCCCCACCTGTTCGGCCAGTTGCTGGTTGGTTATTCTCGCTGACTTCTGCAATGACGAAATAATATTCTGATCAATTGCATCAAGCACTCTCTTACCGCTGCCATTACTCAACATGACTCTCCTTTCAGAATATTACCCTTTAACGGATTAGGCCTACAGGACCTTAAAATCAAGGAAATTTGACTTGTTTTTATAAAAACCTATCTCACACTGTAAGAGATAGAGACACAACCGAATATAATTCGGCAATACCCCAAGATTTCACATTTTATTCGGTAAGACACCCTAAATTCGAAACCCTATTTTCCATCAACCTTGCTACGCTACTGGACAATGTCTGATACAAAAGCCTGATATAAACTGGAGGAAAAATGCCCCATCAAACCCTTATGGCAACATATGCCCCACCGGAAATCCTCTTTGAAAGGGGAGAAGGCTCCTATCTGATTACCAAAGAAGGAGAGCGGTATCTGGATTTCATTTCCGGGATCGCGGTAACTGGATTTGGGCACAGCCACCCTCACCTTGTTGGTGCCTTAAAAGACCAAGCAGAAAAATACTGGCATACATCAAACATGTTCCGTGTGGAACAGGGAGAACAGCTTGCTGACAGGCTTTGCAAACATAGTTTTGCTGATCGCGTCTTCTTTGGCAATTCCGGCGCTGAAGCCGTTGAGGCGGGCCTCAAGATAATGCGCCGGTATCATTTTGACCGCGGTGATACTAAACGGACCCGCATTATCGGAATGGAAAATGCTTTTCACGGGCGAACGATCGCAACAGTTGCCGCCGCGGGTAACCCCAGCCATATCAAAGGCTTCTTCACTGGCGATCTGGAATGCGATCACGTCCCGTTCGGCGATATTGACGCGCTTCGTGCGGCCATTACGGATGAAACCGCAGGTGTCATTCTAGAACCGGTTCAGGGAGAAGGAGGCGTCTTACCCGCCCCAAAAGGCTATCTTGAGGCTGTCCGGGCACTGTGTGATGAAACCGGCATTCTTATGATGCTCGATGAAATCCAGTGCGGCATGGGCCGGACAGGGAAGCTCTTCGCCTATGAATGGTCTGGCATTAAACCTGATATTCTTTCCTCGGCGAAGGGATTGGGCGGGGGTTTTCCAATTGGTGCTTGTCTGGCAACGGAAAAAGCCGCGGCCTGCATGGTCATTGGAACCCATGGGTCAACCTTTGGCGGAAATCCACTCGCCACGGCGGTCGGTAATGCGGTCCTTGATCTGTTGCTTGAAGATGGTTTTTTACAGCAGGTTCAGGAAACCGGGGAAACACTAAGGCAGGGATTGGTTGAACTGACACAAAAACATCCTAACGTCATCAGTGATGTTCAGGGTCTGGGGTTGATGCTCGGTGTAAAATGTGTTGTCCCTAACACTGAAATGCTCTCCCGCCTCAGGGATGCCCGGCTTTTGTCTGGCCGCGCCGGGACTGATATCCTCAGGCTTCTGCCACCGCTTAACCTGTCAGATGACGACCTTGCAAAAGGGCTCGGCATCATTGACGACGTTTGCAGCCACTGGAAGTAGGGTTTATCCATGTCTTTACCGCCTTTTCTATCCTGGATCGATGACCAACAGTCCGCAATGGTCGACACTGTCTGTCAGTGGGCACAGATCAATTCAGGCAGTGACAATCTGGACGGCCTGGCCGAAATGGCCGACTGCCTTCAACAGGCATTCGCCAAAACCGGCGGTCAATCCGAGCTACTGGCATCCGACCCGATGCCATTGGTGACAAAAGACGGACAAGAGGACAGCCGGGCTGTTGGTCAGATGTTAAAAGTATCCATTCGACCCGAGGCAAACAGACGTGTTCTTCTGTGCGGGCACATGGATACCGTGTTTGGTAAGGACAGCCCGTTTCAATCCTGCACGGATCTGGGCGGCGGTAAAATCGGCGGTCCGGGAACGGCTGATATGAAAGGCGGCCTGATGGTTATCCTGACGGCCTTGCAAGCGTTTGAGAAAAGCCCCGAAAAAAGTCAGCTTGGCTGGGATGTTCTGATAAATGCCGATGAAGAAGTCGGCTCCTTCGGCTCGCGCGAAACGATGACCCATCTTGCAAGAAAAGCCGATTTAGGTCTGGTATATGAGCCTTCTCTGGCGGATGGAACTTTGGCGGGTGCCCGTAAAGGAAGCGGCAATTTCACCCTCGTCGTGCGAGGGAAAGCTGCCCATGCCGGCCGGGATCACCATTTGGGCCGCAATGCAATTGCCGCCCTGTCAGAAGCGGTTGGCAAGATCCATATGCTTTCGGGGCAGCGCCAGGATTTAACTGTTAATGTTGGGCATATATCGGGTGGAGGCGCACTTAATGTTGTCCCCGACCTTGCAATCTGCCGACTGAATGTCCGAATTAAGGCATCAGAGGACAAAGACTGGTTCATTCAGGCCCTCGAAAAAATTACGGCAGAAACCAACCAGCAGGAGGGAATTTCCGCCCAGCTGCATGGTCAGTTTACCCGCCCACCAAAACCGATGAGCCCATCTTTTCGCCATTTATTTGATATCCTGAAACAATGCGGGGAAGACCTGAACCTGCCGATCAATCACAAACCGACGGGGGGCTGTTGTGACGGAAATAATCTAGCCGCAGCAGGATTGCCCAATATTGACACTTTGGGAGTACGGGGTGCCAATATTCATTCTGATCAGGAATATATGGTCTGCGAGAGTTTATCCGAACGAGCAAAGCTCACCGCCCTTCTGCTCCACAAACTGGCGGTAGGGGACGTTACGTTTCCAAAGCGAGAGGAACCACAATGATCGTTATCAGGCGCGCCCGGCATACTGATTTGAATTGCCTTATGGGCATTTCAACAGCCACAGGAAGCGGTATGTCCTCCATGCCAACGAGCCTCACCTCTTGGGAAAACAAACTACAGAAGAGTGAAGAAAGCTTTGCCTTGGAAACAACCCATGCCAACGGCGAAATTTATTTCATGGTTATGGAAGATACCGCATCAAGGAAGCTGGTTGGCACCACCGCCATTTATGCCGGCGTGGGACTGGACCAACCTTTTTATTCCTACCGTGTCTCAACCCTGATTTCGATTTCCAAGGAGCTGGAAAAGAAAAACAAACTGGAAGTGCTTCATCTAGTGAATGATTTCACGGGCAGTACAGAAATTGGATCTCTGTATCTTGATCCTGACTATCGTAAAGACAGGAATGGGCGGTTTCTGTCCAGGTGCCGGTTCCTGATGCTTGCGGATTTCCCTGAACGGTTTGACGAGACAATTATCGCCGAAATGCGTGGGTGGCAGGACAAAGAAGGCCACTCCCCCTTTTGGGAGCAGCTTGGCCGAAAATTCTTCGGTTTAGGGTTTGAAAACGCTGATTTTATGAGTGCGGTCAAGGGAAACCAGTTCATTACAGACTTGATGCCCCGCCACCCTATTTACGTAGACCTTCTGCCCGATGAAGCCCGAAATGTCATTGGCGTCCCGCATGAAGCATCTTATCCCGCCATGCGGCTGCTTGAGAAAGAAGGATTTCGGAAAAGCGGCTATGTCGACATCTTTGATGGTGGCCCAACCGTGCAGTGCCAGATGAGAAATATTGCCACCGTTCAAAAATCTGAACGTCGGGTCCTGTCTGAGATTCTGGCAAACGATAGCCTGTCTGACGACCCGTATATGATTAGTAATACTGACCTCAAAAATTATCGATTTGTCTGTACGCCCCTTGTCCTTGCAGAGGACGGCACCGTGCATATCACGCAAGAGACCGCCGAAACTTTACAGGTGGAACCCGGACAGACCATCAGCTTTGCGAAATAAAGCAAAAGGAGCCCCCATGACACAGGCCACACTTTTTATCGGCGGACACTGGCGATCTGCGAACGGCACGCCTTTTTCGTCTGAGAACCCTCAGACCGGAGAAATTGTCTGGCGCGGAAGATCGGGAACAGAGCAGGATGTTGATGATGCTGTAAAAGCCGCGTCACGGGCCTTTGAAAAATGGGCCCTGATGCCGCTTGCCGATCGCATAGAAATTATTCGCGCCTATCAAACAATTCTTAAGGAAAGAAAAGAAGAAATCGCCTCGCTGATCGCTTCTGAAACCGGCAAACCTCTTTGGGAATCCCTGACCGAAACTGCCACTATGATCGGAAAGGTCGATCTGTCTCTTTCTGCCTACGATGCCCGTACGGGCCAAAAAGAAACACCGATCCCCGGCGCTACCGCACGCCTTCGGCACAAACCGCATGGCGTTATCGCTGTTTTCGGTCCCTATAATTTCCCCGGACATCTCCCCAATGGTCACATCGTGCCTGCATTACTTGCAGGAAATTGCGTCATCTTTAAACCAAGTGAGCTTACGCCCGCTGTCGCCGAAAAAATGGTTCAATGTTGGGAAGAAGCCAAATTACCAAACGGTGTCCTGAACCTTGTACAAGGCGGTGCCGATACCGGAATAGCCCTCAGCAGCCATGAGGGCATCGACGGTTTATTTTTTACAGGGAGTTCACGGACAGGCAGTTTGATCCATTCGGAATTCGGCGGTCGGCCCGGGAAAATTCTAGCCCTTGAAATGGGCGGAAACAATCCATTGATCGTTACCAATGTTTCAGACGTCAAAGGGGCGGTGTATCACACGTTGCAATCCGCTTTTGTAACCGCTGGACAAAGATGCACCTGCGCCCGGCGGTTGATCTTACCCCAAAGCAACCAACGGAATTCCTTTCTGGATCAACTGACCCAAGCAACCCAGTCCATTCAGGTGGGCCCTGACAAAGCGGACAGCGTGCCCTTTATGGGAAGTGTGATTTCAAACAAAGCTGCAGATGGTATGCTTGCCGCACAGGAGAACCTTATTCGGCTGGGCGGCAAGCCGCTTGTAAAAATGGCCCGCTTAGAAGACGGAAAACCGTTCTTGTCACCCGGTCTTATCGATGTAACCGAGATTTCAGAATTACCAGACGAAGAATATTTTGGCCCGCTTTTACAAATCATCAAAACCGACGATTTCAAATCGGCTGTTCAAATCGCGAACAAAACACGTTTTGGTCTTTCCGCTGGTATTTTTACAGATGACCCCGCTGAATATGAAACCTTCCTTGCTTTATCCAAAGCAGGCATCGTCAATTGGAACAGACCGCTGACCGGTGCAAGCGGAGCAGCACCATTTGGCGGCATCGGGGCCAGCGGCAATCACCGACCAAGTGCCTTTTACGCCGCAGACTATTGCGCCTATCCTGTTGCCTCTGTAGAGGCAGACAAAGCCGACCTGCCCGAGACACTGACACCTGGGATCTCCTTATGACTTTGAGTGCAGAAATAAATTTTGATGGCTTGGTAGGACCAACCCATAACTTTGCCGGATTATCGCATGGTAATGTCGCGTCTACGAAAAACCGCGACGCGTCCTCTCATCCCAAGGCCGCGGCCCTTCAGGGCCTTCAAAAGATGAAATCCCTTATGGATGTGGGACTGATGCAAGGGGTCTTGCCGCCCCTGGAGCGCCCCCATATACCGACGCTACGGGCTCTGGGTTTCACCGGAACGGATGAACATATTCTCTCGACTGTACAAAAACAGGCACCTCATCTGTTAGCCTCAGTCTCCTCGGCTTCGTCCATGTGGGTGGCTAATGCTGCAACCGTTAGTCCGGCAGCCGACACGACGGATGGCCGTACCCATTTCACACCGGCAAACCTGTCCGAAATGTTTCACAGATCCATCGAACATCCGGATACAGGGCGCATATTGAAGAAAATTTTCTCGCACCCCGACTATTTTGCTCATCACGACGCCCTTCCGCCCGGCTCCTTCTTTTCAGACGAAGGGGCGGCGAACCACACGCGATTGACACCTTCGGCAGAAAGCCCAGGCGTTGAAATTTTCACCTATGGGCGCTCTGCCTTTGATCTTTCCACGCCTCGCCCCGCCCGATATCCTGCGCGCCAAACACGCGAGGCCTGCGAAGCCGTTGCGCGAAATCATGGGTTATCCGCAAACCGCACCCTTTTTGTTCAACAAAATCCGGCCGTTATTGACGCCGGTGTCTTTCACAACGATGTAATTGCAGTGGGCTCCGCAAACTGCCTCTTTTTCCATCAGGACGCTTTTTTAAACTCTGAAGAATTTATTCAAAAATTGAAACGCTGCTTTACTGGCAACCCCTTGTCTTTGATTGAAGTATCCCGAAAGGACGTGCCTGTAGAAGACGCTGTTGCAACCTACCTGTTTAATACGCAGCTGGTTCAGCTTCCCGGAACAGAGAACGACCTGCAACTGATCGCCCCGATGGAGTGTAAAAACAATAGCCGCGTATACGATTATCTGAACCATTTATTAGCGCAAAACACACCAATAAAAACGATCCACTATAAAGAACTTCGGGAAAGTATGAACAATGGCGGAGGACCTGCCTGTCTTCGGTTGCGGGTCAGCCTGTCCGAAGCAGAAAGAGACAGCCTACAGACACGTGTTCTTCTTGATAATGCACTTTATGAAGATCTGGTAGCATGGGTCCACAAACATTACCGCGATACCCTCAGCCCGGCGGATTTAGCCGATCCACAGTTGTTGCAGGAAAGCCGCGAAGCGTTGGATCACCTGACCGACATACTGAAATTAGGAAGCGTTTATCCGTTTCAGCTATCGTAATCCACATCCGTTAGATAAAGCCCGTATGCCGGAGCGTTGGGACCTGCTTTCTGCCGGTCCCGCGCATCCAGCGCTTTCTGCACATCGTCCTTGGTCCATTGACCGGTACCAACAAGTGACAATGTACCAACCATGGAACGCACCTGATTGTGAAGGAAAGACAGAGCGGACACGCGAACCTGTATTTCATCATCGAAACGCTGAACATCAAGTTTAGACAATGTCCGAACCGGTGATTTCGCCTGACAGGCGGCGGCCCGGAAACTGGTAAAGTCGTGGCGCCCGATCAGTATTTCGGTCGCCGCCTTCATCGCATCACTGTCCAAATCACGCTTTACATGCCACGCAAGCCCATTATCGATCGTCAAAGGGGCCCGGCGATTGATGATACGATAGAGATAATGCCGACCGGTCGCAGAAAAACGCGCGTTAAACTCGCTATCAACCTGACGACAGTCTAAAATGGCGACCCGTGCCGGTTTCAAATGCTGATTAATCGCGTTCATGACGGTTCTGGTCGTATGATCCCCTGACAGATCAAAGGTGGCCACCTGGCCTAAGGCGTGAACCCCGGCATCTGTTCGTCCGGCCCCTTGAATACGGATATCTTCACCGCAGAATTTAAAAATCGCTTCTTCGATATGTTGTTGAACAGACGGGCCATTTTCCTGCCGCTGCCAACCGACCAGATCGCGACCATCATATTCAATCGTGATTTTATAGCGAGGCATCAGGCGAGAACCTCACCTTTTGAAAGAGGGTAGCCATTGAGAAAGGTTTTTGTATCCATCGGGGATTTTCCAGCTTTTTGAAGCATGGTTAGCTTCAAGGCCCCTTCACCGCAGGCAACCTTCAGCGTATCATCCAACACTTCACCGGGTGTACCTGTACCGTCTGCCACTTCAACGTTCAATACCTTGATCCGCTGACCGTCGCGTTCAAAATAACAACCGGGAAATGGGCTTAAACCCCGAATATGACAGCTTAATTCCGTCGCAGGCATCGACCAGTTGATCACGGCTTCGGCCTTGTCTATTTTCTTGGCATAAGTGACACCGTCTTCATTTTGTACGCGCGGAACAAGGGTCCCTGTTGGCAGTTCATTCAGCGTCTCGACCATCAGCGTGGCACCAATATCAGCCAACGCATCATGGAGCGTTGCGGCGGTTGTGTTGGACTGGATTTCAACAGTCGCTTCGGCCAGCACATCTCCCGTATCAAGGCCCTCAGCCATTTGCATCACACCGACACCAGTTTGCCGATCCCCCGCCATAATCGCCCGTTGTATCGGCGCCGCACCGCGCCATCGTGGCAACAAAGACGCGTGCAGATTAAGACAGCCATATTCAGGCGCTTCCAATATTGGTTTTGGTAAAATCAACCCATAAGCCACGACAACTGCAACGTCCAAATTCAGGGCCGCGAACTCGGCTTGCGCCTCGCCTGAGCGCAAAGAAACAGGCGTTCTTACTTCTATGCCCGCCTCTTGTGCCAGTTTGTGAACAGGTGTCGGAACAACCTTTTTACCGCGTCCTGCTTTGCGGGGCGGCTGTGAATAAACACACACCACATCATGAGGGGACGCCAACAATGCTTTCAGAACTGTGCACGAAAAATCGGGCGTTCCCATGAACGCGATTCTCAGATTATTCATGCCCCGTATCCTAACTTGCCTGTTTTTTAATTTTGAGAAGCTTGCGTAAAATCATATTCCGCTTCAAAGCGGAAATGTGATCAACAAACAGAATGCCATCCAGATGATCCATTTCATGCTGAACGCACGTCGCGAGCAAGCCGTCAGCATGCAGTTCCTGAGTTTTACCATCCAGATCCAGATATTTGACCTTCACTTCTGCTGGGCGCACAACATCGGCATAATGCTGCGGTACTGAAAGACATCCTTCTTCATAGGAGGCGTCATCATCAGAAACCCATGTTATTTCAGGATTAATAATCGCGATCGGTTGTGGGTCTCCCTCTTTCGAGCCTTTACCGACGACATCCATAACCAAAACACGTTTTTGAACGCCCACCTGAATGGCGGCAAGGCCAATACCAGGGGCTTCATACATGGTTTCAAACATGTCATCGACAAGTTTGCGGATTTCATCGTCCACAGTCTCGACAGGAGTGGAAATTGTTTTAAGCCGCGGATCCGGCGCGGTAATAATGGGCAATAGGGCCATAGTCTTTAGACAGTCTTCACGTTACATTAAGCAGGGTGCATTTTCTCCCTTTAGGTATTACTCTGCTGGGCCTACGTCAAGGTTCTTAAGAAAAGCAAAAATTGTGGGCTGGAGGCCCTTCTATGGAATATTTACTGATTGCCGTTATTATTCTCCTCGTTGTTGTCACCGCTTTCATGGCTTTAAAACTGGCAAAATCGGAAAAAATGATCCACGGGGCGATGTCAAACAGTGAGAACCTGACCCGCCTGACAGAAAATCTTCTAAACCAGCAGGCTCAACTGGAAGGGCAGCTAAGACAGATCTCCGCCGATGGGGCAGCGAGCCGAAATGAAATCAACAAAACCCTCTCCGATCGACTGGATACGGTCTCGAAACGACTTGGAGACAGCCTCGAACAATCCAGCGAAAAAACCGGTAAGTCATTGAATGATCTACAAACAAGGCTGGCGATCATTGATAAGGCGCAAAATAATCTGACTGATTTATCCAATCAGGTCGTCGGACTGCAGGACATCCTCGCAAACAAGCAGGCGCGGGGTGCTTTTGGCGAAATTCAATTAAATGATCTGGTAAAATCGGCGCTGCCGCCTTCGTCATACGATTTTCAAGTGACCCTGAATAACGGGAGACGGGCAGACTGCCTGATCCGGCTACCCAATCCACCCGGACCGATTGTTGTCGATGCAAAATTTCCACTTGAAAGCTATCACTTGATCCGCAATGCAAAGTCCGAGGCTGAAATCCAAACCGCTAATCGTGCGTTTATTTCGGCGATGACCAAGCATATCAGTGATATTGCGGGCAAATATATCATTGACGAGGAAACGGCCGAATCTGCTTTGTTATTTCTTCCCTCTGAAGCCGTCTATGCCGAACTTCATGCCAATTTTCCGCAGATTCTGGAAAAGTCCTACCAGGCGCGGGTCTGGATTGTTTCACCCACCACTTTAATGGCGACACTGAATACTGTCCGCGCGGTTCTCAAAGATAGTCAAATGCGGGAACAGGCGGGTGTCATTCAAAAAGAAGTGGGCATCCTGATCAAGGATGTCGACCGTCTGGACAAGCGCGTGGACAATCTGTCCAAGCATTTCGCACAAGCCTCAAAGGATATTGGTGAAATTGAAACATCCAGCCGCAAAATTTCAAGCCGGGCTGAAAAAATAGAAGATCTTCAGCTTGGGGAAAATGATCAGGAAGATCTGCTTTCAAGCCCCCCTGACCGTCTTCAACAGAACTAGGCGTGAGATCGCCGGGATTTAAGGGCTGTTGCCAGCGTCCCGTCATCCAGATAATCCAGTTCACCGCCAACCGGCACGCCATGGGCCAAATGACTGACTGTCAGGGTTGGATTTGTATCTTCAATCCTTTCAGTCAAATAATGAGCGGTTGTCTGACCATCGACTGTCGCATTTAATGCCAGGATAACCTCTTCAACCGTCTCATCGCTCAATCGATTAAGCAGGGGTTCAACTTTCAGATCTTCCGGTCCAACCCCATCAAGGGCAGACAGCGTTCCGCCAAGGACCTGATATTGACCGGAAAAAACGCCAGCCCGTTCGAGCGCCCACAAATCCGAAACATCTTCAACCACACAAATGGTTTTCTTGTCCCGCGCCGGGTCTATACAAACCGAGCACGGATCAAGGGTATCCAGATTTCCACATTGGCCGCATGTTTTTACGTTTTCTGCCGCCGCCGACATTGCATTTGCCAATGGCATCAGCAGACTTTCCCGATGCTTTATCAAAAACAGGGTTGCCCGACGCGCAGAGCGGCTGCCAAGCCCCGGCAACTTGGAAAGCAATTGGATCAATTGATCAATTTCGGATGTGTTCATAAAATAACGACCAGCTTAAAAAGGCATTTCCATTCCGGGAGGAAGTTGCAACCCACCGGTCATCTCTTTCATTTTTTCCTGACTATAAGCCTCGACCTTGCTGCGGGCATCTGCATGGGCCGCTTTAATAAGGTCTTCCATGACTTCCTTGTCATCCGGGTCAACCAAAGATGGGTCTATTTTCAACCCTCTCATATCCCCTTTACCGTTCAATGTAACCTCAACCATCCCGGCGCCCGAAACGCCGGTCAGTTCATGGTCCTGCAATGCCTGCTGCATTTCAGCCATTTTGGTCTGCATCTCCTTGGCCTGCTTCATCAGGTTGCCAAGATTTTTCATGGGACTTCTCCGTTACTCACTATCATCATTGGGCGATATGTCACCGTCTGCCATAAATTCAAGACCCGGCCCTAAATCCCGGACATCCCGAATAGACGCACCCTCAAAAATACTTTTAACACTTTGGACAAGCGGATGCTTGTCAATCGCGGCAATCATCGCGGCCTTATCCAATGCCCGCTTTTCAGCGACGGTTGGCGCACCTTCGGCATTTGCCGATAAGGTCACGGACCACTTCTCGCCCGTGATCTCCCGCAATCTGATCCCCAAACGGGCGGCCAGATCGGCAGGCGCGCTAGGCGCAGGGCTAAATTCCAACACACCTTTTTCAAACTTGACCGGACGAACAAAATTGATGAGCTGGCTACGCAGCATCACATCACTTCGGTCATGCAGCAGGTTGACCAAATCCTCCATGTCAACAAAATCTGCCTCCCTTTTTAGGGGTTCAGCAGATTGCACGGCTGGCTCAGACACCGGTTCAGACGCGACAGGTTCAACTAATGACAAATGCGCACGGGGCGCCGTTGCCTTCTGATAGGCCTGTTCAGTTTGAGGGTTTTCAGACATTGCAGGTGACGCATTTGACACCGCCAGCGTTGCGGCGCCACCTGACCGCATCGACGCACCGGTTCCATGCCCGCCAGAGGGGGACGAGGGTTTTGCCTGCTGCGGGCTTCCTGCCCCATCCTGAATTTTCTTCGCCAGGTCTTCCGGCGAGGGTAAATCGCTCGCATAAGCCAGCCGCACCAAAATCATTTCGGCTGCAGCAAGGGTCATGGGTGCATTACGGACTTCATCCAATCCTTTTAACAACATCTGCCACGCCCGCGCCAGAGAAGGCATACCCAGCGCCTGAGCCATTTCCTGTCCGCGGGAGACATCACCGCCTGACATGGCGACGTTATTGGCAGCCTCCGGTGTTACTTTCAACGTAGTCAGCCAATGGGTCAACTCCAACAGGTCCTGAATAACAACCACCGGATCAGCACCGCTATCATACTGACTGCGTAAAATCGTCAACGCCTCGGCTATCTCGCCTTTTAAGATGGTTTCCAGCAAATCCAGCATGCGGGAGCGATCGGCCAATCCCAGCATATCCCGAACCTGCTCGGCAGAGACCGCCCCGTCTCCATGTGCAATAGCCTGATCCAACAAGGACAATCCATCCCGGACTGAGCCTTCGGCCGCACGCGCAATCAAAGCAAGTGCATTATTTTCAATTTCAGCATTTTCTTTCGCTGCAATCGTTCCGAAATAATCTGCCAGCATTTCCGCATCGACCCGCTTCAGGTCAAACCGCTGACACCGGGAAAGAACGGTTACTGGTATTTTACGAATCTCAGTGGTCGCAAAAATGAATTTCACATGTTCAGGCGGCTCTTCCAGTGTCTTCAGCAAGGCATTAAACGCGTTTTTCGACAGCATATGCACTTCGTCGATAATATAAATTTTATATCGGCCACTGACTGGCAGATAGCGCACCCCGTCGATCAATTCACGGATGTCATCTACACCGGTCCGACTGGCCGCGTCCATTTCCAGAACGTCCTGATGCCGATCTTCAGAAATAGCGATACAGTTTTTACAAACACCGCACGGATGGACCGTTGGTCCGCCGTCACCATCGGGTCCGGTACAATTCAGACCACGGGCGATAATTCTGGCCGTTGTCGTTTTTCCGATCCCCCGTGTGCCTGTCAAAACAAAGGCATGCGCCAGCCGCCCTGATTCCAAGGCATTGGACAGAGTTTTGACCATGGCTTCATGGCCGATTAGATCATCAAAATTTGATGGTCTGTATTTACGTGCAAGGACACGATACGCTGAATTGGAGTTTTCTTCTGACATTGGCGCAGCATATCAGACCCCGATCGAATTGATCAAAGAAATATACGCCTGTTTCCAATAAAATGTGGGGGTAAATAGAAGACTGACAACGACCCGCGCCGTAACTCGTTACGGCTGCTTCCTTCCGGACCTGACCGGGTTCGCGAGGGGCACGCCCATCGCCAGCCTTCCAACGCTTATATCTGATAAGTTCGTTAAAGAAGCAACCCCCTAAAGTATTTTTTTTGACGGCCATCAATATTTTTGGGTCTTTTCTGCATTAAAAGCCCTCATGATCATGATTGCGCGCCCGTAAAAGTTATGCGAGAGTTCCGCCATCATGACAAAACCACTCGTATTTACCGGCAATCGATTTGACCGGGCTGCCCAACATCGCGCTGATGCGAAATGGATGGCAGAAAAACAAAAACAACCATCCACACGGTACCTACCGCTTCACAACCTGAAAGCCTTGATTAATGTACCCGATGGCCCCTCCATCGACTGGCGCGGCTATGCGGATGTCAAAGAATTCATTGAGGCCGGAGCAACTTTGATTTTTTTGGGCATCGCCGATTTTTCCTACCATTTTGCTGTCGATGTCTCTGACATTGAGAACCCTAAACAGCCACCCAATTCAGATTGGGGGAAGTTTATTGACGTTCGCTCCATCTCTGCCCAGTTGCGTCCGGGCGAAGCAGGAGCTTTAGCGCAGGCACGCTCCATGATTTCATGGCATGACAATCACCAATTTTGTGCCGTCTGCGGAAATCAGACGATTTTAAAGGAATCAGGGTATTCCCGAAAATGCAGCAATGACGCTTGCGGCGCCTCTCACTTTCCCCGGACAGACCCTGTCGCCATCATGATGGTTACAAAAGGGGACAAATGCCTGATGGGTCGCGGCCATAATTTCCCGAAAGGACAATATTCCTGCCTTGCCGGATTTATTGAACCGGGCGAGACGATCGAGCAGGGTGTGAGACGGGAAGTCTTTGAAGAGACAGCGATCAAAACAGGGGACGTCACCTATCACTCGTCCCAACCTTGGCCTTATCCATCTTCCCTGATGATTGGCTGCTTCACAGAAGCCCTGAATGAAGAAATTATCCTGGATCCAGTGGAGCTGGAAGACGCCCGTTGGTTCAGCCGCGAGGAAGTCCGTGAATTGCTCAGAAAAGCAGGAACGCTGGAATCACCACGTGCGTCCCCTCCTCTCGCCATTGCCCACCAACTTGCTTTGGCATGGCTGAACGAAGGCTGATGATAAAATGGTGCATCGCAGCATGCTAGTTAAAAAGACCGGGATTTTTCTCCGGTCTTTTTTTTTGATCTGCGCATTTGCCATGAAATGAATCACTTTCAAACGAAAGCACCTGAAACTGAATTGAAAGTCAAAAATATATATCAGATGAACATCAAGTGCCTAAAACACACGCTTTCACTGCCCTGAATTTAAGCATCCTGCATACAAACGCAGCACAATTATTGTGAAAACGAATAAAATGAAAAAAGATGGGAAAAAGAGGAATTTGCACTTGCGATATGATTTCGCAAGTGCAATATAAAGTCAGTCAGCACACACACTGACAGCCCTAATTTAGGGCGTTTCCTCCCGACTTGGGCTGCGTTTGCGCGCAGCCCCTTTTTTTTGTCTGGTCGTCAGATTAGCGGCCAGTGCTGGCCAATGTCAACGGGTCTGTGAATTTTAACAAGCCACGGAACGGAATAATCAAAATTGCGACCATTGCAAGCTTGACCCCATAGTCGCCTAACGCCCAGGTTTCCCAAGGAAGACCAGTACCCGCAAAAGCCAGACTAAAGAAAATCAGGGTATCCACAAAAGAAGCGACAACGGAAGAGACCAGCGGCGCTTTCCACCACACGGCCTGCCGCAACCGATCGAAAAGAAACACATCCAGCAACTGCGCGATTAAAAACGCACTTCCGGAAGCAAGGGCAATCCGTTCATTTGCCAAAAGCAGCGACATTACAACCGCGGCAACAAATCCAACCGTCACGACAAGGCGCGCTTTGGCGGCGCCCAAGGCTCGGTTCGTAAGATCCGTGACCAAAAATGCAAAAGGATAGGTCAAGGCTCCCCATGTCAGCCAATCATTAATCGGAATTTCGACGACAATATTCGATGTTGTGACAACAACGGTCATCGCAATAACGCCCATGATCAGAAAGATGAGTTGCCCCCCGTTCATTTTTGCTGAATTCATAACACTTACCTTCACATATATACGAGTAACAGCCCGTGGTCGGCCGCTCAAATTTGAAAGCGCTTATATTCTCAATATTTGGGGAAAGCAAGTGACTTTCATCAAGCCTTTGAACTATATTCCCGCCTGTAAGAGTGGGCTGGATAAACACCCAGTACTTTTAGCTTGGCGCTAAAAAACTGCAGCTCCTCCAATGCCCGCGAGACATGAGCCTCATCCGGGTGCCCTTCAACCTCGATATAAAACTGGGCCGCTTCAAAGCTGGCATCCGTGATATAGCTTTCCAGCTTCGTGACATTCACGCCATTTGTCGCAAACCCACCGAGCGCCTTATAAAGGGCAGCAGGCTGACTACGCACTTGAAAAACAAGGCTCGTCATACAAGGCCCGGAACGTGGATCCGGATCCAGACGTTTACGGGACATAATTAAAAAACGGGTCGTGTTGCCCAACCGGTCTTCAATGCGTTCTCGGATGACATCCAGACCGTAGATTTCCCCGGCAAGGCTTGACGCCACAGACGCTTGACTTTTGTCCCCAAGCTCCGCAATCATTTTAGCAGAGCCCGCCGTATCATAATGAATAACCGGTTCGATCCCAAGCTCACGGGTGAAATTGCGAACCTGCGCCAACGCCTGTTCGTGACTATGCACTTGCTTGATATCTGTCAGCTTCGCGCCGGGAACCCCCAACAACTGATGCTGAACCGATTGAAAATGCTCGCCGATTGTGAAAAGACCAGACTCGGGAAGCAGATAGTGAATATCAGCCACGCGCCCACCCAGTGAATTCTCAATGGGGATCATCGCATATTTGGCCCTCTCTTCACGCACCATCGCGATGGCGTCCGCAAAAGTTTCTGTGGCGATCGCCTCCATATCCGGAAAAACATTCCGGCAGGACAAATGGCTGTAGGCTCCGGGCACACCCTGGAAGGCAATGGCATTTTCTGGTTCAGGCGTCGTCATAATATATTCCGGTCAATCTTGGGCAATCGGTGAAAGTTACAATTTAATCAGGGTCAGCGCGCGATACGAGCCTTAAACATCTCTCGGATACGCGCTAGATCTTCAGGAGTATCAACACCCAAAGGCACGGTGTCAACGAGAGCCGCGTCAATTCGCATTCCAGCCTCGAGCGCCCTCAACTGTTCCAGCTTTTCACGCATTTCCAACGGGGAGGGCGGCAAAGCGACAAAACGCGCCAAGGCGGCCCGCCGATAGGCATATATTCCAATATGATGATAGTGCGCCCCCTCTCCTCCCGGTGCTTTTAACCGACTGAACCATAAGGCGGGTCCTCGTTTCGCGCCTGGAAGCAGACTGACCACCGCCTTCACAGCACTCTCATCATCCAGTTCGGCAGGATCATTGATTTTAGCAACCAAAGTCGCCAGATCAGCGGCACTTTCCTCGACACTCTTTAAAGACGCGCGGATGGCGGACGGATCCAGCAATGGCAAATCGCCCTGCAGATTGATGATCACATCATGGGTTCCTGCCGGATCGAAAAGCTCTACGGCCTCGTGCACCCGGTCCGACCCGGAAGGATGATCCGGCTTGGTAAGAATTGCCTGCCCCCCGGCGCCAGTAACCGCATCAGCGATCTCCTGTTCAGCGCAGGCAACAAGTACCGGACCGATATCTGCTTCCTTTGCGCGCTCCAACACTTGCACGATCATTGGTTTCCCAGCGATATTCGCAAGTGGTTTTCCCGGCAATCGTGTTGACGCCATGCGCGCGGGAATAACGATGACAGGCTTTAATGCTTCGGCCATAAAGCTTCGAATCCTTCCTGAAAATCGTGTCGTTTCAGTTCATTGAAACGAATTACGAGTTGTCACAATTTAGCACCGATTATATACGTGTTGTACATTCGAAGCGAAACCCGTTAAATTCCACTCGCTTTTTTTTGCCGCGTTTGCTAGAGCTACGCCCAGAATATTTGAGCTGAGGTAAGCAATGAATTCTTTTGAGCTAAATAAAATAGCCGGCGCAGTCCTTGCAGGTGCCCTCGCTGTTGTTGTTGTCAACGCAGTTGCCGACATTGCCGTTTCCCCTTCCTTTCCGGAAGAAACGGCCTACGCGATCGACACAGGCGAAGCTGACGCCACGGCATCAACAGCCACCGCAGCTGTAGAAGAAGGCCCGTCTCTTGGCGTCCTTCTGGCCTCTGCAGATGTATCCAAGGGTGAAAAAGTCTTCAAAAAATGTGGCGCCTGCCACACGGTTGATGAAGGCGGTGCCAACAAAATTGGTCCGAACCTCTATGGTGTCTTGAATCGCGCGAAAGGTGCAGTCGATGGCTTCTCCTATTCAAGTGCGTTGATGGAAAAGGGCGGAGACTGGAGCTACGAATCTCTGGATGCGTTCCTGGAGAAGCCTAAAGATTACATCAAAGGGACAAAAATGTCCTTTAATGGTTTGAAAAAGCCAACTGACCGAGCCGATTTGATTGGCTATCTTCGGACGCTTGGTAAGGGCGATGTTCCGCTTCCAGCTGCCAACTAATAGCAGGATAAGTAGTCTAGTTTATGACTGAGACATGCCCCCCAGAATTTCTGGAACTTGCTCACCGGCTTGCTGATGCAGCCGGTGAGGTAGTGTCCCCTCTGTTCAGAGAAAAGATTGACATCATTTCTAAAGATGATGCCAGCCCGGTTACGATTGCGGATCGCAATGCCGAAATGGTCATGCGCGACATGATTGAAGCCGCTTTTCCAGAGCATGGCATCTACGGTGAGGAGCATGGTCAGGTCAGACTTGATTCTGAATATGTCTGGGTGCTGGACCCGATTGATGGCACCCATTCGTTCATTTCGGGCGTTCCAACCTTTGCAACCTTGATCGGACTTACCCGCAACGGCAAGCCAATCATGGGCGTGATCGATCAACCTATCGCGAAAGAAAGATGGGTTGGCGCCAACGGAAGAACTGAACTCAACGGCACTCAGATTAATGCCCGCAAGACGATCACCACCTGCTCAGAGGCCTCTTTGTTCTCTTGGGGAATTGAGTTGCTTTTCAGCGAACGGGGTGAGGATTACAAAAAGCTACTGGATACTGTGGCCCGCACACGGTTTGGCTATGACAGCTACGCCTACGGGCTTTTGGCGCATGGCTTTATCGATATCGTTGCCGATTTTGACATGAAACCTTTCGACTATTGCGCATTGGTTCCTGTTGTTGAAAATGCAGGCGGTGTTATTTCAGATTGGGACGGCAATCCTCTCACCTTGAATAACCCAGGCTATGTTCTTGCCTCAGCCAATAAAAGCCTTCACGAGCACGCCTTGTCTCTCCTCTCAGGAGTTTGACCCTCACTTTTTGCTTTTGACCTTGATGTCTGGGCCAATTCATCCCATGTTTACAGTCGATTATTAACAATCGACTGACAGGGAAATAATGGGAATTCTTAAAACTTCTGCTTTCGTCTTGATTTCCTTTTTCTGCGCGACGCCTTTTATTGCCGCAGAAACAGTTAAAACAACAAAATCGCACGGACTTTCATTAGCCGGTCCCCTTAAATATGGACCCGATTTCAAGCATTTGGAATATGCCAATCCAGATGCCCCGAAAGGCGGCACACTCCGTCTTTCCGCCATCGGTGGATTTGATAATCTCAACCCTTTTATTAGCCGCGGTCAATCTGCCAACGGCATTGCCCTGACCTTTCAAACGCTGATGACCCAGCCGAACGACGATCCGAGCACGGAATATGCGCTCGTCGCGCAGAGTGTCGAGGTTGCAGAAGATTTAAGCTTTGCGATTTTTAACTTGAACCCTAAAGCGCGCTTTCATGATGGTAGCCCGATTACATCTGAAGATCTGATCTTCAGCTTTAATATGGCCAAAGAAAAAGGGCGTCCGGTTTTTCGGTATTATTATGCCAATGTTGAAAAAGCAGAAGCGCTCTCTCCCACCCGGATCAAATTTCATTTTACCGGCCCGCCAAATCGCGAACTTCCACAGATTGTTGGGCAGCTCATGCCAATTCTGTCAAAAAAGCATTTTGAAACCCGCGAATTTGATGAAACCACGCTAACCCCCATTTTGGGGGCGGGCCCCTACCGCGTCAAGGAATTCGAAGCCAACCGTTACATTGTCTATGAGCGGGTAAAAGACTATTGGGGCGCAGACCTTCCGATCAATAAGGGGCGCTACAATTTTGACGAAATACGCTTTGATTTTTACAGGGACACCACCGTTCTGCTTGAAGCCTTCAAAGCCGGAGAATACGACTACCGCGCTGAAAATAGTGCAAAAAACTGGGCAACAGGATACGATTTCCCTGCCTTGAAAAACGGGCTTGTGATCAAAGAGGAAATCCCCTCCAAAAGCCCCGCAGGCCAGCAGGGATACGCGTTTAACCTGAGAAAAGAAAAATTCAAGGACCCGGTTTTACGAGAAGCCATGACCTACGCGTTTGATTTCGAATGGCTCAACAAGAACATCTTCTATGACCAATATATCAGAACCAACAGCTTCTTTTTTAATTCGGTCATGGCAGCGAAGGGTGAACCGTCAGCAGAAGAATTGAAAATTCTGGAACCCTATCGTGATCAGTTACCTGCCCGCGTTTTTGGCCCTGCCTACACGCCCCCTGTGACGGACGGAAGTGGCCGGGACAGAACGCCGCTCCGAACGGCCAAACGCCTGCTTAAAGAAGGCGGGTGGACCATAAAAAGCGGAAAATTGATCAATCCGAAAACCGGCAAGCCGCTGGAAATCGAATTTTTAATGTATGATCAGAACAGTTTGCGGATTGTTGGCCCCTTTATCAAAAACCTTCAGAAACTCGGCATCACGTCCACCACCCGGATTGTCGATACCGCCCAATATACCGAACGGTTACGTAATTACGATTTCGACATTGTCACAACCGTTTTTGGACAGTCCGTAAGCCCCGGCAACGAACAGCGAGAATATTGGGGAAGTGCCGCGGCCCAAACACCCGGGGGCCGGAACTTGATCGGCATACAAAATCCCGTAGTGGACGCCTTGATCGAAAATTTGATTGCAGCACCGGATTATGAAAGCCTTATCCCGGCGACCCGTGCGCTTGATCGTGTTTTGACCTGGAATTTCTATTTGATACCACAGTTCACCGCAGCCTATGACCGCCTTGCCTATTGGAACAAGTTTGGTAAAACTAATATCTACCCAAGTGAAGGCAACGATATTATGGCCTGGTGGATTGACCCGGAAAAAGAAAAAGCACTTCGGGAGGGGCTTAAGAAAATCAAGAATGCAAAAAATTAAAAGCAACATGCTTCGAATACCGCTTAAGAAAGCCGCACTTGTCTTTTGTCTGCTGCCAATTTTCGGATCAGTGTCCGTTGCAAAAGAAAAAATAACGCACGGACTTTCAAGCTTTGGTGATTTGAAATATGCATCTGACTTCAAGCATTTTGAATATGTTAATCCACAAGCCCCGAAAGGGGGCCTTATCAGGCTGCGCAATCTGAACAGTTTTGACAGTGTGAATCCGTTCATTTTGAAGGGAACCAGTGAAATATTGAACGCCGATATTGGCGGGGACGCCAATTTCAATTTTGCAAGTTTGATGACGCCGTCCAACGACGAACCCGATGCCGTCTATGGCTTGGTTGCAAAACACGCGGTTTTGGATGACACTAACAAATGGGTCGAATTTCACCTTCGTAAAGGGCCTGTCTTTCATGACGGAACGCCTATCACCGCATCCGACGTCGCCTTCACTTTTGAGGCATTGGTAAAGGACGGTCACCCTCGGTATCGCCAACTCTTTCGTGATGTTGAAACAGTGCAGGTTTTGTCTGACGATAAAATTCGATTTTCTTTTAAGAAAGAGGCTTTTACCCGGGGGCTACCTGTTTTAATTGGCCGTATGCCGATTTTATCGCAAGCCTCATTTGAAGAACGCCCGTTTAAAAAAACGACCCTTGAGCCGCTTTTGGGCTCGGGCCCCTATAAAATGGTCGCTGTCGAGCCCGGACGATCAGCGACCTACAAACGTATTGAAAACCATTGGGCCGACAAATTGCCTGTCCATGTAGGGCGCTATAACTTTGGCGAGATTAAAGTCGATTATTATCGGGACAGAACAATTGCCACCGAAGCGTTCTTCGCAGGCAACTATGATTTCAGAGAAGAATTCACCTCTCGGGTATGGGCAACCGAATATGACGGCAAACCTGCCGTTAAGAAGAACCTGATACAGCGTGATACATTAAAAAGTAAGGCGCTGACCGGATTTCAGGCATTCTTTTTCAATACCCGACTGGAAAAATTCAAGAACCCGCTTGTTCGTAAAGCACTGACCCGTATGTTTGACTATGAATGGACAAACAAAAACCTGTTTTATGGCAGCTATGACCGCCTGACCTCTGTCTTTGAAAATTCATCCCTGAAGGCCACAGGCCTTCCAACACAAGAAGAACTGGCTTTGCTGGAGCCTTGGCGCGCGCAGTTACCCAAACAGGTCTTCAAAGAGGCCTATATGCCGCCGATCACGGACGGGAGCGGTAAAATAAGGACGCAAATTCGCGCCGCACTCAAAGAACTCAAGCAGGCTGGCTGGACCATTCAAGACAAAAAACTTAAAAACGAAAAGGGCGAACAGATGTCCTTCGAGTTTCTTCTGTATGACACGGGTTTCACACGGATCATCAATCCCTTCATCCGAAATCTGGAAAGAATTGGCGTTGAAGCCAAGGTTCGTATACTGGATGTTGCAAGCTGGCAGAACCGCTTGCAGGCTTTTGACTTCGATATCATTACGCGGCGGCTTTCCCAATCGGCCTATCCCGGAACCGGTTTGAGGGACTGGTGGGGCTCGAAATCAGCAGATATCCAAGGGGGCTATAACCTCGCGGGTATCAAAAATGAAGCCATTGACGCCTTGGTCGAAGAGGTTATCAAGGCAGAAGATATTAAAACCCTGACCATTGCCGCCCGCGCCCTTGATCGCGCGCTGATGTGGGGTCATTATACAATCCCGCAATGGTATAAAGCGAGCCACTTCATTGCGTATTGGGACAAGTTTGGGCGTCCTGATAAAACACCCCCGGGATATAATCGGTCTGTTTTGGATACCTGGTGGATAGACACAGAAAAGGCAGCCGCCATTGACGCTGCCCTCAATCAGTAGAGGTTTACCGTGTTAGCCTATATTCTAAGACGACTTCTCCTGATGATCCCGACGCTGTTCGGCATAATGGTCTTGAATTTTGTTGTGATCCAGTTCGCGCCAGGCGGACCGATTGAACAGATCATCGCCGAAATACAAGGTACCGCTGTTGGGGCAACGTCGCGCATTGGAGGAAGCGGACAGGGGGATGTCTCTTCTGGCCAATCAAGCGCCACCGTCAACAGCGGGGGCGACAGCGCCTATCGGGGCGCGCAAGGCCTTGACCCTGAATTCATTAAAGAACTGGAAATCCAGTTCGGTTTTGATAAACCGGCGCATGAACGGTTCTTCCTGATGATAAAAAACTATGTGGTCTTTGATTTTGGCAATAGCTATTTCCGAGACGAAAGCGTTTTTAATCTGGTTCTGGAAAAACTGCCGGTGTCTATCTCGCTTGGTCTTTGGACAACCCTGCTGGTGTATCTGATCTCTATTCCGCTGGGCATTAAAAAAGCCGTTCGGGATGGCAGCCGTTTTGATCTTTGGACCAGTAGTCTGGTCATTATCGGGAACGCCATCCCCAGTTTCCTGTTCGCCGTTGCACTCATCGTCTTCTTTGCTGGCGGCTCATATCTGGACTGGTTCCCTTTACGGGGCCTGACGTCTGAAAACTTTGATGAATTAAGCCTGTTTGGAAAAATCATCGACTATTTCTGGCATATTGCGTTGCCTGTAACAGCCATGGTGATTGGCGGCTTTGCAGCCCTCACACAGCTTACAAAAAATTCGTTTCTGGACCAGATCAGCCAACAATATGTTTTGACAGCAAAAGCCAAAGGCCTATCCGAACAACGGGTCCTTTATGGCCATGTGTTTCGTAATGCCATGTTGATTGTCATTGCCGGGTTTCCAAGTGCCTTTATTGGCATCCTGTTTACCGGCTCTCTTCTCATTGAAGTGATCTTCAGCCTTGATGGTCTTGGCCTGCTTGGGTTTGAGGCTGCCCTAAACAGAGATTACCCGGTAATCTTTGCAACCGTGTATGTGTTCGCCCTGCTTGGTTTGATCATGAACCTGATTGGCGACATCACCTACACCCTGATTGATCCTAGAATTGATTTTGAAGCGAGGGATGTCTGATGTTCACTCTCTCTCCAATAAACCAGCGACGCCTGGAAAATTTCAAATCAAACCGCCGGGGATACTGGTCGATGATCCTGTTCCTCGGGTTATTCGTTCTGTCCCTGTTTGCCGAAGTCATCGCCAATGACAAGCCGTTGCTGATTTCTTACAAAGGCGATTATTTCACGCCCTTTGTGGTCGAATATCCGGAAACGGCTTTCGGCGGGGATTTTGAAACGGAAGCCGACTATCGGGATCCGTTCGTCAGCGAACTGATCGAGGAAGAAGGCGGCTGGATTCTATGGCCGCCGCTTCGATACAGCTACACAACAATCAATTATGATTTGAGCTCTCCTGCTCCCAGCCCACCGGACGCTGAGAACTGGCTGGGTACAGACGATCAAGGACGCGATGTCCTCGCCCGTGTCATTTATGGATATCGGATTTCAGTTGCGTTTGGGCTGATCTTAACAATTTTGAGCTCGATTATTGGAGTCGCTGCCGGAGCCGTACAAGGGTATTTCGGCGGAATGACGGACCTTATTTTCCAACGGTTTCTTGAAATCTGGGGCGGCATGCCAAGCCTGTATATCCTGATCATTCTGGCCGCGCTGATCGAACCGACATTTCTTATACTTCTGTTTTTGTTACTGCTTTTCAGTTGGCCCAGTCTGGTGGGTGTTGTCCGAGCGGAATTTCTAAGATCCAGAAACTTTGACTATGTGCGTGCAGCCCGGGCCTTGGGCGTACGGGACAGTGTGATCATGTTCAAGCATTTGCTGCCAAACTCCATGGTTTCCGCCCTTACGTTTCTTCCCTTTATCCTGACCGGATCAATTGTAAGCCTGACATCGCTTGATTTTCTGGGGTTGGGGCTCCCACCCGGGTCTCCGTCTTTAGGGGAATTGCTTGCGCAAGGTAAAGCCAATCTTCAGGCTCCCTGGTTAGGGATTACTGCCTTTTTGACTTTGTCGATCATGCTGACCCTCGCCTTTTTTATGCAAGAGGGAATTCGTGATGCATTTGACCCCAGAAAGACATTTGAATAATGGCCTATGTCAGCGTTAAAAATCTGGGGATCTCCTTCAAAGTAAAAGGGCAGGATGTTCCGGCCGTTACAAATGTGTCGTTTGACATAAACAAAGGAGAAACCCTCGCTCTTGTCGGAGAGAGTGGGTCCGGAAAATCCATCTCGGCCCTGAGTATCCTTCAATTGCTTCCCTATCCATTGGCAAGCCATCCTACCGGCTCCATTCTGGTGGAAGGAGAAGAAGTTGTCGGCAAACCACAAAAAGAAATGCAGTCCATTCGAGGCAACAAGATTTCCATGGTCTTTCAGGAGCCCATGACGTCCCTCAATCCCCTTCATAGCATTGAGAAGCAGATTAACGAGACCCTGTTGGTTCACAAGGGCATGAGCCAATCGGAAGCCGGAAAACGCGTACGCGAGTTATTGGATCTGGTCGGGTTGGAGGCCACGGAAGAACGGTTGAAGGCCTACCCTCACCAGCTTTCCGGCGGGCAACGCCAACGGGTCATGATTGCCATGGCACTGGCCAACGAGCCCGATCTGCTCATTGCTGACGAGCCGACAACCGCACTGGATGTGACCATTCAGGCTCAGATCCTCGAATTGCTGCTGGATCTTCAGAAACGCCTGGGGATGGCTATTCTCCTCATTACACATGATCTGGGCATTGTTCGGAAAATGGCCAAGGATGTGTGCGTGATGACAAACGGTACGATTGTAGAAGCCGGGCCTGTTCAGCAAATATTTGAGACCCCACAGCATGACTACACCAAAATGCTGTTATCAGCGGAACCAAAGGGTCTGCCCGTTACCAAGGATCGGAACGCGCCGGAAATCATGCGCGGCAATCATCTGAAAGTCTATTTTCCTATCAAGGCGGGTTTATTGAAACGCACTGTTGATCATGTAAAAGCTGTAGATGATATTTCAGTCTGTGTTCAAGCGGGACACACTGTGGGGGTTGTTGGCGAAAGCGGGTCGGGTAAATCAACCTTGGGCCTTGCATTGCTGCGTCTGATCCGTTCTCAGGGAGACATCCTGTATAATGGGAAATCCATTCAAAACGCCGACTGGAAAACCTTGCGCCCGTTACGGTCAGAAATTCAGGTTGTGTTTCAGGACCCCTATTCCAGTTTGAGCCCCAGATTATCCGTTGGACAAATCATTGAAGAAGGGCTTCTTGTTCATTACGGTCGCGGTGATGCCAAAGAGCGACGGGCCTTGATCGGCGAAACCCTCAAAGAAGTTGGGCTAGACCCAGATGCGCAGGATCGCTATCCCCATGAATTTTCGGGTGGGCAAAGGCAAAGGATCTCTATTGCCCGGGCCTTGATCCTGAAACCCAAATTCATCATTCTGGACGAACCAACGTCTGCACTTGATATGTCCGTTCAAGCGCAGATCGTTGATCTATTGCGGGACCTGCAACAAAAACATAACCTTGCATACCTGTTTATCAGTCATGATTTGAAGGTCGTGCGCGCCCTAGCGGATACGGTTATTGTCATGAAAGATGGAAAAGTAGTTGAACAAGGCCCTGCGGATCAGATATTTGATAACCCTGAAACACTTTATACCAAAGCCCTTATGAAAGCGGCTTTTGATCTCGCCACCCTATAAGATCACGAACAACAAACCTCACGGAGAAAAGTGACCATGGCGCTACTCTTTCACAGTAAAATCAAACGCAACGACTGGTGGCGGGAAGAACTCTCCAAAAAAGTCCCGGGACTGGAAGTACGATTTTATCCTGACATCGGAAATCCCGATGACATTGAATTTGCGTTGTGTTTTGCCATGCCTCATGGGGTTTTGGGCAAGCTGAAGAATCTTAAGGCTGTGTTTTCTCTAGGTGCGGGCGTCGATCATATTTTTGAAGACCCAGACTATCCAAGACATGTTCCGATTGCGCGCGTCGTCGATCCTGAACTAACCGACCGGATGAGCGAGTATGTATTACAGCATGTTCTCAATCATCACCGGTACCAGCATCTGTATGACGAACAGCAGCGCAAGCATTTCTGGAAAGAAAAACATGCCCCTGCTGCCCGCAATCGAAAGGTTGGTATTCTTGGGCTTGGCGCCCTTGGAACCGGTTCTGCTGAAACCTTGAAAAAAATGAACTTCGATGTTGCCGGTTGGTCCAGAAGCCCCAAATCAATCGATGGTGTCACAACTTTTCATGGCCCGGAACAACTGGACGCCTTTCTGGCGCGCACAGAAATCCTGGTATGCCTGTTGCCCCTGACTGACGAAACCACTGGAATTCTGAACAAGGATCTGTTTCAGAAGTTGCCTGAAGGGGCCGCCCTCATTAATCCAGGTCGCGGACCGCATCTCAATGAGCAGGAACTGATTGACGCACTGGACAGTGGACATTTGTCTGCGGCGACACTGGATGTCTTTCACACGGAGCCACTGCCAGAGGAAAACCCTCTCTGGAGCCACCCAAGAGTGCGCGTAACCCCACATGTAGCGAGCATTGCGTCCCCCGGACGGGTCACCGAATTGGCTGCAAAGAATATTGAGCTTGCACGGGCTGGAAAACCTCTGCTCAATCAGGTCGATCCGGACAAAGGCTATTAAACAAGTCCCGTTAAATGCAGGACAACACCGGAAAGCGCTGCCACTACGATCAGTGGCAGCAATCCGATTTTAAATCGAAAAACAGCAAGAAGGGCCAATCCGAAAAATATCGCGGCCAGACCGTTGAACGTCGTAATTTCCGGATAACTCAGCGTTAGAATACCGACATTAAAATCAACGACCCGACCAAACAGAACATGCTGTAAAAACCATATTGCAAGATTAACAATCACCCCAACAACAGCAGCGGTTATGGCGGACAAGGCGGCGGCCAAAGCCCTGTTTTGACGGATTTTCTCGACATAAGGAGCTCCTAGAAATATCCAGAGAAAACAAGGCGTGAACGTCACCCATGTCGTAAGCATTCCGCCCAGCAGACCGGCCACGGCAGGAGACAAGCTGCCAGGCTCGCGATACGCACCAAGATATCCAACAAACTGGGTCACCATAATTAATGGCCCCGGCGTAGTTTCCGCAAGACCCAGCCCATCCAGCATTTCGCCAGCCTGTAACCAGCCGAAATCAGTGACAGCGGCTTGTGCAACATAGGAAAGAACGGCATACGCACCGCCAAAAGTGACGACCGCCATTTTACTGAAAAAGAAAGCAATCTCAGTGAAAACATGATCCGGCCCGGCAAACAGAAAAAGGATCAGCGTTGGCGTTAGCCAAAGGCACAAAATGATGAAAGCTGTCGTTAGATAAGGGGCAAGTCGGTGAGCTGGAAGTGGTATCTCCTTGGTCTCGTCCTGCGGTGAAGGAGACGTATGAAACGCATTTAACTCTGTTTTTCCGGCGATATATCCCAATAATCCTGCGCACAGGATAATTGCTGGAAACGGGACGGAAAAAGCAAACAACGCGACAAATGACATCACGCTAATGCCAACTTTAAACCTGTTTGTCAGCGCTTTCGATCCAATTTTCACGATGGCCTGAAGGACAATTGCGAGAACAGCGGCCTTTAGCGCAAAGAAAAGTCCATCCACCAACCCGCTTTCACCAAAGGCGGCATAGATCCAACTTAAGACCATCATTGCGACGGCACCCGGCAGCACAAAGAGTAAACCGGCTGTCACACCACCGATTACCCGATGGGTGAGCCAGCCCGCGTAGATAGTCAATTGTTGAGCTTCCGGGCCCGGCAGTAACATGCAAAAATTGAGAGCATGTAAAAATCTGTCTTCGCTCAGCCATTTCTTTTCTTCGACCAGCAAACGATGCATGACAGCAATCTGTCCGGCGGGGCCTCCGAAACTCAATAGCGCAATTCGAAGCCAAACAATCAAGGCTTCAGAAAATCGCACAGAAGGCACAATATCATCTGACGAAATATTTGACGGAGGCACGTCGGCTTTGGCCATAACGCTGGAAACCTGATAAAAAATTGAACTGTGATAAACAATACATGCCTTCGCCATATGACAGGAAGAAGACAGGGCGCAAGTTTAAATCCGTCTTATTCAGCGAGATGATGCCAGGCAGATTGTTCAATTACTTCGGAAAACTCGCTCAGATAAACAGATCCTTTGACAGTTCGTGCCACGGTTATCGATCGCTTATCCCGTTCATCCGGACGGCGTTTCAAAAGGTCCAGCTTGCTGAGCGTATCAAGTGCGCGGGTTACAGCCGGTTTGGAAATTTTCAAATGCGCCGCCAATCCACGAACTGTATGGGGCGGAGGGTCCAAATACACGATGAGCATTATCGCCATCTGGCGTGCGGACAGATCCGGGCCATCCCGCCGGATTAACTCCGTAAGGGATTGCTCCCATAATTTCAGAACCGCTTGTGTATTGCTATGTCCCTGCATTGTTGAATGGTGCCACATCTGTTTTCATTACGCAAGCGAAACAGAAACATCCTTGCTTTTTTACGGCAAATGGAAAAGGGTCTACGGGTCGCAAAAAAGGAATAAAAAGTGAGTCCTGAATTTTTGATAACGTCGTTTATTGTCGTTCTGGCACCCGGAACAGGCGTTTTATATACCGTTGTGTCCGGCTTATCCCGGGGGGTTGCGTTTTCCATTGCGGCCGCCTTCGGCTGCACTCTTGGAATATTGCCCCATCTCTTGGCAAGCATCATCGGATTGGCGGCATTGCTTCATACCAGCGCCCTTCTTTTTCAGGGCGTCAAATATGCTGGTGTGGCGTATCTTCTTTATCTTGCTTGGAAAACCTTGCAGGATAAGGGCAGCTTGAGTTTTACAAATCAGGAAGCGAACCGAAAAAGCGCAATTTCAACCATCTTTACCGGTTTTGCGATCAACTGTCTCAATCCCAAATTGTCGATTTTCTTTTTGGCCTTCTTGCCTCAATTTGTCCCCATAAACAGCCCCTCCCCAACCGGCATGATGGCTGGCCTCGGGGCCATTTTTATGGTGATGACTTTTGCCGTTTTTATTCTCTACGGTGTATTTGCCGCCCAGTTAAGACATCAAATCACCAGTCGACCTAATGTTTTGGTGTGGTTTCGGCGAGGCGTTGCCGGGGCCTTCACGGCCCTCGGCGCAAAACTCGCCTTCACGGATCAGTAACTCACTGATCCTTTCTTAGCGGGCATACCGTTCTTTGAGATAGGAATAAACAGCGCGGATCGCGAAGGCTTCACCGCCAATCGGACGACCTGCGCGGGCGCGATTGTTATACGCCATGATATCAAAATGAACCCAGCTTTTGCTTTTCTCAACAAACTCTTTTAAAAAAAGCCCCGCTGTAATTGCCCCCCCAAAACCGGTAGAGCCACTATTGTTGATATCAGCAATTTTGCTGTCGATCAGTGATCTATATTCCGACCAGAGAGGCAACCGCCAAACAGGATCATTAACCGCTTTTGCGTGCTTTTCAATCCCGTCAAACAGGCCTTCATCATCCGTGAATGTTGCTGCCAATTCAGTACCGACGGCAACCCGCGCAGCGCCTGTCAGCGTAGCAAAATCAATTAATAGATCAGGCTCTTCCTCGTCCGCTGCCGTCATGGCGTCGGCAAGAACCAATCGACCTTCGGCATCCGTATTCCCGATTTCAACAGTTTTCCCGGACCGACTGATGAGAACATCCCCGGGGCGATACGCATTCCCTGAAACAGCGTTTTCCACAGCCGGTATCAAAACGCGCAACCGGACGGGCAAATTCGCATCCATAATAAGATGGGATAGCGCAAGGGCCATTGCAGCACCGCCCATATCTTTTTTCATCATCAGCATCGCCGCCGAAGGTTTAAGATCCAGACCACCTGTATCAAAACACACACCTTTACCTACGATGGTCACCTTTGGTGCATCGCTGTCTCCCCAAACCATATCGATCAACCGCGGGGCCTCGGAAGAGGCGCGGCCAACCGCATGAACCATCGGGTAATGATAGGTGAGCAAATCATCCCCTACGATATTGGTCTGACGCGCTTCAAACTCTCCAGCGATTTGAGAAGCTGCCGCTTCCAAGGCACGTGGCCCCATATCGGATGTTGGGATATTGACCAGATCGCGGGCTAGATTGGTCGCGAAAACCAGTCTTTTGATTTCGTCAGCATCGGCATTTTCAGGCATCACCAGCGTGGCAAATGTGGCTTCGCTTTTTTTATAGCGATCGAAGATATAGGTCCCAAGCGACCACCCTGCGGCAACTTCCGTTGCGAGGCTCGCCTCCAGCTCCATAGCAAGATGATAAATGCCTTCCGGTAGGCTTTCCGGTAAACCTGCAAGTGACCAGATATCCCAGCTAGTCGTTTCTTTCACTAAAACAACTGAGTTAATCGCGCCATCATCCCCAGGAATAACCAGATGCTGCCCTTCTTTTCCGGTAAAACCATTTGCATCAATCCAAGTCTTCACGCGGTCAGATTGACCATCACACCAGCCCGAAAAAGCGTCTGGTGCAACAAGATTAATCGGAATTGAGGATGCAACCTCGTCTTGCGTTACATGCGGGATCACAATTATCTCCTTGTCATTTTTTTATACATTTATAGAACACCGCCAACACAGCATGATCGGCTGGGATCTTTACCATTTTACACATTATGTCATGAGAAAATAAATCAGGATGAATTAGCCGTCCTCTTCGGACCGGATTTCCATATAGAATCTTCGCGCGCCGGAATGAAGAAGATCACCAACCCCCTCCAAGGCCGTTTCCAGCCGGATCAACCTGCCTTTTGCATGCCCCCCATCCAGAAGCACACGGTTTCTAGGGTGCCACAACGCCCGGGTTATGGCGTAAACCAGATCATCTTCCATCTTGGCACTAACGATCCATTGCGTACTCACCGCCAGAGTTTCAACTTCCCCTATTCCAGTATATGTGCCTGCAGGAATATCACTGGTGGAAAAGAACGGATGGGCCTGAATAAGGTCCTGTGCTTCTTTCCCTGTGATTGGTAAAAGGTCTACAAGTCCATTTGACGCAAGTTCCGCAACAGCCGTTGCCGGATAGCCTGCGACAAAAAAGAACGCATCCAGCTTATTTTCCTGCAAAAAACGGATAGATTTATCAGGATTAGCGGTGACCGGAATATAATCTTTTTCACCGATTTTATAAGCGGACAAAATCGCCTTGGCATTTTCGCGCGTGCCCGATCCGGACAAATCAATGGAAATGCGTTTTCCCTTCAGGTCCGCAACGGTCTTGATATTGGCTGCTTTTCTGACGACCAAATGAACATTTTCAGGGTAAAGGTTGGCGATAACGCGCAGATCCTTCTGCGCCTGTTTGTTCCCTTTAAAGACGCCTTGTCCCTTGGCCGCAGCGTGAACGATATCAGACTGTGCCAAACCTGTTTCCAGATTTCCGGATAAAACACCTTTAATATTGGCAACGGAACCGCGCGTGGTTTGCGCCGCGGCAATCAAACCGGGGACCCCACAACTTCCGCCGTCTTCGCAGGAACGACTACCGGGCGGTCCTGTAATTGTCGTACCGATAAGTGTACCAATCGGGAAATACGTGCCTGACGTTGAGCCTGTGCCGATCCTGAAAAACGTTACTGACTGGGCCGGAGCGAGAGCGGTTAATGCAGACATCCCCAATATAAAACTAAGACAAAAAATCCCGATGACAGACCTGCGGCGGCACCCTTTTTCCTGTCTTGTTTTTTCAGTCATACCTGTTTTTTTTCCACTTCCCAATTTGGCTTTTACACCAATACATTTCTAGCCCTGTTTATAATATAGGTCGACCGAAATCCGGAAAGTAGTCCATATTGGACAAATTCCCGCTCATTCAGAGAATTATTGACTAGCTGTTTTCAAAATGCTCGTTAAATCCTGGATATCAAATGCCAGATCCGCAGACTGGCGTAATTCTTTGCATGCTTTGTGAATGGCAAATGGAATTTGCATCATCAGTTCCTGTTCCTGTTCTTTCAGATCCTCATTAGAAGTCAATAAACGGCGCAGCAGATCCCGCAACGCATCACAAAATGCCGCAACATGATTAAACTCACTTCCGACAATTCGTCTCTCCAAATCTTCGTTCATACTCAGCATGTCCTTGATCAGTTCCTGACGTTCCTGCAATTTACTGGGATCTGCCGCCAACGATAGAATTCGGGAAGAATGATGAAGGAACAGTTCGGTATAAATCGTAATCTTTCGATCATTCACCGCTTGAAGAGCATGTTTGATATTCTCCGGCGTGGCATCTAACTCCGGTTTATTCTCAACCTTGGCCTGAAGAGAGTTAGGGACCACCATCTGCGACACACGGGACATCCCCCGGACGATCTGACGTCGTTCTGGTCCAATATAGTCACTTGTCACAATAAACGGCTTTCTGGCCGTCACCAGCCCGCTTACGCGGTCTCGCAGATGGGCGTTCGACATCGGCCGGATGATCAGATCATCCGTCCCGGAATCAATCGTGCTGTGCACAACATCGGGCGACGCATCCCAAAGCGTCACGATCACATTGACAAAAGGGTTATGACCGATCGCGTTATGGCGGATTTTCTTAATGAGATCACACGTATCCTCGCCAACACTGCGGCTGTCTCCAACGATCAGATCGAAATGCTTCTTTTCCAATCGCTCCATGAATTCTGAATGATTGCTAACCGCCTCAACTTCACCAAAGCCGATATTCAACAAAGCAACGCGCGTATTATATCGCATGGAAGATTGCGAATCCAAAAGAAGCGCTGATGCCGGTTGAAAGCGATGATCAAACATGAATAAGGGTTACGCTTTCGGTAAGATCCGCGTTAAATGAGCAAAGATTGTATCTGGGTTGTCGACAAATTGAATGCCCACCCGTGTGTGATCCTGCCAAACCACATTGCAGCGGAACATCCCCAATTTCGGGATATGAAGTTCAAGATCCGCTTTTTCGAAAATGGGCTCGCTCAAGTCGACTTTTGCCCCGTTTGCAGAAATATCCCGAACAACGCCCGTTATTTCCCGCACTTCACCTTTCAGAGTGACCTGATTGAAGCACATCTTCAATTTGGCTTCCCACACAACACGGCTGCGCCGGAAGGCCCTGTTTTCCGCGTATACTGTCTCACCAGAAGCACCAGCGGAAGCGCGCTCACTTTCCAGTTTCGACAGCATTTCCTGAATATCTTTGCCAATAATCATCTACTCTTCTCCGGGCCAATAAGCCCTTTGCTTATGCCGCAAACAGACTGACAGATCATTTAAACCGAAATAGATTAATAAAAGGCAAAAACAACTGGTTTGGAGGATGAGAACACCCGGTGCAAAACACCAAGGTTCTATTGCTCTGTACCTTCAAAGCCCTGCAACCAACGCGAAAAGAACCGACCAATGGTACTATTCAGTGTCAATAATATGAGCTTCAGCAAAGATCGTCGCGGCGTTCGGAGCACCGTCATTTTCGGTTGCGTGCTTTTTGAATGTGTCGAAATGCGGCGGTACAACAGTGCCCCGCAGCGCCTCTCCCAAGAAAATATGCTTGGCATTTTCCGGCGTTATTTTCAGCCAATTGGGGTCATCTAGAGTTCCGCCGTAAACGCCGATGACGCCATCAAATCGTTCGAAAGTTAAAAACAACTTGGTCCCGCAATTGTCACAGAAATGAATGTAAACTTCCTTCCCGCTGCCCTCAGATAAATGTGTGTAACGCTTTGGTGTCCCCAGAGTTATCTTGAAGTCCGCACTTTCAAATATCGGCTCCACCAGATAAGCCGAACCAGTGGCACGCTGACAGAATTTACAATGACAAATGGTCGTACGGGCCGGTTGCTTTAACACTTCGTATCGAAGCTTTCCGCATAGGCATCCACCTTTGGCATTCGTCATTTTCTGGCCTCCTGACCGTCAATTTTCTGACGATAGCACAGGTTTGCCAGAACTTCTCACTGCAGTATCAGATCTGAAAGAAGTTCTCGATCAAGAAAAGGTTTCGCATGCATTTGGGGAGGGTGCCACTAACCTATTGGGAGAAAACAGAAGCTTTCACTTTAAAGACTTCCGATTGCTACCAGCCCGCGCAACGGGACTGTACCTGTTGATAGCTTTTCGGTGTGTCGATCTTCAAATTGGCTTTTCTTTTTTGTTTTTGAAACTCTCGAATAACCGGCTTCAAATCATGATAAAGTGCGTTTTCCATCGAATCTGCGGCTCTCTGCACCGAACTGGAAAGGACAGGACGCAATCCTTCGGCGATTTTTTGCAATGCGTCATCAATCATTTTCGTGAAGTCTTGCTGAACCGCCATATTGATCTTCATATGTTCCTGTTCATGCGCCAGAACGACCTTGAAATTACAGCTCCCCGGCTTGTATTTACGGTCAATGAAAATCTGCGCCTCTCGCATGCCATATTTGAAATCGATTTGCGTCAGCCGCACGCAATAACGGCCATCGGCCAGTTTTCTTCCCTGAACCTTCAGGCTGAATTCGTACCCATCGTTTGTATAGGTCAAACCGCGAAGCTGTCCTGCCGTTGTTGGCTTGAAAGCACCCGTGCGGTTGGCGATACGCTTGATTTGCGATGAAGATTTATTGGTTATGAGCGCTGTTTTGGCGTTTGTCAGAAGAAGCCGGATTTCAGGTTTTTTGTAAGTGTCTCTGCATTGTCCGGCAGATAAAGCGCGCGCTTGAGGTAGGGGCATGAGCAGGGCACACGCGATCACCGCGCTAATCCAAAGAATTTTTGCCTCTGAAACATACCAAATGTTCATAACTTTACCGTACCAGATTAATCGAACAATGCATCAATATCAGACTGGTCCAATAGCTCGCCGCCAGAAACTTCGATAACCTCCGACGTCGGTTTGGGCTGTGGGCGAGCGGGTGCCGCGGGCTCAACCGGTTTCTGCTGGTCCGTCTGGGTCTGTCGCTGAGCGTCTTTATTAGCGGCGGTTTTTTCAGCGACCTGCCCGTTTATTATACCACCAATTCGGTCTATCAGCCCACGAATTAACGAGCATTTCGCCGCAATAAACTCACGCTTTTCAGGAGTTTGTAATTGATCACGATCACGATCAAGAGATTTTTGCAGCAGGCTTAGCTGCTTATTCAGGATTTTGACATTACTCTCAAACGGTACGCGATATTCAGGCGGCGAAACATCATATGCATCAATCGCCAACTCTTTATCTGCAATCCCACTCTCGCGGAAATGATCCCGGTAATGTTTAGGCAGCCATATCAGAAAATCGTCCAGCATTTCAGGCATATCAGCTACCAATTCAGCGAGCATCAAGGCCTCGTTAAAATGGTTCAGATAATCTGTCGCCAATAAAGACACGGCGTTGACATTCGTGCCAATCGCTTTCGCCCTATATCGTTCTAACTGACTTATTGTTTCCGCCATACACACTATCGCTATACTTACTTTCGAAAATATTTTTGTGTCTAGCGTATCTTAGGATGAGAATCTTAAATAAAAGTGAGGAACAGCCTATCGTTCCAATAAATTCTAATTAATACTTTAAATAACATGCGTGTAGACGAACAATCCAAACAGCATTTAGGCAACCTCAACAAAACACTATTTTTGTACGAGCATAAGCGCTTCATTTTGCGCAGTTTCCTGCAAGCCGCCCTCGTTATTCAGAAGTAAAACCGTCGACAGAAGGAGCATCAGTGTCAATACAGCGGCAGAACTCAGGAAACGAGAGTAGCAGGTTTTAATTGAGATCGTATTTCCAATATCTTTGAACATCAGCTGCATTATGCCCTCCCAATAAGTTAGTTGATGACATAGAAAGTAACGCACTTTAAAAGTGAATAACAAGCGCATTGATTGAAAATAAATTTCCAAAATGCACGATAAAAGTTTAAATTGTAGGCTTAATGCCTCTTGCCCGACATAACCTACTATATCTTGAGGGCCGCTGATCATACCATCATATAGATTTTTAATTTTTTCTTTAGCAACTATTAGTATGTTGAAAAAAATATGGCGGAAAAGCCGAATCGCCAATGCAATTCGGCTGAAATTCAAGATCAGGATTCCACTGCAAATGATGTATGGGTTGGAACCAGTATAGAGAAACGATCCGCAAGACCAGCAAGACAGGTCTGGTGAAGCTGGTCCGCCTTAATAATTGTACCCTCTGGCCCTGTGCGAATTACAGCCGTAGAAAGCCTGATCAATCAAATCATCATGCCGTCATTGTCGGAATTTCAGGAATCCCACCCGAATATCGAGCTTTCGCTTATTGGCAGTAGTGAAAATCTGGGTATTGATCGATTTGAAGCTGACATTGCTGTCCGTCTGGCCCGCCCCACAAGCGGAGCGATGACAATCCGAAAACTGGCCGATATCGGTTTTTCTGTCTACCATCACAGAAGCCATAACGATAAGGCGCCTGACACCGACGCCCCTGTCTGGGCTGTTTATGATAAAATATATGAAGACCTTCCCGAAATGAAATGGATCCGAACCAATTGCCCAGATGCCCATATTGGCCTTCGATGCCCGTCAGCGGCCTCGATCCTGAACGCCGTTCTGCACACTAAAATGTCAGGTATCCTACCCTGCTTCATGGGAGACGCCCATCCAGACCTTATCCGTCTCAGTGGCGAAAAGCCGATCCTGTACCGGGAAGCCTGGATTGCAACGCATCCGGATCTTTACCAAACCCAGAGAATACAGGCCGGTTTTGACTGGCTAAAAGCCACATTTTTCGCTCAACAGAAAAGACTGCGGGGGTTTCGATCTTAAAGGATGTCCTGAAACTTCTTTAGCAAGGTAATCAGTTGCTGATGATTGCGGGCCCCTAACCCATCGATAAACTTTTGTTCCATTTTGACCACCTGTTCCCTTAAAACTGCAAGTTCCGTCTGGCCTTTTTCAGTTAAGGACACAGCATATGCGCGTTTATCGCGTTCAACCGGTTCGCGGGTGATCAAATTGTTTTTTTCAAACTGATTTAAAATTGGTACCAGCGAGGAACGGTCCAAACCTGCTGCCCAAGCAATCGCGGACTGGGTTCGGCCGGGATTTTGGGCAATAATTTCCATGACGGAATATTGCCCTGTCAGCAGCTTTACGCCGGATTCTTTCAAAAAACTACTTTGCGCCGCCAACACTGATTTCCGCATAAAATAGCCGACATTTGTTTCTAGTGGGCCAAGCTCCATAGCCTTATGTGCAGACTCTGATGTTTTCTTCTGACGACTCTTTACGCTCAACTACTTGCTCCCAATGCCCCATTTTCCCGCCGCTCAGTTTCGCCTTGAAACCCCTTATTTCATTTTTTTCTGGGGTTCAATGAAGCGAAACTGAAACGCTATTCGGATAGCATATACATTTATCAGTAGTGTTGAAACACAATTTGCAACACCTATAAATAGCATTTTTTAGGAACAAAAAATCGGAGCGCTACAAAGCAAGGCTCTATTGGGCCTTCGCTATCAACCGGCATGCATGCAGGATCGGCTCTGTATAGCCACTTGGCTGAACCCGCCCTTTAAAGACCAGATCACAGGCCGCTTTAAAGGCGATGGAACCATCAAAGTCTTCTGCCATTGGCTGGTAGATCGGATCACCCGCGTTCTGATCATCCACAACTGCGGCCATCCGTTTCATAATCTGCATAACCTGATCTTCTGTACAAATGCCATGATGTAGCCAATTAGCGATATGCTGGCTGGAAATGCGCAGCGTGGCCCGATCTTCCATCAGTCCCACATTATTGATATCCGGAACCTTTGAACATCCAACGCCCTGATCAACCCAGCGCACAACATAACCCAAAATACCCTGAGCGTTATTTTCGATCTCTGCCGTGATTTCGGCATCTGACAAATTCTGACCAGCCATCAGAGGCGGCGTTAGAATATCATCAAGGCTTGCGCGCGGGCGATCTGCTAATTTCGCCTGACGGGCGGCAACTGAAATGGTGTGATAATGCATCGCATGCAAGGTCGCTGCTGTCGGCGAAGGAACCCAGGCACAGTTTGCACCGGCCATCGGATGCCCGGTTTTAGCGGCCATCATTTCTGCCATCTCATCGGGCTTCGCCCACATTCCTTTACCAATCTGGGCATGTCCGGGCAGACCCGCAGTCAAACCGATATCCACATTCCAGTCTTCATAGGCAGCAATCCATGCCTCACCCTTGGCATCATCTTTTCTCATGAAGGGGCCCGCTTCCATACTGGTATGGATTTCATCACCCGTTCTGTCCAAAAATCCCGTATTAATGAAGAAAAGCCGTTCAGATACAGCGCGAATGCATTCTTTCAAATTAACGGTTGTCCGCCGCTCTTCGTCCATGACGCCTACCTTCAAGGTATTCCGTGCAAGACCGAAACCATCTTCAACTGCCGCAAAAAGGTCGTTCGTAAAAGCAACCTCTTCCGGGCCGTGCATTTTGGGTTTCACAATATAAACACTGCCAGCCCGACTGTTTCTAAGACCTGACGTTTTTTTGAGGTCATGCAGCGCGCAGGCTGTTGTCATAACCGCATCCAGAATTCCTTCTGGCACTTCCCGTCCGTCTTTGTCCAGAACGGCCCCGTTTGTCATCAAATGCCCGACATTCCGAACCAGAAGCAGGCTGCGGCCATGCAGAACAATTTCTGAGCCGTCTTTGCCCGTATAGACACGGTCTTCGTTTAATTTTCGAGTGACAGACGTCCCGCCTTTTTCGAAGTTATCGGCAAGATCACCTTTCATCAGGCCCAACCAGTTCCGATAAACCAGAGCCTTATCCTCAGCATCAACAGCAGCAACAGAATCTTCACAATCCTGAATGGTCGACAGTGCCGATTCTACCAACACATCTTTCACATTGGCGGGATGGTCCTTACCAACTGGATGGGCAGCATCAATTTGAATATCCAGGTGCAAACCATTATTTTTCAACAGGATTGAGGTTAAATGCCCATCTGTTATATATCCAACAAACTTATCTGGATCGGCAAGGCCAGTTTTCGAGCCATTCAGCAACGTGACCTGCAACTCACCCTTGCTGTCGAGGGCATATTCTTTTGCATCTTTATGCTGACCGGTCGCCAATGGGGCAGCATCGTCCAGAAATGTTGATGCATATTCGATAACCTTTGCCCCGCGCGCAGGGTTATAACCCCCGCCTTTTGTCGCGCCGTCATCCTCCGAGATGACATCGGTGCCGTAAAGCGCATCATACAGACTTCCCCAACGGGCATTTGCCGCATTAAGGGCATATCGCGCATTCATAACAGGGACAACCAACTGCGGCCCGGCAACGGATGCAATTTCAGGATCAACGTTATCGGTTGTCACCTTGAAATCATCGCCCTCAGGCACAAGGTAGCCAATTTCCATCAGAAAAGCTTTATAGGCTGCCGGGTCCGGGGCTTCGCCTTTTCGGGTAAGATGCCAGTTATCAATCTTTTCCTGCAGGAGTTCGCGTTTTTCCAGCAATGCCCGATTTCTCGGTGCAAAATCGTTGAGAATTGTTTCCAGAACCTGCCAGACCTTTTCCGCCTCAAGATCCAGACCAACGATGATTTCATCTTTCACCAACGAGACTAATTCTTCTGCAACCTGCAACGTTCCGATCTGCATGCGGTCTGCCATTGCGAACCCTTTCTTTGACATAGTGGGCGTCACTCAAATCGTGAGCCAGTAAATTTCACCCATATTGACAGTTTCTTTCTTTCAGTGGAATATAAATTGGAAATGTTTTCACAATACGGAATAATCGACCTATGGCATCCGAAACCAGCCCGACAAAATCCCGTACCGGCCAAGTCCAGTCTCTGACCAGAGCCTTAAGCGTGCTAAATGTCATTGCGGAAAATCCACCCGGCATGACACTCACGGGTATTTCACGTGCCTTGGGTCTTGCCCCCTCAACCAGCCATCGACTGCTAACCACCCTTCAAGAAGAACGTTACGTTCAATATGATCGCGATAGCAGTCATTGGCAAATTGGCATGCAGGCCTTTGTCACCGGCAATGGTTTTCTTTCCTCTCGCGACCTTGTCAGCGTCGCGCGCCCTTTCATGAGAAGAATGATGGAAGAAAGCGGGGAAACCGTTAATCTTGCGATTAGCGAAGGCGATGATGTCATTTATATGGCCCAGGTGGAAAGCCGCGAAATGATGCGGGTATATTCAAAACCGGGCAATCGGGTGCCTCTTCATTGCTCCGGGGTCGGCAAAGCCATCATGATGCTTATGGATGACACCGATATTGACAGAATAATATCCCTTCGAGGACTTCCCAAACTAACAGAGAAAACGTTCACTGACAGCGACCGGTTAAAAAGGGAGCTCCTTCAAAGCAGGCGCCAGCGTTTTGCGATCGATGACGAAGAGCATGCGGTGGGCCTGCGCTGTGTGGCCAGTGTAATTTATGACGAATATGCAGAACCATTAGCAGCGGTTTCCATTTCCGGTCCGGCCGCCCGTATTTCTGCAGAGCGTCTTCCCGTTCTCGGCCAAACGGCCTTTCAATTTGCACAGGAAATCACCGCGGCTTTGGGCGGCAGAACACCGGCGGACGTGGCAGATGTTAAATGATGCCATTCCACCCGTGCGTGCGGAACGACGAGGCGGGCTGTCGTTCCGGCATCAGACTCGCTGATCAACTGAAACGCCATCTGGTGCAACTCTGCCAGCGCTTTCACAATTGGTAACCCCAATCCGGTACCCTGTGTTTTGTTATTGATGTCCGTTCCAGCCTGTGCAAATGGCTCCAGCATCTTGGAAGTCATGGCTTTGGGGATCCCCACACCCGTATCAATCACGTCGATTTGCAAATCACCGCTTTGCAGTTCCTCGCACTCAACAAGAACCGTCCCGCCCGGCGGTGTATATTTGATCGCATTTGAAATCAGGTTCAACAGTATCTGTTTAAAGGCTCTTTCATCTGCCCGTAAGATCGGCGTTCCCACCTTACACTGACAGCCCAGATGAACGCCTTTTTCCACTGCCAGAACATGGCACATCTTGACCACGTTCGCGGTTAGACGGTTCAGGTCAATTGAATTTTCTTGAAGCTCGTAACGCCCCGCTTCGATCTTGGACATATCCAGAATATCGTTAATCATGGAAAGAAGATGACGCCCACTGTCCAGAATATCCTGCGCATAATCCTTATATCGCGGCTCTGCCAATTTACCGTAGGCCTCAGAGGCGATCAGTTCAGAAAACCCGATAACCGCATTCAGCGGCGTTCTCAGCTCGTGACTCATATTTGCCAAGAACTGGGATTTCATCTGATTGGCCTGTTGTGCCTGTTGACTGATTTTGACAAGATCTGCATTTCTGATACGCGTTCTTTCTACGCCGGCTCGCAACAAAGACAGACCGGTTCCCATCCCCAGATACAATCCATCCCTGATAATAACGAAACCTGATAAAAGAGCTTGCGGATACCCGTTTGCAATACATCTTTCCACATCATCCAGCGGGGTCTGCACATCGACAATCAATGGATTGGTATCCATGAGTTCGCTTACCGGCCGCTTCCCATAAACAGCATGACCATATTGGGTTGCCATTTTTATGATCAGCTCGTCTCTGGAAATGACCCCCACCGGAACCCCAGAACGTAACACCGCCACACCGCGAACGGTTTCGCGTTGACGGAAAAACTCAGCCACATCCCGACATAGCATCGTTTCCTGCACTGGCGAAACATCCTGCAGGATTTCCAGCATTGCGGGCCGGTGCCAGTGTTTTTCTTGCCTACTCATCGCAACCCTCTTACGCCATCACACTACTCAAGAGGGTGTACGGTAGGGCCGCAAAGGTTAACAAAGCCCGACAGAAAAATGACAGTTTGATGAAATCAGGCCAGTCCGGTGCGACGCCGGTCACACAACTGGTAAAAGGGTCGTGAACGGCAGTTTTTTAAAGATGTGTAAACGACATTTTTTTCGTTTCCATGCTTCGTTCCGCCGCCAGCGCCCCCCCGACATATGTTGCCCGAACCGCATCCGCTGGCGCCAACGTCATTAGGACAAACAGAATTTCATGCAAATCAGCCGCATATTTCAAACGGTGGGCCAATAAATCCGTTGCCTTCAAATCGATAACCACCATGTCCGCCTCCATCCCCGGGGCAATCGAACCGATTTTATCATCAAGATAAAGGGCCATCGCAGCCCCCCGTGTTGCCAGATAGAAAGCCTGCCAGGCTGTTAGGGCTGAGCCGCGCAACTGGGCAACCTTATAGGCCTCCCCCATCGTGGAAAGCATCGAAAAGCTGGTCCCGGCGCCCAGATCAGTTGCCAGCCCCACCCGTACCGGCCGTTTTTCATCACTGGCTTTTTTAAGATCGAACAAGCCGCTCCCCAGAAACAGGTTTGACGTTGGACAATGAGAAATCGCCGCGCCAGCTTCATGCAACCGCTGAAAATCGCTTTCACTCAGATGAACCCCATGACCAAAAATGGCGCGCGGGCCAACATGCCCGAACTGATCATAAACATCCAAATAGTCTTTATGCCCCGGAAACAGATCACGCACCCATTCTATCTCGCCTTTATTTTCAGAAATATGTGACTGCAGATATGTGCCTGGATGTTCCTGCCAAACCGCCCCAGTCATTTCCATCTGTTCAGGGGTACTTGTCGGCGCAAATCGGGGGGTTACGCTATATAAAGAACGGTTGTTACCATGCCACTTTTTAATCAGCGCCTTTGTTTGATCATATCCGGTCTGCGCCGTATCCAGCAATTCTGCGGGAGCATTTCGGTCCATAAGAACCTTGCCTGCGATATTCCGCATTCCTGCCTTGTTGGATTGCTCAAAAAAAGCATCAACTGACGCGGGTTCAACCGTACAAAAAACAGATGCCGTCGTTGTTCCGCTTGCAAGCGCTTCTTTTAAAAAAAGATTGGCTGTCAGCTCAGCATGCGCCTTATCCCCAAACTTCTGTTCTGCGACAAAGGTGTATTTGTTAAGCCAATCGATCAACTGCTCCCCAAACGCGCCGATAATTTCCGTTTGCGGATAATGCACGTGACAATCAATAAAGCCTGGAAGAATAAGCGAGTCCCGATAATGGACAACATTCACATCGGCGGCCAACGTTTTTAACAGCACTTCTGCCGGGCCGACCTGCTGTATTTTGCCGTTCTCCATAACGACCAAACCATCGGATTCATAGAACAGGAAATCCTCTGTCGCAGTAAAAAACGGATTATCCCGAAAGGAAACAACTGTTCCGCGAATGGCACATTTCATGATTTGCCCCAAGGCTGATAAAAATACAAAGATCCATCAGTGGACCCAACAGACAATACTATCTGATTTTAGGCCTTAAACGCAGGGCTTTTTTACAGATCCATGAGTTCTTGCCATAGGAATTGGCGATTTTTTCTCCATGCGGAAAGTTTGATGACATTTATTCAAGAAGCTTTTAGGCTAAACCGAAAAAGGTGATTGATGAACTATTCCACACCAAAGCTGGCAGAACGTGTTGCCTGCTATACGCAAGAGGTCATTCTTCCAAATATCCTGAACTGGGAAAAAAACCGAACAGCCGATCGGTCTTTCCTGACGGCAGCGGCTGAATATGGACTTCTAGGGTTGGAAACCCCACTCGACACAGGGGGGTTAGGGGGGAGTTTTCTGGACAAGGTTGCTATGGCACGGGAAATGTCTCAGGCCTCAATGGCCGTCACCTTTGCCCTCATCAACAGTCAGAATATTGCAGCCCGGCTCAGCGGAAGCTCCGTATCCCGACATGCCGAAGAAATTGCACCGCTTCTAAGGTCCGGTAAGCTGGTCGGATGTACCGCCCTTACAGAACCCTCCGCCGGAAGTGACTTCGCAGCCATTCAGACATCCGCCACGAAAACAGCAGGAGGATGGATTTTAAACGGCGAGAAAGCCTGGATTACCAACGCCGCCCATGCAGATATTATCATGCTCTACGCCCAGACAGATCGAAATAAAGGCTGGCGCGGCATTGCCTCATTCCTGATTGACGCCAGAAACCCGGGCTTTAAGCGAGGCGACTGTCACGACATTTTGGGGGGCCATTCAATCGGTGCTGGCGGCTTTTCCCTTACGGATTATTTTGCGCCAGACGAAGACAGACTCGCCGCGCCCGGGGATGCTTTTAAATATGCTATGACAAGCATTAATGGTGCCCGCACATATGTTGCGGCGATGTGTGCCGGGATGCTTCAAAATGCCCTGGATCAGGCCATCGCTTATGGAAAAGAAAGAACCAGTTTCGGGCAGCCATTATTGCAGCATCAGGGATTGAAATGGACTTTGGCAGATCTTGCGACAGAACGGGAATGCCTTGATCTTTTAACTGCAAAAGCCGCGCACCACATCCACACCGGCGCCGATGCGGTTTTAAGTGCAGCCCATGCCAAAAAATATGCAGGAGAAATTACAGTGTCCGGCATTACAGCTTGCATTCAGGCTATGGGTGCCAATGGACTAAAGGCCGATACGTTACTTGGACATCATTTAGCCTGCGCGAAAATTGCCGCCTATACAGATGGCTCAACAGAAATGATGAAAGAAAGAATTGCCGCTTTCTTTTGATCGCGGCAATTCTGGAAGGTTTACTCTTTCATTTGAGCGACAACTGTTGTTGCAATACCAAGTGCAATCACGGCCGCCCCAACCCAGGTTAGCAACGCATAGCTCTCGCCCAACAAGAGGGTCGCGGCAATCAACCCGACCGCAGCAGCAACATACCCTAACTGGCTCAGAAGAACCGGCCCCCCTTTTTGCTGCAATCTGAAAAACACGGGAAATGTCAAACCACCCACAACAAGCTGGGCAAAAGCGGCCCAAGGAGACAGCGCCAGATCACCAAGTGGAACGGACCCATCGACCGCAACCATCAGCAAAAGAAACACGGCCACTGAAAATAAGTGGCTCCAAAACGCCAATGTGTCAGGTAGTGCTCCGTCTGGCCAATCCATTGTACGATAGATATTGCCACATGCCAGCGTCATCGGAATGGCTAGTGCTGCCAGAAGCCACATCACAGGTGGCGCTTCGGGTGCAGACCCTCGGGTAATGCTTACGATTGAAGCGCCGACAAGGCCTACGGCAATACCCATCAATCCAATTTTACCCGGTGTTCTTAACCGAAAGACCGTTGCCAGCGAAAGTGTAAAAACCGGAGACAGGGCGAACATCAAACCCGTATAGCCTGATCCGGCATGCGGGATCACACTAAACAGCAGAAGATTGGGGATAATGAAAGAAATCACCGCTGAAATTACGATATAGCGGACCATTCGGCCCCGTGGCCAAGCAAGGCGCTGTTTGAGGCTGAGCACAGGAAACAGGATGATACAAACACCAAGCGATACCAGCATTGCCCAGAGCATGGGGGATACCCCTGCTTCCCCGCCAATTTTACCCAACGGAAAATTCAGTCCAACCAATATTCCAGTGACCAAAAGCAGGACCGCCGGGTTTTCTGATAAAAGTTTTGGACCTGAATGGGCGGCCTCTGGCACCTTAGCTGTCATCAGAATATAGTCCTTCAAAAGCAAGTTCCTGTACAGTCATTCTTGAACTAGGCATCTCGCGTTCCTGCAAAAATTCCGGCAATAGCGAAACTGACGCTCGTTTTCCAATTGCAACAACTGCCTCGAGCTGAAACCTGTCTGGTAAATTCAGTGTCCGAACCGCTGTTTCTACATTCTGGATGGCCATCGCATGGACAGAATATCCTGAAACGGTTGCCTGCAATGCCATCTGTGCCCATGCAGCACCTGTATCAAAACTATGGGTTTGCGACGGCTTATCATCGGCGTCGTCGCGGGTGATTATCCGGTCAGATGCGATATAAACCAATGCAGACGCGTTTTTCGCCCATCCCTTATTAAAATCATCCAGAATATCCAGATGTCCCTGCCAATGTGCATCATTCCGCCGGGAATAGAAGAAACGCCAAGGCTGGATATTATATGCAGATGGGGCCCACCGGGCCGCCTCAAGGATTGTGAGCAAATCAGACTGGGGCATCTCAGCCTGATCAAAAGAGCGAGGGGACCAACGGTTCATGAAAACGGGATCAATTGGATATTCAGAAACACGGGACTGGAACATGATAAACTCCTTCACTTCCACAATTAATTCGATTAGTTTGAAATAAGATAATTTGATAACAGATATTTTGAAGTCGAATAATTCGATATCGAACTATATGGAAGATACCCCGTGATGAGTCAAGAGCAAAAAAACCGGACGCCCGCAAAAAAACAGGAAGGTTCAACAACTGAGAGCATCGTCACACAATGGAATAGGGAAAGACCGGACCTTGATGCGTCCCCAATGGCGGTGTGTGGAGATATATGGCGGGCCGGTATTCGCCTGAACCAGGCAGTAATCGAAAATGCATCCCAATATGGTCTGGATTTCGCCGGTATGGACGTGTTGCTTACTCTCCGCCGGCAGGGAAAGGGCGAAACATTAACGCCCAAAGATCTTGCGAAGGATATGATGCTGTCAACCGCGGCAATGACTAACAGACTGGACCGACTGGAAAAACGGGGCCTAATTGTTCGCAACAGCGATCCTCAGGACCGACGAAGCCTCAAAGTCTCGCTCACGGACGAAGGGTTTGAAATGGCAGACGAGCTGGTCACGACCCACACAGCCAGAGAAGCAGAATTGATAAAAAAATTAAGTAAAGAAGAACAAAAACTCCTGCAAAAGCTCCTTTCAAAGGTTGGATAAACACGCGAGCAGGACGACTTTTCCGTCAATACCTTCTGACGGCAATCCTAACATCACCTTCCGTTTTTTCAGCTTGTTCCGAGCCCGGTCTTTTTACAACTGAATGTCTCTGTCATTTTGCACCTGTAAAACAGGCCTTAAACCATCCAAGTAATGGCGTAATAAACAACAGAAAAAATAATAATTCCGTTTTAAAACAAATAAACAAAAAGTAGAAAACTTTTTAAATACTTCGAAGATTATATTTTTAAATAGATCTACAAGAACAAATCAACCGTTTAACTCTTACTTGTTGAGGATTATAAAAACCCGACAAATTTTCTGTGATACTATTTGATTTTTTCCCTCTGATCGATATCATTACGGACAAGCCTTTCCACTATAATCGTTCTTTTTCTTGTTCGTTATTTAGAAACGAAGCAAGAGACATGAAATTGGGAGATACAAATGAAACGCGTACTGGGCGCCGCCCTTTTAGCCGTAGGTTTTATGGCATCGACAGAAGCAAGTGCAGCCTGCGGAAAAATTACGATTGCCGATATGAACTGGAACTCCGCCAGCCTGATCGCCAACGTTGACAAATTCATCCTGACCCATGGTTACGGCTGCGAGGCTGAACTCGTACCGGGGGATACCATGCCAACCGGTACATCCATGATGGAAAAAGGGGAACCTGACATCGCTCCGGAACTGTGGAGTAATTCCATGAAGGAAGCGCTGGATAAGGCTGTCGCAGAAAAAACGCTTCGCATTGCGGGTAAATCATTGTCCGATGGCGGTGAAGAAGGCTTCTGGGTTCCCGAATATATGGTCAAAAAAGACCCAAGCCTTGCAACAATCGAAGGTGTTTTGAAAAACGCCAAAATGTTCAAGCATCCAGAAGACCCCGACAAAGCGGCCTTTGTTGGCTGTCCTGCTGGCTGGAACTGCCAGATCAGCTCTGGCAATCTCTTCCGCGCCATGAAAATGGCGGATGCCGGTTTTGAACTGATTGATCCGGGTTCAAGTGCAGGTCTGTCCGGCTCTATCGCAAAAGCATACGAGCGCGGTGAAGGCTGGTTCGGATATTATTGGGCGCCAACGGCGGTTCTTGGTAAATACAAAATGGTAAAAGTCGATTTTGGCTCAGGTGTTGATTTCGAACATTTCACCAATTGCACAACCCAAAATGACTGTGCCGATCCAAAACCGACAATGTACCCCCCTTCACCTGTTCACACAGTGACAACAGAAGCGTTTGCGGACAAAGCTCCTGAAGCTTACGCCTACCTTACGCGTCGCTCTTTCAAAAACGCTCAGATGAACAGCTTGCTGGCATGGATGGAAGACAACCAGGCCGAAGGCGATATCGTTATGGAAGAATTCCTGAAAAACTACGAAGACACCTGGACACCATGGGTGTCAGCTGAAGTTGCTGCGAAAGTTAAAAAAGCACTCTCCGAGCTTTAAAGACGCCAAGCCCCTGATCTTCGGATCAGGGGCCATTCAAATATTTTTGAAATAATATCGGACCCCCCCTCACATGGCAGATGCTTCTTGGCTGACTGAATTTCCAGCAATGGACCGACGCGACCTGACAGCAATCAAAAAAACGCTGGATGGCGCGTATCGAGAATTTTCCCGCAGTTACGGGGATATTATCGAAACCTTCTTTGACCCTCTCCTCTATTTTTTGGTCTGGTTTGAAAAACTGCTCATCAACACTCCGTGGTGGTTGATGATCATTATCGTAACGGCCATTGTGCATCTCTCCGCACGATCCTGGAAACTATCCGCTGGCGTTGTGGTAGCCTTTTCCCTGATCGGATATTTCGGTATGTGGGACAATACAATGCGCACAATGAGCATTATTTTTGTCTGCACTCTGTTGTCGATTGTGCTCGGCATTCCCATTGGCATCGCCATGGCCCGTTCCAACCGGGTACAGGCTGTGGTCACACCAATTTTGGACGTCATGCAAACGATGCCCGCCTTCGTTTATCTTATTCCGGTGGTCATGCTGCTTGGTATCGGTAAAATTCCGGGTGTTATTGCCGTTGTCATTTACGCAATCCCGCCCGTCATCCGGCTGACCAATCTGGGTATACGGCTGGTTGACAAGGAAGTGTTGGAAGCGGCTACTGCCTATGGGGCAAATTCATCGCAACGCCTGTGGAGCGTTCAGATGCCGCTAGCCATGCCTACAATTATGGCCGGCATCAACCAGACAATTATGATGGCGCTTGCCATGGTGGTGGTTGCATCGATGATTGGCGTAAAAGGATTAGGCCAACCGGTTCTGAAATCCATTACAAACCAGTATTTTACTTTGGGTCTCTTTAACGGGCTTGCCATTGTTGCATTAGCGATCATTTTCGACCGCGTATCGCAAGCCTATGCCAAGAGAACTCAAAAACACATGGAGGGCATGCATAGTGACTGAGCCACTGATAAAAATTGAAAACCTGTACAAGGTTTTTGGTTCAGATCCTAAATCTGTCATGCCCCGCGTTCTTGAAGGGCAGTCAAAGGATGATATTCTAGCCGCAACTGGCCATACAGTTGGCCTTAAAGATATCAATCTGACCATTGGGCAAGGCCAGATCTACGTGATTATGGGTCTGTCAGGATCCGGAAAGTCCACTTTAATCCGCCATCTAAACCGATTGATTGACCCGACGGAAGGGAAAATTCTGGTGGGCGATGTTGACGTCATGAAACTTGGCAAAAAAGAATTGCAGGATTTCCGCCGTCATAAAATGTCCATGGTTTTCCAACGGTTTGGGCTCATGCCTCATCGCACTGTTCTTCAAAATGTAGCCTATGGCCTGAAAATTCAGGGCATCGACAAAAAAGAACGGGAAGAAAAGGCGTCAACCTGGCTGAACACTGTTGGTCTGGAAGGGTATGGTCAACAATATCCGTCCCAGCTTTCAGGCGGTCAGCAACAACGTGTAGGTCTGGCGCGCGCCCTGTGTACAGATGCTGAAATCCTTTTAATGGACGAAGCCTTTTCAGCACTTGATCCGCTAATTCGCAGCGAAATGCAAGATCAGTTGATCGACCTGCAGGAAAAACTGCACAAAACCATCGTCTTCATCACCCATGATTTGGACGAAGCGTTGCGGATCGGGGACCGGATTGCCATCTTGAAAGACGGCGAACTTGTTCAAGAAGGACCGCCTGAAGAAATTCTTCTTCATCCAGCGACCGACTATGTCGAGGCGTTTGTTAAAGACGTTAATCGCGCCCGCGCCCTGACGGTGGAAAATGTGATGAAACCACCCGGATCGCGCATTACGTCCTCGACGATCGACATTGCGTTGAAGCAGATGTTGAAATTCAAGGACGACTACGGCTACTACGTGAACGAGGATGGATATCAGGGCGTTGTTTTGCAAAAAACACTGGAAAACGCGCTTAAAGACGGAAAAACAACGCAAATCAGTGATGGTATGTTGGAAGAGGTTCCGTTGATTTCACCTGAATCCGCGTTGGAAGAAATCATTCCGGAAACCCTGAACGCAGATTATCCGTTACCGGTGGTCAGTGAAGAGGGAGAATTGCAAGGTCGCTTATCCCGAAATTCACTTGCCGAGGTTTTAGGCGGCGAACAGCAAAACCAGAACACGCAGGAAAAACCCTAGCGCAGCGGCTTTTTCTTTTCAAAAAGCCGGCGCAAACGATGACGGATTTTATGACGCTTCAACGGATTGGCTTTGGACGGTTTTCCCGTCCAGGCCAAGTCATGTAGATATTCCTTGGTCCAGTTGTCGCCTTGCTCATACGCTTGTGTGCGGTTGTCGCGCACAAGCAGCCCCTCTTGGCGTTTACTCCGGTAAATACCACTTTTCGGCCAGTCTTCCTCAGCCCAGATCCCGCCCTTGTTATCCGCAAGATAGAGCTTTTTTCCCATCCCCTTGACTTGCCGGGAAAGGCCATCGACCCCGGACTCAACTGCCCGCGCCGTGTCTTTATCATACACATCGATAAACGTGACCTCGGCCATTATAGCCGCCGGGATCAAAAACGCATTTGTTCGAATATGCGGGTTTGGGAAGGGTGGGTCTGTCTCAGAAGAGCTTTCCCAACTGCCTGTCGCACCAACAATTCCTGCATCCGGAAACTGTTCGAAACCAGAAAGTAATATGGAGAGCCATCGGTCGCAGTCAATTTGACTAAAAGAGTTGAGGAAGCAGAAATAGGGGTAAAAAAGGGTGCGGCTTACCTTGATATATGGATCCAGATCAAGGCCACCATCTCCGGCATAGTCAAACCGGACAAAGTGCGTATCCTTGAGGATTTCCAGATAGGGCGCATCTTCCCCCGGTTCAAAATCCTTGAAAATCAGCACCAGATCGTGCGCAAGCGGATCAGGATGTTGATGGTAGGATTGCAAGAAGGCCTGAAACGGTTTCAGGCCATTTTTCTTGCGGATCAGATGTACGACAGCCACTGATGGATTATTTTCATGCTTCATCATATGGACTGCCATACAAACTGTCTGGATTGATCAGGAGAACAGATTAGCCACCTTTTTGCGCCATCCCGTTTTAGGACCATTAACCGCCGTATATTTCCAAACAGAAATACCAAAACGGGTATCAAAATTGGCCAGCATTTCGAAATCCGGATCTTTTTGAAGTTCTTTGAACACACGAACGCAATCAGGAACCGCCCCCGTATCGTGGAAAACGAATGTGCAACCATCCTTCACGATTTCTTTTGCAAGTTCGATATCCTGCATCAGACCTTTATAGCTGTGATCACCATCGATGAAGGTGAAATCGATCTGCCCCTGATAGGGAAGAAGCGCTTTTCGGGCTTCTTTGATATGAGAATCCATGATCAGTTCAAGCACAAGGTTTGTTTTAACCGTGGGCTTAATACGCTCCCAATGAACAAACGCTTCATGCTCGCCAATATCAAGCACGATTGTTTTTTCAACCGGATAATAGTCTCGAAGGAATTTCGTTTGGCCGCCTGATGCAATACCAATATCCAGACTGAATTTTGCTGGCGGCATTTTAGTTGCCATGAAATGTACGAAATCAGCATATTCATCTGGATCTTGCTGCAGGTACAATCCATCCTTCTTTTCAGGAAAATGGAAAAAGGCCTCATCTGAAGACCCTGCATCAATGATAGCCTGCTTGATTTGATCGCGTGATATGTCCACTTTTCAATGCCCGTCCGACTGTATATGTCAATAATTTACTCTTGAATTGATGTTCACCTATAAACAAACAATCCCTTATTTGCAATAAACTTGCCTTGTTTTTAGGGTTTGCGTAAACGCAATAATATTCGAAGCGTTCGTGAGAACTTTTCTGTTCGGCTGCTGGTAAATTTCAATAGATAGACCGACATCCAAAGGGTCTGGAAAAAACCGATTTTACAACGCTTTAACTGCCTTAGGCAAAAGCGATAAAAATCTTTCGCCAGTCTGATTTGAGCCGCGGCTGTCTTTGGTCGAAAAACACTACTGGAAATGCCGGTTTCCCGCTGGAAAAAAGTGGTCGAATAATCGGTTGTAATCGTGCCCTTCAGGGCAAACGGGAACAACACAAGATAATCCCACGCCCAGACATGCGGATAAGTATCCAGGACCTGATCAATCGCCGTTTTAACGGCATTCCGCCGGAACAGGCCATACATCCAACTGGCGTGAGACGATTTCAGCAAATACATTCGTGTGAACAGCCGCCCGTCAAACCCGTCATAATCAAGTTCATGCCCGGCTATTCGCTGCCTTGTGCCATTGTCCTGCACTAACCTTGCAACCGCCAGTTCCGCATCCTTGTTTTTATCCAGCGCTAAAGACAGCCTTTCCAGATAATGATCATCAGACCAATCATCATAAGAGCGCCAAAGAAAATACTCTCCTTCAGCCTGATGAAGAACAAACTGAAAATTTCGCAATGGACCCAGATTTTCTGGCTGCGTGAATAGTTTAATCCGGCCGTCTTTTTCTGCAAAGTCCGCAACGATCTCTTGCGTTCGGTCAGTTGAACCGTTGTCAGAGATAATGATCTCGAAATCAGTGTGTGTTTGCTTCAGCAGGCTTTCGAGCGCTTCTGCAACATATTTTTCCGCATTGTAAAGCGGCATACCAATTGAGATCAGGGACACAGTTCAGCACTCGTTTTTGAATTTGTCATAGATCAGCGGCTTTCCAGATAGGATTTAAGTCCTTGCTCAAAAGATCGAATGTCAGCGTCATTTAAAACTGATTGTAACCGCTGGATATCGCCTAGAACGGATACGGATGCTGTCACCTCGGAGGCGCGTTTCTGTAACGCAGGTATTAAATCCTGTTTACCCAATGCAGATGCACAGGTAAGTGCAATTTCGTCTGGAAGCATGGCAACACCGGATCCGATATTGACGGCCCCCTCCAAGTCGCTTGCCAGAACACGACTAAAAGCCGTGGCAACATCTGCAACATGAATGAGATCAATCGCCCTGTCCGGTATCTGAAACATCGGGATTTCATCATTTTTAATAGTGGAATAGATATGCGAGACCAGCTTTGCCGCCGCTTCATCCGGTCCATAGGGAAAAAAGACCCGTCCCCAGACCACCGAAATATCTTTTGCAATTACTTGGGCCATATCATGAAACGCGCATTTTGAGGCAGAATAATAGGTTTTTGGATGACGCGGGCTGCGCTCCTCGTGAAGGGGCGCAGCACCCCATTTATATTCTGCGCAGCTACCCGCGAGCATGGCTCGTTCGCCCCCCGCCTCGACAAAATTTTTCAAAAGATGCGCACTGGCTGAAACCCAGTTAAAGTTATCGGGTGAATGCCAGAATTTTCCGGGCGTCGCCTCCCAGGCCAGATGAACCAGATGACCGGGTTTATGGGCCGCAAGAAATTCAGATACAGCATCAGTATCCTGCAAATCCAGCTCAAAATATGTCAGACCGTTCCGCACCGAAACCTGCGGCGCGGCCGTACGCCCCACTGCCAGTACGTCATAGCCTTCGTTGAGCAGCCTGCTCATCACATGGCGGCCCAGATATCCTGTCGCGCCGGTAACCAGACATTTCTTCAAGGGCATTTCCCTTCAGCAGGCATTTGAACGGCTCATCTTATTCCATAAACGATAGGGCCTGATCCTTTGCAGAAACGACGCGGGGTGTCGCAGGCCATTGAATATTAATTGAAGGATCATCCCACCGAATGCCCAAATCATGCCCGGGCTCAAATTCAGGGCTCATCTGGTAACTCACCTCGGTATGTTCTTCCAACGTCAAGAACCCATGAGCGCACCCGGCCGGAATAAAAAAGCCACGACCATTTTCCCGGCTAAGCTCTACTCCGACCCACTGTTTATAGGCCGGTGACTGAGGCCGTAAATCAACCGCCACGTCGAATAACCGCCCAGATGTGCAGCGCACCAGTTTGGTTTCTTCAAACGGCGGCGCATGAAAATGTAGCCCCCGCAATGTCAGGCTTTCCCTATTATAGGAAATGTTACTTTGCACAGGCAAAAAATCCAGCCCATGATCCAAAAACTCCTGACGGCAGAACGTGCGGGTAAAATACCCCCGTTCATCTTCATGCCGTTGCGGCTCCAAAAGCCATGCGCCCGGAATTTTTGTTTCCGTAAAGATCATGGCAATAGGTGCAAGGTCGGAACAGGGATTGCAAACCGCCCGCCCCATTCTGAAATATGGCTCATATCCGCAGATATTTCAGCTGCCAGGTTCCATGGCAGGATTAGCACATAATCCGGTTTTTCTTCCGCAATATGCTCGGTCGCATAAACGGGAATATGGCTCCCCGGCAACAAAGTGTTCTGTTTTTCCGGATTACGATCCACAACAAAGGAAATCAAATCCGTCCCCACATTGCAATAATTCAGCAAGGTGTTCCCCTTCGCCGCCGCCCCATAGGCCGCAACTTTTTTACCATCCGCTTTCGCGTCCTTTAAAAAAGCCAACACAGACCGCCGTGTCTCTTCGACTTTGGGGGTGAAACCTGCATAGGCGTCCAGTGTCGCCATTCCGGCTGTGGCTTCTTTTTTGCGAACAGACCGCAAGCCTTCACCATCAGGATAAGCCGAACAGTCAGACTTGCAGGCATAAATTCTGAGCGACCCGCCATGGGTGGAAAGTTCTTCAACATCAAAGACCTTCAAACCATGGGCTGCCAAAATCTTTTCAACCGTAACCAATGACAGGTATGAATAATGCTCGTGGTAGATAGTATCGAATTGTACTTTTTCGATTAAATTCAGCAAGTGTGGGAATTCAATCGTCAAAACGCCTTTGTCTGCCAGCAGAATGGTAAAGCCTGAAATAAAGTCATTAATATCGGGCACATGGGCCATAACGTTGTTGGCGGCCATGAGATCCGCTCGCAGTCCTTGCGAGGACAACCGTTCGGCTGTTTCCTTCCCGAAAAAAGCCACCTCGGTTTTTACACCGGATTTCTCAGCCGTTTTGGCCACATTCGCCGCGGGTTCAATTCCAAGAACCTGCACCCCTTGCGCAACAAAATGCTTCAGAAGGTAGCCATCATTACTTGCAACTTCCATGACCATAGATGTGTCCGTCAGACCGAGCATATCTATCAATTTCACTGAATATTGGCGAGCATGTTCAACCCAACTGTCTGAGAAGGATGAAAAATACGCATAGTCAGAGAAGATATCTTCTGCCGGAACGGCATCTTCAACCTGCACCAAAAAGCAGTTACCGCAAACCCGCGCATGTAACGGATAGGATTTTTCGCTGGCAATCGCTTCTTCATTTTTCAGATAGCTATTGGCCAGAGGCGTCTTGCCCAGATCTACAAATGTTTGCGTCAGGTCGCTGTTACAAAAACGGCACTGCAATCCATCACTCATGTCTTTTGGCTTTCATAGTCTTCAATTTGCGACAGGGTCATCTGAGACATATCCTGACCGCCCGTGTAGGCTGCATACCATGCAACTGTTTTTTCCAGTGTTTTTTCAGGCTGCCATCGTGATTGCCAGCCCAAGGCCGATTTAGCCAAGGAAACATCCAATGCCAAATAGGATTTTTCTGGTGGTTGTTTCATTTGATCAAGATGCCAGTCTGAATTTATACCGAAAGCGGCCTGAACTTCGGCTGCAATCTTTCCAACTGTAATCACCTCGCCGCCGCGCGGCCCAAAATTCAGCGCGGATGGCAACCGGTCCGCATCGTCGAACCATAATTGCTGTAAATAGGTTAAATATCCAGAGACAGATTCCAGAACATGCTGCCAGGGCCGCGTTGCTTCCGGGAACCGGAGGGTAACCGCCTGCCCCTGTTCAGCGGCCCGCCAGATATCCGGGATCAGCCGATCTTCCGAAAAATCTCCGCCGCCAATCACATTCCCGGCGCGACCCGTTGCAATCTTGACAGGCCGGTCGGCAAACAGGCTTTTGGCAAGGGACGCAGTAGCAATCTCACATGCCGCCTTCGAGGAAGAATAAGGGTCATCACCGCCTAATCGGTCCTCTTCGGTAAAGGCATGTCCGTCATCGTTATTCTGATAGACTTTATCACTGGTCACAATAAGAACCGCCTTCACGGCCTCACAGGGCACAAGGGCATGCAATAAATTCACTGTCCCCATGACATTGATTTCATAGGTTTCGACCGGTTCCCTGTAGGAACGGCGCACCAGCGCCTGTGCCGCCATATGAAGAACAATTTCCGGGTCCGCATCTTTCACTACTTTTGCCAGCGCTTCACGGTCCCGAATATCCAGAATATGTGACGTGATCGGCAACGGTTTAACAACCGTATCGAACAGCGAATGGTTCCCTTCGGGCGGCAAAGAAACACCTGTTACTTCTGCGCCCATGCGGTTTAACCAAACGGCGGCCCACCCGCCTTTAAAACCAGTATGGCCGGTTAGTAAAACCCGCTTGCCCTTCCAGAATGTCGGATCCACCAACCTGTCAGTCATCAGGACCAGATCCGCCACGGGGCCTTACCGGACGCCCACAGCTCTTCCAAATGATTACGGTCCCGTAACGTGTCCATGGGTTGCCAAAAGCCACCATGATGGAAAGCGGACAATTGACCATCTGCTGCAAGACCAGACAAGGGAGCATCCTCAAACGGCATGGCGTCTCCCTCGATACGATCGATAACAGAAGGCTCAAGGACAAAGAAGCCGCCATTTATCAAACCGTTGTCACCTTTTGGTTTTTCGACAAATTCCGTGACCGCGCCGTCTTTAATAATCGTCGCGCCGAACCGGCCGGGAGGCGCAACCGCTGTCAGCGTTGCCTCGCGGCCCTGCTCCTTATGAAAAGCAATACTGGCACTAATGTCGACGTCAGAAACACCGTCCCCGTATGTCATGCAGAAGGTCTCACCGGGCTCCAGATGATGGGCAACCCGTTTCAGACGGCCCCCGGTCATCGTATTGGCACCGGTTTCCACAAGCGTCACCTTCCAAGGCTCCGCCTTGGCATTGTGATATGTAATCTGATTTGCCTGTAGGTCGAACGTGACATCGGACCGGTGGAGCACATAATTGGCGAAATATTCCTTCACCACATAGCTTCGATATCCCAGGCAAATAATAAAATCAGTAACACCGTGATGCGCATAGATTTTCATGATATGCCAAAGAATAGGATTGCCCCCGATTTCAATCATCGGCTTTGGCTTCAGGTGGGATTCTTCAGAAATCCGAGTTCCTAATCCACCTGCAAGAATTACTGCTTTCAACGATGCCCCTCCAAATATGCGTCATCAGCTTTGGTCATTTCTAACCATTCTCCAACAAAATATCCACCTCAGATTCCGGCGTTGGAGCTCTTTGCGTCCTTGCGGGACATAAGCCAGTAGTGAAAGCGCTTCCCAAGACCATTTTCACATTTAAACCAAAACCGAAATAATGGAAAAACAAGACGGGTCAGGCCGGTCACGGTTGCTTTCTTTTCAAAACGCCCCTCACCAATGGTTGACGGCACATCGAAATCCGCAGCAACGGGCGAAGGCTTGGTCACCAGAACGTTCAGGCCAGTTTGCCATCCACGCCCCTGTAAAGAGTCAATTGGCAGCCAGTTTCGTTCCGTATGCCGGACCATTTCTTCCGCGGCATGACGGGTCAGAAGATACGCGTAGGCACCCCCAGGGGTCGCCTGTATTCGGGCCAGCTCATAACCGGGATTAAGAGGTCCGAGCACCCGGTGCGCCCCTCTGAAAATTTTATCCCAGTTCAAAAACCGGATCATGTCCCACGCCACATCAGTCGCCAGAAGGCTTTCAAGAACCTGAGGAAAATCAGGCTTGAAAAAAGTGTCGTCTTCCAACACCAACGCTAGGGGAATATCTTCAGCCACCATTTTTTGGCAAACACCGCGATGTGAAAGCAGGCACCCAATTTCACCAGATGAAAGGTCGCGGCCAAAATGCAGGCGTCTTTTCCGACCATCATATTCTGGCGCCTCATGGGCGTTAAATGAATGACCGTCAACGGCCTCAAAAAACTCATGACGCAGCCCGAGGGCATTTAGCCTTTCGGTCATCACCTTACGTCGGTCCACATCCTTCGCACGATTAATTACAATAACCCGGATTTTATCTGAAAGCGCGTTGTTCATCATGGGCCTTTTATAGGGAAGTGCATCAACCAGAACAACCACAATACCCGCTTTGGTGCCCGTCAGGCACCTTCGACAATAACGATTTCGGCAATCCCGGCCTCTTTGCGATGGGCTTTTGCACGCTGATAATCTTCCGAACGATAACAGGCAAGCGCCTGCTCCATGCTGTCAAATTCAATCACAACATTCCGTGGGCGCCCCTCCCCTTCCAGCTGCTCCGCCGGACCGCCACGGGCAAGCACGCGGGCATTAAATTTCTTAAAGGCTTCGGACGCACCCGTTGCATATAATTGATAAGGGTCCGGGTCGGTGACTGTGACATGCGCGATCCAATAAGCTTTTGGCATAAAATCTTTCCTGTATTACTGCTCTCCAATTTCTGAGCTGCCAGTATCAGGCCAAAGGCCGCGTTTGGCAAACCGCAAAAAATCTGTTTTACTCTTAAAAAACAGCGCCCCCATTGGCCAGCAAAAAGAGGCATGATCGATATGATCCCCACAGAGACTAAGAAAAAAATCATTACAGCCGTCGACAGCCTCTTTGATCAGCAGATTGAATTTCTGCAAGACCTTACCCGCCACCCTTCAACCCGCGGCAACGAACAATCTGCTCAACATTTCATGGCAGACACCCTGCGAACCAGAGGGTATGAGATAGATCAGTGGAATGTAAATGTTGACGATATCGCTCATCTCCCAGGATTCTCACCGGTCATTGGAAATTACGAAGACGCCATTAATGTTGTGGCCACTCATCACTCTCAGCAAAAAACCGGCAAATCACTTATTCTGAACGGTCACATTGATGTCGTACCCGTTGGCCCGCTTGATATGTGGGACCGCCCACCTTTTGATCCTTATATTAAGGACGGCTGGATGTACGGTCGCGGGGTTGCGGATATGAAAGCGGGTATTGCTTCAAATCTTTTTGCTCTGGACGCTCTCGCTTCGCTTGGCCTCGCTCCCGCCGCAGACGTCTATTTTCAAACAGTTGTTGAAGAAGAATGCACAGGCAATGGCGCGCTTGCCTGCCTCCAACGCGGTTATTCGGCGGATGCGGCACTCATTCCAGAGCCACTAGGTGAAACGCTTACCAGCGCCCAGATCGGCGTTATCTGGCTTCAGGTCCATCTCAAAGGACGCCCCGTTCACGTTCTGGAAGCAGGGTCAGGCGCCAATGCAATCGAAGCTGCCATCCCCCTCATTTCTGCGTTGCACCGATTGGAAGAACGCTGGAACCGGGCTGAAAACAGACATCCAGCCTATGCCGCACACAACCATCCTCTAAATCTGAATATTGGAAAGATTGAAGGCGGTGACTGGGCAAGCTCTGTGCCTGCCTGGTGTGTGTTCGATGTTCGCATGGCTATCTTCCCGGGTCAGGACATCGAACGTGCTAAAAATGACCTTGAAGAGACCCTATTGTCCGCGGCGAACGAGAGTGATTTTCTTAAAAAGAACAAACCCGACATAATTTATCACGGGTTTCAGGCGGAAGGATACTCGCTGGCTGATCACAATAACGAAAATACCCCCCTTGCCATATCCGCGCTTGAAACCGCTCACCAATTCGTGACCGGAAAAGAACTTCCTTTTGTTCCAACAACCGCAACAACAGATGCCCGCTTTTTTGGCCTCTATGCGGATATACCTGCCCTCGTCTACGGCCCGAACAGTGATGCCATCCACGGCTTCAACGAACGGGTGGAGCTGGAAAGCATGCGGCGCATTACCCAGTCGACAGCGTTGTTTATTGCCGACTGGTGCGGACTGGAACAAACCGACCCGTCTTTGCCGCAATTTTGATCGCACAATTTTTAATCATGATTAAAAATTAATCAACCGTGCTTAAAAATGCACCGAAACGCTTCATACAAATTATATAACATTCTAATTAAAGAATGGTATTTTTAGCATTGATTACAAAGCCTTAGAAGAAATTAACAAATAATAAACATTTTGGCACAGCTTTTGCGGATTACTCCTCATTACAACAGAAATGGAGAAATCACGTGTCATTCAAACTGTCTCGCTTCGCGACAACCCTAGCAATCGGCGCTAGCCTGCTCACAGCCACTGTGGCCAAAGCCGACGATGAAACTATCAAGGTCGGCGTCCTCCATTCTTTGTCCGGGACCATGGCCATCTCAGAAACCACGCTAAAAGATGCCATGCTGATGCTCATCGAAGAGCAGAACAAAAAAGGCGGCGTTTTAGGCAAGAAACTGGAACCTGTTGTTGTCGATCCGGCTTCCAACTGGCCACTTTTTGCAGAGAAGGCGCGTGAACTTA